>NZ_JAEOHX010000005.1:0-279240 GCF_019366485.1 Escherichia sp. GZ89 | reverse complement strand
GCTCAGAGCAAAAATGCGGCTGAATCCGCGGCAACGCGCGCCGAGACAGCTGCAAAACGGGCAGAGGATATTGCATCTGCCGTGGCGCTTGAGGATGCAAGCACGACGAAAAAAGGGATAGTACAGCTCAGCAGTGAGACCAGCAGCGAATCTGAGACGCTCGCTGCAACACCGAAAGCGGTAAAGTCCGCATACGACAACGCTGAAACACGCCTTCGGAAAAACCAGAACGGGGCAGATATACCTGATAAAGACACCTTCGTAAAAAATATTGGCGCAGCGAAAGCTGCCAGCGGCAATATCAGCATCGGAGGAGACAGCAATAACTGGACGACGGCGCAATTTATCGAGTGGCTGGAGTCTAAGGGGGCGTTCAATCATTCATACTGGATGTGCAAAGGCTCATGGGCTTACGCTGCCAATAAAATCATCACGGATACCGGTTGTGGAAATATACAACTTTCTGGCGCTGTAGTTGAGGTTATGGGGGTTCGAGAGGCTATGACTATTCGCATCACCACCCCCACGACCGCAACGAACGGCGGAACCGTCAAGGCACAATTTACCTACATCAACCACGGTGACAATTATGCGCCAGGCTGGAGACGGGACTTTAATCGAGCTGGTGATTCAATGTCAGGCCAGTTAACTTTGGCGGATATGTCACAGCCATTAAGAACACCAGGTGGTGGCATATTTGCCAATGATGGCAACTTGTATATCAATAAACCGGGTTTCGCTGGATGGATTGATGCGCTCTTTTTGAAATTAACAGGAGGCACAATAACCGGGGCGCTTACCGTTAATGGCGGCATTAAGGGTAATGCTTCAACAGCTACGAAGTTGCAAACAGCGAGAAACATCAATGGTGTTAAGTTTGATGGCTCAGGCGATATCAACATTAATACATTGGTATCTCGTGGCCGAGTTACGGCGTTAAGCGGCTCTACTCAAGGCACTGCTGGCATTCAAATGTACGAGGCGTACAACAATGGCTACCCCACTGCTTATGGCAATGTGCTTCATATGAGAGGTGCGAATGCTGCTGGAGAGGGCGAATTGCTTATCGGGTGGAGTGGTACAAGCGGTGCACATGCTCCGGCATTTATTCGTTCGCGACGGGATACAACCGACGCCAACTGGTCGCCGTGGGCGCAGCTTTACACTACTGCCCATCCTCCGGCAGAGTTTTATCCAGTTGGCGCACCAATCCCGTGGCCATCAGATACCGTTCCGTCTGGTTATGCCCTGATGCAGGGGCAGACTTTTGACAAATCTGCCTACCCGAAACTTGCAACCGCTTACCCATCTGGTGTGATCCCTGATCTGCGTGGATGGACAATTAAGGGCAAACCCGCCAGTGGTCGCGCTGTATTGTCTCAGGAACAGGACGGTATTAAATCGCATGCCCACAGTGCCAGTGCATCCAGTACGGATTTGGGGACGAAAACAACCAGTTCGTTTGATTATGGTACTAAGACCACGAATAACACCGGAGCGCACACCCATAGTGTCAGTGGTACGGCTGCTTCTGCAGGGGCACATACACACACGGTTGCCTGTTACCCATCTGGCAATACCGAGCAGGGCGATAAAGCCCTCAAAGGTGCGTCTCGTGCAGGCTCGAGTACTGGCACATCGTCAGCCGGAGCGCATACCCACCCGGTGTCAGGTACTGCTGCAAGTGCAGGTGCACACGCGCATACTGTCGGTATTGGTGCTCATACGCACTCCGTTGCGATTGGCTCACACGGACACACCATCACCGTTAACGCTGCTGGTAACGCGGAAAACACCGTCAAAAACATCGCATTTAACTATATTGTGAGGCTTGCATAATGGCATTCAGAATGAGTGAACAACCACGGACCATAAAAATTTATAATCTGCTGGCCGGAACTAATGAATTTATTGGTGAAGGTGATGCATATATTCCGCCTCATACAGGTCTGCCAGCAAACAGTACCGATATTGCACCGCCAGATATTCCGGCTGGCTTCGTGGCTGTTTTCAACAGTGATGAGTCATCGTGGCATCTCGTTGAAGATCATCGGGGTAAAACGGTTTATGACGTGGCTTCCGGCGACGCGTTATTTATTTCTGAACTCGGTCCGTTACCGGAAAATGTTACCTGGTTATCGCCGGAAGGGGAGTTTCAGAAGTGGAACGGCACAGCCTGGGTGAAGGATACGGAAGCAGAAAAACTGTTCCGGATCCGGGAGGCGGAAGAAACAAAAAACAACCTGATGCAGGTAGCCAGTGAGCATATTGCGCCGCTTCAGGATGCTGCAGATCTGGAAATTGCAACGGAGGAAGAAATCTCGTTGCTGGAAGCATGGAAAAAGTATCGGGTATTGCTGAACCGTGTTGATACATCAACTGCACCTGATATTGAGTGGCCAGCAGCACCTGTAGGATAAAACAAAAACTTTATATAGAGTGCTCTTTTTACAATGTCAGATAAATGCTGGCCGAAATGTAATTCATTAGAAGTAAAAAACAGAATGGTTTGAGGGTGTGTCATCCCTTTATTATTAATAGTAAAAGGGATGACATTCTTTTTTAAGGAGTGTCTTTTTTATCGGAATATAAGTTGAGATAATGTTTAACTCGATTATAAAAATGTTTTTTCTTATCTCTTGGAATGCTTACTATTATATGCATTATGGGGCTTGTGTTTGCCGATAATTTAGCTGATGCATACATTGAAGCAAGGAATTCAATATCAGTATTGTCAAAATTAAAACTTTCTCCATCCATTTCAATTCCTTATGTGTTTGGCTCGGTATACTGTATCCCATGAGATTTTACGTAAATTGTCATATCTAATATTGCAATTATAATTGTAGCTAATTATTTTAAATTAGGTGAAAGTTTATTGCGAATGATTAACTCGGAAAAAAAGATTTCTCACGGTTAGTAAGTATATTAGGTCAGTATTCAGATATGAGTAGTGTTAACGACTAAATTTGCAATCACATATAGATTTTTGTTCTAATAAAGATGTTTTATTTGGCGATTCGTCAAGCATCTCCACTTAAGCAATCGTATATATTAAGAGTGCAAAAGAGAAGGGACAACGTTGCTCGCACTCTGGAATAAATATCGGGTATTGTTAAAGTGTGGTGATACATAATTGTACGGGATATTGAGTGGCCTGAAGTCCCAGTCATTGAGTAATCTTTTCGTGATATGCCGCAGAAACGTTGTATGCAGGAACGTGCTGCGGCTAACTGGTGAACTTTCGATAGTGCGGGTATTGAATGATTTCCAGCCGTTACCGATTTTACGTGCTAATTAGTGAACAAACCACTCGTCAGCAGACTCCCAGGTATCTTTCAGAGTTTCCTGAACAAAAGTTTTAGCTGAATCTTTATCGGCAGTGCGCGTAACAGAAAGGCCATCGTTGCTGGTGGTTTTTACGATCACCTCTACATCGTCATAACGCTTACTGATGCGTCGAGTTAATTCTTCCTTTAACGCATCCACAGCACCGTTTGGCATTTTAGTCATTTTCTCTTTGGCTATGCAGATCTCAATACGCATAAAAATCCCTCTACACTGTGTTTGTATACAGTATTATTTTTAACTGTATGAATAAACAGTGTCAATAGAACAAAGATTGCTGCATGTACAAATGTTCTTTGGCTACAAATACACCTACTGATCATGTTCTGCTATGCTCTGATACCTCCAAAATGTACAATCAGCGGCATGAATTTTTCTTTGTACATATGATTGTACATAATCAAAGAGACAACAATTATGACAAGCCTTTTGGCCGCAGAGGTAGCGAAAAGAAGAACCTTTGCAATTATTTCTCACCCGGACGCCGGTAAAACGACCATCACCGAGAAGGTGCTGCTGTTCGGACAGGCCATTCAGACTGCCGGTACAGTAAAAGGCCGTGGTTCCAACCAGCACGCTAAGTCGGACTGGATGGAGATGGAAAAGCAGCGTGGGATCTCCATTACCACCTCTGTGATGCAGTTTCCGTATCACGACTGCCTGGTTAACCTGCTCGACACCCCCGGGCACGAAGACTTCTCGGAAGATACCTATCGTACCCTGACGGCGGTGGACTGCTGCCTGATGGTTATCGACGCTGCAAAAGGTGTTGAAGATCGTACCCGTAAGCTGATGGAAGTTACCCGTCTGCGCGATACGCCGATCCTCACCTTTATGAACAAACTTGACCGTGATATCCGCGATCCGATGGAGCTGCTCGATGAAGTTGAGAACGAGCTGAAAATCGGCTGTGCGCCGATCACCTGGCCGATTGGCTGCGGCAAGCTGTTTAAAGGCGTTTACCACCTTTATAAAGACGAAACCTATCTCTATCAGAGCGGTAAAGGTCACACCATTCAGGAAGTCCGTATTGTTAAAGGGCTGAATAACCCGGATCTCGATGCTGCGGTTGGTGAAGATCTGGCACAGCAGCTGCGTGACGAACTGGAACTGGTGAAAGGCGCGTCTAACGAGTTCGACAAAGAATTGTTCCTTGCGGGCGAAATTACTCCAGTGTTCTTTGGTACTGCGCTGGGTAACTTCGGCGTCGATCATATGCTGGATGGCCTGGTAGAGTGGGCACCTGCGCCGATGCCGCGTCAGACTGATACCCGTACCGTAGAGGCGAGCGAAGATAAATTTACCGGCTTCGTATTTAAAATTCAGGCCAACATGGACCCGAAACACCGCGACCGCGTGGCGTTTATGCGCGTGGTATCCGGTAAATATGAAAAAGGCATGAAGCTGCGCCAGGTGCGCACCGCGAAAGATGTGGTGATCTCCGACGCGCTGACCTTTATGGCGGGCGACCGTTCGCATGTTGAAGAAGCGTATCCGGGCGACATCCTTGGTCTGCACAACCACGGCACTATTCAGATCGGCGACACCTTTACCCAGGGTGAGATGATGAAGTTCACCGGTATCCCGAACTTTGCGCCGGAACTGTTCCGTCGTATCCGCCTGAAAGATCCGCTGAAGCAAAAACAGCTGCTCAAAGGGCTGGTACAGCTTTCCGAAGAGGGCGCGGTGCAGGTGTTCCGTCCGATCTCCAACAACGACCTGATCGTTGGTGCGGTTGGTGTGCTGCAGTTTGATGTGGTGGTAGCGCGCCTGAAGAGCGAATACAACGTTGAAGCAGTGTATGAGTCAGTCAACGTTGCCACTGCACGCTGGGTAGAATGTGCGGACGCGAAGAAATTCGAAGAGTTCAAGCGTAAGAACGAAAGCCAACTGGCGCTTGATGGCGGCGATAACCTCGCTTACATCGCTACCAGCATGGTCAACCTGCGCCTGGCGCAGGAACGTTATCCGGACGTTCAGTTCCACCAGACCCGCGAGCATTAATTCTTGCCTCCAGGGTGCGGCAACCGCTGCGCCCTGTCAATTTCCCTTCCTTATTAGCCGCTTACGGAATGTTCTTAAAACATTCACTTTTGCTTATGTTTTAGCGGATATCCCGAGCGGTTTCAAAATTGTGATCTATATTTAACAAAGTAATGACATTTCTGGCGGCGTTAAATACCGTTCAATGCGTAGATATCAGTATCTAAAGCCGTCGATTGTCATTCTACCGATATTAATAACTGATTCAGAGGCTGTAATGGTCGTTATTCATCACCCATCGCTTTTGTGATGGCGACCATTGACTTCTGTAGAGGGTGAAGTCTCTCCCTATTCAGCAATGCAACCTCGTGTTGCCAGGCTCAAATTACGAGCAAACATACAGGAATAAATCGATGACTATGACAAGACTGAAGATTTCGAAAACTCTGCTGGCTGTAATGTTGACCTCTGCCGTCGCGACCGGCTCTGCCTACGCAGAAAACAACGCGCAGACTACCAATGAAAGCGCAGGGCAAAAAGTCGATAGCTCTATGAATAAAGTCGGTAATTTCATGGATGACAGTGCAATCACCGCGAAAGTGAAGGCGGCCCTGGTGGATCATGACAACATCAAGAGCACCGATATCTCTGTCAAAACCGATCAAAAAGTCGTGACCCTGAGCGGTTTCGTTGAAAGCCAGGCCCAGGCCGAAGAGGCAGTGAAAGTGGCGAAAGGCGTTGAAGGCGTGACCTCTGTCAGCGACAAACTGCACGTTCGCGACGCTAAAGAAGGCTCTGTGAAGGGCTACGCGGGTGACACCGCCACCACCAGTGAAATCAAAGCCAAACTGCTGGCGGACGATATCGTCCCTTCACGTAAAGTGAAAGTTGAAACCACCGATGGTGTGGTTCAGCTCTCCGGTACCGTAGATTCTCAGGCACAGAGCGACCGTGCTGAAAGTATCGCCAAAGCGGTAGATGGTGTGAAAAGCGTTAAAAATGATCTGAAAACTAAGTAATTCGTCGTAATTCGACCTCCCGAACTTTGTCGGGAGGCGCGATGTGCACCACACTAAAAATATCGCATTGAGTGATTTTCACGTTCATATCAAGCGGTGACATTAACTATGGTAAAGGAGACGCTTATGTTTCGTTGGGGCATCATATTTCTGGTTATCGCGTTAATCGCCGCCGCACTTGGGTTTGGTGGTCTGGCCGGTACTGCTGCAGGCGCAGCTAAAATTGTCTTTGTCGTCGGGATTATTCTGTTCTTGGTGAGTTTGTTCATGGGCCGAAAAAGACCCTAGATTTCAGACCATTAAGAAAATTTTATCCAAAGCCAGTCCAGCGGACTGGCTTTTGCGGTTTTAGCGAATAATAAATTGCGTTACTTTGTCATTCTTTCACAACAAAAACAGGAAGGCAGAGGTGGGGCAGCGAATACCTGTAACGCTTGGTAATATTGCGCCGTTGTCGCTAAGGCCGTTCCAGCCTGGACGGATTGCTCTTGTGTGCGAAGGCGGCGGACAGCGTGGAATTTTCACAGCTGGCGTGCTGGATGAGTTTATGCGCGCGCAGTTTAATCCTTTCGATCTTTATCTTGGCACATCTGCCGGAGCGCAGAACCTCTCGGCGTATATCTGCAATCAGCCCGGTTACGCGCGCAAAGTCATCATGCGTTACACCACAAAACGCGAATTTTTCGATCCATTGCGCTTTGTCCGTGGAGGAAATCTTATCGATCTCGACTGGCTGGTGGAGGCCACCGCAAGCCAGATGCCGTTGCAAATGGACACCGCAGCGCGGCTATTTGACAGCGGCAAATCGTTTTATATGTGTGCTTGTCGTCAGGATGACTATGCGCCGAATTACTTTTTGCCAACCAAACAGAACTGGCTGGATGTGATTCGCGCCTCCAGTGCAATACCTGGCTTTTATCGTAGCGGAGTGTCGCTGGAAGGCATTAATTACCTGGATGGCGGGATCAGTGATGCGATCCCGGTTAAAGAGGCGGCAAGGCAGGGAGCAAAAACGTTGGTCGTCATCCGCACTGTGCCGTCACAAATGTACTATACGCCGCAGTGGTTCAAACGCATGGAACGCTGGTTGGGTGACAGTAGCCTGCAGCCGCTGGTCAATCTGGTGCAGCATCATGAAACCAGCTATCGTGAGATTCAGCAATTTATTGAGAAACCACCGGGCAAGCTGCGGATATTCGAAATTTATCCGCCGAAGCCATTACATAGTATCGCGCTCGGCAGTCGGATTCCGGCGCTGCGTGAAGACTATAAGCTTGGTCGTTTATGCGGGCGTTATTTTCTGGCAACGGTCGGTAAGTTATTGACTGAAAAAGCGCCGCTGAGCCGCCATCTGGTGCCGGTGGTGACGCCGGAGTCGATTGTTATTCCTCCTGCACCCGTCGCCAACGATACGCTGGTTGCCGAAGTGAGCGACGCTCCGCAGGCGAATGACCCGACATTTAACAATGAGGATTTGGCTTGATTTGCCGTTATATCGACACCCACTGCCATTTTGATTTCCCGCCGTTTAGTGGCGATGAAGAGGCCAGCCTGCAACGCGCGGCACAAGCGGGCGTAGGCAAGATCATTGTTCCGGCCACCGAGGCGGCAAATTTTGCCCGTGTGCAGGCGTTAGCGGAAAATTATCAACCGCTGTATGCCGCTTTAGGGTTGCATCCGGGGATGTTGGAAAAACATAACGATGCGTCGCTGGAGCAGTTACAGCAGGCGCTGGAAAGGAATCCGGCGAAGGTGGTGGCGGTGGGGGAGATCGGCCTGGATCTCTTTGGTGACGATCCGCAATTTGAGAGGCAGCAGTGGTTGCTTGATGAACAACTGAAACTGGCGAAACGCTACGATCTGCCGGTGATCCTTCATTCACGGCGCACGCACGACAAACTGGCGATGCATCTTAAACGCCAAAATTTGCCACGCACTGGTGTGGTTCATGGTTTTTCCGGCAGTTATCAACAGGCCGAACGGTTTGTGCAGCTGGGTTACAAAATTGGCGTAGGCGGTACTATCACCTATCCACGCGCCAGTAAAACCCGCGATGTCATCGCAAAGCTGCCGCTGGCATCGTTGTTGCTGGAGACCGACGCACCAGATATGCCGCTCGATGGTTTTCAGGGGCAGCCTAATCGCCCTGAACAGGCCGCCCGTGTGTTTGCCGTGCTGTGCGAGTTACGCCCGGAACCCGCGGATGAGATTGCCGAAGTGTTGCTTAATAACACGTATGCGGTGTTTAACGTTCGTGGGTAGTCTGCCCTTCGTAAGCCGGATAAGGCGTTCACACCGCATCCGGCAGTCGACGCACAATGCCTGATGCGACGCTGACGCGTCTTATCATGCCTACAGGTCTGTGCCGAACCGTAGGCTGCATCCGCCATGTCACAAATACAGCGCCGGAAATATTAATCGGCTCACCCCGTGCTCCCGTAACGCATCAGCCAATTGCTCAACGTCTTCCGGCGTGGCGCTCGCCCAGCTTTGCGCCTCGCCATACACGCCGTGGGCATGAAACGCGTTCAGGCGTACCGGAACATCGCCAAGTCCCTTGATAAACGCCGCCAGCTCATCGATATGCTGCAAATAATCCACATGGTCTGGGATTACCAGCAAACGCAGTTCTGCCAGTTTGCCGCGCTCGGCAAGCAGACTAATGCTGCGCTTGATCTGCTGATTATCGCGTCCGGTTAGCTGTTGATGACATTCGCTTCCCCACGCTTTGAGATCGAGCATCGCGCCGTCGCACACCGGGAGTAATTTTTCCCAGCCGGTTTCGCTCAACATGCCGTTACTGTCCACCAGACAGGTGAGATGACACAGTTGTGGATCATTTTTGATGGCAGTAAACAGCGCCACCACAAACGGTAACTGGGTCGTGGCTTCGCCGCCGCTTACCGTTATCCCTTCAATAAACAGCACCGCTTTGCGGACGTGACTAAGCACCTCGTCCACGTTCATGGATTGCGCCATCGGCGTAGCGTGTTGTGGACACATCTTCAGGCAGGTATCACACTGCTCGCAGACGGCTGCGTTCCACACTACTTTGCTGTTAACAATCTGCAACGCCTGATGCGGACACTGTGGCACGCACTCACCGCAATCATTACAGCGCCCCATTGTCCACGGATTGTGACAGTTTTTGCAGCGCAGATTACAGCCCTGTAAAAACAGAGCCAGACGACTGCCTGGCCCGTCAACGCAGGAGAAGGGGATAATCTTACTGACTAAAGCGCATCTGCTGTTCATGGCTTATAACGCGCGGCTGGCGTTCCAGAATACGAGTGTTGCGTGCGGCTTCTTCTCCCAGCCAGGTGGTATTGGTACGTGAACCTTCGGCACGATATTTTTCTAAATCCGACAAACGCACCATATAACCGGTAACGCGAACCAGATCGTTACCGCTGACATTGGCGGTAAATTCACGCATTCCGGCTTTAAAGGCACCGAGGCAAAGCTGTACCAGCGCCTGCGGATTACGTTTGATGGTTTCGTCGAGCGTCAGAATATCGCTGATGCCGGAATAATAATAAGCATGATGCGGGGCGACAGTTTGCAGATGGGTGATCGGATCTGGCTCATCGCCATACGGCAAGCGTGCGCCCGGCGTGGTGCCAATATCAGAACTGATCCCCGACTGTGCGTGTAGCATGGCGCGTTTTTGCCAGCCATATTTCACGGGGGTATTGGCGACAAACTCCGCCAGTTGCGCGCTAATGCGATAACCCACTTCATTTGCGGCGGCTTCTTTACCGTAACGCGCGGCAATTCCTTCTTTTTCACACAGCAAGTTAACCGCTTCCGCCAGCCCATACATGCCAAACATCGGCACAAAACGTTCAGGATCAATCAACCCTTCTTTCACCAGGAAGCTATTCTCAAAGAAGTGTGATTGTTGATAGAGGAATTCACACCGTGCATCGATGATGGCGATCTGCTGCTGGCAGTAGTGCGGTAGAGTGCGTGTAAAGAAGTCATCCAGCGACTCACTGCGCTCGGCAATGGCTTTCAGGTTAAGGCGTACCAGCGTGCTGCCACCACCCGCTAACGGCAGTGAGTTGTAACAGCTCACAATCCCGTAGCTCCCTTTTGTGAAAATTTTATCATGCACGGGACCGTTGGCGATGTGCGGTTTGCTACATTCACAGATGTTTTTCGCCACTTCCAGCAGCAGGTCATCAGGGGTGATTTCAGGATCGTAGATAAAAGTCAGGTTCGGTGAAACCTGCTTCAGCTCTGCGTCTGCGCGTAAAATCGCACGGGTAATGGGCGAATCAGACGGGCCAATATTGGCGTGCATAAAGGCGTCTGGCAGGGTTCTGTCGAGGTAACGCCAGAAACGTTTTATTCGAATATCGATCTCGTTTTGTGTTAGAATTCTAACATACGGTTGCAACAACGCATCCAGTTGCCCCAGGTAGACCGGCATCGATGTGACCGAAGGAACGTGGTGGTAAAGAATGGTCAGCAGAGAGAGTGCGTCATCAAGATCTTTTGCGCCTTCCAGCTCCAGCCATTCTGAACCGTTGGCCAAAAAACGGGCGTAATCGGGTAAGACATAGCGCGGTTTATACGGCGCATGACCTTCAAACATATCGCAGATTACACCTTCATCCAGCGCGCGGCGGGCTTCGGCAGGCAACGCCGGGTAAGGCAGATTGTTTTCTGCTTCCAGCGCCAGAAAATGGCGTTTCTGCTCCGGGCTAAGTACCGGGCTGGTGACAATTTGCTGGCAACGTTGTTGCAGTGCATTTTCATGAGAAGTGGGCATCTTCTGTTCCTTTTATGCCGAAGGTGATGCGCCATTGTAAGAAGTTTCGTGATGTTCACTTTGATCCTGATGCGTTTGCCACCACTGACGCATTCATTTGAAAGTGAATTATTTGAACCAGATCGCATTACAGTGATGCAAACTTGTAAGTAGATTTCCTTAATTGTGATGTATATCGAAGTGTGTTGCGGAGTAGATGTTAGAATACTAACAAACTCGCAAGGTGAATTTTATTGGCGACAAGCCAGGAGAATGAAATGACTGATCTGAAAGCAAGCAGCCTGCGTGCACTGAAATTGATGGACCTGACCACCCTGAATGACGACGACACCGACGAGAAAGTGATCGCTCTGTGTCATCAGGCCAAAACTCCGGTCGGCAATACCGCCGCTATCTGTATCTACCCTCGCTTTATCCCGATTGCTCGCAAAACGCTGAAAGAGCAGGGCACCCCGGAAATCCGTATCGCTACGGTAACTAACTTCCCACACGGTAACGACGACATCGAAATCGCGCTGGCAGAAACCCGTGCGGCAATCGCCTACGGTGCCGATGAAGTTGACGTAGTGTTCCCGTACCGTGCACTGATGGCGGGTAACGAGCAGGTTGGTTTTGATCTGGTGAAAGCCTGTAAAGAGGCTTGCGCGGCGGCGAACGTACTGCTGAAAGTGATCATCGAAACTGGCGAACTGAAAGACGAAGCGCTGATCCGCAAAGCGTCTGAAATCTCCATTAAAGCGGGTGCTGATTTCATCAAAACCTCTACCGGTAAAGTGGCTGTGAACGCGACGCCGGAAAGCGCGCGCATCATGATGGAAGTGATCCGTGATATGGGCGTAGAGAAAACCGTTGGTTTCAAACCTGCGGGCGGCGTGCGTACTGCGGAAGATGCGCAGAAATATCTCGCGATTGCAGATGAACTGTTCGGTGCTGACTGGGCAGATGCGCGTCACTACCGCTTTGGTGCTTCCAGCCTGCTGGCAAGCCTGCTGAAAGCGCTGGGCCACGGCGACGGTAAGAGCGCCAGCAGCTACTAAGGCCTGATTTGCCGGATGACGCAGCGATGCTCATCCGGTTCCCCGATTACCTCGTCTCTTTTCCACGGGAGGTTACCTTGTTTCTCGCACAAGAAATTATTCGTAAAAAACGTGATGGTCATGCGCTGAGCGATGAAGAAATTCGCTTCTTTATCAACGGTATTCGCGACAACACTATCTCCGAAGGGCAGATTGCCGCCCTCGCGATGACCATTTTCTTCCACGATATGACAATGCCGGAGCGTGTCTCGCTGACGATGGCGATGCGAGATTCAGGAACCGTTCTCGACTGGAAAAGCCTGCATCTGAATGGCCCGATTGTTGATAAACACTCGACCGGCGGCGTCGGCGATGTGACTTCGCTGATGTTGGGGCCGATGGTCGCTGCCTGTGGCGGCTATATTCCGATGATCTCCGGTCGCGGCCTCGGCCATACTGGCGGTACGCTCGACAAGTTGGAATCCATCCCTGGCTTCGACATTTTCCCGGATGACAACCGTTTCCGCGAAATTATTAAAGACGTCGGCGTGGCGATTATCGGCCAGACCAGCTCACTGGCTCCGGCAGATAAACGTTTCTACGCGACCCGCGATATTACCGCAACCGTGGATTCCATCCCGCTGATCACTGCCTCGATCCTGGCGAAGAAACTTGCGGAAGGTCTGGACGCGCTGGTGATGGACGTGAAAGTGGGTAGCGGCGCGTTTATGCCGACCTACGAACTCTCTGAAGCCCTTGCCGAAGCGATTGTTGGCGTGGCTAACGGTGCTGGCGTGCGCACCACCGCGCTGCTCACCGATATGAATCAGGTGCTGGCCTCCAGTGCAGGTAACGCGGTTGAAGTTCGTGAAGCGGTGCAGTTCCTGACGGGTGAGTATCGTAACCCGCGTCTGTTTGATGTCACGATGGCACTGTGCGTGGAGATGCTTACCTCCGGCAAACTGGCGAAAGATGACGCCGAAGCGCGCGCGAAATTGCAGGCGGTACTGGACAACGGTAAAGCGGCAGAAGTCTTTGGTCGTATGGTTGCGGCACAAAAAGGCCCGACCGACTTCGTTGAGAACTACGCGAAGTATCTGCCGACAGCGATGCTGACGAAAGCAGTCTATGCTGATACCGAAGGTTTTGTCAGTGAAATGGATACCCGCGCGCTGGGAATGGCAGTGGTTGCAATGGGCGGCGGTCGCCGTCAGGCATCTGACACCATCGATTACAGCGTCGGCTTTACTGATATGGCGCGTTTGGGCGACCAGGTAGACGGTCAGCGTCCGCTGGCGGTTATCCACGCGAAAGACGAAAACAGCTGGCAGGAAGCGGCGAAAGCGGTGAAAGCGGCAATTAAACTTGCCGATAAAGCACCGGAAAGCACACCAACTGTCTATCGCCGTATCAGCGAATAACAGTATACTGATCTGATCATTTAAATTTGAAGCACTGAGTACGGAGAACATATGAAACGTGCATTTATTATGGTGCTGGACTCATTCGGCATCGGCGCTACAGAAGATGCAGAACGTTTTGGTGACGTCGGGGCTGACACCCTGGGTCATATCGCAGAAGCTTGCGCCAAAGGCGAAGCTGATAACGGTCGCAAAGGGCCGCTGAATCTGCCAAATCTGACCCGTCTGGGGCTGGCGAAAGCACACGAAGGTTCTACCGGTTTCATTCCGGCGGGAATGGACGGCAACGCTGAAGTTATCGGCGCGTACGCATGGGCGCACGAAATGTCATCCGGTAAAGACACCCCGTCTGGTCACTGGGAAATCGCCGGTGTCCCGGTTCTGTTTGAGTGGGGATACTTCTCCGATCACGAAAACAGCTTCCCGCAAGAGCTGCTGGATAAACTGGTCGAGCGCGCTAATCTGCCGGGTTACCTCGGTAACTGCCACTCTTCCGGTACGGTCATTCTGGATCAGCTGGGCGAAGAGCACATGAAAACCGGCAAGCCGATTTTCTATACCTCCGCTGACTCCGTGTTCCAGATTGCCTGCCACGAAGAAACCTTTGGCCTGGATAAACTTTACGAACTGTGCGAAATCGCCCGTGAAGAGCTGACCAACGGCGGCTACAACATCGGTCGTGTTATCGCTCGTCCGTTTATCGGCGACAAAGCCGGTAACTTCCAGCGTACTGGCAACCGTCACGACCTGGCTGTTGAACCGCCGGCACCGACCGTGCTGCAGAAACTGGTTGATGAAAAACACGGCCAGGTGGTTTCTGTCGGTAAAATTGCAGACATCTACGCTAACTGCGGCATCACCAAAAAAGTGAAAGCGACCGGCCTGGACGCGCTGTTTGACGCCACCATCAAAGAGATGAAAGAAGCGGGTGATAACACCATCGTCTTCACCAACTTCGTTGACTTCGACTCTTCCTGGGGTCACCGTCGCGACGTTGCCGGTTATGCTGCGGGTCTGGAACTGTTCGACCGCCGTCTGCCAGAGCTGATGTCTTTGCTGCGCGATGACGACATCCTGATCCTCACTGCTGACCATGGTTGTGATCCGACCTGGACCGGTACTGACCATACCCGTGAACACATTCCGGTACTGGTTTATGGCCCGAAAGTAAAACCAGGTTCGCTGGGGCACCGTGAAACTTTCGCGGATATCGGCCAGACTCTGGCAAAATATTTTGGTACTTCTGATATGGAATATGGCAAAGCCATGTTCTGATGGATTTGGGCGGAGCAGTGACTCCGCCTTTAATATGTCACAAAAAGGATAAAATGATGGCTACTCCACACATTAATGCAGAAATGGGCGATTTCGCTGACGTAGTTTTGATGCCAGGCGACCCGCTGCGTGCGAAGTATATTGCTGAAACTTTCCTTGAAGATGCTCGTGAAGTGAACAACGTTCGCGGTATGCTGGGCTTCACCGGTACTTACAAAGGCCGCAAAATTTCTGTAATGGGCCACGGTATGGGTATCCCGTCCTGCTCCATCTACACTAAAGAACTGATCACCGATTTCGGCGTGAAGAAAATCATTCGCGTTGGTTCCTGTGGCGCAGTTCTGCCGCACGTAAAACTGCGTGACGTAGTGATTGGTATGGGTGCCTGCACCGATTCCAAAGTTAACCGCATCCGTTTTAAAGACCATGACTTTGCAGCTATCGCTGACTTCGACATGGTGCGTAACGCGGTAGATGCAGCTAAAGCACTGGGCATTGATGCTCGCGTTGGTAACCTGTTCTCCGCTGACCTGTTCTACTCTCCGGACGGCGAAATGTTCGACGTGATGGAAAAATACGGCATCCTCGGCGTAGAAATGGAAGCTGCTGGTATCTACGGCGTGGCTGCAGAGTTTGGCGCGAAAGCACTGGCTATCTGCACCGTGTCTGACCACATCCGTACTCACGAGCAGACCACTGCCGAAGAGCGTCAGACCACCTTCAACGACATGATTAAAATCGCGCTGGAATCCGTTCTGCTGGGCGATAAAGAGTAATTGTGTTGCGCTGAAAGGCGATTGCCTTGTGAAGCCGGAGTGGGAAACTGCTCCGGCTTTTTAGTATCTATTCATCAATAGCGACTGATTTATAGATTTACTATTATTTTTCATATAGATAGAAAATTAAATCCATTCGAGTATCTATTCACGAATCTATTCATTTATGTTCAGCCGTCATCCAGTAAGGGCATATCAGCAACTCTGGCGGACAACCATAAATTCCTGCCATTTTGTTTTTGATGTTTGAACTAAGCCGTTCCGTCTTTTCGATTTGTTTTAGAGAATTAATCGAGATACCCAACATTTTACTAACTTCAGCAAGTGATAGTTTATGCCTGATACGCACGGCGGTTAGCCAGGATATACCCTGGCTGAACATTAAATTGATAATCTCCCGTTCCTGGTTCTTCAGATCGATCATATTTCCTTCCCTGGATATTTTAATCAGCGAGTTACCGCACCGCCCCTGCCATCCACGCCGATAATTCCCTTAGCTCTTTTTCCTGTTCAGGGAAGTCGACCAACAGAGCTTCACACTCTTGTTGCAGCATATCCGCGCGGTACAGGCAGCCTTGCAGCCGTCCGGCGAGGGCTTCCAGAGGTGCGGGGTTAAGGCTGTCCGTAAATACCTGGGCGCGGGTGATATGGCCTTTTTCGACGTCGAAATGCAGTTCCACGCCGCCCCAGGTAAAGCGTTCATCCAGCAGATGCGAGAACGCTGGAGCCTGTCCGAAATTCCATTCCCAGCTACTCTGGCGGGCAAAGGTTTCGGCGAAGTTCGGCAAGTCCGGCGTTTTGTCCGGGGAGATGATTTCCGCTTCTGTGCGCTCGCCATAATGGGCGAAAAAGGCTTCGGATATGGCCTCGCAAACCTGCTCATGGGTAATTCCCGGCAGCAATTCGGTCAGATTGGTCACGCGGGAACGTACCGACGTAATGCCTTTCGCCGCCAGTTTCTTTTTATCCGGGTTGAGATAGTTTGCCAGGCGGCTAAGGTCGGCATTGAGTAGCAAGGTGCCGTGATGGAAGCCACGATCTTTGGTTTCTCGATAGGCCGCGCCTGAGACTTTACGGTCGCCTTCGGCGGTTTTTACCACCAGATCGTTACGTCCGGACGCTTCGGCGCTGACACCGAGCGCGTTCAGTGCATTGAGCACAATCGAGGTGGAGATCGTTTTATCGTATTCCGGCTTGCCAGCCATGAAGGTAAAACAGGTATTGCCGAGATCGTGGAACACCGCGCCGCCACCGCTACTGCGCCGCGCCAGGCGGACGTTATCTTCTTCCATCCGCCGGGTATTACACTCTTTCCACGGGTTCTGCGCGCGACCAATCACCACGGTGTCAGCATTGCGCCAGAGAAACAAAACGCGCTGCGTGGCGGGCATCTGGCGAAAAATACACTCCTCCACCGCCAGGTTAAACCACGGATCGTAAGAGTCAGAGATGAGCAGGCGTAATGTGGACATAACGATTTCCTTTCTTGTAGTAATGGGTCACTCTTTTTTCTCGCTTTCTTCCTCTTCCGGCACCGGTTTGCTGGCGGTTAACAGGAAGGGGGATTGCTGCCAGCGGGTGCGTTTACCCTGTAGCAGCGTGCGGGTCAGCACTACGCCGATTGCCAGCGAGAGCAACAACATCAGGCGTAAAATGTTAGTGGTGTTATCCACCTGTTGAGCTTCGGTGGCGAGCGTATGGGTGTCGAGCGTCAGGCGCAGATAGCCAAGCGGACCATTTTTCCCTGCAATGGGTTCGACAATCTGCTGGTTAAAATAGCCGCCCGCTTTTTTACCGTCGAGCGCCAGCCGGTCACGCACTTCGACGCTTTCGCCAGAACGGGCGATAAGATCGCCTTGATCGTCATACACGCCCGCGTCGAGGATGCGGCTTTCATCCGTTAACTGATCGAGGATCGCCTGAATGCGTTTTTCATCCGGCGAGTCGGTGCGCATCAGCGGCGCAACGTTCAGCGTTACCTGCCGCGCCAGGGTGCGGGCCAGTTCTTCCAGCTGTGGATTACGCTGTCGCTGGTGGTTTTGACTAAACCATGATGCCCCCTGCATCAGCGCCACTAACAAGGCAAGACAGAACAGGACAATCACTGCCCGATGCAGCCGGAATTTCAGTTTTGTGCGAGCCATCTTCCACCCTTTGAAAATTTGAGACTTAATGTTGCCAGAAGCAATGGATACAAGGTAGCCTCATGCGTTATTTTCCCTGCTTCGAACGATTTTACAGGAGCCTTAATGCCTAACATTACCTGGTGCGACCTGCCTGAAGATGTCTCTTTATGGCCTGGTCTGCCTCTTTCATTAAGTGGTGATGAAGTGATGCCACTGGATTACCACGCAGGTCGTAGCGGCTGGCTGCTGTATGGTCGTGGGCTGGATAAACAACGTCTGACTCAGTACCAGAGCAAACTGGGCGCAGCGATGGTGATTGTTGCCGCCTGGTGCGTGGAAGATTATCAGGTGATTCGTCTGGCAGGTTCGCTTACCGCCCGGGCTACGCGCCTGGCCCATGAAGCACAACTGGATGTCGCGCCGCTGGGGAAAATTCCGCATCTGCGCACGCCAGGTCTGCTGGTGATGGACATGGATTCCACCGCCATTCAGATTGAATGTATTGACGAAATTGCCAAACTGGCCGGAACCGGCGAGATGGTGGCGGAAGTAACCGAGCGGGCGATGCGCGGCGAACTCGATTTTGCTGCCAGCTTGCGCAGTCGAGTGGCAACGCTGAAAGGCGCTGACGCCAATATTCTGCAACAGGTGCGGGAAAATCTGCCGCTGATGCCAGGTTTAACGCAGCTGGTACTCAAGCTGGAAACGCTGGGCTGGAAAGTGGCGATTGCCTCCGGCGGCTTTACTTTCTTTGCTGAATACCTGCGCGACAAGCTGCGCCTGACAGCCGTGGTAGCCAATGAACTGGAGATCATGGACGGTAAATTTACCGGCAATGTGATCGGCGACATCGTTGACGCGCAGTACAAAGCGAAAACTCTGACTCGCCTCGCGCAGGAGTATGAAATCCCGCTGGCGCAGACCGTGGCGATTGGTGATGGAGCCAATGACCTGCCGATGATCAAAGCGGCAGGGCTGGGGATTGCCTACCATGCCAAGCCAAAAGTGAATGAAAAGACGGAAGTCACCATCCGTCACGCTGACCTGATGGGGGTATTCTGCATCCTCTCTGGCAGCCTGAATCAGAAGTAATTGTCCGCCCGTCATCCTGCGGGCGGCACAGCATTAACGAGGTACACCGTGGCAAAAGCTCCAAAACGCGCCTTTGTTTGTAATGAATGCGGGGCCGATTATCCGCGCTGGCAGGGGCAGTGCAGCGCCTGCCATGCCTGGAACACCATCACCGAGGTGCGTCTTGCTGCGTCGCCAACGGTGGCGCGTAACGAGCGTCTCAGTGGCTATGCCGGTAGCGCCGGGGTGGCAAAAGTCCAGAAACTTTCCGATATCAGCCTTGAGGAGTTGCCGCGTTTTTCAACCGGATTTAAAGAGTTCGACCGCGTATTAGGCGGTGGGGTGGTGCCGGGAAGCGCCATTCTGATTGGCGGTAATCCAGGCGCAGGGAAATCCACGCTGCTACTGCAAACGCTGTGCAAACTGGCCCAGCAGATGAAAACGCTGTATGTCACCGGCGAAGAGTCGCTGCAACAGGTGGCAATGCGCGCTCATCGCCTCGGCCTGCCGACTGACAATCTCAATATGTTGTCGGAAACCAGCATCGAACAGATCTGCCTGATTGCCGAAGAAGAGCAACCGAAGCTGATGGTAATTGACTCCATCCAGGTGATGCATATGGCGGATGTACAATCATCACCTGGCAGCGTGGCGCAGGTGCGTGAAACGGCGGCTTATCTGACGCGCTTCGCCAAAACGCGTGGCGTGGCGATTGTCATGGTGGGGCACGTAACCAAAGATGGTTCGCTGGCAGGCCCTAAAGTGCTGGAACACTGTATTGACTGCTCGGTGCTTCTGGACGGCGATGCCGACTCCCGTTTCCGCACCCTGCGCAGCCATAAAAACCGCTTCGGCGCGGTAAATGAACTGGGCGTATTTGCGATGACCGAGCAGGGGCTGCGTGAAGTCAGTAACCCTTCGGCAATTTTCTTAAGTCGCGGCGATGAAGTGACCTCCGGCAGCTCAGTGATGGTGGTGTGGGAAGGAACGCGTCCGCTGCTGGTGGAGATCCAGGCGCTGGTCGATCACTCGATGATGGCGAATCCGCGCCGCGTGGCAGTGGGGCTGGAGCAAAACCGTTTGGCGATCCTGCTGGCGGTGTTGCACCGTCACGGTGGGTTGCAAATGGCCGATCAGGATGTATTTGTGAACGTGGTCGGCGGCGTGAAGGTGACGGAAACCAGTGCCGATTTAGCGTTACTACTGGCGATGGTTTCCAGCCTGCGCGACAGACCGCTACCGCAGGATCTGGTGGTGTTTGGTGAAGTCGGGCTGGCAGGGGAGATCCGCCCGGTGCCCAGCGGCCAGGAGCGGATTTCTGAAGCGGCGAAACATGGTTTTCGGCGGGCGATTGTTCCGGCAGCCAACGTGCCGAAAAAAGCGCCGGAAGGGATGCAGATTTTTGGCGTTAAAAAACTCTCCGACGCGCTTAGCGTGTTCGACGACTTATAATGAGAGATACGGAGGGAGATATGTCGTCATTTGATTATCTGAAAACTGCCATCAAGCAACAGGGCTGTACGCTACAGCAGGTCGCTGATGCCAGCGGTATGACCAAAGGGTATTTAAGCCAGTTACTGAATGCCAAAATTAAAAGCCCCAGCGCGCAAAAGCTGGAGGCGTTGCACCGTTTTTTGGGGCTTGAATTTCCCCGGCAGAAGAAAACTATTGGTGTCGTATTCGGTAAGTTCTACCCGCTGCATACCGGACATATCTACCTTATCCAGCGTGCCTGTAGTCAGGTTGACGAGTTGCATATCATTATGGGCTTTGACGATACCCGCGACCGCGCGTTGTTCGAAGATAGCGCCATGTCGCAGCAGCCCACGGTGCCGGATCGTCTGCGCTGGTTATTGCAAACTTTTAAATATCAGAAAAATATTCGCATTCATGCCTTCAACGAAGAGGGCATGGAGCCGTATCCGCATGGCTGGGATGTGTGGAGCAACGGCATCAAAAAGTTTATGGCTGAAAAAGGGATCCAGCCGGATCTGATCTACACCTCGGAAGAAGCCGACGCGCCGCAGTATATGGAACATCTGGGGATCGAAACGGTGTTGGTCGATCCGAAACGTACTTTTATGAGTATCAGTGGTGCGCAGATCCGCGAAAATCCGTTCCGCTACTGGGAATATATTCCTACCGAAGTGAAGCCGTTCTTTGTGCGCACCGTGGCGATCCTTGGCGGCGAATCGAGCGGTAAATCCACCCTGGTAAACAAACTTGCTAATATCTTCAACACTACCAGTGCATGGGAATATGGTCGCGATTATGTCTTTTCGCATCTTGGCGGCGATGAGATTGCATTGCAGTATTCCGACTACGATAAAATCGCGCTTGGACACGCTCAATATATTGATTTTGCAGTAAAATATGCCAATAAAGTGGCGTTTATCGACACCGATTTTGTGACAACTCAGGCGTTCTGCAAAAAGTACGAAGGGCGCGAGCATCCGTTCGTACAGGCGCTGATCGATGAATACCGTTTTGATCTGGTGATTCTGCTGGAGAACAACACGCCGTGGGTGGCGGATGGTTTACGCAGCCTCGGCAGTTCGGTGGATCGTAAAGAGTTCCAGAACTTGCTGGTGGAGATGCTGGAAGAGAACAATATCGAATTCGTGCGGGTTGAAGAAGACGATTACGACAGCCGTTTCCTGCGCTGCGTGGAGCTGGTGCGGGAGATGATGGGGGAGCAGGGATAATCATCTTTATAAGATGTTGAGTGATATTACTGATTCAAAAGTGTACTTAGTACTCCATTTTGGTGTACAATGTACCTGCCAGGGAGGGGTAATGGGCAAGGCGATAATATTTATAGAGACGCCAATGTTTACGCGTCAGATCAAGCAGATTGCAACCGATGATGAATTAAAGGAATTGCAAAAAGAACTCATCGGAACTCCCGATAAAGGTGATCTCATTCAGCAGACTGGTGGATTGCGTAAAGTCCGAATGGCTGCGGGTTCACAGGGAAAAAGTGGCAGTGTCAGAATAATTTACTTTCTGGCGACGGAAGAGATTATTTATTTGATTATGGCCTATCCGAAGAATGCCAAAGACAGTCTGACAGATACGGAAAAAGCTCAACTAAAGAAGTTGACGAAACTGCTCAAAGGTGAGGTATAAAATGAGTTTTTTTGATGAGTTGAAAACCTCTCTGGAAGAGGCTGTCGAGATTAAACAAGGTTTAAAAGAACCTGCACGGGTGACCCGCTACGAAATTGCGGATGTTAAAGCTATTCGTGAGCAACTCAACGTTTCGCAAAGTGAGATGGCAAAAGCTCTGGGAACCAGTGTGGATACCATTAAAAGCTGGGAATCGAAGCGAAGAAATCCTACGGGATTGGCTGCAAAAGTACTTGCCACAATTAAAGAAAATCCTGCCTTTTTCCGGGAACTTGCCTCCCATTAATCATTTAACTATTACCGGATGCGATGCTGGCGCGCCGCATCCGGCATTTTACGCATTACTTCGCAATACGCTTGTACTTGATACGCTTCGGCTCCAGCGCGTCTGCGCCCAGCGTGCGTTTCTTGTACTCTTCGTACTCGGTAAAGTTACCTTCGAAGAACTCAACTTTACCTTCATCCTGGTAGTCCAGGATGTGCGTGGCGATACGGTCGAGGAACCAACGGTCATGCGAGATAACCATCGCGCAGCCCGGGAACTCCAGCAGGGCGTTTTCCAGCGCACGCAGGGTTTCGATATCCAGGTCGTTGGTCGGTTCGTCGAGCAGCAGCATGTTGCCGCCAACCTGCAGCAGCTTCGCCAGATGCAGACGACCACGCTCACCACCGGAGAGTTCGCCAACGCGTTTACCCTGATCAACCCCTTTAAAGTTAAAGCGGCCAACGTAGGCGCGGCTTGGCATCTCGGTGTTACCGATCTTCATGATATCCAGCCCGCCGGAAACTTCTTCCCAAACGGTTTTGCTGTTATCCATTGAGTCACGGAACTGATCGACAGATGCCAGTTTCACCGTTTCACCTAAAGTGATGGTGCCGCTGTCTGGCTGTTCCTGACCAGAGATCATACGGAACAGGGTTGATTTACCCGCGCCGTTCGGACCGATGATCCCGACGATCGCCCCTTTAGGGATCGAGAAGCTCAGATCATCAATCAGCAGACGATCGCCGTAAGATTTACGCAGGTTGCTGACTTCCAACACTTTATCGCCCAGACGCGGTCCAGGTGGAATAAACAGTTCGTTGGTTTCGTTACGTTTCTGATATTCGGTGCTGTTCAGCTCTTCAAAGCGCGCCAGACGTGCTTTACCTTTCGACTGACGGCCTTTAGTTCCCTGACGTACCCACTCCAGCTCTTTCTCGATCGACTTACGACGCGCTGCTTCTTGTGAAGCTTCCTGCGCCAGACGCTGATCTTTCTGCTCCAGCCAGGAGGAGTAGTTACCTTCCCACGGAATACCTTCACCGCGGTCAAGTTCGAGGATCCAGCCTGCAACGTTATCGAGGAAGTAACGGTCGTGGGTAATCGCAACCACGGTGCCCTCGAAGTCGTGCAGGAAGCGTTCCAGCCATGCTACGGATTCGGCATCCAGGTGGTTGGTCGGTTCGTCGAGCAGCAGCATGTCTGGTTTTTCCAGCAGCAGGCGGCACAACGCCACGCGACGACGCTCACCACCGGAGAGGTTAGCGATTTTCGCGTCCCAGTCCGGCAGACGCAGCGCATCCGCCGCACGCTCCAGCTGAACGTTCAGGTTGTGACCGTCGTGAGCCTGAATGATCTCTTCCAGACGGCCTTGTTCAGCGGCCAGCTTGTCAAAATCGGCATCCGGATCGGCGTACAGCGCATAGACTTCATCCAGACGTTTCAGAGCGTTAACCACTTCAGAAACCGCTTCTTCAATGGACTCACGCACGGTGTGTTCCGGGTTCAGCTGAGGTTCCTGCGGCAGGTAACCAATCTTGATGTCTGGCTGCGGACGCGCTTCACCTTCGATGTCTTTATCAATGCCCGCCATAATGCGCAGCAGGGTAGACTTACCCGCGCCGTTCAGACCCAGGACACCAATTTTTGCCCCAGGGAAGAAACTCAGAGAGATGTTTTTCAAAATATGACGTTTCGGCGGAACAACTTTGCCGACACGATGCATGGTATAAACGAATTGAGCCACGTTGGACTTCGCCTCTATGTTTATCGTGATGATGAGTTTTCAAAGGCGAAGTGTAGCCTGTTTCCTTATCTAATCCCAGCCGGTCGATCACCCTCGCAGTAAAAGTAAAAAAGTGTCCGTAACGTGGCGTAAACGGCAATGACTGGTTAGCATAAATCTATTACGCGGCATGACGCTGTATTGATGTATTGACACTTAGAGGATGCGCTTGTGGAAAAAGCCAAACACGTTACCTGGCGGCTGTTGGCTGTCGGTGTCTGTCTGCTGACGGCCAGCAGCGTGGCGCGAGCCGACTCACTGGATGAGCAGCGTAGCCGTTACGCGCAAATTAAGCAGGCCTGGGATAATCGACAAATGGATGTGGTCGAACAAATGATGCCTGGACTGAAGGATTATCCACTTTATCCCTATCTGGAATACCGCCAGATCACCGATGATCTGATGAATCAACCGGCGGTCACTGTCACTAACTTTGTTCGCGCTAACCCCACGCTTCCTCCCGCTCGCACGCTACAATCTCGTTTCGTCAATGAACTGGCGCGGCGTGAAGACTGGCGTGGTTTGTTAGCCTTTAGCCCGGAAAAGCCCGGAACTACCGAAGCGCAATGTAATTACTACTATGCGAAATGGAACACCGGGCAGAGTGAAGAAGCCTGGCAAGGGGCGAAAGAGCTGTGGCTAACCGGCAAGAGCCAGCCTAACGCCTGTGACAAGTTATTTAGTGTCTGGCGTGCGTCAGGCAAACAAGATCCGCTGGCGTATTTAGAGCGTATCCGTCTGGCGATGAAAGCGGGTAACACGGGTCTGGTGACAGTGCTGGCAGGTCAGATGCCTGCTGATTACCAGACTATCGCCTCGGCGATTATTTCTCTGGCGAACAACCCTAATACGGTACTGACCTTCGCGCGTACAACCGGTGCGACCGATTTTACCCGTCAAATGGCGGCGGTGGCGTTTGCCAGCGTGGCGCGGCAGGATGCTGAAAATGCACGGCTGATGATCCCGTCGCTTGCCCAGGCACAGCAGCTTAATGAAGATCAGATTCAGGAACTGCGCGATATCGTCGCCTGGCGTTTGATGGGCAACGATGTCACCGACGAGCAGGCGAAATGGCGCGATGACGCCATTATGCGCTCGCAATCCACCTCGTTGATTGAACGCCGAGTACGGATGGCGCTTGGCACTGGCGATCGGCGTGGACTGAATACCTGGCTGGCGCGTTTGCCGATGGAAGCGAAAGAGAAAGATGAATGGCGTTACTGGCAGGCCGATTTATTGCTGGAACGCGGACGTGAAGCTGAAGCGAAAGAGATTCTGCATCAACTCATGCAACAGCGTGGTTTCTACCCAATGGTTGCTGCACAGCGCATCGGCGAAGAGTATGAGCTGAAGATTGATAAAGCGCCGCAGAATGTTGACAGCACCCTGACTCAGGGGCCGGAGATGGCGCGCGTGCGCGAGTTGATGTACTGGAATCTCGATAACACCGCGCGTAGCGAGTGGGCCAATCTGGTGAAGAGCAAGTCAAAAACAGAGCAGGCACAGCTGGCACGGTATGCTTTCAACAACCAATGGTGGGATCTCAGCGTTCAGGCGACGATCGCCGGGAAGTTGTGGGATCATCTGGAAGAACGATTCCCGCTGGCCTACAACGATTTTTTCAAACGTTACACCAGCGGTAAGGAGATCCCGCAAAGCTATGCGATGGCGATTGCCCGTCAGGAGAGCGCCTGGAATCCGAAAGTGAAGTCACCGGTAGGGGCCAGCGGGCTGATGCAGATTATGCCTGGTACGGCGACCCATACGGTGAAGATGTTCTCTATTCCTGGCTACAGCAGCCCTGGGCAATTGCTGGATCCGGAAACGAACATCAACATCGGCACCAGTTACCTGCAATATGTTTATCAGCAGTTTGGCAATAACCGTATTTTCGCCTCAGCAGCTTATAACGCCGGACCTGGACGAGTGCGCACCTGGCTTGGCAACAGCGCTGGTCGAATCGACGCAGTGGCATTTGTCGAGAGTATTCCGTTCTCTGAGACGCGCGGTTATGTGAAGAACGTGCTGGCTTATGACGCTTACTACCGCTATTTCATGGGGGATAAACCAACGTTGATGAGCGCCACGGAATGGGGACGTCGTTACTGATCCGCACGTTTATGATATGCTATCGTACTCTTTAGCGAGTACAACCGGGGGAGGCATTTTGCTTCCCCCGCTAACAATGGCGACATATTATGGCCCAACAATCACCCTATTCAGCAGCGATGGCAGAACAGCGTCACCAGGAGTGGTTACGTTTTGTCGACCTGCTTAAGAATGCCTACCAAAACGATCTCCATTTACCGTTGTTAAACCTGATGCTGACGCCAGATGAGCGCGAAGCGTTAGGGACTCGCGTGCGTATTGTCGAAGAGCTGTTGCGTGGCGAAATGAGCCAGCGTGAGTTGAAAAATGAACTCGGCGCTGGCATCGCGACGATTACGCGTGGATCTAACAGTCTGAAAGCCGCGCCTGTCGAGCTGCGCCAGTGGCTGGAAGAGGTGTTGCTGAAAGATCACTGATACACGACATTATGAAACGGACTCAGCGCCAGGATCACCGCCTGGTGATAGACGCTGGCGCGAGTGAGCTTCCCGGCGGTAAATACGCCGATTGCACCTTCTTTACGGCCAATTTCATCAATGCCGGTATAACGCGACATCACGGGGCCGAGCGCCTCGCCTTCACGCACTTTCTCCAGAATCACCTCAGGCAACGGCAAAGTTGCCGAACGCGCTTCGCCACGCTGGCTGGCGTTTTCAATCACCACCCAACTGAAGGTGCTGTCGCCATCAATCCCCGCTTCAATCGCCACCCAAAAATCAGCCTCTGGATGTAAACAGCGGGCATTTGCCACCCGATTTCGTGCGCCAGCGCGCGTTTCCTCACTGCCAAAGGGCTGTTCCGGTACACCGCTCTCGACGGCAACGGATGCAATATGGCAGGATCCTTCGCCGAAGATCTCGTGAAATGCCTGCAGAATGGCCTGAATTTTAGCGGGATTGGTGGTCGCACAGACAACTTGGTGCATAATCAGCATTACTCAGAAAATTAACGTTACAGCAGTATACGGAAAAAAAGCATGTTACAGGTATACCTAGTCCGCCACGGTGAAACGCAGTGGAACGCCGAGCGACGTATTCAGGGCCAGTCTGACAGCCCGCTGACTGCCAAAGGTGAGCAACAGGCGATGCAGGTGGCGACCCGTGCCAAAGAGCTTGGCATTACGCATATCATCAGTAGCGATTTAGGGCGCACCCGCCGCACGGCGGAAATCATCGCCCAGGCCTGCGGCTGCGATATTCTCCTTGATCCTCGTCTGCGTGAATTAAATATGGGTGTACTGGAAACAAGAAATATCGATTCACTCACCGAAGAAGAAGAAAACTGGCGTCGCCAGCTGGTCAATGGCACCAAGGATGGCCGGATCCCACAAGGGGAATCAATGCTGGAATTAAGTGAGCGTATGCATTCCGTACTGGCGTCTTGCCTGGAGCTGCCGCAGGGAAGCCGACCTTTACTGGTGAGTCATGGTATCGCGTTGGGATGTCTGGTGAGTACCATTCTGGGTTTACCTGCATGGGCAGAGCGTCGCTTACGTCTGCGTAACTGTTCTATTTCGCGCGTGGACTATCAGGAAAGCCAGTGGCTGGCGTCAGGTTGGGTAGTAGAAACCGCAGGGGACGTCTCACATCTGGATGCCCCTGCGTTAGATGAGTTACAGCGTTAACGACGGACAGGAATCAGCAATTCGCAGCGTAGATTCATCGGGCGATCCCCCGCTTTGGCATCTTCTGCCGGGTAGTATCGCTCAATATCCTGACCTTTACGGCGCGTGAGATTCAGTGTAGGCATACAAGTGCCGTAAACCGTCAGGATAAATTCCTGTACGCCTGTTCCCAGACCTTCGTAGGTAAACATTACATATTCGCCGCCCTGCAACAGTACCGGATACCCCGCCTGCACATAGCCGTTGGCTTGATCCTGAGGCAAAGCAGTGGTGTAAAACACTTCCTGTTCGTCATCTCTCTCCTGGCTTGGACGCGTTTCGTTCAGACCGTAAAGCACTGGCGGAATTGCCGGAGCATTACCCAGGAAATCGTGCCAGAACTGATAGCGCATTTCGTGGCGGAAATCGGAGATTTCTTCCAGCGAGCAGGAGTAACTTTGCGTGACGCCGATCAGTGGCGTGTCATCCAGCGTCACAAATTTGTGCTCTGGCATGGTGAATTCACCTAAACGCAGCGGTGGGCGAATACCAAACGCACTCCATTCTGGAGAACGACGATACAGCGCAGGAGTCTGGGCAAACTGCTTCTTGAATGCGCGGGTAAAAGTTTGTTGAGAGTCGAAACGGTATTGCAGTGCGATGTCCAGAATCGGACGTGCAGTCAGGCGAAGCGCAACAGCAGATTTCGATAAACGACGGGCACGGATATACGCGCCAATCGCATGGCCCGTGACATCCTTAAACATTCTTTGCAGATGCCACTTGGAATAACCTGCTTTCGCCGCCACATTATCGAGTGACAACGGTTGATCCAGGTGACCTTCCAGCCAAATTAAGAGGTCGCGAATAATGCCGGCCTGATCCATAAAATATCCTCATCCTTTAAACAACGAGTACCTGACATCAGGTAAATGGATAATAGCATTTTTTGCTATTTTAGCATTCAGTGTTTTTTTTGCTTTTAAATGCTCTTGCTGATTCATCACAAGATAATTCTGGTAATTATGTGATCTATAAAAAATTTCTTTTAAAATGGCGTGAATTTATCCATTCAGATTTTTAGAGATGGTAACAATATGAAATATAAGCATTTAATCATGGCGTCTTTGCTGGCTTTTATCGGCCACGCAGCACATGCAGAACAAATTGGTTCAGTTGATACAGTGTTCAAGATGATCGGCCCGGATCACAAAATTGTTGTCGAGGCGTTTGATGATCCGGAAGTGAAAAATGTCACTTGCTATGTCAGTCGGGCGAAAACAGGGGGAATTAAGGGAGGGCTGGGGCTGGCGGAAGATACATCTGATGCAGCAATCTCCTGCCAGCAGGTCGGGCCGATTGAGTTGAGCGACAGAATTAAAAACGGCAAAGCCCAGGGCGAGGTAGTGTTTAAGAAACGCACATCGTTACTGTTTAAATCCTTACAGGTGGTGCGTTTCTATGACGCCAAACGTAATGCGCTAGCTTATCTGGCCTACTCCGACAAAGTGGTCGATGGCTCACCAAAAAATGCGATTAGCGCAGTACCTGTGATGCCGTGGCGGCAATAAGCGAGTAATGCGATGCAACAAGTCCGGGTCTGGTTAGTGGAAGATGAGCAAGGGATCGCCGACACGTTGATCTACATGCTTACTCAAGAAGGATTTCTTGTTGAGGCTTTTGAGCGGGGATTGCCTGCTCTGGAAAAAGCGCATTTTCAAGTGCCGGATGTCGCTATTCTCGATGTTGGTTTGCCCGATATCAGTGGATTTGAGTTATGCCGTCAGCTGCTGGAGCGCCATCCGGCGCTGCCCATTCTTTTCCTGACCGCCCGTAGTGATGAAGTGGATCGCCTGCTGGGGCTGGAAATCGGTGCCGATGATTATGTTGCAAAACCATTCTCACCCCGCGAAGTCTGCGCCAGAGTGCGAACGCTGCTGCGGCGGGTAAAGAAATTTTCTGCACCTTCGCCTGTTATCCGCTGTGGTCAGTTTGAGCTGAACGAACCCGCTGCACAGATAAGCTGGTGTGATACTCCATTGCAGCTCACGCGCTATGAATTTTTACTGTTAAAAACACTGATTATGTCGCCAGGCCGTGTCTGGTCACGCCAGCAGTTGATGGATAAAGTCTGGGCGGATGCACAGGATACTTTTGACCGAACGGTAGATACCCATATTAAAACGCTACGCGCTAAGTTACGGGCAATTAACCCGGCACTTTCACCAATCAATACACATCGCGGAATGGGATACAGTCTGGGGAGCGCCTGATGCGCATTGGAATGCGATTGCTGCTTGGCTACTTTCTCATTGTTGCCGTTGCCGCGTGGTTTGTGTTGTCGATTTTCGTTCAGGAAATAAAACCTGGCGTGCGGCGGGCTACCGAAGGAACACTGATAGATACCGCCACACTTCTGGCAGCACTTGCGAAAGAGGATATTCTTTCCGGTGATCCGGCACATGGGCAGCTGGCACAGGCTTTTACCCAACTGCAGGATCGTCCGTTTCGCGCCAGTATTGATGGTATCAACAAGGTACGTAATGAGTACCATGTTTATATGACCGATGCACAAGGTCGTGTGTTATTTGATTCTGCCCGTAAAGCGCAAGGTGAGGATTATTCCCGCTGGAATGATGTCTGGCTGACGTTGCGAGGGCAATACGGCGCGCGTAGCACCCTGCAAAATCCTGCTAATCCCGAAAGTACAGTGATGTATGTCGCCGCACCTGTTATGGATGGTACGCAGCTCATTGGTGTACTGAGTGTAGGCAAGCCAAACGCGGCAATGGCGCCTGTCATTAAGCGCAGCGAGCGCCGCATCCTCTGGGCGAGTGCACTATTACTGGGGATTGCGCTGGTGATAGGGGGCGCGATGATCTGGTGGATAAATCGCTCAATTGCCCGGCTGACAAATTATGCTGACTCTATTACTGAAAATAATCCCGTGCCTTTACCGGAATTAGGCAGCAGTGAATTGCGAAAACTGGCACAGGCACTGGAAAGCATGCGCGTGAAGCTGGAGGGGAAAAACTATATTGAACAATATGTTTATGCATTAACACATGAGCTAAAAAGTCCGCTGGCAGCCATTCGTGGCGCGGCAGAAATTTTGCGTGAAGGGCCACCACCAGAAATAGTGACTCGCTTTACAGAAAACATTCTGACGCAAAATGCCAGAATGCAGACGTTGGTGGAGACCTTACTGCGTCAGGCACGGCTGGAAAATCGGCAGGAGGTGACTTTTTCCCCGGTCAATGTCGATGCTCTGTTTAAGCAAGTTACTGAGGCGCGTGCGGTGCAACTGGCGGCGAAGAAAATCACTTTAGAAATACTTCCATCTGATTATTGGGTGTTAGCAGACCCCGCTTTGCTGGAGCAGGCAACAGGGAATTTGCTGGATAATGCTATCGATTTTACGCCAGAAAACGGCACTATCATTCTTAGCGCTTTCGCCCAGGAAAATAGTGTGACATTGAATATACAAGATACGGGGTACGGCATTCCTGACTACGCATTGCCCCGTATTTTCGAGCGTTTCTACTCATTACCGCGTGAAAATGGCCTGAAAAGTAGTGGGTTGGGGCTGGCATTTGTCAGAGAGGTTGCCCGCTTACTGAAAGGTGATGTCACTCTGCAAAATGTGGCTGAAGGTGGCGTACTGGCTTCGTTATCACTTCACCGTTACTTCACATAACTTCAAATTCTCTGCACATAACCTTTTTATTCTGCAAGCCTTGCAAAGGAGAAGGTTATGTTGAGATCCCCATTGTTGTGGAAAATTGTCACGTTAAGTGGCGCTATTTTGTTGTTACTGATTCCGTTGTCGATGATCCGCCTGGTGGTCACTGAACGAGCCCATTACCTGAGTAATGTTGAAGATTCGATTCGACAAAGTACCAGTGGTTCGCAAAAAGTTGTTGGTCCGCTCATCGCGATTCCGGTTACAGAGTTGTACACCGTACTTGAGGATGACAAAGAGGTTGAACGCAAGCGTAGTTTTATACATTTCTGGTTACCTGAATCGTTGATGGTTGATGGCAATCAGAATGTTGAAGAACGCAAAATTGGTATTTATTCCGGGCAAGTATGGCACAGCGATTTATCGATGAAAGCAGACTTTGACACGGCGCGGTTAAGTGAACTGAATAAACCCAATATTACTCTTGGAAGACCATTTATTGTGGTTGGTGTGGGCGATGCCAGGGGAATAGGCCTTGTTAAAGCACCGCAGATCAATGGTAATACCTTGAGTGTTGAACCTGGCACGGGATTGCAGGACCACTCGTCTGGCGTACATATTCCATTGCCAGAGGGGTTTTCGCTTAATGAGAACCTCAGTTTGGCAATGTCGTTAAGTTTGAGTGGAACGGGCAGTTTCTCCGTTGTGCCTACCGGGCGCAATAGTGAAATGACGTTAACCAGCAACTGGCCACACCCCAGTTTTTTAGGCGATTTTTTACCTTCACAACGTGAAGTCAGTGCATCAGGATTCCACGCACAATGGCAAAGTAGTTGGTTTGCCAATAATCTGGGGGAGCGTTTATCAAAAGCCGATACAATTCAATGGCTTCAATTACCGTCATTTAGTGTTGCCGTCGCAACACCTGCAGATCAATATCAGCTAGCTGACCGGGCAACAAAATATGCCATTTTGTTGATTTCTCTTACCTTTATGGCTTTTTTCGTATTCGAAACCACAACGGAACAGCGATTGCACCCGATACAATATCTGTTGGTTGGTTTGTCGTTAGTCATGTTCTATCTGCTGTTGCTGGCGTTAGCAGAACATATTGGATTTACTCTGGCGTGGGTTGTCGCAAGCCTGGTCGGATCATTGATGAATGGCGTTTATCTTCAGGCAGTGCTGAAAGGTTGGCGCGTTAGTCTGGTATTTACACTGGCGCTATTAATGCTCGATGGTGTGATGTGGGCGCTATTACGTTCTGAAGACAGTGCGTTATTGCTCGGAACCAGCGTACTGTTATTAGCCTTAGGGGGGATGATGTTTGTAACACGGCATATCGACTGGTATGCACTTTCTCTGCCCAAAATGAAGAATGCGAAAATTGCACACACAGATATGAGCGATGAATTACGGATCTGGAAATAGATTTTTTTCAGGCAATAAAAAACGGCGCCGGGAGCGCCGTTTTTACTGATTCAAAAGGAAGGTCATTAATCTTCCAGGTCACCGCAGAAGCGGTAGCCTTCGCCGTGGATGGTGGCGATGATTTCCGGGGTATCCGGCGTAGATTCGAAGTGCTTACGAATACGACGAATTGTCACATCTACGGTACGGTCGTGCGGCTTAAGTTCACGGCCGGTCATTTTCTTCAGCAGTTCAGCACGAGACTGAATTTTGCCAGGGTTTTCGCAGAAGTGAAGCATGGCGCGGAACTCGCTACGCGGCAATTTGTACTGCTCGCCATCAGGGCCGATCAAGGAGCGGCTGTTGATATCGAGTTCCCAACCGTTGAACTTGTAGCTTTCAACGCTACGACGTTCTTCGCTGACAGTACCCAGATTCATGGTACGAGACAGCAGGTTGCGAGCACGGATAGTCAGTTCGCGTGGGTTAAACGGTTTGGTGATGTAATCGTCTGCACCGATTTCGAGGCCGAGAATTTTATCGACTTCGTTATCGCGGCCAGTCAGGAACATCAGAGCAACGTTAGCTTGCTCACGCAGCTCACGTGCTAACAGAAGACCGTTCTTCCCGGGTAAATTGATATCCATGATCACCAGGTTGATGTCATATTCAGAGAGGATCTGATGCATTTCCGCGCCATCTGTCGCTTCGAAAACATCATAGCCTTCCGCTTCGAAAATACTCTTCAACGTGTTGCGTGTTACCAACTCGTCTTCAACGATAAGAATGTGCGGGGTCTGCATGTTTGCTACCTAAATTGCCAACTAAATCGAAACAGGAAGTACAAAAGTCCCTGACCTGCCTGCTGCATGTCGCAAATTAACATGTCAGGCGTAACATGACTAAAGTACGTAATTGCGTTCTTGATGCACTTTCCATCAACGTCAACAACATCATTAGCTTGGTCGTGGGTACTTTCCCTCTGGACCCGACAGTGTCAAAAACGGCTGTCATCCTAACCATTTTAACAGCAACATAACAGGCTAAGACGTAGCGGACACTCAATAAAACTACGCTTCGTTGACATATATCAAGTTCAATTGTAGCACGTTAACAGTTTGGTGAAATGCTTGTAGCTAAATGTTAGCTTTCATCACAATTTTTCAATATTCCAACTAGTTGCACGTACTAACTAATAAATGCAGTGAATCCAATTAGTGCGATTCATTCTAAATTAAATTATCCTAAATAAACATGAGGATATACAGCTTTTGTTAACATAAAAAGCGGTGGTAACGTCAAGAAACAGTTTAGCGTTTTTTACTAAATGTGAAATGCTTTTAACGTGTTTTTCGTTAAAATCTTGTAAATTCGCGCTGCGTAATAAGCTGACATTTACGCTTGTTTGCCAGGGCAAAGAGTAAAAGAGCAACACTATGCGATTAACAATTATTCTGGTTGCGCCTGCCAGAGCGGAAAATATTGGTGCGGCAGCACGGGCGATGAAAACTATGGGATTTCATGAGATGCGTATCGTCGATAGCCAGGCTCATCTCGAACCCGCCACGCGTTGGGTTGCTCACGGCTCGGGAGATATTATTGATAATATTGCGGTTTTTTCGAGTCTTGCTGAAGCGTTACAGGACGTGGATTTTACTATTGCAACCACGGCACGAAGCCGGGCGAAGTTTTATTACTACGCGACGCCAACAGAACTGGTGCCTTTGTTGGAGGAAAAATCGTCATGGATGAATCATGCAGCACTGGTTTTTGGCCGGGAAGATTCAGGTCTGACGAATGAAGAGTTGGCTCTTGCAGATATTCTCACTGGTGTGCCAATGGTGGCAGATTACCCTTCGTTAAATTTGGGTCAGGCAGTAATGGTCTACTGCTATCAATTAGCAAACTTAATGCAACAACCCATTAAAGCCCTCGACATGAGTGATGAACATCAGCTGACTGCATTACGCACGCGTGTGATGCGGCTTTTATCAACATTAGACGTGGCTGATGACGTAAAACTGGTGGAATGGTTGCAACAGCGATTGGGGCTATTAGGACAACGAGATACAGCAATGTTGCATCGTTTACTGCACGATATTGAAAAAAACATCGCCAAATAAAAACGCATATTTTAGGATTTTTTTAGCTTTATACCCTGCCTGCAAGTAGTGATTGTTGCTTTTGTTGGTTGAATGTCGCAGAACACCCAGCATGTTGTGAACTAATTACGTAAAGTGACAAAACTAAAAAATTATTGACTTAGGTCACTAAATACTTTAACCAATATAGGCATACAGCACAGACAGATAAAAATTACAGAGTACACAACATCCATGAAACGCATCAGCACCACCATTACCACCACCATCACCATTACCACAGGTAACGGTGCGGGCTGACGCGTACAGGAAAAACAGAAAAAAGCCCGCACCTGAACAGTGCGGGCTTTTTTTTCGACCAAAGGTAACGAGGTAACAACCATGCGAGTGTTGAAGTTCGGCGGTACATCAGTGGCAAATGCAGAACGGTTTCTGCGTGTTGCCGATATTCTGGAAAACAATGCCAGGCAGGGGCAGGTAGCGACCGTTCTTTCTGCTCCCGCAAAAATTACCAACCACCTGGTTGCGATGATCGAAAAGACCATCGGCGGTCTGGATGCCTTAACCAATATTAGCGATGCAGAACGGATCTTCTCTGAATTGTTAAGTGGGCTGGCAGCTGCACAGCCGGGATTTCCGCAAGCACAACTGAAGGCTTTTGTTGAGCAAGAATTCGCGCAGATTAAACATGTTCTGCATGGTATCAGCCTGTTGGGGCAATGCCCGGACAGCGTTAATGCTTCAATCATTTGTCGTGGCGAAAAGATGTCCATTGCCATCATGGCAGGCCTGCTGGAGGCGCGTGGGCATAAAGTTACCGTTATTGATCCTGTTGAGAAATTATTGGCCGTCGGTCACTACCTGGAATCGACGGTTGATATTGCTGAATCTACCCGCCGTATAGCAGCTGGACGTATTCCTTCTGACCATATGGTGCTGATGGCCGGTTTTACTGCCGGTAATGAAAAAGGGGAACTTGTGGTGCTCGGGCGCAACGGCTCCGATTATTCCGCAGCGGTACTGGCAGCGTGTTTACGCGCCGATTGTTGCGAGATCTGGACTGATGTCGATGGTGTCTATACCTGCGACCCACGTCAGGTACCGGATGCCCGATTACTTAAGTCGATGTCGTACCAGGAGGCTATGGAACTCTCCTATTTCGGCGCCAAAGTCCTCCATCCTCGAACCATCACTCCCATCGCCCAGTTCCAGATTCCCTGCCTGATAAAAAATACCGGAAACCCGCAAGCACCAGGAACGCTGATTGGCGCCAGCCGCGACGAAGATGATCTGCCGGTGAAGGGCATTTCAAATCTCAATAATATGGCGATGTTCAGCGTCTCCGGGCCGGGGATGAAGGGAATGGTCGGCATGGCTGCTCGCGTGTTTGCGGCAATGTCTCGCTCAGGAATTTCGGTAGTCCTGATTACGCAATCCTCCTCTGAGTACAGCATTAGCTTCTGTGTACCGCAGGCTGACTGTGCACGTGCTAAGCGGGCATTGCAGGATGAGTTTTATCTTGAACTGAAAGAGGGCTTGCTGGAACCTCTGGCAGTCACTGAGCGTCTGGCAGTCATCTCCGTGGTAGGCGATGGTATGCGCACATTGCGTGGCATCTCGGCAAAATTCTTTGCTGCTCTGGCGCGCGCCAATATCAATATTGTTGCGATTGCTCAGGGATCTTCTGAGCGCTCCATTTCAGTGGTAGTCAATAACGATGATGTCACTACTGGTGTGCGTGTTACGCATCAGATGCTGTTCAATACTGATCAAGTGATTGAAGTGTTCGTCATTGGTGTGGGTGGCGTTGGTGGCGCATTGCTTGAGCAATTAAAACGTCAACAATCCTGGCTTAAGAGTAAACATATCGATTTACGCGTTTGTGGTGTTGCCAACTCCAAAGCGCTGTTGACTAACGTTCATGGCCTAAATCTTGAGAACTGGCAGGCGGAACTGGCCCAGGCGAAAGAGCCGTTTAATTTAGGGCGCTTAATTCGCCTGGTGAAAGAATATCATCTGCTTAATCCGGTAATTGTTGACTGTACCTCCAGCCAGGCGGTTGCGGATCAGTATGCTGACTTCCTGCGCGAAGGTTTCCATGTGGTGACGCCAAACAAAAAGGCCAACACTTCGTCGATGGACTACTACCATCAACTGCGTTATGCCGCAGCAAAATCCCGACGTAAATTCCTCTACGACACCAACGTAGGGGCAGGCTTACCCGTTATAGAAAACTTACAAAACCTGCTGAATGCAGGGGATGAGTTACTGCATTTTTCTGGCATTCTTTCCGGCTCACTCTCTTTCATATTCGGTAAGCTGGATGAAGGAATGAGTTTCTCTGAGGCGACTACACTGGCACGGGAAATGGGCTATACCGAGCCAGATCCACGAGACGATCTTTCGGGTATGGATGTTGCGCGTAAATTGTTGATCCTCGCTCGTGAAACCGGACGTGAACTGGAACTGTCAGATATCGTGATTGAGCCCGTACTGCCACAAGGTTTCGATGCTGAAGGCGATGTTCCTGCATTTATGGCGAATCTGTCACAACTCGATGACGCCTTTGCTGCTCGGGTGGCAAAAGCCCGTGATGAGGGCAAAGTATTACGTTATGTTGGCAATATCGAAGAAGACGGCGTATGTCGGGTGAAAATTGCCGATGTTGATGGCAACGATCCGCTGTTTAAAGTGAAGAATGGCGAGAATGCGCTGGCTTTCTATACCCATTATTACCAACCACTGCCGTTGGTATTGCGCGGTTACGGTGCAGGTAACGATGTTACAGCCGCCGGAGTTTTCGCGGACCTGCTGCGTACCCTTTCATGGAAGTTAGGAGTCTGAAATGGTTAGAGTTTATGCCCCAGCTTCCAGTGCCAATATGAGCGTGGGATTCGACGTGCTGGGAGCGGCTGTTACGCCAATCGATGGTTCATTGTTAGGAGATGTCGTCGGCGTTGAAGCTGCGGACAGTTTCAGTTTGCAGAATCTGGGGCGTTTCGCCAGCAAGCTTCCATCAAAGCCACGTGAAAACATCGTTTATCAGTGCTGGGAACGTTTTTGCCAGGAACTGGGTAAACAAATTCCAGTGGCAATGACCCTGGAAAAAAATATGCCGATCGGTTCGGGCTTAGGTTCAAGTGCTTGTTCCGTGGTCGCGGCGCTGGTCGCGATGAACGAATATTGCGGCAAACCGCTTAATGATACACGCCTGCTGGCGATCATGGGGGAGCTGGAAGGTCGTATTTCCGGCAGTATTCATTACGATAATGTCGCGCCATGTTTTCTCGGTGGGATGCAACTGATGATCGAAGAAAATGGCATCATCAGCCAACAAGTTCCAGGTTTCGACGAGTGGTTGTGGGTGTTGGCTTATCCGGGAATCAAAGTGTCAACGGCCGAAGCGCGGGCGATACTTCCGGCACAGTATCGCCGTCAGGATTGTATTGCCCACGGGCGGCATCTGGCGGGCTTTATCCATGCCTGTTATTCACGTCAGCCACTTTTGGCTGCGAAATTAATGAAAGATGTCATCGCTGAGCCGTATCGCGAACGCTTGCTGCCTGGCTTTAGTCAGGCCCGTCAGGCGGTGGCGGAAATTGGCGCAGTGGCGAGCGGTATCTCCGGTTCTGGCCCAACGTTATTCGCGTTGTGTGATAAACCGGATACTGCGCAGCGTGTTGCGGAGTGGCTGGCAAAAAATTATCTGCAAAATCAGGAAGGCTTTGTTCATATTTGCCGGCTGGATACGGCGGGCGCACGGGTACTGGAATAATCGATGAAACTTTATAATCTGAAAGATCACAACGAACAGGTCAGTTTTGCGCAAGCTGTTACACAAGGGCTGGGCAAAAACCAGGGGTTATTTTTTCCGCACGAGCTGCCAGAATTTAGCCTGACGCAAATCGACGAAATGCTGGAACAGGATTTTGTGCCACGTAGCGCAAAGATTCTTTCCGCTTTCATTGGTGATGAAATTCCCAATGAAATCCTTGAAGAACGTGTACGAGCGGCATTTGCGTTCCCGGCACCGGTGAGTAAGGTGGAAAAAGATGTTGGTTGTCTGGAACTCTTCCATGGGCCGACACTGGCGTTTAAAGATTTCGGCGGGCGCTTTATGGCGCAAATGTTGACGCATATCGCAGGCGACAAACCAGTCACCATCCTGACTGCGACTTCTGGCGATACTGGGGCTGCAGTGGCCCATGCGTTCTATGGTTTGCCAAATGTGAAAGTTGTCATCCTTTACCCGCGCGGCAAAATCAGCCCACTACAAGAAAAATTGTTCTGTACGTTGGGGGGCAATATTGAAACTGTCGCCATTGACGGCGATTTCGATGCCTGTCAGGCACTAGTGAAGCAGGCGTTTGATGACGAAGAGCTGAAAGTCGCGCTGGGGCTAAATTCAGCAAATTCTATTAACATCAGCCGCTTGCTGGCGCAAATCTGCTATTACTTCGAAGCTGTCGCCCAGTTACCTCAAGAGGCGCGCAATCAGCTGGTGATCTCTGTACCCAGTGGCAATTTTGGTGATTTGACTGCTGGTCTGTTGGCGAAATCACTCGGTTTGCCAGTAAAACGTTTTATCGCCGCGACCAACGTAAACGATACGGTGCCACGTTTCCTGAAAGAGGGTAAATGGTTGCCAAATGCTACCCAGGCGACGTTATCTAACGCGATGGATGTTAGCCAGCCGAACAACTGGCCGCGCGTAGAAGAACTGTTCCGGCGTAAAATCTGGCAACTGAAAGAGCTGGGTTATGCGGCGGTAGATGATGAAACTACCCGACAGACTATGCGCGAGCTCCAGGTTCTGGGTTATACCTCTGAACCACATGCCGCTGTGGCTTACCGTGCGCTGCGTGACCAGTTAAATCCAGGAGAGTATGGCTTGTTCCTGGGAACTGCGCATCCGGCGAAATTTAAAGAAAGCGTTGAAGAGATTCTTGGTACAACGTTGGATCTACCAAAAGAACTGGCGGAACGCGCTGACTTGCCATTGCTTTCGCATAATCTGCCAGCCGATTTTGCCGCGCTGCGTAAGCTGATGATGGAACGCGTTTAACGTTCTTCGCCGGAATAGACCTGACCGTGTCTATTCCGGCATTTTTACATCAAATGTGCAGAAAATATGGAGGAAATCGACAGGTAAAAAGGAGGAATTCTCAATAAATGCGGTAACTTACAGATTGGGATTGCGGATAATAACAACCCTCGTTCCGCTGGTGTACTCTCCTGTTATCGACCCATAACGGGCAGTAATAACAGGAGTAACCTATGAAACTTTTGAAGCCAGTGCTTCTTGCACTCTCCATGATGCTGGTAGCTCCCTTGGCTGTTCAGGCGGCAGAAATTACCCTTGTTCCGGCAGTAAAATTACAGATTGGTGATCGAGATAATCGCGGTTATTACTGGGATGGTGGTTACTGGCGTGACCACGGCTGGTGGAATAAACACTATGAATGGCGGGGAAATCGTTGGCATCGACATGCACCGCCGCCGCCACGTCATCACAAACCTAATAAGCATCATAATGATCATCGCGGCGACCACGGGCCAGGCAGAGGCCATCGTTAATTCACCTGGAATAGCGCTACTTGCGTAGCGTTATTCTTATTGTTCGTGACGTTTAAACACCAACTCGCCATTTGCAGACGCTTCTTCATCAAAGAAATAACCTTCGCGATTAAAGTCCTTTAACTGTTCTGGCTTCGTCAGGCGATTATCAATAATAAAACGACTCATCAGGCCACGCGCTTTCTTAGCGTAAAAACTGATCACTTTAAATTTACCGTTTTTCTCGTCGAGGAAGACCGGTTTAATCAGTTCGGCATTGATTTTTTTTGGCTTCACGGATTTGAAGTATTCATCTGACGCCAAATTAATAACAAAACGTATGCCTTGCGCGTCAATAACTTCGTTCAATTTATGGGTAATCACATCGCCCCAAAATTGATAGAGATCTTTACCTTTTGCATTTTCAAGGCGGATCCCCATTTCCAGGCGATAAGGTTGCATTAAATCCAGTGGGCGCAATACGCCGTATAGACCAGAAAGCATGCGTAAATGCTGTTGGGCAAAATCGAAATCTTCTTCACTGAACGTCTCGGCTTGCAAACCGGTATAGACGTCGCCTTTAAATGCCAGAATAGCCTGACGGGCATTTTCCGGTGTGAAATTTGGCTGCCAGTCATGAAAACGAGTGGCATTGAGATCAGCAAGCTTGTCGCTGATATTCATCAGCTTTTTAATTTGTGGAGCAGAAAGTTTACGGGCTTCATGAATGAGTTGCTGGGAGTGATCTAACAGCTCCGGCAGCGTGAAGCGCGTGGTAGCCAATGGGCTTTGATAATCGAGAGTTTTTGCAGGTGAAATAAGAATCAACATATCCAGTCCTTGCAGGAAATTTAAGGCGACTTTAGCAAAAAAACAGGATCAATTGATCGATAGTTGCAATTACTCTCGTGGTACTTCATCCCAGGCGTCCGGGGAGAGCTGCTGTTCAATATCCGGGTAGCGCATTGGATCGAACGTTGGACGCACACCAAGTTTGCGCTGTCGCAGATAATCACTGGCAATAGTGTGCACCACGGGGGAAAGCAGCAGAATTGCCGTCAGGTTAGTGATCGCCATACAGGCCATAATGATATCGGTCAGCTGCCACATTAAGGGAAAGCTCATCACTGTGCCTAAAATCACTGTGCAGCAGGTTGCTATACGCAGCCCCCATATCGCAGTTGGATTATCCAGATGCAAGAAATAGAGATTGTTTTCTGCATAAATATAATTCGCGACAATAGAGCTGAAGGCAAACAGGATCACGATAATCGCTACAAAACTGGCGCCCCATTCACCTACCAGTACAGTCATAGCTTTCTGCACAAGATGAATACCTTCTATTGGCGCAAATGGCGTACCGTGACCTGCCAGCAAAACCAGCATTGCTGTTGCGCTACACACTACCAGGGTATCGATAAAAATGCCGATCATTTGCACGATACCCTGAGCAGCAGGGTGGGGGGGCCACGATGCAGCTGCGGCGGCAGCATTTGGTGTAGAACCCATACCCGCTTCGTTAGAAAACATACCACGCTGGAAACCACTGGTAATTGCCTGACTTAGGGTATAACCCGCAACGCCTCCGGCAGCTTCCTGCCAGCCGAATGCACATTTAATAATCGTTAACAGGATCGCTGGAATCTGCTCAATATTCATGAGGCAAATCACCACGCTGGCAAGTATCCAGATCAACGCCACGACGGGTATAAACCATTGCATCAGACGGGCTACGCCTTGTATCCCTCGCAACACAGCCAACAGCATCAGTACTGCAAGTGCCACGCCGCTGATCAGAGGCGGGAAATCAAATGCAAAATGCAACGCCCGGGAAACCGAATTAGCCTGCACACCGTTAATGATTAGCCCATAAGCAATCAACAGAAAGACGGCAAACAACACGCCCATCCAACGCATCCCGAGGCCTCGTGCCATATACCATGCCGGGCCACCACGAAATTGCCCGTTACGGTCACGCTCTTTATAGAGCTGCGCGAGAGAACACTCGGCAAAAGATGTCGCCATTCCCAGGAAGGCAACGACCCACATCCAAAAGATTGCGCCGGGGCCGCCAGTGGTGATAGCCAGCGCTACGCCAGCAAGGTTACCACTCCCTATGCGCGCAGCGAGGCTGGTACAGAGTGCCTGAAAAGCGGTTAAGCCCCCGGATTGCGGATAAAGACTATTTTTCAGACTTTTGCCAAACTGGCGGATATAACGAAACTGAACGAATCCGGTACGCCACGTAAACCAGCAACCTGCCCCAAAGAGCAGGTAGATCATGACCGAACCCCAGAGAATACTATTAATAAATGAGAAAAAATCAGGCATTAACATCCCTCTTACTGCCGGTACGCCAGAACTATCCTGTGTTAACGTTATCAACTGATTAACAGTATATACCCTGAGGCATGACTTAATCGGCGCTATCATACATGAGGTCGTCATTCATAAAGGCGGGTGATATCAACGTCGAGTCAGAAAAGTTGATGTCTTTCGTGGAGTGTGCAGCGCATTGTCTGCGGTTGCGATGTCACGATGTCGTGATATCATCGGGGGCAGACCGGTTACATCCCCCTAACAAGCTGTTTAAAGAGAAATACTATCATGACGGACAAATTGACCTCCCTTCGTCAGTACACAACTGTAGTGGCCGACACCGGAGATATCGCGGCAATGAAGCTGTATCAGCCGCAGGATGCCACAACCAACCCTTCTCTCATTCTCAACGCAGCTCAGATCCCTGAATACCGCAAGTTGATTGATGATGCTGTTGCATGGGCTAAGCAGCAGAGCAGTGATCGTGCTCAGCAAATCGTTGATGCTACCGACAAACTGGCGGTAAACATTGGGCTTGAGATCCTTAAACTGGTACCAGGACGCATCTCTACAGAAGTTGATGCGCGTCTTTCTTATGACACCGAAGCCTCTATTGCCAAAGCTAAACGCCTGATCAAGCTCTATAACGATGCAGGCATCAGCAATGATCGTATTCTGATCAAGCTGGCATCTACCTGGCAGGGTATCCGCGCCGCTGAGCAACTGGAAAAAGAAGGTATCAACTGTAACCTGACTCTGCTGTTCTCCTTCGCGCAGGCGCGTGCATGTGCAGAAGCGGGTGTTTATCTGATCTCTCCGTTTGTTGGTCGTATTCTGGACTGGTACAAAGCCAATACCGATAAGAAAGAGTACGCACCGGCGGAAGATCCGGGTGTGGTTTCTGTTTCAGAAATCTACCAGTATTACAAAGAGCACGGTTACGAAACTGTCGTTATGGGGGCAAGCTTCCGTAACATGGGCGAAATCCTGGAGTTGGCTGGTTGTGACCGCCTGACTATTGCCCCAGCACTGTTGAAAGAGCTGGCAGAAAGTGAAGGTGCGGTAGAGCGTAAACTGTCCTTCTCTGGCGAAGTGAAAGCGCGTCCGGAGCGCATCACTGAATCTGAGTTCCTGTGGCAACACAACCAGGATCCGATGGCAGTAGATAAACTGGCGGATGGCATTCGTAAGTTTGCTGTTGACCAGGAAAAACTGGAAAAAATGATCGGCGAACTGCTGTAATCATACTTAGCGTGACCGTAAATTCGGTCACGCTACCTCTTCTCAAACCTGTCTGTCATTCCCTTCGCAGTGTATCATTCTGTTTAACGAGACTGTCTAAACGGAATAATCTTGATGAATACTTTACGCATTGGACTTGTGTCTATCTCTGATCGCGCCTCCAGTGGTGTCTACCAGGATAAAGGCATCCCGGCCCTGGAAGCATGGCTGGCAACTGCACTAACCACTCCTTTTGAAGTGGAGACCCGCTTAATCCCTGATGAGCAGGCTATTATTGAACAAACGCTATGTGAACTAGTCGATGAAATGAGTTGCCATCTGGTTCTGACAACGGGCGGCACTGGTCCGGCACGACGTGATGTTACACCAGATGCAACACTGGCAGTAGCTGACCGCGAGATGCCAGGGTTTGGTGAGCAAATGCGCCAGATTAGTTTGCATTTTGTGCCGACAGCGATCCTTTCACGCCAGGTGGGAGTCATTCGTAAACAGGCGTTGATTCTTAATTTGCCTGGCCAGCCGAAATCTATTCAGGAGACACTGGAAGGGGTAAAAGATGCTGAAGGTAAAGTTCTTGTACCGGGGATATTTGCCAGCGTGCCTTACTGCATACAATTACTCGAAGGGCCATACATTGAAACAGCAGCGGAAGTAGTTGCGGCATTCAGACCAAAGAGTGCAAGAAGAGAAGTTAAAGAATAAAAAATCCCCCCGGTGCGGGGGGAATTCAAACAATTAGTGAGACTCACCAATCGGCAGAACGGTACGGCCAAACTGCTCATTCAGCACTTCACCCATTGCCAGATAGATTGCACTGGCACCGCAGATCAGGCCAATCCAGCCTGCAAAATGGATAATAGCTTCATTGCCAGCAATGTTACCTACAGCCAACAATGCAAACAGTACAGTCAGGCTCAGGAATACAAACTGCAAAACGCGTGCGCCTTTCAGCGTGCCAAAGAACATAAACAGCGTAAACACACCCCAGAGCCCCAGATATACGCCAAGGAACTGAGTGTTCGGTGCATCTGTCAGACCCATTTTCGGCATCAGCAGAATAGCAACCAGTGTCAGCCAGAAAGAACCATAAGAAGTAAAAGCGGTTACGCCAAAGGTGTTGCCCTTTTTGTACTCCATCAAGCCAGCAAAAATTTGCGCGATACCGCCGTAAAAAATGCCCATGGCGATAATGATACCGTCGAGAGCAAAGAAACCCACGTTATGCAGGTTAAGCAGAATGGTGGTCATGCCGAAGCCCATCAGGCCCAGCGGTGCCGGGTTAGCCAACTTAGTGTTGCCCATAATTCCTCAGAATCATCATTGATTGAATGGTGAAATAATTTCCCTGAATAACTGTAATGATTTCAGGGCGCGGCATAATAATCAGGCAAAAGGGCACTGTCTATGATCTTATGAAGGAAATTGCATAATTTTTGCTACAGGTTGGCGGAGATCGGCGCGATTAGCAGGTGGTCAAACATACCTGCCACAACGCCGTGGAAAGCTCATGGTTGCGGGTATTAATAACTGCATTTCACTAATATTTTAATTTTATTAACTTTTTTTGATGAGATTAGCTTAATCGATTACTGTGCAAAATGCATTCTGCTGGCTGACGTCATTTTTATAAGCAAATAAACAAAAATTTTTTTGTTCTCCCCCTTGATGACGTGGGTTACGACCCCATCTAGTAGTCAACCGCATGAGTGAGTCTGCAAAAAAACGAATTGGGTAAGTTGAAACTGTCAGTTTCGCCCCTATTACAGACTCATACCACATGATGACCGAATATAAAGTGGAGACGTTTAGATGGGTAAAATTATTGGTATCGACCTGGGTACTACCAACTCTTGTGTAGCGATTATGGATGGCACCACTCCGCGTGTGCTGGAGAACGCCGAAGGCGATCGCACCACGCCTTCTATCATTGCCTATACCCAGGATGGTGAAACTCTGGTTGGTCAGCCGGCTAAACGTCAGGCAGTGACAAACCCGCAAAACACCCTGTTTGCGATTAAACGCCTGATTGGCCGCCGCTTCCAGGACGAAGAAGTACAGCGTGATGTTTCCATCATGCCGTTCAAAATTATTGCTGCTGATAACGGCGACGCTTGGGTCGAAGTTAAAGGCCAGAAAATGGCACCGCCGCAGATTTCTGCTGAAGTGCTGAAAAAAATGAAGAAAACCGCTGAAGATTACCTGGGCGAACCGGTAACTGAAGCTGTTATTACCGTACCGGCATACTTTAACGATGCTCAGCGTCAGGCAACCAAAGACGCAGGCCGTATCGCTGGTCTGGAAGTAAAACGTATCATCAACGAACCGACCGCAGCTGCGCTGGCTTACGGTCTGGACAAAGGTACTGGCAACCGTACTATCGCGGTTTATGACCTGGGTGGTGGTACTTTCGATATTTCTATTATCGAAATCGACGAAGTTGACGGCGAAAAAACCTTTGAAGTTCTGGCAACCAACGGTGATACCCACCTGGGTGGTGAAGACTTCGACAGCCGTCTGATCAACTACCTGGTTGAAGAATTCAAGAAAGATCAGGGCATTGACCTGCGCAACGATCCGCTGGCAATGCAGCGCCTGAAAGAAGCGGCAGAAAAAGCGAAAATCGAACTTTCTTCCGCTCAGCAGACCGACGTTAACCTGCCGTATATCACTGCAGACGCGACCGGTCCGAAACACATGAACATCAAAGTGACTCGTGCGAAACTGGAAAGCCTGGTTGAAGACCTGGTAAACCGTTCCATTGAGCCGCTGAAAGTTGCACTGCAGGACGCTGGCCTGTCCGTATCTGATATCGACGACGTTATCCTCGTTGGTGGTCAGACTCGTATGCCAATGGTTCAGAAGAAAGTTGCTGAATTCTTTGGTAAAGAGCCGCGTAAAGACGTTAACCCGGACGAAGCTGTAGCTATCGGTGCTGCTGTTCAGGGTGGTGTTCTGACTGGTGACGTAAAAGACGTACTGCTGCTGGACGTTACCCCGCTGTCTCTGGGTATCGAAACCATGGGCGGTGTGATGACGACGCTGATCGCGAAAAACACCACTATCCCGACCAAGCACAGCCAGGTGTTCTCTACCGCTGAAGACAACCAGTCTGCGGTAACCATCCATGTGCTGCAGGGTGAACGTAAACGTGCGGCTGATAACAAATCTCTGGGTCAGTTCAACCTGGATGGTATCAACCCGGCACCGCGCGGTATGCCGCAGATCGAAGTTACCTTCGATATCGATGCTGACGGTATCCTGCACGTTTCCGCGAAAGACAAAAACAGCGGTAAAGAGCAGAAGATCACCATCAAGGCTTCTTCTGGTCTGAACGAAGATGAAATCCAGAAAATGGTACGCGACGCAGAAGCGAACGCCGAAGCTGACCGTAAGTTTGAAGAGCTGGTACAGACCCGCAACCAGGGCGACCATCTGCTGCACAGCACCCGTAAGCAGGTTGAAGAAGCAGGCGACAAACTGCCGGCTGACGACAAAACTGCTATCGAGTCTGCGCTGACTGCACTGGAAACTGCTCTGAAAGGTGAAGACAAAGCCGCTATCGAAGCGAAAATGCAGGAACTGGCACAGGTTTCCCAGAAACTGATGGAAATCGCCCAGCAGCAACATGCCCAGCAGCAGACTGCCGGTGCTGATGCTTCTGCAAACAACGCGAAAGATGACGATGTTGTCGACGCTGAATTTGAAGAAGTCAAAGACAAAAAATAATCGCCCTATAAACGGGTAATTATACTGACACGGGCGAAGAGGAATTTCCTCTCCGCCCGTGCATTCATCTAGGGGCAAATCAAAAAAGATGGCTAAGCAAGATTATTACGAGATTTTAGGCGTTTCCAAAACAGCGGAAGAGCGTGAAATCAAAAAGGCCTACAAACGCCTGGCCATGAAATACCACCCGGACCGTAACCAGGGTGACAAAGAGGCCGAGGCGAAATTTAAAGAGATCAAGGAAGCTTATGAGGTTCTGACCGACTCGCAAAAACGTGCGGCATACGATCAGTATGGTCATGCTGCGTTTGAGCAAGGCGGCATGGGCGGCGGCGGTTTTGGCGGCGGCGCGGACTTCAGCGATATTTTTGGTGACGTTTTCGGCGATATTTTTGGCGGCGGGCGTGGTCGTCAACGTGCGGCGCGCGGTGCTGATTTACGCTATAACATGGAGCTCACCCTCGAAGAAGCTGTACGTGGCGTGACCAAAGAGATCCGCATTCCGACTCTGGAAGAGTGTGACGTTTGCCACGGTAGCGGTGCAAAACCAGGTACACAGCCGCAAACCTGTCCGACCTGTCATGGTTCTGGTCAGGTGCAGATGCGCCAGGGCTTCTTTGCCGTGCAGCAGACCTGTCCACACTGTCAGGGCCGCGGTACGCTGATCAAAGATCCGTGCAACAAATGTCATGGTCATGGTCGTGTTGAGCGCAGCAAAACGCTGTCCGTTAAAATTCCGGCAGGGGTGGACACTGGAGACCGCATCCGTCTTGCGGGCGAAGGTGAAGCGGGCGAGCATGGCGCACCGGCAGGCGATCTGTACGTTCAGGTTCAGGTTAAACAGCACCCGATTTTCGAGCGTGAAGGCAACAACCTGTATTGCGAAGTCCCGATCAACTTCGCTATGGCGGCGCTGGGTGGCGAAATCGAAGTACCGACCCTTGATGGCCGCGTCAAACTGAAAGTGCCCGGCGAAACCCAGACCGGTAAGCTGTTCCGTATGCGCGGTAAAGGCGTGAAGTCTGTCCGCGGCGGCGCACAGGGTGATTTGCTGTGCCGCGTTGTCGTCGAAACACCGGTAGGCCTGAACGAGAAGCAGAAACAGCTGCTGCAAGAGCTGCAAGAAAGCTTTGGTGGTCCAACCGGTGAGCACAACAGTCCGCGCTCAAAGAGCTTCTTTGATGGTGTGAAGAAGTTTTTTGACGACCTGACTCGCTAACCTCCCCAAAAAGCCTGCCCGTGGGCAGGCCAGGTAAAAAAACAGGGTGCGTTGAAGATATGCGAGCACCTGTAAAGTGGCGGGGATCACTCCCCGCCGTTGCTCTTACTCGGATTCGTAAGCCGTGAAAACAGCAACCTCCGTCTGGCCAGTTCGGATGTGAACCTCACAGAGGTCTTTTCTCGTTACCAGCGCCGCCACTACGGCGGTGACACAGATGACGATCAGAGCGACTATCATCGCCTTATGCTGCTTCATTGCTCTCTTCTCCTTGACCTTACGGTCAGTAAGAGGCACTCTACATGTGTTCAGCATATAGGGGGCCTCGGGTTGATGGTAAAATATCACTCGGGGCTTTTCTCTATCTGCCGTTCAGCTAATGCCTGAGACAGACAGCCTCAAGCACCCGCCGCTATTATACAGCGCTTTTAATTTCCCCTTACTTACTCCTTTCTGTTTCCTGAAAGCACTACGCAAAAATGAAGAATTATTTTTAATTTCTTTGTTTTTCAAAAGATTATTTGTATCTCGTCGGACTTTCGCGTGAGCAGGCTGAACATGCGCGAATTCCCCATTATGCAAAGCGTTTTCAAGGCATGATCATTTTTATCCAATATTCTTAAGATTAATCTTTTTCAGACAGTACAATACATACAATACGTGAATGACTTATGAGTGAAATTGCTCATAAAACTCGAATTATCCGAATTAAAAGCCATAAATAATCTAATTTTAGCGATTTGTTGATCGGTGTAATATAGAAATAACGAAGTGTTCACGGTGAAGAGAGAAGAAAAAGTGAAACATCTACATCGATTTTTCAGTAGCGATGCCTCGGGGGGCATCATACTTATCATTGCCGCAGTATTGGCAATGATAATGGCGAATAGCGGAGCAACCAGTGGATGGTATCACGACTTTCTGGAGACCCCAGTACAGTTGCGGGTGGGAGCCCTTGAGATCAATAAAAACATGCTGTTATGGATTAACGATGCACTTATGGCAGTGTTTTTCTTATTGGTCGGCTTAGAAGTCAAACGTGAACTGTTGCAAGGTTCTCTGGCGAGTTTGCGCCAGGCAGCATTTCCAGTGATAGCGGCGATTGGTGGGATGATTGTCCCGGCACTGCTTTATCTGGCATTTAACTATTCAGATCCCATTACTCGTGAGGGTTGGGCAATTCCTGCGGCTACAGATATCGCATTTGCTCTTGGTGTACTTGCTTTGCTGGGTAGCCGTGTACCGCTGGCGTTGAAAATCTTTTTGATGGCGTTGGCAATTATCGATGATCTGGGCGCTATCATTATCATCGCACTGTTTTACACCAATGACCTGTCGATGGCGTCACTGGGTGTTGCGGCTTGCGCCATTGCGGTATTGGCGGCGCTTAATCTTTGTGGGGTTCGTCGTACAGGTGTTTACATACTGGTTGGCGTGGTCTTGTGGACTGCCGTTCTGAAATCAGGCGTACATGCGACGTTAGCAGGCGTTATTGTCGGTTTCTTTATCCCCTTGAAAGAGAAGCATGGACGGTCTCCCGCAAAACGTCTGGAGCATGTTCTTCATCCATGGGTTGCTTATTTGATTCTGCCATTGTTTGCTTTTGCCAACGCCGGTGTTTCGTTACAAGGCGTCACTGTTAATGGGCTGACTTCGGTATTGCCTCTGGGGATCATCGCCGGGTTGTTAATCGGTAAACCTTTGGGGATCAGCTTGTTTTGCTGGCTTTCCTTGCGTCTTAAACTGGCGCATTTGCCAGAAGGGACACATTTTTCGCAAATTATGGCGGTGGGCATTTTGTGTGGCATTGGCTTCACCATGTCGATCTTTATTGCCAGCCTGGCTTTCGGCAGTGTTGATCCAGAATTGATTAACTGGGCGAAACTGGGAATATTAATCGGTTCACTACTTTCGGCGCTAATTGGTTATAGCTGGTTACGTCTTCGTTTAAACGCGACGACATGATCGGTACAAGAGAGCAGGGAGCCATGATCGGCTCCCTTTGTGGTACATATCAGGGAGAGAAAAAAGAATGTCTCATATGAATTACAACCATCTTTATTATTTCTGGCATGTGTATAAAGAAGGTTCGGTGGTTGGTGCGGCTGAGGCACTTTACTTAACGCCACAAACCATTACCGGTCAGATTAAGGCGCTGGAAGAACGCTTGCAGGGAAAACTGTTCAAACGTAAAGGGCGCGGCCTTGAGCCCAGCGAGTTGGGAGAGTTAGTTTTCCGTTATGCTGACAAAATGTTCACATTAAGCCAGGAAATGTTGGATATTGTGAACTATCGCAAAGAGTCTAACTTACTGTTTGACGTCGGTGTTGCCGATGCGTTGTCGAAGCGCCTGGTCAGCAGTGTGCTGAATGCAGCAGTGGTGGAGGAAGAGCAGATCCATCTGCGCTGTTTTGAATCGACGCATGAGATGCTATTGGAGCAGTTGAGTCAGCATAAACTGGATATGATCATCTCTGACTGTCCGATCGATTCCACTCAGCAGGAAGGTCTGTTTTCCATGAAGATAGGCGAGTGTGGTATCAGTTTTTGGTGTACTAATCCACTGCCAGAAAAACCGTTTCCTGCCTGTCTTGAAGAGCGCCGTTTACTTATTCCGGGGCGTCGCTCAATGTTGGGGCGTAAGCTATTAAACTGGTTTAACTCCCAGGGCTTGAACGTCGAAATCTTGGGTGAGTTTGATGATGCTGCGTTGATGAAAGCCTTTGGGGCGACGCATAACGCTATTTTCGTTGCACCTTCGCTTTACGCTAATGATTTCTATAACGATGATTCGGTTGTGGAGATAGGCCGCGTTGAGAACGTGATGGAAGAGTACCACGCTATTTTCGCCGAAAGGATGATTCAGCATCCTGCAGTACAGCGTATTTGCAATACAGATTACTCAGCGCTGTTTACTCCAGCTTCAAAATAAACATTTGTACTTTGCAGGCCGAATTTTGGCCTGCAGGTGGACATAAAAAAACCCGCCAGAGCGGGTTTTTTTACAAAGCTGACAACAACAGGCGATTAAGCCAGTTTGTTGATCTGTGCAGTCAGGTTAGCCTTATGACGTGCAGCTTTGTTTTTGTGGATCAGACCTTTAGCAGCCTGACGGTCCACGATCGGTTGCATTTCGTTAAATGCTTTCTGTGCAGCAGCTTTGTCGCCAGCTTCGATAGCTGCGTATACTTTCTTGATGAAAGTACGCATCATAGAGCGACGGCTTGCGTTGTGCTTACGAGCCTTTTCAGACTGAATGGCGCGCTTCTTAGCTGATTTGATATTAGCCAAGGTCCAACTCCCAAATGTGTTCTATATGGACAATTCAAAGGCCGAGGAATATGCCCTTTTAGCCTTCTTTTGTCAATGGATTTGTGCAAATAAGCGCCGTTAATGTGCCGGCACTCGTTACGTAGTGATGGCGCAGGATTCTACCAGCTTGCGGGGTGTGAATACAGCTTTTCCGCGATAAAAATTGCAGCAGGCAGTCTGTTTCTTCCCGTAATTTGCGCCATGGCAATGAAAAGCCACTTCTTTCTGATTTCGGTACTCAATCGCCGGTTAACCTTGACCGCTGTACAAGGTATACTCGGACGATTTTCACTGTTTTGAGCCAGACATGAAGCTGATACGCGGCATACATAATCTCAGCCAGGCCCCGCAAGAAGGGTGTGTGCTGACTATTGGTAATTTCGATGGCGTGCATCGCGGTCATCGCGCGCTGTTACAGGGCTTGCAGGAAGAAGGGCGCAAGCGCAACTTACCGGTGATGGTGATGCTTTTTGAACCTCAACCACTGGAACTGTTTGCTACCGATAAAGCCCCGGCACGGCTGACCCGGCTGCGGGAAAAACTGCGTTACCTTGCTGAGTGCGGCGTTGATTACGTGCTGTGCGTGCGTTTCGACAGGCGTTTCGCGGCGTTAACCGCGCAAAATTTCATCAGCGATCTTCTGGTGAAGCATTTGCGCGTAAAATTTCTTGCCGTAGGTGATGATTTCCGCTTTGGCGCTGGTCGTGAAGGCGATTTCTTGTTATTACAGAAAGCTGGCGCGGAATACGGCTTCGATATCACCAGTACGCAAACTTTTTGCGAAGGTGGCGTGCGCATCAGCAGTACCGCTGTACGTCAGGCGCTGGCGGATGACAATCTGGCTCTGGCAGAAAGTTTACTGGGACACCCGTTTGCCATCTCCGGGCGTGTGGTCCACGGTGATGAATTAGGGCGCACTATAGGTTTCCCGACGGCGAATGTACCGCTGCGCCGTCAGGTTTCCCCGGTGAAAGGGGTTTATGCGGTAGAAGTGCTGGGCCTCGGTGAAAAGCCGTTACCCGGCGTTGCAAACATCGGAACACGCCCAACGGTTGCCGGTATTCGCCAGCAGCTGGAAGTGCATTTGTTAGATGTTGCAATGGACCTTTACGGTCGCCATATACAAGTAGTGCTGCGTAAAAAAATACGCAATGAGCAGCGATTTGCGTCGCTGGACGAACTGAAAGCGCAGATTGCGCGTGATGAATTAACCGCCCGCGAATTTTTTGGGCTAACAAAACCGGCTTAAGCCTGTTATGTAATCAAACCGAAATACGGAACCGAGAATCTGATGAGTGACTATAAATCAACCCTGAATTTGCCGGAAACAGGGTTCCCGATGCGTGGCGATCTCGCCAAGCGCGAACCGGGAATGCTGGCGCGTTGGACTGATGATGATCTGTACGGCATCATCCGTGCGGCTAAAAAAGGCAAAAAAACCTTCATTCTGCATGATGGCCCTCCTTATGCGAATGGCAGCATTCATATTGGTCACTCGGTTAACAAGATTCTGAAAGACATTATCGTGAAGTCCAAAGGGCTTTCCGGTTATGACTCGCCGTATGTGCCTGGCTGGGACTGCCACGGTCTGCCGATCGAGCTGAAAGTAGAGCAAGAATACGGCAAGCCGGGTGAGAAATTCACCGCCGCCGAGTTCCGCGCTAAGTGCCGCGAATACGCTGCGACCCAGGTTGATGGTCAGCGCAAAGACTTTATCCGTCTGGGCGTGCTGGGCGACTGGTCGCACCCGTACCTGACTATGGACTTCAAAACTGAAGCCAATATCATCCGCGCGCTGGGCAAAATCATCGGCAACGGTCACCTGCACAAAGGCGCGAAGCCGGTGCACTGGTGCGTTGACTGCCGTTCTGCACTGGCAGAAGCGGAAGTTGAGTATTACGACAAAACTTCTCCGTCCATTGACGTCGCTTTCCAGGCGGTCGATCAGGATGCGCTGAAAGCAAAATTTGCCGTAAGCAACGTTAACGGCCCAATCTCGCTGGTGATCTGGACCACCACGCCGTGGACTCTGCCTGCCAACCGCGCAATCTCCATTGCACCGGATTTCGACTATGCGCTGGTGCAGATCGACGGTCAGGCTGTGATTCTGGCGAAAGATCTGGTTGAAAGCGTAATGCAGCGTATCGGCGTTACCGATTACACCATTCTCGGCACGGTAAAAGGTGCGGAGCTGGAGCTGCTGCGCTTTACCCATCCGTTTATGGGCTTCGACGTTCCGGCAATTCTTGGCGATCACGTTACGCTGGATGCCGGTACCGGTGCCGTTCACACCGCGCCTGGCCACGGCCCGGACGACTATGTGATCGGTCAGAAATATGGTCTGGAAACCGCTAACCCGGTTGGCCCGGACGGTACTTATCTGCCGGGTACTTACCCGACGCTGGATGGCGTTAACGTCTTCAAAGCGAACGACATCGTCGTTGCGCTGCTACAGGAAAAAGGCGCGCTGCTGCACGTTGAGAAAATGCAGCACAGCTATCCGTGCTGCTGGCGTCACAAAACGCCGATCATCTTCCGCGCGACGCCGCAGTGGTTCGTCAGCATGGATCAGAAAGGTCTGCGTGCGCAGTCACTGAAAGAGATCAAAGGCGTGCAGTGGATCCCGGACTGGGGCCAGGCGCGTATCGAGTCGATGGTTGCTAACCGTCCTGACTGGTGTATCTCCCGTCAGCGCACCTGGGGCGTACCGATGTCACTGTTCGTGCACAAAGACACGGAAGAGCTGCATCCGCGTACCCTCGAACTGATGGAAGAAGTGGCAAAACGCGTTGAAATTGATGGCATCCAGGCGTGGTGGGATCTCGATGCGAAAGAGATCCTCGGCGACGAAGCTGACCAGTACGTGAAAGTGCCGGATACGCTGGACGTATGGTTTGACTCCGGATCTACCCACTCTTCCGTTGTTGACGTGCGTCCGGAATTTGCCGGTCACGCAGCGGACATGTATCTGGAAGGTTCTGACCAACACCGTGGCTGGTTCATGTCTTCTCTGATGATCTCTACCGCGATGAAAGGCAAAGCGCCGTATCGTCAGGTACTGACCCACGGCTTTACCGTAGATGGTCAGGGTCGCAAGATGTCTAAATCTATCGGCAACACCGTTTCGCCGCAGGACGTGATGAACAAACTCGGCGCGGATATTCTGCGTCTGTGGGTGGCATCAACTGACTACACCGGTGAAATGGCTGTTTCTGACGAGATCCTGAAACGTGCTGCCGACAGCTATCGTCGTATCCGTAACACCGCGCGCTTCCTGCTGGCAAACCTGAACGGTTTCGATCCGGCAAAAGATATGGTGAAACCGGAAGAGATGGTAGTACTGGATCGCTGGGCCGTAGGTTGTGCAAAAGCGGCACAGGAAGACATCCTCAAGGCATACGAAGCATACGATTTCCACGAAGTGGTACAGCGTCTGATGCGCTTCTGCTCCGTTGAGATGGGTTCCTTCTACCTCGACATCATCAAAGACCGCCAGTACACCGCGAAAGCGGACAGCGTGGCACGTCGTAGCTGCCAGACTGCGCTGTATCACATCGCAGAAGCGCTGGTTCGCTGGATGGCACCAATCCTCTCCTTCACTGCTGATGAAGTGTGGGGCTACCTGCCGGGCGAACGTGAAAAATACGTCTTCACCGGCGAATGGTACGAAGGTCTGTTTGGTCTGGCAGACAGTGAAGCGATGAACGATGCGTTCTGGGACGAGCTGTTGAAAGTGCGCGGTGAAGTGAACAAAGTCATTGAGCAAGCGCGTGCTGACAAGAAAGTGGGTGGCTCGCTGGAAGCGGCAGTAACCTTGTATGCAGAACCGGAACTGGCGGCGAAACTGACCGCGCTGGGCGATGAATTACGATTTGTCCTGTTGACCTCCGGCGCTACCGTTGCAGACTATAACGACGCCCCTGCTGATGCTCAGCAGAGCGAAGTACTCAAAGGGCTGAAAGTCGCGTTGAGTAAAGCCGAAGGTGAGAAGTGCCCACGCTGCTGGCACTACACCCAGGATGTCGGCAAGGTAGCGGAACACGCAGAAATCTGCGGCCGCTGTGTCAGCAACGTCGCCGGTGACGGTGAAAAACGTAAGTTTGCCTGATGAGTCAATCGATCTGTTCAACAGGGCTACGCTGGCTGTGGCTGGTGGTAGTCGTGCTGATTATCGATCTGGGCAGCAAGTACCTGATCCTCCAGAACTTTGCTCTGGGGGATACGGTCCCGCTGTTCCCGTCGCTTAATCTGCATTATGCGCGTAACTATGGCGCGGCGTTTAGTTTCCTTGCCGATAGCGGCGGCTGGCAGCGTTGGTTCTTTGCCGGTATTGCGATTGGTATTAGCGTGATTCTGGTAGTGATGATGTATCGCTCGAAGGCCACGCAGAAGCTGAACAATATCGCTTACGCGCTGATTATTGGCGGCGCGCTGGGTAACCTGTTCGACCGCCTGTGGCACGGCTTCGTTGTCGATATGATCGACTTCTACGTCGGCGACTGGCACTTCGCCACCTTCAACCTCGCCGATACTGCTATCTGTGTCGGTGCGGCACTGATTGTGCTGGAAGGTTTTTTACCTTCGAAAGCGAAAAAACAATAATAAACCCTGCCGGATGCGATGCTGACGCATCTTATCCGGCCTACAGATTGCTGTGAAATCGTAGGCCGCATCCGGCAAAAATCCTCAAAATATAAGAGCAAACCTGCATGTCTGAATCTGTACAGAGCAATAGCGCCGTCCTGGTGCACTTCACGCTAAAACTCGACGATGGCACTACCGCCGAGTCTACCCGCAACAACGGTAAACCGGCGCTGTTCCGCCTGGGCGATGCTTCTCTCTCCGAAGGTCTGGAGCAACACCTGCTGGGGCTGAAAGTGGGCGATAAAACCACCTTCTCGCTGGAGCCAGATGCGGCGTTTGGCGTGCCGTCACCGGACCTGATTCAGTACTTCTCCCGCCGTGAGTTTATGGATGCAGGCGAGCCAGAAATTGGTGCAATCATGCTTTTTACCGCAATGGATGGCAGTGAGATGCCTGGCGTGATCCGCGAAATTAACGGCGACTCCATTACCGTTGATTTCAATCATCCGCTGGCCGGGCAGACCGTTCATTTTGATATTGAAGTGCTGGAAATCGATCCGGCACTGGAGGCGTAACATGCAGATCCTGTTGGCCAACCCACGTGGTTTTTGTGCCGGGGTAGACCGCGCTATCAGCATTGTTGAAAACGCGCTGGCCATTTACGGCGCACCAATTTATGTCCGTCACGAAGTAGTGCATAACCGCTACGTGGTCGATAGCCTGCGCGAGCGTGGGGCTATCTTTATTGAGCAGATCAGCGAAGTGCCGGACGGTGCGATCCTGATCTTCTCCGCACACGGTGTTTCTCAGGCGGTACGTAACGAAGCGAAAAGCCGTGATTTGACGGTATTTGACGCTACCTGTCCACTGGTGACCAAAGTGCATATGGAAGTCGCCCGTGCCAGCCGTCGTGGCGAAGAATCTATTCTTATCGGTCACGCCGGGCACCCGGAAGTAGAAGGGACGATGGGGCAGTACAGCAACCCTGAAGGGGGAATGTATCTGGTCGAATCGCCAGACGATGTGTGGAAACTGACGGTCAAAAACGAAGAGAAACTCTCCTTTATGACCCAAACTACGCTGTCGGTGGATGACACGTCTGATGTGATCGATGCGCTGCGTAAACGCTTCCCGAAAATTGTTGGTCCGCGCAAAGATGATATCTGCTACGCCACCACTAACCGTCAGGAAGCGGTACGCGCTCTGGCAGAACAGGCGGAAGTAGTACTGGTGGTTGGTTCGAAAAACTCTTCCAACTCCAACCGTCTGGCGGAACTGGCCCAGCGTATGGGCAAACGCGCGTTTTTAATTGACGATGCGAAAGATATCCAGGAAGAGTGGGTAAAAGGTGTGAACTGCGTTGGCGTAACTGCGGGCGCATCGGCTCCGGATATTCTGGTGCAGAATGTAGTCGCACGTTTACAGCAACTGGGCGGTGGTGAAGCCATTCCGCTGGAAGGTCGTGAAGAAAACATTGTTTTCGAAGTGCCGAAAGAGCTGCGTGTCGATATTCGTGAAGTCGATTAAGTCATTAGCAGCCTAAGTTATGCGAAAATGCCGGTCTTGTTACCGGCATTTTTTATGGAGAAAACATGCGTTTACCCATTTTCCTTGATACTGACCCAGGCATTGACGATGCCGTCGCCATTGCCGCCGCGATTTTTGCCCCGGAACTTGACCTGCAACTGATGACCACCGTCGCGGGTAATGTCTCGGTAGAGAAAACCACCCGCAACGCCCTGCAACTGCTGCATTTCTGGAATGCGGAGATTCCGCTTGCCCAGGGAGCCTCCGTTCCGCTGGTACGCGCACCGCGTAATGCGGCATCTGTACACGGTGAATCGGGAATGGCAGGCTACGACTTTGTTGAGCACAACCGAAAGCCACTGGAGATACCGGCATTCCTGGCGATTCGTGATGCCCTGATGCGTGCGCCTGAGCCTGTGACTCTGGTAGCCATCGGCCCGTTAACTAATATTGCGTTGTTACTTTCGCAATGCCCGGAATGTAAACCGCATATTCGCCGGCTGGTGATCATGGGCGGTTCTGCCGGACGCGGCAACTGCACGCCAAACGCCGAGTTTAATATCGCTGCCGATCCGGAAGCGGCAGCCTGTGTCTTCCGTAGCGGCATCGAAATTGTCATGTGTGGTCTGGATGTCACCAATCAGGCAATATTAACCCCTGACTATCTCGCCACGTTGCCGGAGTTGAATCGCACCGGAAAAATGCTACACGCCCTGTTTAGCCACTACCGTAGCGGCAGTATGCAAAGCGGTCTGCGTATGCACGATCTTTGCGCTATTGCCTGGTTGGTGCGCCCGGACCTGTTCACTCTCAAACCGTGTTTTGTGGCAGTGGAAACTCAGGGTGAATTTACCTCAGGCACGACGGTGGTTGATATCGACGGTTGCCTGGGCAAGCCAGCCAATGTACAGGTGGCATTGGAGCTGGATGTAAAAGGCTTCCAGCAGTGGGTGGCAGAAGTTTTGGCGAAGGCTTCATAAAATAAGGAACTAAAGGGATGAACAACAGCAAGGGAAGGCAAAATGGCTGGCGAAATGCCATAGATTTTAATGGTGTTGCCAGCCGCTATGAGTTTTGGTCATTTTTATCAGTAAGTGTGGGGATCTGCCTGTTGCCACTGTTTTGCTGGTGGCTGGCGTTAATGGCTAATCCTGATTATGGTGTTTTTATTTTCTTTGCTCTGCCACTGAGCGTATTACTCGGCTTACTCTTTCTTATACCTGTTCTTGCCATCGGTGTGCGGCGGATGCACGACATTGGCTACTCAGGATGGTGGTTTATTGCCGCAGTTCTCACGATATGGTTCATACCTGTCATCTTGTTGATATGTTGTATGAAATCGCGGACAACCTCAGAAAGTTAAACAGCACCGAACAGTAAGCAGATCTGTTGCGGTGCCTGGCGATTGTTATTTCCCGCGATAAATCCGTTCAGGTCTGCCGACTTTGCCATAAACGATTTCAGCTTCGAGAAAATTATCTTTTACCCCCTGTTCCAGGTAGCGACGAGCTGTGGTTTTACTGCTACCGAGCAGGCGAGATAGTGAGTCGGCAGTATGTACCACCTCTGGCTCGCTGAAGCATTGGCGCACGCGTTGTAATGTTGTTTCATCAATACCTCGCATTGTTGCCTCAGGTGCAATATTTTCTTCTTTTGCCTGAATATTAAATAGCGCATCGACATGCGTCTGGCTGGCTTGTTCACTTGAACGAAGTGAGCTGCGATAGCGAGAAAAGCGCTGGAGTGTATGTTGTAGTCGTTGGTAATGAACAGGTTTTATTAAATAATCAAACACGCCAAGGCGTAGCGCTTCACTAATCGTATCCATATGGTTATCTGCGGTGATAAAAATTATTCGACCGCTATAGCTGGTATTCACCGTATGGCGAATTAAATCGATACCTTTACCGTCAGGCAAAAAATTATCCAGTAAAATTAATTGTGGTTGATAAAGACGGATCATTTTTTTAGCACTTTCTTGTTTATCCGCAACGCCAATAACATCAAAAGCCGGGAGTTGCTTAAGTGTATCAACCAAAATCTCTGCCAGTAATGGCTCATCCTCAACTATCAGTGTGGTTATCTTATCCATGATGTTGTTCTCTGGTCAGGGGAATATATAAACTAAATATGGTGCCATAGGGGATGTTGTCATCAATAACGATATGCCCACCCGCCTGTTCGGTGTAGCTTTTAACCAGCCACAAACCAATACCGTGTTCAGCGTTATTACTGCTGGTAATACCACGTTCAAAAATATGATCGCGAATACTATCGTCAATACCACAGCCCTGATCGGCTACTTCAATCAGTATTTCATCGCCCTCGCTGTTAATCAGACATTCAATTTTACGGCTACCATCAGGCTGTTTCAGCGTGGCATTAAAGGCGTTATCCAGCAGATTACCAACAATGGAAATCCACTCATTATGGGTGAGCGATGTGGGTAGTGAATCTACATAGCAGGCGGGATCGAACACCAATTCAAGATCCAACTCTTTGGCGCGATAGTATTTACCGATCAACAGGCCAGCAAGGTGACTGTTTTTGAATTTTTGTGCAATAAAATCAATCACTTTTTGGTGGCTGTCAGACTGTTGTTGAATCAGGTTAAGAGCATGGTCGTAGCGTTTTAAATAAAGCAAGCCAGCAATAGTAGAAATCACGTTACGATGCTCGTGCTGAACTGCACGTAAATTATCGGCATATTGTTGAATCTGACTCAGTTGCAGGCTGAGAGTATTAATATCATCTTTACTTCGAAAGCTAATGACCCAACCTTGCGGTTTTTCATCGAGAATGACGGCCATACGGCTGGCAATAACTTTAATTTGATTAAAGGTAACTATCTCATCTTTTTTATTATTCTGCGGCTTATCGTAAAAAAAGGTATCTGGCGAAACAACATCGGATATTTTTTTGCCAATTAAATATTGTTCAGGATATGGCTGATTAAGCATCTGTCGGGCCGTCTGATTAATTGCAGTGATCTGATGTTGTGAATCAATGGCAATTAAACCTTCAAATACTGACTCAAATAACACATTTTGTTGTAATACCAGTTTCGATATTTGTTGTGGCTCCATATTAAACATCTGCCGTTTAATATGTAATGAAAACAACCGAGCAGAAAATAACAACAACAAAAGTAGGGCAAGCATGGGTAACATTAACGAACTATGTTGCAGACTCAACCAGCTTTCCAGTTGTTGCAGGGTATATCCCACCGATACAATCCCTATCACTTTACCTGTCGCGTCCTGAATCGGCGATTTTCCCCGTAACGAAGAGCCCAGCGAACCTTGCCGTACAGAAACATAACTTTTGGCATTAATCAGCGCTTCGTCGTTATCGCCACCTTCCATTTGCTGACCAATTTCATTTGGCACTACATGATAAAGTCGAATACCTTTGGCATCGCCAACGGTAATGTAGGTGGCATCGGAAAATGAATGCATTGGATCTATTAGCGCTTTAATTCGGGCCAGATCATTTTTTTCGACGGCTTCAACCAGTTCTGGCATGGCGGAGATTTGCATCGCCTGGATCAAGGCCCGTTGACCTACCTGATAGTGCAGACGCTCTTTAGTGATATTGGTTAAATACCAGGAAATCGCCAGCATCACGACAGTAGAAGTGAAAAGAATCAGCAAGAAGATGCGATTTTGAAATGAGCGTCGGGAGAACCACTGAATCACGATTTGAATTATCACCTGAGAAATAATTTACGGATATGATTTTCGCCTTTTCATTGCGGTTACGGGCCGACCTGGCGCATATTTCAATGAAATTCGGAAAACGTTTAAAAAGGAACCGTAAAAAGGCGGGAGTCGCTCCCGCCTTTTGAGGACAAAATTACATTGCCATAACGTATTTCAACATCACCCCAGCGGCGATGGCAGAGCCAATAACACCTGCCACGTTCGGCCCCATCGCGTGCATCAACAAGAAGTTCTGGGCGTCAGACTCCAGGCCCACCTTGTTGGAGACACGGGCTGCCATGGGCACTGCCGAAACACCGGCTGAACCGATCAGTGGGTTAATTTTGTTTTTGCTGAATACGTTCATCAGCTTCGCCATTAACACACCCGCTGCCGTACCGATACAGAACGCAATAACACCTAACAGCAAGATCCCCAGCGTTTGCGGCTGGAGGAACTTATCTGCCACCAGTTTTGCGCCAACGGAAAGGCCCAAAAAGATAGTTACGATGTTGATCAATGCGTTCTGTACGGTATCGCTCAGACGCTCAACTACACCACTTTCGCGCATCAGGTTGCCGAAACAGAACATCCCCAACAGCGGTGCTGCATCCGGCAATAACAGTGCAACCAACAGCAGAAGTACCAACGGGAAAATAATTTTCTCGCGCTTACTGACTGTACGCATTTGCACCATGCGGATCTTGCGTTCTTTTTCCGTGGTCAGGAGCTTCATAATCGGTGGCTGAATCAGCGGTACCAGTGCCATATAAGAGTACGCTGCAACTGCAATTGCTCCCAACAGCTCAGGCGCCAGCTTGCTTGCGAGGTAGATCGCGGTTGGGCCGTCAGCACCACCGATGATGCCAATTGCCGCAGCCTGTGGCAGGGAGAACGAAATAAAGCCGAAGTAATTCAGCGTTAATGCTCCCAGCACCGTGGCGAAGATACCAAACTGAGCAGCTGCACCCAGTAATAGCGTACGTGGATTCCCCAACAGCGGACCAAAATCAGTCATTGCGCCTACGCCCATGAAAATCACCAGCGGAGCGACGCCTGAACCAATAGCCACTTTATAGAACAACGCCAACACGCCAGGCGTATAGCCCATATCAACAGCCAGTGTTTCCAGTTGCGCCTGAACTGATGGTAATGCCAGCGCCAATGCTTCTTTAATCGCATGTACGTCTGGCACGCAGTTCAGTTTGGCTGCCACAATCGCCAGTTGCCCGGCATCATGATGTACCAGCAAACTTTCGAATGCCGTCATCGCCAGCCCGGCTTCGGGAATGTTGGAAAGCAGGCCACCGAAGCCAATGGGTAGCAGGAGTAACGGTTCGAACTTTTTCACAATGGCGAGCCACAGCAGCACCAGACTGACCAGCAACATCACGGCCTGTCCAGCGCTGAGGTGCATCAGCCCCATACCCTGAATTAGGGCATTCAGACTATCCATCTCAGTTCTCCGTTACGCCAGCGTCATCAGGGTATCGCCAACCGCAACGGCGTCTCCGGCCTTGACCGCAATACCACGAACAGTTCCCGCCTGTGCAGCGCGGATCTCGGTTTCCATTTTCATCGCTTCAAGGATCAGCAGCACATCACCTTCAGCGACGCTTTGTCCTTCGGTAGCGATGATTTTCCAGATATTCCCGGCCAGCGGTGCGGTTACCGGAGTACCACTCCCGGCAGGTGCGGCAGCTGGTGCGGAAGGTTGAGCGACGGTCGTGGTGGCAACTTGCTGAATGTCGCCACCTTCGCTTACTTTCACCACAAAAGCTTTGCCTTCAACTTCAACGGTGTAAATTCCAGAAGAAGATGGCACTTTTGCTTCAGTTTTCGCAGGTTCTGCCGGACGAGTACTTTCAATCTGCGGTACAGGTTCAAATGCTGCCGGATTTCCGCGATTTTCGAGGAATTTCAGCCCAATTTGTGGGAACAGGGCAACTGTCAGCACATCGTCAATGGTGTTAGCAGCAAGCTTGATGCCTTTTTCTGCCGCCTGGCGTTTCACTTCCTCTTCCAGCTGGGCCAGTTCAGGTTTCAGCAGATCGGCGGGGCGACAAGTGATGGCGACGTCGCCTTTTAACACTTCAGCCTGCAGAGCCGCGTTTACTGGAGCAGGTGTCAGGCCATATTCACCTTTCAGAATGCCAGCAGTTTCTTTAGCAATAGTTTTATAACGCTCACCCGTCAGAACATTAAGTACCGCCTGAGTACCAACAATTTGAGAGGTTGGTGTAACCAGCGGGATAAAGCCCAGATCTTCACGCACGCATGGAATTTCGCTCAGCACAGCATCCAGTTTGTCGGAAGCATTTTGTTGTTTCAGCTGGCTTTCAAGGTTGGTCAACATGCCACCTGGCACCTGTGCCACCAGAATGCGGCTGTCGTAACCTTTCAACTGGCCTTCAAACGCATGGTATTTCTTACGTACATCGCGGAAATAAGCTGCGATTTTTTCCAGACGTTGAATATCCAGTCCGGTATCGAATTCCGTTCCGGCAAGTGTGGCGACCATGGCTTCAGTTGCCGGATGGGCGTAGGTGGCACTCATTGAAGATATTGCCGTATCAACACCATCTACACCTGCTTCGATAGCTTTCAACAGTGCCATCTCTGCCATCCCGGTAGTGGCGTGGCAATGCAGATGCAGTTTCACGTCATAACGCTGTTTAATTGCGTGAACCAGTTCCCAGGATGCACTCGGTGTCAGGATGCCTGACATATCTTTAATAGCGATAGAGTCGACGCCGATTTCCAGCAACTGCTCAGTCAGATCCAGCCAGGTTTGCAGGGTATGTACCGGGCTTGTGGTGTAGGAGAGCGTTCCCTGAGCGTGAGCACCATGGCTCCGTACAGCACGCAACGCTGCCTGCATATTGCGTGGATCGTTCATCGCATCGAAAACGCGGAACACATCCATGCCGTTTTTCACCGCGCGTTCAACGAAACGTTCCACGACGTCGTCAGCGTAGTGGCGATAACCCAGGAGATTTTGTCCGCGCAGCAACATCTGCAACGGCGTTTTCGGCATCGCTTTTTTCAGTTCACGCAGGCGGACCCATGGATCTTCACCCAGAAAGCGAATGCAGGCGTCATAGGTTGCACCGCCCCAGCACTCCAGTGAACCGTAGCCGATGTTATCGAGTTCTGCGGCGATGGGGAGCATATCGTCCAGGCGCAGACGCGTGGCGAAAAGAGATTGGTGCGCATCGCGCAGGACCACGTCAGTAATGGAAATAGTCATAGGTTCCTCCCTGAATTACGAATTAAGACGGCGATGATGATGAATGGCGGCAGCGATTACCGGCTTCAGGCGGCTGAAATCATCAGCTGGTGCAGCGGTAGTGGCGGCAGGTTTTGGTGCGGCAACCGGCTCCGGGAAGAAGCGGTTAACGGCGACGGACATACTTTTAATGGCGAGGATAAGCAGGCAGAGAAAGCCCAGAACAAAACCCATCCCCAGAAACATCAGCGTGAAGCCTTCGCCTAAAAGTTGTGCAGCGTTCATAGATGTATCTCAAGCGGAGGCACAACGACGCGACAGAGCGTTAATCTTCTTTTCTTGCTAAGAAAGGGTGGACTTCCCGGAACCGCCCCTGGCTCAGGTCCCTTTCTTAGCAGAAGAATTAACGACCCATCGCGCCATTGTGCGAACAGGTTAAACCATCATCCCAAATACAATACTGGCGATAACCAGCACGATACCGCCACCCAGACGGGAGGAGATCTGTGCATAAGAGATCAGGTTCATACGGTTACAAGCAGACAGCACTTCCAGGTCACCGGAACCACCACGGTTAGCCATACACAGGCCAGCGGTAATTGCTGATTCGATCGGGAAGAAGCCAATTATCCAACCACCCAGTGCAGCACCGACGACGGCACCCACTACGATAAATGCAGCGATAACCACGTTAGCGAAGGTGATAGCGTCGATGATTTCTTGCAGGTCGGTATAGCAAACGCCAACCCCTACCATCAGCACCCACAGCAGTTGCTTGGAGAAGAAGTCAGACAGGCGTTTAGCACCCGCTTTGATTTCAGGAGAACACAGACCAGAGGCGTTCAGTGCTGCAACGATCAGAACCATCCATGCGAAGTAGTGGATAGATACACCACCAATGCTTGGCAGGATTTTCTTCGCCATGACATAAGCCAGCAGGAAGCAGGTGGTCGCCAGTACCATACCTACAGCCGTTTCACGATGGGTTATCTGGCCTGCTTTTTCATCATCTTCTGCTCTGAAAGAGGCTTTACGAACCAGTTCGCCTTCACCGCTCAATACCGGGTATTTTTTACCGACGATATCAAGAACAGCAGCCATAACGATGGCGAAAATGTTAGCGATGGTCAGAATGGCGATTGCAGTTGAGTAGTACTCTTCACGAGAACGGCCGGTGATGGAGTGATAAATTTCAGACAGCGGAACAGCACCCGCACCGTTACCACCACCCATGATTGGCAGAACGTACAGCATCATGATGCGGTCAACTGGAATACCAAAGCACAGACCAATTAAAATACCGAATACAGATGCACCGAGAATCCCCACCAGAATGGTCGGAATATAACCCAGCAGAGATTTTATAAGCAGACGACGGTTAACCGACAAAATGGCGCCGGTAATCAGCACGGTAATAAACAAGTTAAGGAAGTTACTTTTATCCATAACATTGCTAATGGTGTCGATTTCTTTCTGAGTAAAAATACCAGCATAAACAAAATATGCCGCTACCAGAAATATCATTACTGGTGCGCCACCAATATATTTGTTAAATATCGGCAGGCGCTTACCAATTTCACCAAAAATAGCGCCAATAATAAACATGATTGCGAAACCACCGACCAGGTCGTTTGGCAATGAATCATTAAAATGCGAAAGTAATAGTGTAATTAACGCAAACGCGTAAAGCGGAAGCGGCATGCCGAATATTTTAAAACTCAGCAAGGCATTCGCGCCTTTTTTCTCCGTGACCGGAGCCTGGCTGATGTTACTCATAAACTATCCTGTTTAAGTAAAAAAGTTAAAATGGCGAGGCAGCGTAAATGGTAAGCAATCAGAAGGTGGGCAGGTTGTGATTTTGTTCACCGAATCAAGAGTGTTTTTATTGATTTAATTATTTTATTTCACCCAATTAATTAAATGCATAAAATCAATAAGCCAGATAAAAATACCCTGCAGAATGTGAGCAGAATAAAAGAATGATCCCCCCAGCAATGGCGAAATACGCCTGTATATTTTCTACAGGTGGGAAATAGTGAATATCATCTTTAAACAGTGTATTCCACAACGGGATGCCAGGAACAGGGCACGGCTGGTTGAGTTTCTTAGCGAGTCAGGGCTGACGTTGGAAGCCGATTGCGAAGTCATGGTACTGGCAGAGCAACGTGGGCGCCTGGTCGGCTGCGGCGCTATTGCGGGAAATGTCATTAAAGATATCGCCATCGACCCTACTGCGCGTGGTGACGGCCTGAGTCTGAAATTGCTCACTGAACTACTTATACTGGCTTGTGAGATGGGACGTAACGATCTTTTTCTGTTTACCAAACCGGAAAACGTCGTGCTTTTTTCTGGCGCTGGTTTTTTCCCTATTGCGCAGACAGAGCACGTTGTTCTGATGGAAAATAGCCGTGAACGGCTGACACGTTATTGCCGACAACTTGCATTATATCGCCAGTCAGGAAATAAAATTGGTGCAATTGTAATGAATGCCAATCCATTTACCCTCGGGCATCGTTATCTCGTAGAGCAGGCATTAAAACAGTGCGACTGGTTGCATATATTTGTAGTTCAGGAAGATGCCTCTTTTTTCAGTTATCTCGATCGCTGGAAATTAATTGAACAGGGTATTTTGGGAATGGATCGTGTGACACTGCATCCAGGATCGTCATATATCATTTCTCGAGCCACTTTCCCGGGTTATTTCCTCAAGGATAAAGGCGTGATAGATGAAAGCCACAGCCAAATCGATTTACAACTCTTTCGTGATCACCTCGCGCCCGCATTAGGCATCACACACCGCTTTGTGGGTACAGAACCAAACTGCCAGCTGACTCGCGCCTATAACCAGAAAATGAAAACGCTGCTGGCACCCGCCATTGAAGTGGTGGAACTACCCAGAACAGAAAAAGAAGGCGCTGCAATTTCAGCTTCTCGCGTGCGCAAACTTTACAACGAACGAAACTGGCAGGCACTGGCGCCGCTGGTTCCTTCTTCAACACTCGCTTTTTTGACGCGTCTGGCGGCCGGTAATACGGAAACGGCATGACATTTTCTTCGTGAATAAGGAAAGAACAGATGGAAATTATTAAAGACGCCCTGGCCGGCACGCTGGAATCCAGCGATGTCATGGTCAGAATTGGCCCTTGCGATGAACCAGGAATACACCTGGAACTGGAGAGCCTGGTGAAACAACAATTTGGCAACGCCATTGAACGCGTTACCCGCGAAACCCTGGCGAAGCTGGGCGTGGAACGTGCACACGTAGTGATTGATGACAAAGGTGCGCTGGAGTGTGTGTTACGTGCTCGCGTACAGGCAGCGGTAATGCGTGCTGCAGAACAAGCGGAAATTCAGTGGGGGGCAATATGAAACCACGTCGCAGTATGTTGTTTATCCCGGGTGCAAATGCCGCCATGTTAAGTACTTCCTTCGTTTATGGCGCAGATGCCGTCATGTTCGATCTGGAAGATGCTGTTTCTCTGCGTGAAAAAGACTCCGCTCGTCTGCTGGTGCATCACGCATTAACAGCATCCGTTATATCAGGATGTAGAAACCGTTGTTCGTATCAACCCACTCAATACACCGTTTGGTCTGGCTGATCTGGAAGCTGTAGTACGCGCCGGAGTGAATATTGTTCGCCTGCCGAAAACTGACAGTAAAGAAGATGTTCTGGAGCTGGAAGCGCACGTTGAGCGTATTGAACGTGAATGCGGACGTGAGCCTGGCAGCACGAAATTAATGGCGGCAATTGAGTCTGCTGTGGGTGTTGTCAATGCGGTTGAGATCGCGACATCTTCCCCGCGCATGGTCGCTATTGCTCTGGCGGCTTTTGACTATGTGATGGATATGGGCACCAGTCGTGGCGATGGCACTGAGCTATTTTACGCGCGTTGTGCGGTATTACATGCAGCTCGTGTGGCGAAAATTGCGGCCTACGATGTGGTGTGGTCAGACATTAACGATGAAGCGGGATTTGTCAAAGAAGCGCAACTGGCGAAAAACCTTGGTTTTAACGGTAAATCCCTGGTAAACCCTCGTCAGATCGAGATGCTGCACCAGGTTTATGCACCGACGCGTGCTGAAGTAGGTCATGCACTGGAGGTGATTGCTGCGGCAGAAGACGCCGAAGAACGCGGCCTGGGCGTGGTGTCATTAAACGGCAAGATGATAGATGGCCCGATTATCGATCACGCACGTAAAGTGGTGGCGCTGTCGGCTTCCGGATTTCGCGACTAAGGACAGGGAACAATGAAAGACACCGTATCGATGCTGAATCAGCAATATGTTATGCCGGAAGGATTACAACCTTACGCGGGTGTGACTGCAAAAAGCCCATGGCTGGCGGATGAAAAAGAAAAACGTAGCCGTAAAATTTGTGACTCTCTGGAAGATGCCATTCGCCGCTCAGGTCTGCAAAACGGCATGACTATCTCCTTTCACCATGCGTTTCGTGGTGGCGATAAAGTTGTTAACCTGGTGGTAGCGAAACTGGCTGAAATGGGCTTTCGCGATCTGACACTGGCCTCCAGTTCACTGATTGATGCCCACTGGCCGCTGATTGAGCACATTAAAAATGGCGTCATTCGCCAGATCTACACTTCCGGCCTGCGCGGCAAACTGGGTGAAGAAATCTCTGCCGGGCTGATGGAAAATCCGGTACAAATTCACTCCCACGGTGGTCGTGCGCACCTGGTGAAATCGGGTGAGCTGAGCATTGACATTGCATTTCTCGGTGTACCGTGCTGTGACGAATTTGGTAACGCCAACGGATTTAGCGGTAAATCTCGTTGCGGTTCACTGGGCTATGCCAAAGTGGATGCCGATGCGGCGAAATGTGTGGTACTGCTGACAGAAGAGTGGGTCGGTTATCCTAACTACCCAGCGAGTATTGCTCAGGATCAGGTTGATCTCATTGTCCAGGTCGAAGAAGTCGGTGATCCGGCAAAGATCACTGCAGGTGCTATTCGCCTGACCAGCAATCCTCGCGAACTGTTAATAGCCCGCAAGGCAGCGAATGTTATTGAGCATTCTGGTTATTTCAAAGACGGATTCTCGCTACAAACCGGTACTGGCGGTGCCTCGCTGGCAGTGACGCGTTTCCTCGAAGATAAAATGCGCCGTCTTAATATTACCGCTGGTTTTGGCCTTGGCGGGATCACTGGCACGATGGTTGATCTGCATGAAAAAGGGCTGATCAAAGCGCTGCTTGATACCCAATCATTCGATGGAGATGCCGCTCGCTCGCTGGCAACTAACCCGAATCATATCGAAATTTCAGCGAATCAATATGCTAACCCCAGCTCTAAAGGTGTCTCTTGTGAGCGACTGAATGTGGTGATGCTGAGTGCGCTGGAAATTGACGTTAACTTCAACGTTAACGTCATGACTGGTTCCAATGGCGTACTGCGCGGTGCATCCGGTGGTCATAGTGACACCGCAGCTGGTGCTGATCTCACTATTATCACCGCACCCTTAGTGCGTGGTCGTATTCCGTGTGTCGTGGAAAAAGTACTGACCACCATAACACCGGGCGCCAGTGTTGACGTGTTGGTTACCGATCATGGTATTGCTGTTAACCCGGCACGTCAGGATCTGATCGACAATCTGCGTGAAGCGGGTGTGCCGTTAATGACCATTGAACAGCTCCAGGCACGTGCCGAAATGCTCACCGGCAAACCAGAACCCATCGAATTTACTGATCGGGTGGTAGCTGTGGTGCGTTATCGTGATGGATCGGTCATTGATGTGATTCGCCAGGTGAAAAACTGATGAATGGCGCAGACTTGCTGTCAGGCGGTCAGCCTGTCACGCTCGAAGAAATGCTGCTGGCTCGCGAAAAGCGGGCAGCACGGCAACGGCATGCAGTAGCTTGCTACCGGGTGTCGTTAATCTCTCTGACGCTGGTCGCGCCGGGACAGGTAAAAAATTCACCTGTCTGGCAACGTGTGGCGGGCTATGCGCGTGAGGCTGTTCTCACGTGTTGCCAGCAACATGAGTGGGTAAGCGTCTGGGAAAAGAGCATTGATGAGCGCAGCGGGCCTGAATGGATGGCTGCGGTCTGCGCCCCGGCAAAAAACCTAAAACAGGCGATGCTACAACTGGAGGACGAACATCCTCTTGGCCGGCTCTGGGATATTGATGTCCTGGACAGCGAAGGGACGGGGATTTCCCGTCGTGCACTGGGGCTGCCACCACGTCAATGCTTGATCTGTCAGGATGATGCGCACCTTTGCGCACGTGCCAGACGGCATACGCCTGAACTGCTGTTGGAAGAAATAACTAAAAGGATTGTAAGTTATGAGCGACGTCATCACGACTGATCAACCTGCCAGTGCGACATCGTTACTACAGGCCAAAGGTATTGCAAACCTTGTAGAAAGAGCACTGCTCACCGAAGTTCGTTTAACGCCTAAACCAGGTCTTGTGGATATTCGCAACTCCGGCGCCCATAAAGATATGGATTTAGCTCTGTTTGAAAAGAGTACGGTAGCGGTTGCACCGTGGATGGAAAATTTTTACCAGTTGGGGTACGACACCTCCGCACTGGAAGCAGAACTCGTATTGCCGATGCTTCGCCCCATTGGTATGGCGTGTGAGGCCGACATGCTACAGGCGACAGGGGGAGTTAACACTCACCGTGGCGCAGTTTTCTCCTTTGGTTTAATCAGTGCAGTCACAGGCCGCATGGTGGCACTGGAGGAAGAGCTCGAACAGAACCGTATTTGTTACTGGGTAGCAAGAATGTGTCGGGATCTGGTCGCAAAAGAGCTATCCAGTGAAGCGACAAACGCAGCAACCAGTAAAAGTGTCGAACACTTTTTACATTACGGTCTTTCTGGTGCGCGAGGCGAAGCTGAAAGCGGATTCCAGACAGTGAGAACCGTCGCCTTGCCAATTTTTGAACGTATCCGCGCCCAAAACGAAGATATGAATCTGGCATTGCTGCAAACATTGTTGCATTTGATGGCGTGGAATAACGACACCAACCTTGTCTCTCGCGGCGCCTTAAAAGGGTTGTATTACGTACAGCAGCAGGCGCAGAAAATGTTATGGGAAGGGGGCGTATTAATGCGCGGTGGCCTGGAGGCATTACAGGCTTTCGACGATGAACTGATCGCCCGTAACCTGAGCCCAGGCGGTAGTGCTGACCTGTTAGCCGTTACCTGGTTTTTAAGCCACTTCCCGAAAGGCGAAACTTTCGCTGATTAATCTTCCTGTAATTCACCCTGCGGGGTGAATCATATCTTTTACTGATTACCCTGCCTGTTTTACATTTAATTCTAATTATCCGCGTTTTTCTGTAGCAGCGTAACGAGACGCTGGGTACTCTGAAACGGTTTACGCAAAATTAACAAGAGAGAATAACTATGCATGATGCAAACATCCGCGTTGCCATCGCGGGGGCTGGTGGTCGCATGGGGCGGCAGTTGATTCAGGCTGCTCTGGGACTGGAAGGCGTGCAGCTTGGTGCGGCGCTGGAGCGTGAAGGTTCTTCATTGTTAGGCAGTGATGCGGGTGAGCTGGCGGGAGCAGGCAAAACAGGTGTTACCGTGCAAAGCAGCCTCGATGCAGTAAAAGATGATTTTGATGTGTTTATCGATTTTACCCGCCCGGAAGGTACGCTGAATCATCTCGCTTTTTGCCGCCAGCATGGCAAAGGGATGGTGATTGGCACCACGGGTTTTGATGACGCAGGTAAACAGGCGATTGGTGAAGCTGCCAAAGATATTGCGATTGTTTTTGCCGCCAATTTTAGCGTTGGCGTTAATGTCATGCTTAAGCTGCTGGAGAAAGCAGCGAAAGTGATGGGTGACTACACCGATATCGAAATTATCGAAGCGCATCATCGACATAAAGTAGATGCGCCGTCAGGCACCGCCCTGGCAATGGGAGAGGCGATCGCCCACGCTCTTGATAAAGATCTGAAAGATTGCGCGGTCTACAGTCGTGAAGGTCATACCGGTGAACGTGTGCCCGGCACCATTGGTTTTGCCACTGTACGTGCCGGAGACATCGTGGGTGAACATACCGCCATGTTTGCCGATATCGGCGAGCGCCTGGAGATTACGCATAAGGCTTCCAGCCGCATGACTTTTGCTAACGGCGCGGTAAGATCGGCATTGTGGTTGAAAGGTAAAGATAAAGGACTTTTTGATATGAAAGATGTGCTTAATTTGAATGATTTATGATGGTTTTCAATATAATTTTATGTTTTTATTTTTTTTAATATATTGATTTTAAAGGGGGCGATAAAATTTCGCCCTTTATTTTTCTGGTTATTATGTGTTTTTATTGTGAGTTGATTAAAAGTATCTGTTTTTCATTCTATTTTTGTTGCGTAACTGTAAATTTTGACCAAATGGTCCACTTTTTCGACGTGTTTGATAATTTTATGAATTAAACTTTTACCGCAAGCGTTTTCCAGAGTGAGTTTGCTGATGTTTTTACCTGTTAATGCCTGTAAAACATGCATGAGCCATAAAATAATATAAAAAATCCCGCCATTAAGTTGACTTTTAGCGCCCATATCTCCAGAATGCCGCCGTTTGCCAGAAATTCGTCGGTAAGCAGATTTGCATTGATTTACGTCATCATTGTGAATTAATATGCAAATAAAGTGAGTGAATATTCTCTGGAGGGTGTTTTGATTAAGTCAGCGCTATTGGTTCTGGAAGACGGAACCCAGTTTCACGGTCGGGCCATAGGGGCAACAGGTTCGGCGGTTGGGGAAGTCGTTTTCAATACTTCAATGACCGGTTATCAAGAAATCCTCACTGATCCTTCCTATTCTCGTCAAATCGTTACTCTTACTTATCCCCATATTGGCAATGTCGGCACAAATGACGCCGATGAAGAATCTTCTCAGGTACATGCTCAAGGTCTGGTGATTCGCGACCTGCCGCTGATTGCCAGCAACTTCCGTAATACCGAAGACCTCTCTTCTTACCTGAAACGCCATAACATCGTGGCGATTGCTGATATCGATACCCGTAAGCTGACGCGTTTGCTGCGTGAGAAAGGCGCACAGAATGGCTGCATTATCGCAGGCGATAACCCGGATGCGGCGCTGGCGTTAGAAAAAGCCCGCGCGTTCCCAGGTCTGAACGGCATGGATCTGGCAAAAGAAGTGACCACCGCAGAAGCCTATAGCTGGACACAAGGGAGCTGGACGCTGACCGGCGGTCTGCCAGAAGCGAAGAAAGAAGACGAGCTGCCGTACCACGTCGTGGCTTATGATTTTGGTGCCAAGCGCAACATCCTGCGGATGCTGGTGGACAGAGGCTGTCGCCTGACCATCGTTCCGGCGCAAACCTCTGCGGAAGACGTGCTGAAAATGAATCCAGACGGCATCTTCCTCTCCAACGGTCCTGGCGACCCGGCACCGTGTGATTACGCTATTACTGCCATCCAGAAATTCCTCGAAACCGACATTCCGGTATTCGGCATCTGCCTCGGTCATCAGCTGCTGGCGCTGGCGAGCGGTGCGAAGACCATTAAGATGAAGTTCGGACACCACGGCGGCAACCATCCGGTTAAAGATGTTGAGAAAAACGTGGTGATGATCACCGCCCAGAACCACGGTTTTGCGGTGGATGAAGCAACATTACCTGCAAACCTGCGTGTTACGCATAAATCCCTGTTCGACGGTACGTTACAGGGCATTCATCGCACCGATAAACCGGCATTCAGCTTCCAGGGGCACCCGGAAGCCAGCCCTGGTCCACACGACGCAGCGCCGTTGTTCGACCACTTTATCGCGTTAATTGAGCAGTACCGTAAAACCGCTAAGTAATCAGGAGTAAAAGAGCCATGCCAAAACGTACAGATATAAAAAGTATCCTGATTCTGGGTGCGGGCCCGATTGTTATCGGTCAGGCGTGTGAGTTTGACTACTCTGGCGCGCAAGCATGTAAAGCCCTGCGCGAAGAGGGTTACCGCGTCATTCTGGTGAACTCCAACCCAGCGACCATCATGACCGACCCGGAAATGGCCGATGCGACCTACATCGAGCCGATTCACTGGGAAGTGGTACGCAAGATTATTGAAAAAGAGCGTCCGGACGCGGTGCTGCCAACGATGGGCGGTCAGACAGCGCTGAACTGTGCGCTGGAGCTGGAGCGTCAGGGCGTGCTGGAAGAGTTCGGCGTCACCATGATTGGTGCTACCGCCGATGCGATTGATAAAGCCGAAGACCGCCGCCGTTTCGACGTGGCGATGAAGAAAATCGGTCTGGAAACTGCGCGTTCCGGTATTGCACACACCATGGAAGAAGCGCTGGCAGTTGCCGCTGAAGTGGGCTTCCCGTGCATTATTCGTCCATCCTTTACTATGGGTGGTAGCGGTGGCGGTATTGCTTATAACCGCGAAGAGTTTGAAGAAATTTGCGCCCGCGGTCTGGATCTCTCTCCGACCAAAGAGCTGCTGATTGATGAGTCGCTGATCGGCTGGAAAGAGTACGAGATGGAAGTGGTGCGTGATAAAAACGACAACTGCATCATCGTCTGCTCTATCGAAAACTTCGATGCGATGGGCATCCACACCGGTGACTCCATCACTGTCGCGCCAGCCCAAACGCTGACCGACAAAGAATATCAAATCATGCGTAACGCCTCGATGGCGGTACTGCGTGAAATCGGCGTTGAAACCGGTGGTTCCAACGTCCAGTTTGCGGTGAACCCGAAAAATGGTCGCCTGATTGTTATCGAAATGAACCCGCGAGTGTCCCGTTCTTCGGCGCTGGCGTCGAAAGCCACCGGTTTCCCGATTGCCAAAGTGGCGGCGAAACTGGCGGTGGGTTACACCCTCGACGAGCTGATGAACGACATCACCGGCGGGCGTACTCCGGCCTCCTTCGAGCCGTCCATCGACTACGTGGTGACTAAAATTCCTCGCTTCAACTTCGAGAAATTCGCCGGTGCTAACGACCGTCTGACCACTCAGATGAAATCGGTTGGCGAAGTGATGGCGATTGGTCGCACGCAGCAGGAATCCCTGCAAAAAGCCCTGCGCGGCCTGGAAGTCGGTGCGACTGGTTTTGACCCGAAAGTCAGCCTGGACGACCCGGAAGCGCTGACCAAAATCCGCCGCGAACTGAAAGACGCAGGCGCAGAGCGTATCTGGTACATCGCCGATGCTTTCCGTGCGGGCCTGTCTGTAGACGGCGTCTTTAACCTGACCAACATTGACCGCTGGTTCCTGGTACAAATTGAAGAACTGGTGCGTCTGGAAGAGAAAGTGGCGGAAGTGGGCATCACTGGCCTGAACGCTGACTTCCTGCGCCAGTTGAAACGCAAAGGCTTTGCCGATGCGCGTCTGGCTAAACTGGCGGGCGTGCGCGAAGCGGAAATCCGCAAGCTACGCGACCAGTATGACCTGCACCCGGTCTACAAACGTGTGGATACCTGTGCGGCAGAATTTGCCACCGACACCGCGTATATGTACTCCACCTATGAAGAAGAGTGCGAAGCGAATCCGTCTACCGACCGTGAAAAAATCATGGTGCTTGGCGGCGGCCCGAACCGTATCGGTCAGGGTATCGAATTCGACTACTGCTGTGTACACGCCTCGCTGGCGCTGCGTGAAGACGGTTACGAAACCATTATGGTTAACTGTAACCCGGAAACCGTCTCCACCGACTACGACACTTCCGACCGTCTCTACTTCGAGCCGGTAACCCTGGAAGATGTGCTGGAAATCGTGCGTATTGAGAAGCCGAAAGGCGTTATCGTCCAGTATGGAGGTCAGACCCCGCTGAAACTGGCGCGCGCGCTGGAAGCCGCTGGCGTACCGGTTATCGGCACCAGCCCGGATGCTATCGACCGTGCGGAAGACCGTGAACGCTTCCAGCATGCGGTTGACCGTCTGAAACTGAAGCAACCGGCGAACGCCACTGTTACCGCTATTGAAATGGCGGTTGAGAAAGCGAAAGAGATTGGCTACCCGCTGGTGGTGCGTCCGTCTTACGTTCTCGGCGGTCGGGCGATGGAAATCGTCTATGACGAAGCTGACCTGCGTCGTTACTTCCAGACGGCGGTCAGCGTGTCTAACGATGCGCCAGTGTTGCTGGACCACTTCCTCGACGACGCGGTAGAAGTGGATGTGGACGCCATCTGCGACGGCGAAATGGTTCTGATTGGCGGCATCATGGAGCATATCGAGCAGGCGGGCGTGCACTCCGGTGACTCTGCATGTTCGCTGCCAGCCTACACTTTAAGTCAGGAAATTCAGGATGTGATGCGCCAGCAGGTGCAGAAACTGGCCTTCGAATTGCAGGTGCGCGGCCTGATGAACGTGCAGTTTGCGGTGAAAAACAACGAAGTCTACCTGATTGAAGTTAACCCGCGTGCAGCACGTACCGTACCGTTCGTCTCCAAAGCCACCGGCGTACCGCTGGCAAAAGTGGCGGCGCGCGTGATGGCTGGCAAATCGCTGGCTGAGCAGGGCGTAACTAAAGAAGTTATCCCGCCGTACTACTCGGTGAAAGAAGTAGTGCTGCCGTTCAACAAATTCCCCGGCGTTGACCCGCTGTTAGGGCCAGAAATGCGTTCTACCGGGGAAGTGATGGGCGTGGGCCGCACCTTCGCTGAAGCGTTTGCCAAAGCGCAGCTGGGCAGTAACTCCACGATGAAGAAACACGGTCGTGCGTTGCTCTCCGTGCGTGAAGGCGATAAAGAACGCGTGGTTGACCTGGCGGCAAAACTGCTGAAACAGGGATTCGAGCTGGATGCGACCCACGGCACAGCGATTGTGCTGGGCGAAGCAGGCATTAATCCGCGTCTGGTGAACAAGGTGCATGAAGGTCGTCCGCACATTCAGGACCGTATCAAGAATGGCGAATATACCTACATCATCAACACCACCTCAGGCCGTCGCGCGATTGAAGACTCCCGCGTGATTCGTCGCAGTGCGCTGCAATATAAAGTGCATTATGACACCACCCTGAACGGTGGTTTCGCTACCGCGATGGCGTTGAATGCCGATGCGACCGAGAAGGTCATTTCGGTGCAGGAAATGCACGCGCAAATCAAAAAATAATCACTGGCGGTTAATAAAATAATATAGGCCGCTAAGTAAATAATCAGAACGGTTCTCAATTGAGGGCCGTTTTTTTATGCGCAGTACAAATTTTCGCGAATCGGTTTTAATACACAATTTGAACCTAATAATCAGGATATAGCTCACACATATGGATCATTAAGTCGCATACTATCAATATATCCACAATTTTAATATGGTCTTGATTAATATATAGACAAGCCATGACAAGATTTCTAATTAGTGCAACTGGAGTTCCTATGTGTGAAGGATATGTTGAAAAACCACTCTACTTGTTAATTGCCGAATGGATGATGGCAGAAAACAGATGGATTATTGCAAGAGAGATCTCTATTCATTTTGATATTGAACACAGCAAGGCAATAAATACCCTGTCTTATATTTTGGGTGAAGTTGCTGAAATTAGCTGTGAAGTGAAAATGATCCCCAATAAGCTGGAGGGGCGAGGGTGCCAGTGTCAGCGCCTGGTAAAAGTGGTTGATATCGATGAGCAAATTTACGCCCGCCTGCGACATAACAGCCGGGAAAAAGTCGTCGGTGTCAGAAAGACGCCGCGTATTCCTGCCGTTCCACTCACGGAACTTAACCGCGAGCAGAAGTGGCAGATGATGTTGTCAAAGAGTATGCGCCGTTAATTTTGTCTCGTTGATACCGGGCGTCCTGCTTGCCAGATGCGATGTTGTAGCATCTTATCCAGTAACCAGGTCGCATCCGGCAAGATCACCGCTTTGGCGCCACATCCGTCGTCCCCTGCAAACGGGGACGATTTTCCTCCATTTGTCTCAACGGCTGCGTTTCATGTAACGCTACATGGCAGCGGCCGACAAGATCCTGATACTCTTTGGTATTCAACTGCTTCCAGTGTAACTCGTCGTCACTAACACTGCGTACAGCGCGGGCAGGCGTGCCCATCAACAACTGGCGTTTCTCGCCGCTAAAGCCCGCTTTGACAAAGCTCATGGCGGCAACAATGCTCTCTTCGCCAATGACCGCGCCATCCATAATCACGCTGTTCATCCCGACCAATGCATCGCGACCAATCACACAACCATGCAGGATCGCTCCGTGCCCGATATGGCCGTTTTCCCCAACGATGGTGTCAGTGTCGCAGTAGCCATGCATAATGCAGCCATCCTGAATATTGGCTCCCGCTTGCACGATCAACCGCCCGTAGTCACCACGCAGTGAGGCGAGTGGGCCGATGTAGACACCGGCTCCCACAATCACATCGCCAATCAATACTGCACTGGGATGGACAAACGCCGTCGGGTGAACCACCGGAATTAACCCTTCAAAGGCGTAATAGCTCACGGTTGTTAACGTCCTTTCCACACCGGATCGCGCTTCTCGGCAAACGCCAGTGGCCCTTCAATGGCATCTTCCGAATGCAGAACCGATGGATAGTGTTTCAACACGCCGCTGCGAATATAGCGATACGCTTCTTCTACTGGCATTTCGCTGGTGGTGCGGTAGATCTCTTTCAGCGCTGCGATCGCCAGTGGTGCGCTGTCAACGAGTTGCTGTGCCAGTTCGCGGGCGTTATCCATCAGCTCCGCCTGGCTAACCACGCGGTTGACTACCCCCCAACGCAGCGCCTCTTCTGCGCCCATTCTTCTGCCGGTCATTACCATTTCATTGACGATGGCAGGTGGCAGGATCTTCGGCAGACGCAGCACGCCGCCGCTGTCAGGAACGATGCCCAGTTTGGCTTCCGGCAGGGCGAAGCTGGCGTTATCGGCACAGACAATAAAATCTGCCGCCAGTGCCAGTTCAAAGCCGCCGCCAAAGGCGTAGCCGTTCACAGCTACGATTACTGGTTTGTCGAGATTGAAAATTTCGGTTAATCCCGCAAAACCACCTGGACCAAAGTCAGCATCCGGTGCTTCGCCTTCTGCTGCCGCTTTTAAATCCCAGCCCGCGGAAAAGAATTTCTCTCCGGCACCGGTAATAATGGCGACGCGTAATTGTGGATCGTCACGGAAATTTAGAAATACTTCGCCCATTTCAAAGCTGGTTTTTGCATCAATAGCATTCGCTTTTGGGCGATCAAGGGTAATTTCCAGAATTGATCCATTGCGGGTCAGATGTAATGATTCACTCATTCCTTTTCTCCATTTTTGCTTTTTCAGGGACGACAACACCCCTGCAAAAAAATGCATATTATTTTTGAACGTGATTATTACCAGACAGAGTAGTACCCTGCTGTAGTGTTTATTTCAGCGCCTTTCTGATTATTTTTCCCGAGCAATTACGTGGCAGATCTTTTCTGATCTCCAGATAAGAGGGCACTTTAAATTTCGCCATATTCTGCTCGCAGAAGCAGAAGAACTCCTCTTCGCTCAATGTTTCACCTTCATTCAGCACCACAAATGCTTTGATAGCTTCATCACGAATCGAATCTTTAATACCAACAACTACGATGTCCTGAATTTTCGGATGTGCGGCGATAATATTTTCCAGCTCCACGCAGGAGACATTCTCGCCACCGCGTTTAATCATATTGCAGCGGCGATCGACGAAATAAAAAAAGCCCTCTTCGTCGCGGTATCCGGTATCGCCAGTGTGCAGCCAGCCATCGGCTTCCAGGACTCTGGCAGTGGCTTGCGGGTTAAGAAAATATTCTTTGAAGATGGTTTTCCCTGGTACGCCTTTAATGCAGATTTCACCGATCTCACCTGCCGGGAGCGGTCGATTGTGATCGTCGCGGATCTCCGCTTCGTAGCAAAATCCTGCACGGCCAATTGACGGCCAGCGTCGTTTATCGCCGGGGCGATCGCCGATAATGCCAACAATGGTTTCCGTCATCCCATAAGACGTCAGCAAGCGGACGCCAAAGCGTTCACAAAATGCGTCCTTTTCCTGCTCCGACAGGTTGAGATAAAACATCACTTCCCGCAGATGGTGTTGCCGATCGTTCACAGAAGGCGGCTGCACCATCAAGGTACGGATCATCATCGGAATGCATTCGGTAACGGTGGCGCGGTACTTTTGTACCTGTCCCCAGAAGGCGCGGGCGCTGTATTTCTCGACCAGCACAAAAGTGGCTCCGGCAGAAAACGCCGCCATCGCCGCAGTACACTGACAATCGATATGAAACGCAGGCATTACTGTCAGGTAGATGTCATCGTCACGCAGTGCACACTGCCAGGCGGAGTAATATCCGGCGAAGCGCAGGTTGTAATGGGTAATCACCACCCCTTTCGGCCGGGAAGTGGTACCGGAGGTAAAGAGAATTTCCGCCGTATCGTCAGTCGATAGCGGCGGTGCATAGCACAAGGTTACAGGTTGTTGATTTTTCAGTTGAGTAAACGAACTCACGCCATCATCAGCGGGAAGCTCCACATCTGTCAGGCAAATGTGCCGCAGTTGCGTGGCATCTTCCTGCTGAATCTGTTGATACATTGGATAGAACTGCGCACTGGTCACCAGCAGGCACGCCTGGCTATTTTGCAGGATCCACGCGCTTTCTTCGCGCAACAGGCGGGCGTTAATCGGCACCATAATTGCGCCAATTTTTACCAGCCCGAACCAGCAAAAGATAAATTCCGGGCAGTTGTCGAGATGTAGAGCAACCTTGTCGCCTTTGCGAATCCCCAGCGTATAAAACAGGTTTGCCGTGCGGTTAATTTCCTGATTTAACTCAAGATAACTGTACCGGTTAACGACTCCGCCGCTGGATTCACAAATCAACGCCGTTTTATGACCGTAAATGTCAGCCAGATCGTCCCACATTTGACGTAGATGTTGTCCGCCAATGATATCCATTGCACCTCTATCCATTTTAGTCATTTGTTATTGGGCGGGCGCTAGTCAGACAAGCCGACTGACGCCACGCGTTTAGTCCTCAACTTTGGCCAGACCTTTGCTGACCAACTCCTGAATGTCGTTTTCGCTGTAGCCGATGGTTTTCAAAATGGCTGCCGTGTCCATGCCATGTGATGGCATTCCGCGCCAGATTTGGCCTGGGTTATTTTTGAATTTCGGCATCACGTTTGGCCCTTTGCAGGTGCGACCATCCATTGTTTGCCACTGGGTGATTGATTCACGGGCCACATACTGTGGATTGCTTTCCAGTTCCGGTACGGTCAGCACTTTGGCGCAGGCGATATTCAGTTCGGCAAAGCGTTCTTTTACTTCTGCGATGGTATGTGTCGCCAGCCAGGCATCGAGTTTCTCTTCTACCAGTGGGCCGTAAGGGCATTCGATACGGTGGATAAGCTGAGTGCCTTCCGGGATTTCCGGCGTACCGAGCAGATGTGCGAGGCCAATATCTTTAAAACATTCTGCAATCTGAGTAATGCCTACCAGTTCCATTACGATGTAGCCGTCGGCGCATTTGTACAGACCGCAACCTGCATAGTAGGGATCTTTACCTTTGGTCATGCGCGGGCACATTTCGCCGCCGTTGAAGTAATCCATCATGAAGTACTGGCCCATACGCAGCATCACCTCATACATGGCGATGTCGATACTTTCGCCTTTACCGGTTTCACGCACTTTATGCAGTGCTGCCAGCGCCGCAGTGGTTGCGGTCAGGCCAGAAAAGTAATCGGCGGTATACGGGAAGGCAGGCATTGGCTGGTCAACATCACCGTTCTGAATCAGGTAACCACTGAAGGCCTGGGCGATGGTGTTATAGGCCGGAAGATTGGTGTACTCCTCGGTGCCGTACTGACCAAAACCGGACAGGTGAGCGATAACCAGTTTCGGGTTGTGCTGCCACAGGACTTCATCGGTAATGCCACGACGGGCAAAGGCCGGACCTTTACTGGCTTCGATGAAGATATCGGTGGTTTCCATTAATTTCAGAAACGCTTCGCGGCCTTCATCTTTGAAGATATTTAACGACAGCGCGTGCAAATTGCGGCGGGAGAGCTGCGGGTAGTTCGGTTGAACGCGAATGGTGTCGGCCCAGGCGACGTTCTCGATCCAGATAACTTCCGCCCCCCATTCTGCGAACATTTGCCCTGCGAACGGTCCGGCGATTTCGATACCGGAGAAGACAACGCGCAATCCGGCCAGCGGCCCGAATTTCGGCATGGGTAGATGATCCATTATTAGCTCCTGAAAAATTTGGTTATGCCTGATAAGACGCAACAAGCGCCCTATCAGGTTGCGCATTGACTTAACGGTATTGCTTCAGCACCGCGCGACCCAGCGTCAGGATCTGCATTTCGTCAGATCCTCCGGAAACGCGGTCTACACGCAGGTCACGCCAGAAGCGGCTGATGCGGTGGTTGCCCGCAATCCCGACACCGCCCAGCACCTGCATTGCGCTATCCACCACTTCAAATGCCGCATTGGCGCAGAAGTATTTGCACATCGCTGCATCGCCAGAGGTGATGGTGCCGTTGTCTGCTTTCCACGCTGCTTCATACAGCATGTTTTTCATGGAGTTTAATTTGATCGCCATGTGGGCGAATTTTTCCTGAATCAACTGGAAACGACCAATAGCCTCGCCAAACTGCACGCGCTGGTTGGCGTAGCGCGCCGCATCTTCAAAGGCGCACATCGCCGTACCATAGTTGGTGAGAGCTACCAGGAAACGTTCATGGTCGAACTCTTCTTTGACGCGGTTAAAGCCGTTACCTTCCCGACCGAACATGTCTTTCTCGTCCAGTTCCACATCGTCAAAGGTGATTTCACAGCAGCTATCCATACGCAGACCGAGCTTCTCAAGTTTGGTCACTTTGATGCCCGGTTTGCTCATATCAACAAACCATTCGGTGTAGACAGGTTTGTCCGGAGAAGCCCCGTCACGCGCCATCACCACGATGTACGGGGTGTAGGCGCTGCTGGTAATAAAACACTTACTACCATTAAGATAAATCTTACCATTTCTACGGGTATAAGTCGTTTTCAGGCTACCCACGTCAGAGCCAGCCCCTGGTTCGGTAATCGCTGAGTTCCACATCTGCTTACCAGTACCACGAAACGCCATAATCTTGTCGATCTGCTCTTGTGTGCCTTCGCGCAGGAAGGTGTTGAATCCACCCGGCAACTGGTACAGCACGTAGGTTGGTGCCCCCAAACGACCCAATTCCATCCACACGGCGGCGAGGGTGACAAAACCTGCGTCCAGCCCGCCGTGCTCTTCCGGGATAAGCAGGCTGTCGATACCCATATCTGCCAGTGCTTTGACAAAACGTTCCGGGTAGACGCTGTCACGGTCGCACTCGGCAAAATAGGCCTCCCAGTTTTCGCTGGCCATCAGTTCGCGGATACCGGCGACAAACAGTTCCTGCTCATCATTTAAATTAAAATCCATCTTTCAACCTCTTGATATTTTGTGGGTTAATTAATCTTTCCAGTTCTGTTTCGCGTCTTTAATAAAGGAGAGCGTCACCATAATATTGACGAAGAACAGCGGGCATCCTCCGGCGATAATGGCGGTTTGAATCGGTTTCAGGCCGCCGAGCGCCAACAGAACGATGCCGATAATGCCGACCAGAATTGACCAGCCGATACGCACCAGCAGCGGTGGTTCTTCGCCGTCGCGCACTTCGCGGCAGGTGGACATCGCCAGGGTGTAAGAGCAGGCATTAATCAGGGTAACGGTGGCAATAAAGCAGAGAATGAAGTAGCCCCACATGGTGGCAGTGCTGAGCGGCAGAGCGGCCCAGGTTTCGATGATGGCGCGCGCGACACCGTACTGTTCGATCAGATTTGGAATGTTGATGATGTTTTTATCCATCAACAGCAGAGTGTTACTGCCGAGTATAGTCCACAGGATCCAGGTGGATGCTGTCAGCCCCATCACCATACCGAAGCACAGTTCACGCACGGTACGACCACGGGAGATGCGGGCAAGGAAGATACTCATCTGGATAGCGTAAATTACCCACCATGCCCAGTAGAATACGGTCCAGCCCTGCGGGAAGCCGCCTTTGCCAACGGCATCGGTATAGAACAACATGCGCGGCAGATACATCAGCAACATCCCCACCGAGTCGGTGAAGTAGTTCATGATGAAGCTGGCGCCGCTGACGATAAATACCCAGCCGAGCATCAGGAAACTCAGATAGCTGCGCACATCGCTGGCGATTTTTACCCCTTTTTGCAGACCACAGGCCACGCAGATAGCGTTGAGGATGATCCAGCAGGTAATGATAATGGCGTCCAGTTGCAGGGTATGCGGAATACCAAACAACCACTGCATACACTCGGTTACCAGCGGCGTGGCAAGACCCAGACTGGTGCCCATTGCGAAGATCAGTGCTACCAGATAGAAGTTATCGACGATAGTGCCAAACAAGCCTTTGGCATGTTTTTCACCCACCAGCGGCACCAGAGTGGAGCTGGGGCGAATCACATCCATTTTGCGGACAAAGAAGAAGTACGCGAAGGCGACGGAAAGGAAGCTGTAAGTGGCCCACGGTAGAGGTCCCCAGTGGAACAAACTGTAGGCCAGCCCCAACTCTTTCGCGCCAGTGGAGTTTGGCTCTAAAGCAAATGGTGGCGTGGAGATGTAGTAGTAGATCTCAATTGACCCCCAGAACAGTACTGCGGCAGAGGTACAGGAGGCGAACATCATAAAGATCCAACTGGCGGTACTGAACTCGGGCGGTTCGTTACCTAAACGCTTTTTGGCATACGGGCCGAATACCAGCCAGAACCAGCCGAAAAGCATTACCACCATATACCATTCAAATGCCCATCCCCATACATTGGTGACGTAACTGAATACAGCATTAATAACGACATTCGCCGCATCCAGATCTCTGACTGTAAGCCAACAAAGTATGCCAACGATTATTAATGGCGGAAAGAACACCTTCGGTTCTATTCCCGTTTTTTTCTTTTCTTTTGTCATGAGTTAATTCCACTGTAAAAATAAATATTTATTTGGCGTTCCCGTTTGTTTTATTTTTGTTAACATTTAATATAATTATTATTAACCTCGTGGACGCGTTAATGGCTAACTCATAATGGGTATTCAATGGGTTGCATTCTGTGATGTAAATCACGGTTTTTTATCGAGTAAAAATAGGGTGTCTTTGTGCAAATATTCATTATTAATCAATAATATGTGTTTGATTGTGAGTGAAAAAATAGCATCTGACTTTCAATATTGGTGATCCATAAAACAATATTGAAAATTTCTTTTTGCTACGCCACGTTTTCAATATTGGTGAGGAACTTAACAATATTGAAAGTTGGATTTATCTGCGTGTGACATTTTCAATATTGGTGATTAAAGTTTTATTCCCGAATTAAAGGACGTGATATCTGTAATTAACACCACCGATATGAACGACGTTTCCTTCATGATTTCTGGAGATGCAATGAAGATTATTACTTGCTATAAGTGCGTGCCTGATGAACAGGATATTGCGGTCAATAATGCTGATGGTTCATTAGACTTCAGTAAAGCCGATGCCAAAATAAGCCAATACGATCTCAACGCTATTGAAGCGGCTTGTCAGTTAAAACAGCAGGCGGCAGAAGCGCAGGTGACGGCCTTAAGTGTGGGCGGTAAAGCCCTGACCAACGCCAAAGGGCGTAAAGATGTGCTATCACGCGGTCCGGATGAACTGATTGTGGTGATTGATGACCAGTTCGAGCAGGCACTGCCGCAACAAACGGCGACTGCACTGGCTGCAGCCGCCCAGAAAGCAGGGTTTGATCTGATCCTCTGCGGCGATGGTTCTTCCGACCTTTATGCCCAACAGGTTGGTTTGCTGGTGGGCGAAATCCTCGATATTCCAGTCGTTAACGGTGTCAGCAAAATTATTTCCCTGACGGCAGATACCCTCACCGTTGAACGCGAACTGGAAGATGAAACAGAAACGTTAAGCATTCCGCTGCCTGCGGTTGTTGCTGTTTCCACTGATATCAACTCCCCACAAATTCCTTCGATGAAAGCCATTCTCGGCGCGGCGAAAAAGCCAGTCCAGGTATGGTCGGCGGCGGATATTGGCTTTAACGCCGTGGAAGCCTGGTCTGAACAACAGGTTGCCGCACCGAAACAACGCGAGCGTCAGCGCATCGTGATTGAAGGCGACGGCGAAGAACAGATCGCCGCATTTGCTGAAAATCTTCGCAAAGTCATTTAATTACAGGGGATGCTATGAACACGTTTTCTCAAGTCTGGGTATTCAGCGATACCCCTTCTCGTCTGCCGGAACTGATGAACGGTGCGCAGGCTTTAGCTAATCAAATCAACACATTTGTCCTCAATGATGCCGACGGCGCACTGGCAATCCAGTTTGGCGCTAATCATGTCTGGACATTAAGCGGCAAACCGGACGATCGGATGATCGAAGATTACGCCGGTGTCATGGCTGACACTATTCGCCAGCACGGCGCAGACGGTCTGGTGCTGTTGCCGAATACCCGTCGCGGCAAATTACTGGCGGCAAAACTGGGTTACCGCCTTAAAGCGGCGGTTTCGAACGATGCCAGCGCCGTTAGCGTGCAGGACGGTAAAGCGACAGTGAAACACATGGTTTACGGCGGTCTGGCGATTGGCGAAGAACGCATTGCCACGCCGTATGCGGTACTGACCATCAGCAGCGGCACGTTTGATGCGGCTCAGCCAGACGCGTCACGTACTGGCGAAACACACACCGTGGCGTGGCAGGCTCCGGCGGTGGCGATTACCCGCACGGCAACGCAGGCGCGCCAGAGCAACAGCGTCGATCTGGATAAAGCCCGTCTGGTGGTCAGCGTCGGTCGCGGCATTGGCAGCAAAGAGAACATTGCGCTGGCAGAACAGCTTTGCAAGGCGATAGGTGCGGAGCTGGCCTGTTCTCGTCCGGTGGCGGAAAACGAAAAATGGATGGAGCACGAACGCTATGTCGGTATCTCCAACCTGATGCTGAAACCTGAATTGTACCTGGCGGTGGGGATCTCCGGGCAGATCCAGCACATGGTTGGCGCTAACGCGTCGCAAACTATTTTCGCCATCAACAAAGATAAAAATGCGCCGATCTTCCAGTTCGCGGATTACGGCATTGTTGGTGACGCCGTGAAGATCCTTCCGGCGCTGACCGCCGCTTTAGCGCGTTGATCCACTCTGGCAGGGCTGCATTTCGGCCCTGCCGCTGACAGGGAGCTCTTATGTCCGAAGATATCTTTGACGCCATCATCGTCGGTGCAGGGCTTGCCGGTTCGGTTGCCGCACTGGTGCTCGCCCGCGAAGGGGCGCAAGTGTTAGTTATCGAGCGTGGCAATTCCGCAGGTGCCAAGAACGTCACCGGCGGGCGTCTCTATGCCCACAGTCTGGAACACATTATTCCTGGTTTCGCCGAATCCGCCACCGTAGAACGCCTGATCACCCATGAAAAACTCGCGTTTATGACGGAAAAGTCAGCGATGACTATGGACTACTGCAACGGTGACGAAACCTCACCATCACAGCGTTCTTACTCCGTTTTGCGCAGTAAATTTGATGCCTGGCTGATGGAGCAGGCCGAAGAAGCGGGTGCGCAGTTAATTACCGGGATTCGTGTCGATAACCTCGTACAGCGCGATGGCAAAGTCGTCGGTGTAGAAGCCGATGGCGATGTGATTGAAGCGAAAACGGTGATCCTTGCTGACGGGGTGAATTCCATCCTTGCCGAAAAGCTGGGGATGGCAAAACGCGTCAAACCGACGGATGTGGCGGTTGGCGTGAAGGAACTGATCGAGTTACCGAAGTCGGTTATCGAAGACCGTTTTCAGTTGCAGGGTAATCAGGGGGCGGCTTGCCTGTTTGCGGGATCACCTACTGATGGCCTGATGGGCGGCGGCTTCCTTTATACCAATGAAAATACCCTGTCGCTGGGGCTGGTTTGCGGTCTGCATCATCTACATGACGCAAAAAAATCGGTGCCGCAAATGCTGGAAGATTTCAAACAGCATCCGGCCGTTGCACCGCTGATCGCGGGTGGCAAGCTGGTGGAATATTCCGCTCACGTAGTGCCGGAAGCAGGCATCAACATGTTGCCGGAGCTGGTCGGTGACGGCGTGTTGATTGCCGGTGATGCCGCCGGAATGTGTATGAACCTCGGTTTTACTATTCGCGGTATGGATCTGGCGATTGCCGCCGGGGAAGCTGCTGCAAAAACCGTGCTTTCAGCGATGAAAAGCGACGATTTCAGTAAGCAAAAACTAGCGGAATATCGTCAGTATCTGGAGAGTGGCCCACTGCGCGATATGCGCATGTACCAGAAACTACCGGCGTTCCTTGATAACCCACGCATGTTTAGCGGTTACCCGGAACTGGCGGTGGGCGTGGCGCGTGACCTGTTCACCATTGACGGCAGCGCGCCGGAACTGATGCGCAAGAAAATCCTCCGCCACGGCAAGAAAGTGGGCTTCATCAATCTGATCAAGGATGGCATGAAAGGAGTGACCGTTTTATGACTTCTCCCGTAAATGTGGACGTCAAACTGGGCGTCAATAAATTCAATGTCGATGAAGAGCATCCGCACATTGTTGTAAAGGCCGACGCGGATAAACAGGCGCTGGAGCTGCTGGTGAAAGCGTGCCCCGCAGGTCTGTATAAGAAGCAGGATGATGGAAGTGTGCGCTTCGATTACGCCGGATGTCTGGAGTGCGGCACCTGTCGCATTCTGGGGCTGGGGTCGGCGTTGGAACAGTGGGAATACCCGCGCGGCACCTTTGGTGTGGAGTTTCGTTACGGTTGATGTTGGTTTGATACGTAACGCCGTACTGACTCTCATTGTAAAAAAACAGGAATAACCCATGCAACCGTCCAGAAACTTTGACGATCTCAAATTCTCCTCAATTCACCGCCGCATTTTGCTGTGGGGAAGCGGTGGCCCGTTTCTGGATGGTTATGTACTGGTAATGATTGGCGTGGCGCTGGAGCAACTGACTCCGGCGCTGAAACTGGACGCTGACTGGATTGGCTTGCTGGGCGCGGGAACGCTCGCCGGGCTGTTCGTTGGCACATCGCTGTTTGGCTATATCTCCGATAAAGTCGGACGGCGCAAAATGTTCCTCATCGATATCATCGCCATCGGCGTAATATCGGTAGCAACGATGTTTGTTTCATCCCCCGTCGAACTGCTGGTGATGCGGGTACTCATCGGCATTGTCATCGGTGCGGATTATCCCATCGCGACTTCGATGATCACCGAGTTCTCCAGCACCCGTCAGCGGGCGTTTTCCATCAGCTTTATCGCCGCTATGTGGTATGTCGGCGCGACCTGTGCCGATCTGGTCGGCTACTGGCTTTATGATGTGGAAGGTGGCTGGCGCTGGATGCTGGGTAGCGCGGCGATCCCCTGTTTGTTGATTTTGATTGGTCGATTCGAACTGCCAGAATCTCCCCGCTGGTTATTACGCAAGGGGCGAGTGAAAGAGTGCGAAGAGATGATGATCAAACTGTTTGGTGAGCCGGTGGCTTTCGACGAAGAGCCGCCGCAGCAAGCCCGTTTTCGCGATCTGTTTAATCGCCGCCATTTTCCTTTTGTTCTGTTTGTTGCCGCCATCTGGACCTGCCAGGTGATCCCGATGTTCGCTATTTACACCTTTGGCCCGCAAATCGTTGGTCTGCTGGGATTGGGCGTTGGCAAAAATGCGGCACTGGGGAACGTGGTGATTAGCCTGTTCTTTATGCTCGGCTGTATTCCGCCGATGCTGTGGCTAAACACTGCCGGACGGCGTCCGTTGTTGATTGGCAGCTTTGCCATGATGACGCTGGCGTTGGCGGTTTTGGGGCTGATCCCGGATATGGGGATCTGGCTGGTAGTGATGGCATTTGCGGTGTATGCCTTTTTCTCTGGTGGGCCGGGTAATTTGCAGTGGCTCTATCCTAATGAACTCTTCCCGACGGATATCCGCGCCTCTGCTGTGGGCGTTATTATGTCCTTAAGCCGTATTGGCACCATTGTTTCAACCTGGGCGCTGCCGATCTTTATCAATAATTACGGCATCAGTAACACGATGCTGATGGGAGCAGGTATCTCGCTGTTTGGTTTGTTGATTTCCATTGCGTTTGCGCCAGAGACACGGGGGATGTCGCTGGCCCAGACCAGCAATATGACGATTCGCAGGCAACGAATGGGGTAATTTATTCAGATTTCTGCCTTTTTTGAATCAATATTATTGACTATTAGCTGCGTGAATATGTGACTACACTTTGTGGGAAAACAAAGGCGTAAACACGCGAGTTAACTATGATCCTCATAATTTATGCGCATCCGTATCCGCATCATTCTCATGCGAATAAACGGATGCTTGAACACGCAAGGACGCTGGAAGGCGTCGAAGTTCGCTCTCTTTATCAACTCTATCCTGACTTCAATATCGATATTGCTGCCGAGCAGGAGGCGTTGTCTCGCGCCGACCTGATCGTCTGGCAGCACCCGATGCAGTGGTACAGCATTCCACCGCTCCTCAAACTTTGGATCGATAAAGTTTTCTCGCACGGCTGGGCTTACGGTCACGGCGGCACGGCACTGCATGGTAAACATTTGCTGTGGGCGGTGACGACCGGCGGCGGGGAAAGTCATTTTGAGATTGGCGCGCATCCGGGCTTTGATGTGCTGTCGCAGCCGCTACAGGCGACGGCAATCTACTGCGGGCTGAACTGGCTGCCACCGTTTGCTATGCACTGCACCTTTATTTGTGACGACGAAACCCTCGAAGGGCAGGCGCGTCATTATAAGCAACGTCTGCTGGAATGGCAGGAGGCATATCATGGATAGCCATACGCTGATTCAGGCGCTGATTTATCTCGGTTCGGCGGCGCTGATTGTACCTATTGCGGTGCGTCTTGGGCTTGGCTCGGTTCTTGGCTACCTGATCGCGGGCTGCATTATTGGCCCGTGGGGGTTGCGACTGGTGACCGATGCCGAATCTATCCTCCACTTTGCCGAGATTGGCGTGGTGCTGATGCTGTTTATCATCGGCCTCGAACTTGATCCACAAAGGCTGTGGAAGTTGCGTGCGGCAGTGTTTGGTGGTGGTGCATTACAGATGGTGATTTGCGGCGGCCTGCTGGGGCTGTTCTGCATGTTCCTTGGTCTGCGCTGGCAGGTAGCGGAACTGATCGGCATGACACTGGCGCTCTCATCAACGGCAATTGCCATGCAGGCGATGAATGAACGCAACCTGATGGTGACACAAATGGGCCGTAGCGCCTTTGCGGTGCTGCTGTTCCAGGATATCGCCGCGATCCCGCTGGTAGCGATGATCCCGCTACTGGCGGCGAGCAGTGCCTCGACGACGATGGGCGCATTTGCTCTCTCGGCGTTAAAAGTGGCGGGTGCACTGGTGCTGGTGGTACTGCTGGGGCGCTATGTCACGCGTCCGGCGCTGCGTTTTGTTGCCCGCTCTGGCTTGCGGGAAGTGTTTAGTGCCGTGGCGTTATTCCTCGTGTTTGGCTTTGGTTTGCTGCTGGAAGAGGTCGGCTTGTCGATGGCGATGGGGGCGTTTCTGGCGGGCGTACTGCTGGCAAGCTCGGAATACCGCCATGCGCTGGAAAGCGATATCGAGCCATTTAAAGGTTTGCTGTTGGGGCTGTTTTTCATCGGTGTTGGCATGTCGATAGACTTTGGCACGCTGATTGAAAACCCATTGCGTATTGTCATTTTGCTGCCTGGTTTCCTCATCATCAAAATCGCTATGCTGTGGCTGATTGCCCGACCGTTGCAGGTGCCGAATAAACAGCGTCGCTGGTTTGCGGTGTTATTAGGACAGGGCAGTGAGTTTGCCTTTGTAGTATTTGGTGCGGCGCAGATGGCGAATGTGCTTGAGCCGGAGTGGGCGAAATCGCTGACCCTGGCGGTGGCGCTGTCGATGGCAGCAACGCCGATTCTGCTAGTGATCCTCAATCGCCTTGAGCAATCTTCTACTGAAGAGGCGCGTGAAGCCGATGAGATCGACGAAGAACAGCCGCGGGTAATCATTGCCGGATTCGGTCGTTATGGACAGATTACCGGACGTTTACTGCTCTCCAGCGGGGTGAAAATGGTGGTGCTCGATCATGATCCTGACCATATCGAAACCTTGCGCAAATTTGGCATGAAAGTGTTTTACGGCGATGCCACGCGGATGGATTTACTGGAATCTGCCGGAGCGGCGAAAGCAGAAGTGCTGATTAACGCCATTGACGATCCACAAACCAACCTGCAACTGACGGAGATGGTGAAAGAACATTTCCCGCATCTGCAGATTATTGCCCGCGCCCGTGATGTCGATCACTACATTCGTTTGCGTCAGGCAGGTGTTGAAAAGCCAGAGCGTGAAACCTTTGAAGGGGCACTGAAAACCGGGCGTCTGGCGCTGGAAAGTTTAGGTCTGGGGCCGTATGAAGCGCGGGAGCGTGCAGATGTATTCCGCCGTTTTAATATTCAGATGGTGGAAGAGATGGCAGTAGTTGAGAACGACACCAAAGCCCGCGCAGCGGTCTATAAACGCACCAGTGCGATGTTAAGTGAGATCATTACCGAAGACCGCGAACATCTGTCATTAATTCAACGACATGGCTGGCAGGGCACCGAAGAAGGTAAACATACCGGCAACATGGCGGATGAACCGGAAACGAAACCCTCATCCTAATAAAGAGTGACGTAAATCACACTTTACAGCTAACTGATTGTTTTTGTTTCATTGTAATGCGGCGAGTCCAGGAAGAGAGCGTGGACTCGCCAGCAGAACGTAAAATTTTCCTCAACATCATCCTTGCGCCAGTCGACGAAGGTTTACGCTTTACGTATAGTGGCGACAATTTTTTATATCCAGGATAAATCAATGATTAGTCTGATTGCGGCGTTAGCGGTAGATCGCGTTATCGGCATGGAAAACGCCATGCCGTGGAACCTGCCTGCCGATCTCGCCTGGTTTAAGCGTAACACCTTAAATAAACCCGTGATTATGGGCCGCCATACGTGGGAATCCATCGGTCGTCCGTTACCAGGGCGCAAGAATATTATCCTCAGCAGCCAGCCGGGTACGGATGATCGCGTAACGTGGGTTAAATCGGTGGATGAAGCCATCGCGGCGTGTGGTGACGTACCAGAAATTATGGTGATTGGCGGTGGTCGCGTTTATGAGCAGTTTCTGCCAAAAGCGCAAAAACTGTATCTGACGCATATCGACGCGGAAGTGGAAGGCGACACCCATTTCCCGGATTACGAGCCGGATGACTGGGAATCGGTATTCAGCGAATTCCACGACGCTGATGCGCAGAACTCTCATAGCTATTGCTTTGAGATTCTGGAGCGGCGGTAAGTTTGTATATTAGAATTCCGGCATCACTTATACGTGCAGATATCCGTGTATACTAGACGTATAAATTGTACAGGAGCACGATATCATGACTGCAAAACGTACCACACAAAGTGTGACCGTCACCGTCGACCGTGAGTTAGTCAATCGCGCTCGTGATGCAGGCTTAAATATGAGCGCCACCCTTACGGTTGCGCTCAATGCTGAACTTAAAAAACATGCAGCAACACGTTGGCGTGAAGAGAACGCAGAAGCTATCGCTGCGTTAAATCAATTGGCTGATGAAACCGGATGTTTCTCTGATGAGTACCGGAGCTTCTAGCGATGCAATTTACGGTATACCGCAGTCGCGGCAGGAACGCCGCGTTTCCCTTTGTTATCGATGTTACCAGCGACATTATTGGTGAGATTAATCGCCGTATCGTTATTCCATTAACACCTATTGAACGATTTAGCCATATTCGCCCACCAGAACGGCTTAACCCAATCCTTTTACTGGTAGACGGCAAAGAATATGTGCTCATGACGCATGAGACTGCAACTGTTCCAGTTAACACGCTGGGAACGAAATTTTGCGATGCCAGCGCGCACCGAACTTTGATTAAAGGAGCATTAGATTTTATGCTCGACGGGATTTAAGACGCGACCGCCTCTCCCTCACCCATATCTTTATGCCGGTTCGACGGCTGGACAAAATACTGCTTATCTTCCCAGCGCAGGCAGGTTAATGACCCACCCCAGCAGCAACCAGTATCCAGCGCGTAAATACCTTCCGGCGTACCTTTGCCTTCCAGCGATGCCCAGTGACCAAAGGCGATGCTGTACTCTTCAGCGACGGGGCCAGGAATCGCAAACCACGGTTTCAGTGGGGCAGGGGCTTCTTCCGGCGATTCTTTGCTGTACATATCCAGTTGACCGTTCGGGAAGCAAAAACGCATACGGGTAAAGGCGTTGGTGATAAAACGCAGTCTTCCCAGCCCCCGCAATTCCGGTGACCAGTTATTTGGCATATCGCCGTACATGGCATCAAGGAAGAAGGGGTAGGAGTCGCTCGACAGCACCGCTTCTACATCGCGCGCGCACTCTTTGGCAGTCTGCAGATCCCACTGCGGCGTGATCCCGGCGTGGGCCATCACCAACTTTTTCTCTTCGTCGATTTGCAGCAGAGGCTGGCGACGCAGCCAGTTAAGCAGCTCGTCGGCATCCGGCGCTTCCAGCAGCGGTGTCAGGCGATCTTTCGGTTTATTGCGGCTGATCCCGGCGAATACCGCCAGCAGATGCAGATCGTGATTGCCCAGCACCAGACGTACGCTGTCGCCTAAGGATTTCACATAGCGCAGAACATCCAGCGAACCAGGGCCGCGCGCAACCAGATCGCCTGTCAGCCAGAGGGTATCTTTCCCAGGGGTAAATTCTACTTTATGCAGCAATGCGATCAGTTCATCGTAACAACCATGAACGTCGCCAATTAGGTATGTCGCCATATTCTTTTAATGAATGAGTGTGGGAACGGCGAGTCGGAATACGGGAATGTCGATGCTGAAGGGGACGCCATTTTCATCGATCATTTCGTAGTGACCCTGCATGGTGCCCAGCGGTGTTTCAATGATTGCACCGCTGGTGTACTGGTACTCTTCGCCAGGCGCGATAAGTGGCTGAACGCCAACCACTCCTTCGCCCTGGACTTCGGTTTCACGGCCATTGCCATTGGTGATCAGCCAGTAACGCCCCAACAACTGCACTGGCGCTCGCCCCAGATTGCGTATGGTTACGGTATAAGCAAAAACGTAACGTTCATTATCAGGTGAAGATTGTGCCTCAATGTAGACGCTTTGAACCTGAATACACACTCGGGGCGAATTGATCATCGTTAACTCTCCTGCAAAGGCGCGTTCTCCGCCAGATAGTTCGCCATCTGGCAATATTGCGCGACAGAGATATTTTCCGCTCGCATCGCCGGGTCGATCCCCATTCCTGTTAATACCTCGACGCTAAACAGGTTGCCGAGGCTGTTACGAATGGTTTTACGACGCTGGTTAAAGGCTTCGGTGGTGATGCGGCTCAACACGCGAACATCTTTAACCGGGTAGGGCATCGTTGCATGAGGAACCAGGCGCACGACGGCGGAATCCACTTTGGGTGGTGGTGTAAAGGCTGACGGCGGTACTTCCAGCACCGGGATCACGTTACAATAGTATTGCGCCATGACGCTTAATCGACCATACGCCTTGCTGTTCGGTCCTGCAACCAGACGATTCACCACCTCTTTTTGCAACATAAAGTGCATGTCGGCAATGGCATCAGTATAGCTAAACAGATGGAACATCAACGGCGTGGAGATGTTATAAGGCAGGTTGCCGAAAACACGCAGCGGCTGGCCCATTTTCTCGGCCAGTTCGCCAAAGTTAAAGGTCATCGCATCCTGCTGATAAATAGTCAGTTTCGGGCCTAAGAATGGATGCGTTTGCAGACGTGCCGCCAGATCGCGGTCAAGTTCGATGACCGTCAGCTGGTCCAGACGTTCGCCGACCGGTTCGGTCAATGCCGCCAGACCGGGGCCGATTTCGACCATTGCCTGGCCTTTCTGCGGGTTAATGGCAGAAACAATGCTGTCGATCACGAACTGATCGTTGAGAAAGTTTTGCCCGAAGCGTTTACGGGCTAAGTGGCCCTGGTGGACTCGATTATTCATTGGGTGTTAACAATCATTTTGATGGCGAGATTAAGCGCCGTAATAAAACTGCCGACATCGGCTTTGCCACGTCCCGCCAGTTCAAGTGCGGTGCCGTGGTCCACTGATGTGCGAATAAAGGGCAGGCCCAGCGTAATGTTCACACCGCGCCCGAAGCCCTGGTATTTTAGCACGGGAAGACCCTGATCGTGGTACATCGCCAGCACGGCGTCGGCGTTATCGAGATATTTCGGCTGAAACAGGGTATCGGCAGGCAGCGGCCCTTTAAGTTTCATCCCCTGCACCCGTAACTCGTCGAGCACCGGAATGATAGTGTCTATCTCTTCCGTACCCATATGACCGCCTTCGCCCGCGTGCGGATTTAGCCCGCAGACCAGAATGCGCGGTTCGGCAATACCAAATTTGGTCCGCAAATCGTGATGCAAAATAGCAATGACTTCGTGCAAAAGCGCAGGGGTGATGGCGTCAGCAATATCGCGCAGCGGTAAATGCGTCGTTGCCAGCGCCACGCGAAGTTCTTCGGTCGCCAGCATCATCACCACTTTTTTCACCTGCGAACGCTCTTCGAAAAACTCGGTATGACCGGTAAACGGAATGCCTGCGTCGTTAATGACGCCTTTATGCACGGGGCCTGTGATCAGTGCAGCAAATTCACCGTGCAGACAGCCATCACACGCTCGCGCCAGCGTTTCCACCACATAATGTCCATTTTCAACCGCTAACTGCCCCGCAGTGACAGATTCACGTAGCGCGACAGGAAGTAGCGTTAATGTGCCCGCAGTTTGCGGTTGTGCAGGGGAGTTGGGGGTATAAGGGCGGAGGGTGAGCGGCAAACCGAGCATCGCTGCCCGGTCGGTAAGGAGAGTGGCATCGGCACAAACAACCAGTTCGACCGGCCACTCACGCTGTGCAAGCTGGACAACTAAGTCCGGGCCAATCCCGGCGGGCTCGCCGGGAGTGATCACAACACGTTGGGTTTTAACCATTAGTTGCTCAGGATTTTAACGTAGGCGCTGGCGCGTTGTTCCTGCATCCAGCTTGCTGCTTCTTCCGAGAACTTACGGTTCATCAGCATGCGGTACGCACGATCTTTCTGCGCAGCGTCGGTTTTATCGACATTACGGGTATCCAGCAGCTCGATCAAATGCCAGCCAAAGGAGGAGTGAACCGGTGCACTCATTTGGCCTTTGTTCAGGCGGGTGAGTGCGTCACGGAACGCCGGATCAAAAATGTCTGCTGTTGCCCAACCGAGATCGCCGCCCTGGTTAGCAGAACCTGGATCCTGGGAGAACTCTTTCGCTGCGGCAGCAAAAGTCGTTTTACCACTTTTGATATCAGCAGCGATTTGCTCCAGTTTCACGCGGGCTTGTTCGTCGGTCATAATCGGCGATGGTTTCAGCAGAATATGGCGAGCATGAACTTCGGTAACCGAGATATTATGGCTACCACCACGCAGATCGTTGACTTTCAGAATATGGAAGCCAACACCGGAACGAATTGGGCCAACAACATCGCCTTTCTTCGCGGTACTTAACGCCTGGGCAAAGATACCCGGCAGTTCCTGAATGCGTCCCCAGCCCATCTGACCGCCTTTCAGGGCTTGTTGATCAGCAGAGTAGGAGACTGCCAGTTTGCCAAAATCAGCGCCGTTACGGGCTTGATCGACAATGGCACGCGCCTGGCTTTCTGCTTCGTTCACCTGATCAGAGGTCGGGTTTTCCGGCAGCGGGATCAGAATGTGGCTCAGATTCAGCTCAGTGCTGGCATCGTTTTGATTCCCGACCTGCTGCGCGAGAGATTCCACTTCCTGCGGCAGGATAGAGATACGACGACGAACTTCATTGTTGCGCACTTCAGAGATAATCATCTCTTTGCGGATCTGATTACGATAGGTGTTGTAGTTCAGCCCATCGTAAGCCAGACGGCTACGCATCTGATCCAGCGTCATGTTGTTTTGTTTAGCGATGTTAGCAATCGCCTGATCCAGCTGCTCATCGGAGATTTTCACCCCCATTTTCTGGCCCATTTGCAGCAGGATCTGATCCATGATCAACCGTTCCAGGATCTGATGACGCAGCGTAGCATCATCAGGAAGTTGTTGCCCCGCTTGTGCGGCATTCAGTTTTACTGACTGCAATAAACCATTAACGTCGCTTTCCAGCACGACGCCGTTATTGACGACGGCTGCGACTTTATCGACTACCTGGGGGGCAGCGAAACTGGTATTCGCGATCATGGCGATACCGAGAAGCAGCGTTTTCCAGTTCTTCATACTTTTTCCATTTCAATTAGCCGCAATGCGGATTACGTTGTAACTCAATCAAATCACAAAGAGTTTTGATACGGCAGAATGTTCGAACGCAACATCTCTTGCGTGCCGAGGCCATAGTTAGAGCTCAGGCCACGAAGTTCGATGTTAAAGCCGATTACGTCGTCATAAACTGCATGTTGTTTATCATTATCCCAGCCGTTCAGCTTACGCTCGTAACCGACACGAATCGCATAACAGCAGGAACTGTACTGCACGCCTAACATGGAGTCGGCTGGTTTGTTCACATTGGTGTCGAAGTAGTAAGCCCCGACAATCGACCAGCGATCAGCAAATGGCCAACTGGCTACGCCACCTACCTGCGAAATCCCCTTATTATATTGTTCAGAGGTGGAATAACGTGGCAATGTCGCCTGAATATATTCCGGGCTGGCATAGCGGTAATTTAGCTGTACCAGACGGTCTTGATCCCGACGGTACTCAATGCTGGCATTACTGGTCGCGACGTTATCCAGACGAGTGTCGTACTGCACACCACCCCGTACACCCCAACGCTCGGATATTCGCCAGTAAGTATCACCAGCCCACACCAGTGAACCTTTATCGTCGTCTTTCTCCCATTTTATGTGGTCATCGCCAGTGCGAGACTCGCTGAAATAGTAGATTTGACCAACAGAAACGTTAAAACGTTCAACGGCATTTTCATCATATATACGAGATGTGACACCGGTCGTAACCTGGTTTGCTGATGCGATGCGGTCCAGACCACCATAAGTACGGTCGCGGAACAGGCCGCTATAGTCAAACTGCAACAGAGAAGAGTCGAAATTGTAGATGTCGCTCTGATCGCGATAGGGTACGTACAGATACTGCGCGCGTGGTTCCAGTGTCTGGGTAAAGCCAGGCGCCAGCAGATTCATGTCACGCTCAAAGACCATTTTGCCATCAACTTTAAATTGCGGCATTACACGGTTAACAGAATCAGCCAGCTTGTTTGTATTTCTGGCGTTATACCAGTCAAGATTGGTCTGCTGATAGTGTGTCGCCAGCAGTTTGGCTTCGGTATTTAAACTGCCCCAGTTGTTCGACAACGGGAGATTGATCGTCGGTTCAAGGTGCAGACGTGTGGCTTCTGGCATATTGCTATTGGTATTTAGAAAATGCACTGCCTGACCATAGATACGGGTATCAAACGGACCGAGATCGTTATGGTAGTAGTTGACGTCTAACTGCGGCTCAGCGGCGTAACTGTTACCACTGTTATCGTCAAAGACCTGAAACTGTTTGGTCGAAAGTGTGGCGTCAAAGTTCTGTACTGCGTAACCGACGCTGAATTTTTGCGTAGCGTAGCCGTCGGTACTGGAACCGTACTTATTATCAAAGTCGTTGAAATAACTTGGATCACTAACTTTGGTGTAGTCAATATTGAAGCGCCACACCTGATCCATTACACCAGAGTGTTGCCAGTAAAATAACCAACGACGTGAGTTATCATCGTTCGGGTGTTCATCTTCATAGACTTTATCTGAAGGCAGATAGTCCAGTTCCATCAAGCCTGCGCCCGCCTGGGAGAGGTAGCGGAACTCGTTCTCCCACATAATGTTGCCACGACGATGCATATAATGCGGCGTGATGGTGGCATCCATATTTGGCGCGATGTTCCAGTAATATGGCAGGTAGAACTCAAAGTAGTTCTTGGTCGTGTACTTGGCGTTTGGGATCAAGAAACCGGAGCGGCGTTTGTCACCCACCGGTAACTGCAAATAGGGGCTGTAGAAGATTGGCACCGGGCCAACTTTAAAACGGGCGTTCCAGATTTCGGCTACTTGCTCTTCGCGGTCATGGATAATTTCGCTCCCCACCACGCTCCAGGTATCGGCCCCCGGTAAGCAGGAGGTAAAGCTGCCGTTATCCAGAATGGTATAACGGTTTTCGCCTCGTTGTTTCATCAGGTCCGCTTTACCGCGCCCCTGACGACCCACCATCTGGTAATCCCCTTCCCAGACGTTAGTATCTTTGGTGTTCAGATTCGCCCATCCCTTTGGCCCTTTCAGAATGACCTGGTTGTCGTCGTAATGGACATTACCGAGCGCATCAACAGTACGAATCGGTTCTGGCTCGCCAGGTGCTTCTTTTTGATGAAGTTGCACTTCATCGGCCTGCAGTCGACTGTTCCCTTGCATGATATCTACATTGCCGGAAAACACTGCGTCATCAGGATAATTCCCTTTGGCGTCGTCAGCATTAATCGTCACGGGCAGTTCGTTCGTGTCGCCCTTCACCAGAGGACGGTCATAGCTCGGCACGCCCAACATACACTGTGAGGCGAGATCGGCTGCCAGGCCCTGTTGACTGTAAAGGGCGGTGGCAATCATGGTGGCCAGGAGGGTGGGGATACGTTTTTTCATACGTTGAATTTTATTGTTCCATCATCGGTAACGTTGCGCGCGGCAAACGGTCAGAGACTAACGTACTCATCATCTCTACGCTAGTGTTAATCCTGCCCGAATAGTGTCTGTGATGTTAGGCACGGCATAGAATGACAGGTATGATAATGCAAATTATAGGCGATGTCTCACAATAGACCGCAGCCCGAAATGGGTAAAAGCGCCTTAAATTGTGAGAGATAGCCCTGATATCCGAGTGTCGATTTGGGGAATATATGCAGTATTGGGGAAAAATCATTGGCGTGGCCGTGGCCTTAATGATGGGCGGTGGTTTTTGGGGCGTTGTATTAGGGCTGTTGATTGGCCATATGTTTGATAAAGCCCGCAGCCGTAAAATGGCGTGGTTCGCCAATCAGCGTGAGCGTCAGGCGCTGTTTTTTGCCACCACTTTTGAGGTGATGGGGCATTTAACCAAATCTAAAGGTCGCGTTACTGAGGCTGATATTCATATTGCCAGCCGTTTGATGGATCGAATGAATCTGCATGGCGCTTCCCGTACTGCGGCGCAAAATGCATTCCGGGTGGGAAAATCAGATAATTACCCACTGCGTGAAAAGATGCGCCAGTTTCGCAGTGTCTGCTTTGGTCGTTTTGACTTAATTCGTATGTTTCTGGAGATCCAGATTCAGGCGGCGTTTGCTGATGGTTCGCTGCATCCAAATGAGCGGGCGGTACTGTATGTCATTGCTGAAGAATTAGGGATCTCCCGCGCTCAGTTTGACCAGTTCCTGCGCATGATGCAGGGCGGTGCACAGTTTGGCGGCGGTTATCAGCAGCAATCTGGCGGTGGTAACTGGCAGCAAGCGCAGCGAGGCCCGACGCTGGAAGATGCCTGTAATGTGCTGGGTGTGAAGCCGACGGATGATGCGACCACCATTAAACGTGCCTACCGTAAGCTGATGAGTGAACACCATCCGGATAAGCTGGTGGCGAAAGGTTTGCCGCCTGAGATGATGGAGATGGCGAAGCAGAAAGCGCAGGAAATTCAGCAGGCCTATGAGCTGATAAAGCAGCAGAAAGGGTTTAAATAAGTTTCAGGGCGAGTAAGAAGAGAAGGCCTTAACGCCTTCTCCTGCCTACCTAATCGCGCTACCGAGACTATTAAAAATCCGCGGGCGCCTTAAACGTCATACTATTGCCATATGCCGGATGGGTAATCGTCAACATCTCTGCATGTAGCAGTAAACGTGGTGCCATTGCCCTGGCTTCTGGTGATGCATAAAAACGATCGCCGAGAATCGGATGGCCCAGCGCCAGCATATGCACACGCAGCTGATGCGAACGCCCGGTAATCGGTTTTAACACCACTCTTGCTGTGTTATCCGCAGCATACTCCACCACTTCATATTCCGTCTGCGCAGGTTTACCCGTTTCGTAACAGACTTTCTGTTTCGGGCGGTTTGGCCAGTCGCAAATCAGCGGCAGATCTACCAGACCTTCCGCAGGGGATGGATGTCCCCAGACGCGGGCCACATACTGCTTTTTCGGCTCGCGCTCGCGGAACTGGCGTTTTAATTCCCGCTCCGCGGCTTTGGTCAGCGCCACTACAATCACGCCGCTGGTAGCCATATCCAGACGATGCACCGATTCCGCCTGCGGATAATCACGCTGAATGCGCGTCATCACGCTGTCTTTGTGCTCTTCCAGACGCCCCGGCACCGATAACAAGCCGCTCGGCTTGTTGACCACCATAATGTGGTCATCCTGATACAGGATAACCAGCCAGGGTTCCTGCGGCGGATTGTAGTTTTCCATCCCCATTTTCGGCTCCGTTACTGATGCGTCACAACGATCAAACGCAGGGCATCCAGACGCCAGCCTGCCTGATCCAGGCTTTCCATTACCTGCTGACGGTTGCTCTCAATGGCGGTCAGTTCATCGTCACGAATGTTCGGGTTCACTGCGCGCAGAGCTTCCAGACGAGACAGCTCGGCAGACAGTTTTTCGTCGGCTTCGTTACGTGCTGCATCAATCAATGCACGGGCAGATTTCTCGATCTGCGCTTCACCCAACTGAAGGATAGCGTGAACATCCTGCTGCACGGCATTAACCAGCTTGCTGCCAGTGTGGCGGTTAACCGCGTTAAGCTGACGGTTAAAGGTTTCAAACTCCACCTGCGCCGCCAGGTTGTTGCCATTTTTATCCAGCAGCATACGTACCGGCGTCGGCGGCAGGAAGCGGTTGAGCTGCAACTGCTTCGGTGCCTGCGCTTCAACCACGTAAATCAATTCCACCAACAGCGTACCTACCGGCAACGCTTTGTTTTTCAACAGTGAAATCGTGCTGCTACCGGTATCGCCAGAGAGGATCAGATCCAGGCCGTTGCGGATCAGTGGATGCTCCCAGGTAATAAACTGCGCATCTTCACGCGCCAGCGCCACTTCACGGTCGAAGGTGATGGTGATGCCATCTTCCGACAGGCCCGGGAAGTCCGGCACCAGCATATGATCGGACGGCGTCAGCACGATCATGTTGTCGCCGCGATCGTCCTGATTGATACCGATAATATCGAACAGGTTCATGGCGAAGGCGATCAGGTTGGTATCGTCATCCTGCTCTTCAATGCTTTCAGCTAATGCCTGCGCTTTTTCGCCACCGTTGGAATGGATCTCCAGCAGGCGGTCACGACCCTGTTCCAGCTGTGCCTTCAACGCCTCGTGCTGCTCGCGGCAGTTTTTGATCAGATCGTCAAAGCCTTCGGTTTGATCCGGTGAGGCCAGGTAGTTAATAAGATCGTTATACACGCTATCGTAGATAGTGCGTCCGGTCGGGCAGGTGTGCTCGAATGCATCCAGACCTTCGTGATACCAGCGTACCAGTACCGACTGAGCGGTTTTCTCCAGATAAGGCACATGGATCTGAATATCGTGCGCCTGGCCGATACGATCCAGACGACCAATACGCTGCTCCAGCAGATCCGGGTTGAATGGCAGGTCAAACATCACCATGTGGCTGGCGAACTGGAAGTTACGCCCTTCAGAACCAATTTCCGAACACAGCAGCACCTGCGCGCCGGTGTCTTCTTCGGCAAACCATGCCGCAGCGCGGTCACGCTCAATAATCGACATGCCTTCGTGGAACACCGCAGCGCGGATACCTTCACGCTCGCGCAGTACCTGCTCCAGTTGCAGCGCGGTAGCGGCTTTAGCGCAGATCACCAGCACTTTCTGTGAGCGATGGCTGGTCAGGTAGCCCATCAGCCACTCAACGCGCGGGTCGAAGTTCCACCAGGTGGCGTTATCGCCTTCAAATTCTTGATAAATACGCTCCGGGTAGAGCATATCGCGAGCGCGGTCTTCGGCACTTTTACGTGCGCCCATAATGCCGGACACTTTAATCGCCGTCTGATACTGCGTCGGCAGCGGCAGTTTAATAGTGTGTAGCTCGCGTTTCGGGAAGCCTTTAACGCCGTTACGGGTGTTACGGAACAGCACGCGGCTGGTGCCGTGGCGATCCATCAGCATGGAAACCAGTTCCTGACGGGCGCTCTGGGCATCTTCGCTGTCGCTGTTTGCCGCCTGCAGTAACGGCTCAATATCCTGCTCGCCGATCATCTCACCGAGCATGTTCAGTTCGTCATTGCTGAGTTTGTTACCTGCCAGCAGCATGGCAACGGCATCTGCTACTGGACGATAATTTTTCTGCTCTTCAACGAACTGCGCGAAATCGTGGAAACGGTTCGGGTCCAGCAGGCGCAGACGGGCGAAGTGGCTTTCCATCCCCAGTTGTTCCGGGGTCGCAGTCAGCAGCAGAACGCCGGGCACATGCTCTGCCAGTTGTTCAATGGCCTGATATTCACGGCTCGGCGCATCTTCGCTCCACACCAGGTGATGCGCTTCATCGACCACCAGCAGGTCCCATTCGGCTTCACAGAGATGTTCCAGACGCTGTTTGCTACGACGGGCAAAATCCAGCGAACAAATCACCAGCTGTTCGGTGTCGAACGGGTTGTAGGCATCGTGCTGGGCTTCGGCGTAACGCTCGTCATCAAACAGGGCAAAACGCAGATTGAAGCGGCGCAGCATTTCTACCAGCCACTGATGCTGTAAGGTTTCCGGGACGATAATCAGTACACGTTCAGCAGCGCCAGAGAGCAGTTGCTGATGCAGGATCATCCCGGCTTCAATGGTTTTCCCTAAACCCACTTCGTCAGCCAGCAGGACGCGCGGCGCATGGCGGCGACCAACATCATGAGCGATGTTGAGCTGATGTGGGATCAGACTGGTACGCTGACCGCGCAGGCCGCTGTACGGCATACGGAACTGTTCGCTGGAATATTTACGTGCGCGATAACGCAGCGCAAAGCGGTCCATACGGTCAATCTGCCCGGCAAACAGACGGTCCTGCGGTTTGCTGAACACCAGTTTGCTATCAAGGAAAACTTCACGCAGGGCTACGCCGGACTCTTCAGTATCCAGGCGAGTACCGATATAGGTCAGCAAGCCATTTTCTTCTTTTACTTCTTCGACTTGCATCTGCCAACCGTCGTGGCTGGTAATGGTATCACCAGGGTTGAACATCACGCGGGTCACGGGGGAATCACTGCGTGCGTACAGACGGTTTTCACCAGTAGATGGGAAAAGTAAAGTGACAGTTCGCGCATCCACCGCGACAACGGTTCCAAGTCCCAATTCGCTTTCTGTATCGCTGATCCAGCGTTGACCAAGTGTAAAAGGCATATGTGTTCGGCTCTATATCTTTAATTGCAGGCAATAACTACCCGCTACCTTGCTTATGAGGTAGTGGCGTTATTCAGGTCCAGGAATGGAAAGGGCGCTATGGTACTGGATGGCAAAGCATTCGTCACGCATCAAAATGGTATCTGGCGAACTCTTTTTTTGCTCAAAATAGCCCAAGTTGCCCGGTCATAAGTGTAGCAAAATTATCCTCAATAAAAGGGAGTATTCCCTCCGCCACCGGTTGCAGCTGGCGGGTCAGATAGTGTTCGTAATCCAGTGGTGAACGTTGGTAGTCCAGCGGCTCCGGGCCGTTGGTGGTCCATACATACTTAATGGTGCCGCGGTTCTGATATTGCAAGGGGCGACCACGCTTTTGGTTTTCTTCATCGGCAAGGCGTGCGGCGCGTACATGAGGCGGCACATTACGCTGATATTCGCTCAGTGGACGGCGAAGGCGTTTACGGTAAACCAGCCGTGCATCCAGTTCGCCTGCCATCAGTTTGTCGATGGTTTCGCGAACGTATTCCTGATATGGCTCGTTGCGGAAGATACGTAGATATAGCTCCTGCTGAAACTGCTGGGCCAGCGGTGTCCAGTCGGTGCGTACGGTTTCCAGCCCTTTAAACACCATCCGTTGTTTATCGCCTTCCTGAATCAGCCCGGCATAGCGCTTTTTGCTGCCCGTATCGGCTCCACGAATGGTTGGCATCAGAAAACGGCAGAAATGGGTTTCATACTCCAATTCCAGTGCGCTAGTCAGCCGTTGCTGTTGCAACGTTTCTGCCCACCAGGCGTTAACGTGCTGCACCAGTGCACGACCGATTTTCGCCGCTTCTTCTTCCGAATGTGCGCCTTTCAGCCAGACAAACGTTGAGTCGGTATCGCCGTAGATCACGTCGTAGCCCTGCGCTTCAATCAACGCTTTGGTTTGCCGCATGATCTGATGACCTCGCATGGTGATCGACGATGCCAGGCGCGGATCGAAGAAGCGACAGGCGGTAGTACCGAGCACGCCATAAAAGGCATTCATGATGATCTTCAGCGCCTGTGACAGCGGTTTATTGCCCTGGCGTTTGGCTTCATCGCGCCCGTGCCAGATGTTAGTCACAATCTCCGGCAGGCAATGTTTCTCCCGCGAGAACCAGGCATCGAGAAAACCTTCGGTGCTGTGCTCTGGATCAGGTTGCGCCATGCCTTCAACCAGCCCGACGGGATCAATCAGATAGGTGCGGATGATCGAGGGGTACAGGCTTTTGTAGTCCAGCACCAGTACCGAATCATAAAGCCCAGGCCGCGAATCCATCACATAGCCGCCAGGGCTGGCGTGCGGCGGCACTTCGCCGAGATTAGGCGCGACATAACCAGCGCGATGCATTCGCGGAAAATAGAGATGACCAAACGCTGCCACCGACCCCCCGTGCCGATCTACCGGCAGGCCGTTAACCGTTGCTCGTTCGAGTAAAAACGGCATGATTTCAGTTTTGTGGAAGATCTGCGTCACCAGCTCGCAATCTTTCAGGTTATAAGTCGCCAGCGCAGGTTTATCTTTGGCGAAACGGCGGTCAATTTCGTCCATTCGATCCCACGGGTTATCGATAGATTTTCCTTCGCCTAATAGCTCCTGAGCGACAGTTTCCAGCGAGAATGAAGAGAAATTCCAGAACGCGGATTTCAGCGCCTCGATACCGTCGATAATTAGCCGCCCTTTGGCCTGGGCAAAAAAGATGCCGTTTTTAAAGCCGTGCTCGCGCCACTCCAGCTCACTGTTATCGCGCCCCAGCCGCAGTGGAATACGATAACGCTCGGCATGTTTTTGCAGCATTCGTAGATCGAATTGCACCACGTTCCAACCGATGATCACATCAGGATCGTAGTTGGCAAACCAGGCGTTAAGTTTTTCCAGTAGCTGCGGGCGACTGGCGACGTATTCCAGTTCAAAATCGAGCGCGGAGGCGTCGCCATTCTCTGGCCCCAGCATATAAACGATGCGCTGCCCGCAACCTTCCAGGCCGATGCAGTACAGCTCACCGTGACGAGTGGTTTCAATATCAATAGAAACCCACCTGAGCGGCGGACGATAGTCGGGATGCGGTTTCAGACGGGCATTAACGATAGCGCCATTGCGCATATCACCCTCGACCCACACCGGAGAGGTGATAAACCGCTCCATCAGATAGCGTTCTGGCGGGCGCACATCGGCCTCGTAGACGGTAACGCCACCTTCACGCAGGCGCTTTTCGTAATTCATTAACTGGCGATGGGCGCGACAGTAAAGGCCATACACCGGCTGGCGATGAAAATCCTTTAACGCCAGCGGCGTCAGGCGAAAGCCTTGTTCACCCTGCAAAATATGCTGGGCGCGGGGAACCTGATCGGCGGGAATAAACGCCACGGACTCTTGCGGTGCAAGCATAACCTGTAACGGCCCGTTGTCCGTCGCTAACCAGAAAGAGACCTCTGTCCCTTGCGGGGTGTCCCGCCAGTGTCGGGTTAAGATAAAACCTGCCTGCGCCACGCTGAAATTCCATCAAAAAACCAGGCTTGATTATAGCCTGGTTTCGTTTGATTGGCTGTGGTTTTATACAGTCATTACTGCCCGTAATATGCCTTCGCACCATGCTTACGCAGATAGTGTTTATCCAGCAATGTTTGCTGCATATCCGGTAACTGCGGAGCAAGCTGGCGGCAGAAAATCCCCATATAAGCGACTTCTTCCAGCACGATGGCGTTATGCACTGCGTCTTCAGCGTTTTTACCCCATGCAAACGGGCCGTGAGAATGGACCAGAACGCCAGGCATTTGCGCTGCGTCGATACCCTGTTTTTCGAAAGTTTCAACGATGACGTTACCGGTTTCCCACTCATATTCGCCGTTGATTTCTGCGTCGGTCATTTTACGGGTACAGGGAATGGCGCCGTAGAAATAGTCGGCGTGGGTGGTGCCGGTTGCCGGGATTGACTGACCCGCCTGCGCCCAGATGGTGGCGTGGCGCGAGTGTGTATGCACAATGCCGCCAATGGACGGGAATGCCTGATAGAGCAATCGGTGAGTTGGCGTATCGGAGGAGGGCTTTTTCGTTCCTTCAACCACTTCACCGGTTGCGATGCTGACCACGACCATATCGTCGGCGGTCATGATGCTGTAATCGACGCCAGAAGGTTTGATCACCAAGACGCCGCGCTCGCGATTAACAGCGCTGACGTTGCCCCATGTGAGCGTGACCAGGTTGTGTTTTGGCAGTGCCAGGTTGGCTTCTAAAACCTGACGTTTGAGATCTTCTAACATGTTGACTCCTTCGTGCCGGATGCGCTTTGCTTATCCGGCCTACAAAATCGGAACGTGTAGGCCAGACAAGACGCGTCAGCGTCGCATCAGGGATGCGGCTACTTAGCGACGAAATCCGTAATACACTTCGTTCCAGCGCAGTGCATCTTTAAACGCTGGCAGGCGGGTGTCGTTATCAATCACCGTGATTTCAATGTCGTGCATCTCGGCAAACTGGCGCATATCGTTGAGGTTCAGCGCATGGCTGAAGACGGTATGATGTGCGCCACCGGCAAGGATCCACGCTTCGGAAGCGGTTGGCAGATCCGGTTGTGCTTTCCACAGCGCATTCGCCACTGGCAGTTTCGGCAAGGAGTGCGGAGTTTTCACCGTGTCGATGCAGTTAACCAGCAGGCGATAACGATCGCCGAGATCAATCAGGCTGGCGACAATGGCCGGACCGGTTTGGGTGTTGAAGATTAGGCGGGCCGGGTCGTCTTTACCACCAATACCGAGGTGCTGAACATCGAGGATCGGTTTCTCTTCCACAGCGATCGACGGGCAGACTTCAAGCATGTGGGAGCCGAGCACCAGGTCATTACCTTTCTCGAAGTGGTAGGTGTAGTCCTCCATAAAGGAGGTGCCGCCTTGCAAACCGGTTGACATCACCTTCATGATGCGAAGCAGGGCGGCGGTTTTCCAGTCGCCTTCGCCCGCAAAGCCGTAGCCCTGCTGCATCAGACGCTGCACGGCCAGGCCAGGAAGCTGTTTCAGACCGTGTAAATCTTCAAAGGTCGTGGTGAACGCATGGAAGCCACCTTGTTCCAGGAAACGCTTCATCCCCAGCTCAATACGCGCCGCTTCCAGCACATTCTGCCGTTTCTCGCCGTGGATTTGAGTGGCAGGCGTCATGGTGTAGCTGCTTTCGTACTCATCGACCAGCGCGTTAACATCGCCATCGCTGATGGAGTTCACCACCTGCACCAGATCGCCAACCGCCCAGGTATTGACGGAGAAACCGAACTTGATCTGTGCGGCAACTTTATCGCCGTCAGTGACCGCCACTTCACGCATGTTATCGCCAAAGCGGCAAACTTTCAGATGACGGGTATCTTGTTTAGATACCGCCTGACGCATCCAGGAGCCGATACGCTCATGTGCTTGTTTATCCTGCCAGTGACCGGTAACGACGGCATGTTGCTGACGCATACGCGCGCCAATGAAGCCGAACTCGCGACCGCCATGTGCAGTCTGGTTCAGGTTCATAAAGTCCATATCGATACTGTCCCACGGCAGCGCCGCGTTGAACTGGGTGTGGAATTGCAGCAACGGTTTGTTGAGCATGGTCAGGCCGTTGATCCACATTTTTGCCGGGGAGAAGGTGTGCAGCCACACCACCAGACCTGCACAACGATCGTCGTAATTGGCGTCGCGGCAAATTGCGGTGATTTCGTCCGGCGTAGTGCCCAGCGGTTTCAGCACCAGTTTGCAGGGCAGTTTCGCTTCCGTATTCAGCGCATTAACGACGTGCTCGGCATGTTGGGTGACCTGATGCAGGGTTTCCGGGCCATACAGATGCTGGCTACCAATGACAAACCACACTTCATAATTATCAAAAATCGTCATCGTCGAGTCCTTATAGAGTCGGAACGGCCTGGTCAGCCAGTGCCGGGGCGGAAGTTGGAAGATAATGTTGTTCGGCGCTCATCGCCCATTGTTGATAGCGGCGATAAAGCTGTTCAAAGCGTTGTGCCTGTTCGCTGCGTGGTTGCAGAGTTTTCTCTACCGCACTGGCCATTTTTTGCTGTGCTGATGGGATGTCTGCGTGCACTTTCGCGGCGACGGCAGCAAAAATCGCCGCACCGAGCGCGCAACACTGATCAGAGGCGACAATTTGTAGCGGGCGATTCAGCACGTCGCAGCAGGCCTGCATAATGACCTGGTTTTTCCGCGCGATGCCGCCCAGCGCCATCACGTTATTGACGGCGATCCCCTGATCGGTGAAGCACTCCATAATTGCGCGTGCGCCAAAGGCGGTAGCGGCAATTAAACCGCCGAACAGTAGCGGAGCGTCGGTAGCGAGGTTCAGGTCGGTAATCACCCCTTTCAGGCGTTGGTTAGCGTTTGGCGTGCGACGGCCGTTAAACCAGTCGAGTACTACCGGCAGGTGATCCAGAGACGGATTTTTGGCCCATGCTTCGGTCAGCGCCGGGAGCAGTTGTTTCTGGCTGGCTTTGATTTGCTCTTTCAGTTCTGGATGCTGGGCGGCAAGCTGTTCCAGCGGCCAGCCAAGAACGCGACCAAACCAGGCGTAGATATCACCAAACGCCGATTGGCCTGCTTCCAGACCGATAAATCCAGGAACCACGCTGCCATCAACCTGACCGCAAATGCCTTTAACTGCACGCTCGCCAACACTCTGTTTGTCGGCAATCAGAATGTCGCAGGTGGAAGTACCGATAACTTTTACCAGCGCGTTAGGTTGTGCGCCCGCACCGACTGCGCCCATATGGCAGTCAAACGCGCCGCCGGAAATCACTATGCTTTCAGGCAGGCCGAGACGCTGCGCCCATTCCGGGCATAAAGTGCCAACCGGAATATCGGCAGTCCAGGTGTCAGTGAACAGCGGGGAAGGCAAATGGCGATTGAGGATTGGGTCCAGTTCGTCAAAGAAACTGGCTGGCGGCAGGCCGCCCCAGCTTTCGTGCCACAGCGATTTATGCCCGGCGCTACAGCGTCCGCGGCGAATATCCTGCGGGCGTGTGGTACCGGAAAGCAGGGCGGGTACCCAGTCGCACAGTTCAATCCACGATGCGGCAGATTGCGCCACGGCGCTATCCTGGCGAGTCACATGCAGGATTTTTGCCCAGAACCATTCGCTGGAATAAATACCGCCAATATAGCGGGAGTAGTCAACTTTGCCCGGTGTATGACACAAGCGGGTGATCTCTTCCGCTTCTTCAACCGCCGTGTGGTCTTTCCACAAAACGAACATCGCGTTCGGGTTTTCGGCAAACTCCGGGCGCAGCGCCAGTACGTTACCGTCTGCATCAATCGGTGCGGGCGTTGAGCCGGTTGTGTCTACGCCAATCCCGACCACGGTTGCGCGCTGTTCGGCACTAAGCGCTGCCAGCACGGTTTTCAGCGCCGCTTCCATTGACTCAATGTAGTCACGCGGATGATGACGGAACTGGTTATTCGGGGCATCACAAAATTGCCCTTTCTGCCAACGGGGATACCACTCTACGCTGGTTGCGATCTCTTCACCGGTGGCGCAGTCCACCGCCAAAGCTCGCACAGAATCACTGCCAAAATCGAGGCCAATCGCAATTGCCATTGTCTCACTCCATGCCAAAAAACGGGTATGGAGAAACAGTAGATATCGGTGCAAAAAACCGTCAGGCAGGATCCGCTAATCTTATGGACTAAAATGCTATGGCATCACAAAGTGTGACGCTGAGCAAAGTTCCTGTGTGGACAAGATGGCTGTACTTATAGACACTTCTGTTACACGTTTTCGTTATCGCTGCGGGCGCGTTTGTGAGCCAGTGCTTTTTACCTGCGGGTTTGCCGGGCTGATGGTCAGACGAGTGATTCCAGTCGAAGCTTAAATGCACATGTTTGTCTTGATATGGACAATTTGTTTCTTCTCTCCGTACCGGGAGTTATGAAATATGGCTGAACCACAAAACGATCCACTGCTGCCAGGTTACTCTTTTAATGCCCATCTGGTTGCTGGATTAACACCGATTGAGGCAAATGGTTATCTCGATTTTTATATCGACAGGCCGTTGGGCATGAAAGGATATATCCTCAATCTCACGTTGCGTGGCGAAGGGATAATCAATAATAGAGATCAGCAATTTATTTGCCGACCGGGCGATATTCTACTTTTCCCACCTGGAGAAATTCATCACTACGGACGCCATCCGGGAGCCTGTGAATGGTATCACCAGTGGGTCTATTTTCGCCCCCGCGCGTACTGGCAGGAGTGGCTAAACTGGCCGACGATATTTGCCCATACCGGCTTTTATCGCCCGGAAGAAGCGCACCAGCCGCACTTTAACGAACTGTTTGGACAGATTATCAGTGCCGGGCAAGGGGAAGGGCGTTACTCGGAGCTGCTGGCGATTAATCTGCTGGAGCAACTGCTATTACGACGCATGGCAGCCATTAATGAATCTTTGCATCCACCGATGGATAACCGGGTACGTGACGCCTGCCAGTATATTAGCGACCATCTGGCAGATAGCCATTTTGATATTGCCAGTGTGGCTAAGCACGTTTGTCTTTCGCCATCGCGTCTTTCACATCTGTTTCGCCAGCAATTAGGGATCAGCGTATTAAGCTGGCGTGAAGATCAGCGTATCAGTCAGGCGAAACTGTTGCTTAGCACGACACGTATGCCTATAGCTACTGTGGGACGTAATGTTGGCTTTGACGATCAGCTTTATTTTTCCAGAGTATTTAAAAAATGTACTGGTGCAAGCCCGAGCGAGTTTAGAGCAGGATGTGAATAATAAGAAAGAAGGAGACCTCCTTCTTTCATCACCCGACGTTATTTATATATATTTCGCATAATAAATTTTCTTTTATTTATCAACCAAATATTAATTATTTTTAGGTGAATCGTTTCGCCTGAATAATATTTTTGTTTGTTTTTGTTTGTCTGTTTTTTTCTTGATAAAACTCCCGTTAACAATTTGTTTTTTAGTGATAATAAAATCAAAAAGGAAGACTTATGTATCGGGATACCCGTCGTGAACATATTGTCCGGCTACTTCGCAACAAGGAGGAGTGCACTGTCAGCGATTTAGCTCATTATTTTTCCGTTACCAAAGAGACTATTCGGACAGATTTAGCATGGTTGCAAAAGCGTGGCATGGTTATTCGCCATCATGGTGGCGTCTCATTAAAAAAACATTTAATGCAAAACGCGCTTTCGCAACAAGAGTATGTCGATATGAGTTTGCTTATCAAGCAACAACAGCAGGGAATTGGCTTTTTAACCTCCCTTGATGATAAAGGACACCGAATGGCAGGAAAAGTGTGTGTGTTAGGATCATTTAACGTCGATATCGTGGCGAAAGTGTATCGTTTTCCGCATGAAGGTGAAACGTTGGTGGCCAAAGAAACCACCATGGGGCCGGGAGGGAAAGGTGCGAATCAGGCACTTGCTGCTCATCGGGCTGGGGCGCAAATACACTTCGCCTGTAAGATTGGTCGCGACCAGTTTAATCATTTTGCCCGCAATCATATTGAATCGATTGGTATTGGCTCATTTACTTTTTACGAATCTGAACGATCTACCACGGGTTGTGCAGTTATTTATGTAAATAATGAAGGTGAAAACATGATTGCCATGTCTCCAGGGGCTAATCATGAATTAAGTGATAACGATATTATTCAACTTTCTCACTTTATTGCTGAATCCAATGTCTTCATTGTGCAGATGGAGAATAATCTTGCCGCCACTCACCTGGCATTAAAATGTGCCAAACAAATGCAGGTGACAACGATTTTAAATCCTGCGCCGTGGTCCATTGATGTTGCCACACTATTACCTTATGTTGATATTGTGACACCCAATGAAACTGAAGCATCGGCGATGTCAGGTATGGTAATTAATGATATTTCTGATGCTATGAAGGCGGCGAAGCATATTCATAATGCCGGGCAGTGCTCAGTAATTATCACGATGGGAAAACAAGGCGCATTAATTTATGACGGGCAACAATGTGCGCATATTCCGGCATTTTCGGCAGTCGCTGTAGATACAACAGGTGCGGGGGATGCGTTTAATGGCGCGCTCGCCGCCGCACTGGCGAAGGGTGAATCACTTGTTAAAGCTGCCTGGTATGCCAGCGCTTTCGCTTCGCTGGCAGTAGAAAAAGAAGGGGCAGCCAATATGCCAGATATCTCTCTGGTGGATGCCAGAATTCAGCAGCAGAACGTCGCCATTCAAACTTTCTGATGTTTCACTGAACGAAGGATGAAATATGAAAACAATTGAAGGGATTATTCCGGTAATGCTAACGCCTTTTACGGCGGATAATAAAATTGATTACTCTGGTCTTAAACGGCTAATTGACTGGTATATCGAAAACGGTGCCGACGCGTTATTTGCCGTGTGTCAGTCCAGTGAAATGCAGTATTTAACCTTAGAAGAGCGCGTGGAACTGGCGAGCTTTGTGGTTGAATATAGCCAACAACGAATACCTGTTATCGCTTCTGGTCATATTTCTGATGATGTGCAATTGCAAATTCAGGAACTTAATGCAATGGCAGCAACGGGTATTGATGCGCTGGTGTTAGTGACTAACCATCTCGACCCACATAACGAAGGCACTGCGGTATTCCGTCGCACACTTGATACGCTTTTGGCGTCACTACCAGAAAGCATGGCACTGGGCCTGTATGAATGCCCGGCCCCGTATCGCCGCTTATTAACCGATGAGGAACTGCTTTACTGCGCACAAAGCGGGCGTTTTCAAATCTTAAAAGATGTCAGTTGTGATCTGCCTACAGTGACGCGCCGGGTGCAATTAACCCAGCAGACGCCAATGACGATTGTTAATGCCAATGCTGCCATTGCCTGGGAGGCGATGCTTGCAGGTTCGAAAGGTTTTTGTGGCGTCTTTACCAACTTTCATCCTGACTTGTATCACTGGCTTTGGCTTGAAGGAAAACAACACCCTGAAGAGGCAAAACAACTCGCCTGGTTTTTATCGCTGAGTGCCGTCAGTGAAAATATTGGCTATCCGAAAAATGCCAAAATATTTCATCAGCAGCGAGGAACATTTGACTGTGTTCACTGCCGGGTAACGGCTGACGATGTGCTGAAAAAATATTGGGGGCTGGAGGTGGTGCTAAAACAAATTGCTGATGCCGCAGATTTCCAGCGTCAACAACTCAAATATTAATATCCGACAGCACTTGCTGTTATTAAAAAATAATTAAGACAGGAGTCTACAAATATGAAACGTACCCTGATGAGTTGTGCCGTTGCTTCACTGCTGGTTTCAGGTTCCGCGCTGGCTGCATGGCCAGAAAAACCAATCCAAATCATTGTGCCCTGGGGCGCGGGAGGAAATACCGATACTGTTGCACGCCTGGTGGCAGAAGGGCTGCAAAAAGAGTTGAAAGTGAATGTCAACGTGGTGAATCGCACGGGAGGTGCTGGGGTGGTTGGCCATGATGCCATTGCGAAAGCTAAAGCGGATGGCTATACCCTGGGAATTGCGACGGTAGAAATCACCATGATGCACCATCAGGGGATGACGGCGTTAACGTATCAGAACTACACGCCAATTACACGGCTGGCAGTGAATCTGGGAGGCGTACAAGTCGCAGCAAATTCGCAGTTCGAAAATATCGTCCAGATGACCGACTACATCAAGGCGAATCCAGGTAAGTTAAAAGCATCGGGTAGCGGGTTAAATTCCGGCTGGCATCTGAACTTGATAGGTATGCTCGACAGTATGGGGCTTCCGCCTTCTGCCGTGACCTGGGTGCCTTCTGAAGGTTCCAGTTCTGCACTGATGGAACTGGTTTCCGGTGGTATAGATTTTACAACGTCATCACCGGGCGAAGCGAAAAGTATGGTCGATGCCAAAATGGTACGTAATTTAGCGACCATGGCAGAAAAATCGGCAGGGCTTTATAAAGATCTTCCAGTATTCCAACAAGCAACTGGCTATAAATATCATTTGGCGACATGGAATGCCTTAGTGGTTCCGGCGGGTACTCCTGAAGAGGTCTCACAAAAATTAACTGCCGCTATGCAGGCAGTGTTTGCGCAGGGGAAATTACAAGAATTCGCTACCAAACAGGGTTTTGAAGTTTACCCGCTGTATGGCAAAGAGATGACGACATTTATGGCAGATGAAGATGCCAGATACGGAAAATTAATAACCAAAATCAAAGGTTAATCAGACAGGGTGGTGAATATATCGCCGCCCAATTACAGGGATAGCATTATGCGCATAATACCGGTAACGCCGTTATTTCTGCTGATTTTTGCCATGTTTATTTTTGGCTGGAGCATAACGCAATATGGAGGCATATCGCAGTATGGCGCTGGATTTATGCCTTGCATCATCAGTGGATTGTTGTTGTTTTTAGCGGCTATTGATGTAGCGATAGATATTAAACACCGGCACCGTAACAAAGTTTCTTTAACGCTTGATGAAGTGAAAGCACTTTTACTGGTTATTACAGTGGTACTGCTGTTTGTATTATTGTTAGATATTCTCGGTTTTGTAATTTGCTCATTTTTGTTGCTTTTTATTTTAATGAAAATACGAGGTGTCAGACTTTTGCATTCCGTTATCGTTTCGATATCGGCATCTCTTATTATCTGGTTTATTTTTGCCAGAGTGTTGTTGGTCGCCTTTCCTGAAGGAATCTTGTTTTAAGGATGCAATATGGATATTTTGATTCAGGCACTAACGTATATTAATTTGAATGCCATTCTGGCCATTATTGCTGCTACGGCCTTTGGGTTATTTGTGGGGGCCATTCCAGGATTGACCGCAACGATGGCGGTTGCGCTAATGGTACCTTTTACCTTCTTTCTTGATCCGATTCCCGCTCTGGCATTAATGATTGCCGTTGGTGCGTCATCCATTTATGCCGGAGATATCCCCGGCGCACTTTTGCGTATACCAGGGACACCTGCTTCGGCGGCTTATGTTGCTGATTCAAATGAACTGGTAAAGCAAGGTAAGGTGAATCGCGTATTGGGACTTGGGCTGGTGAGTTCGGTCATTGGTGGCGTGATTGGATCACTTATTTTGATGTTGGCTGCGCCTGTACTGGCGAAATTTGCCCTTAAATTTAGTTCTTATGAATACACATGGCTTTCTCTTTTAGGCTTAACCTGCGCGACTCTGGTTGTGGGTAATCAACCACTGAAAGGCATGGTGACCTTATGTTTGGGATTATTACTGGCGTGTATCGGTTATGATCAAATATCCGGGGTCCCACGTTTTACGTTTGGGCAAATCAGCCTGTTACAAGGGGTGAACTTTATTCCGGCGATGATCGGTCTGTTCGCAATATCCGGCGCAATTGAATATTATCGTGACAAAATTAGCCAGGTAAGTGGTGCTGTGCCACAAACGCAAACGGGGATTAATTTATTCAAGGGAATGAGGCAGGTGATTTGGTCACGAAAATTAAATCTTGGTCGAAGTAGTATTATCGGTACGCTTATCGGAGCATTACCCGGCGCTGGAGCGGATATTGCTGCGTGGATAAGTTACGCCATTTCAAAAAAATTCTCTCGCCAGCAGGAGTTATATGGGCATGGATCTGAGGAGGCAATTGTTGATTCCTCGAGCAGTAACAACGCCAGTCTGGCGGGGAGTTGGATCCCTTCATTAGTTTTTGGTATTCCGGGCGATTCTGCCGCTGCAATTATCATCGGCGTGCTCTATATGAAGGATATGAATCCAGGGCCGACATTATTTCTGTTCCAGGCAGATAAACTCTATGCCGTATTTATCTTGTTTCTGATCGCCAATATTGCATTACTACCGTTAGCCACAATTGCTGTCAGTTTTATCAAACGCATCATCTGGATTGATAAAGCGATTCTGTACCCGATTATTCTGATTTTCAGTATTGTCGGTGCATTTGCTATCGATAACTCGGGTGCCTCTGTCGTTGTCATGTTGGTCATGGGGGTTCTTGGATACTGGTTACAACGTAAGGAATACCCGGTTTCGCCCATTATTTTGGGGATGATTCTTGGGCCAATGTTGGAAAAAAACTTATTATCTTCAATGATTAAGTCTAATGGCGAATGGCTGGCGTTTGTTGAGCGCCCGGTATCTATGGCACTGGCTGCCTGTTTCTTTTTGGTTGTCGCGTTGCAAGGACGCAATATCTACCGTTCATTTAGCCGTTAATCCGCTGTTTTCAGACCATCCATGTTGTGGATGGTCTGCCTTCCCCTAAGTAAAATCCTGCGTGACTGCTAAATTTATACTCTAAATGATTCGCGTTGCAGGAGTATATTCATACAAAGAATAGATTGACCTGAATACCACCACTTCGCACAATCCACGACGAATTCATCAACCGGGCGCATTATGCAAGCATTGCTGGAACACTTTATTACTCAATCGACCGCGTATTCTCTGATGGCTGTTGTGCTGGTGGCTTTTCTGGAGTCGCTGGCGCTGGTCGGTCTGATTCTGCCAGGTACGGTACTGATGGCAGGACTGGGGGCACTGATTGGCAGCGGCGAGTTGAATTTTTGGTATGCCTGGCTGGCCGGTATTGTCGGTTGCCTGCTGGGGGACTGGATCTCCTTCTGGCTGGGCTGGCGTTTTAAAAAGCCGTTGCATCGCTGGTCTTTTATGAAGAAGAACAAAGCGTTGCTCGATAAGACCGAACATGCGCTACATCAGCACAGCATGTTTACCATTCTGGTCGGACGTTTTGTCGGGCCGACGCGTCCGCTGGTACCGATGGTGGCAGGGATGCTGGATCTGCCAGTGCGTAAGTTTCTTTTACCGAATATTGTAGGTTGCCTGTTGTGGCCGCCGTTTTACTTCCTGCCGGGGATTCTGGCGGGCGCGGCGATCGATATTCCTGCCGGAATGCAGAGTGGCGAGTTTAAATGGTTGCTGCTGGCAACAGCGGTGTTTTTGTGGGTTGGTGGCTGGCTGTGCTGGCGGTCATGGCGCAGTGGTAAAGCGACTGACCGTTTAAGTCATTATTTGTCGCGCGGTCGTTTGTTGTGGCTGACGCCGTTGATTTCTGCCATCGGCGTGGTAGCGCTGGTGGTGTTAATTCGCCACCCGTTGATGCCGGTGTATATCGATATTTTGCGTAAAGTGGTTGGGGTTTAGGCCTGCATGGCAGTGTAACTGTTTGATATTTAAATTTTTATTGTCGGATGCGGCATTCACACCGCATCCGATATGACAGATTAACCTTTAATCCCCAATAGTGCCGAAGCACTCGCCTTACCGCTCAACAACTCATCGGTCATACCCTGCCAGGCGATGCGCCCGTCGGCGACCACCACCGAGCGTGTGGCGATCCGGGCAGCATCTTCCACACTGTGCGACACCATCAATAGCGTCATTTTTTGCTGCTGGCAGCTCGTGCTCACCAGCGTCAGCATCTCCTGACGTAACGCCGGATCGAGCGCAGAGAACGGTTCATCGAGCAATAAAATCGGCTGTTCGCGTACCAGACAACGCGCTAACGCCACGCGTTGTCGCTGACCGCCGGAAAGCTCGCCCGGTAACCGCGCCATTAAATTATCAATCCCCATCTGACGGGCAATAGCGTGCATTTTCTCCTGCTGCGCCGCGTTCAGTTTCAAGCCCGGATTTAGCCCCAGCCCGATGTTCTGCGCGACCGTCAGGTGGCTGAACAGGTTGTTTTCCTGAAACAGCATCGACACCGGACGGCGTGACGGCGGCGTCGTGGTGTGATCAACGCCGTCGATAGTCAGCGAACCGCTGGCTGGCGTCAGAAAACCGGCGATCAAATTCAGCAGGGTACTTTTACCCGCGCCGCTTGGCCCGAGGATCGCCACCTGCTCGCCGCGTTCCACCGTTAAGCTAAAACGCATCGGCAAATGGTGATAAAGCCAGGTGATATCAGTCAGTTTTAACATTTCGCCCCGGTAGTTTTTCAATCACGGTAAACAGCAGAAAACAGAGCAGCAGCAGAATTAACGCGGTGACCGCGCCGTCCTGGCTGCGATAGGAGCCAATTTGCTGGTAGAGATAAAACGGTAGGGTTCGGAAATCATCGTTACCGAACAACGCCACCACGCCAAAATCACCAATCGACAGTACACAGGCAAAGGCCAGCGCCTGCGCCAGTGGGCGTTTCAGGGCGCGCAGCTCCACTACTTTTAATCGTGACCAGCCTTCAATGCCCAGCGACTGACACAACATACTGTAACGCGCGGTGATATCGCGCATCGGGTTTTCCAGCACTTTCAGCGCATAAGGGATGGCCATTAACGCATTGGTGAAAATCACGATGCCGTCAGCAGATTGTGGCAGGCCGATGGTGTTGTTGAGCAGTAAAAAGAAGCCCGTTGCCAGCACAATCCCCGGCATAGCGAGGATCAACATGCCGCTCATCTCCAGCGCCTGGCCCGCCAGCATTTTTTGCCGTGCCCGCAATTCGCGACTGCTCCATAGCAGCATCATGGTCAGCACCACGCACAATACGCCTGCCGCCAGCGCAATACGCAACGAGGTCCACAGCGCCTGCCACAGCACCGGTTGTGCCAGCACTTCTGGCAACTGGCGATTTACCCCATCGACAATCACCGCCAGTAACGGTGGCAGCAACAGCAGCAGCGCCAGCACAATTAACACCGTGTCGCAAATGCGGCTATGCAGACGGTCGTCCGGGTCGTGCCAGCCTTGCAGCAGCGTGGTGCCGGGCGCAATGGCTTTACTTAGTCGCTGACTCAACAGCACCAGCCCAAGGCAACATATCATCTGGATCAGCGCCAGCATCGCCGCGCGGGCAGGATCGTAGTCGTAACTCAGCGCCTGATAAATAGCCAGCTCGATAGTGGTCGCCTGCGGACCACCGCCCAGCGACAGCACGGTGGCGAAGCTGGCGAAACAGAGCATAAAGATCAGCGCAGCAACCGGCGGGATTTGGCGCCGTAACCACGGCCATTCAACGAAGCGGAAAAAATGCCAGCCGCGCATGCCAAGCTGGGCAGCAAGCTGACGCTGTTCGCCGGGAATGTTTTCCAGTGCCTGGAGCAATAAGCGGCTCGCCATCGGCAGATTAAAAAATACGTGCGCCAGCAAAATGCCTTGCAGGCCGTAGGGCGAAAAGGTCCACTCCAGACCAAGTGATTGCCAGAGCGAGGCCAGCCAACCCTGGCGACCATAGACGCTAAGAATGCCGAAAACAGCAACCAGCACCGGGAGGATCAGGGTCATTGCGCACAGACGCAACAGCGCCAGCCGTCCCGGAAAGCGCCTGCGGTAGAGGGCGCGGGCGAGGAATATTGCCGGTACGACAGAGATCAGCGCCGAGAGAAACGCCTGCCAGAAGGAAAAGCGCACCACATGCCACAGGTAGCTGTCCTGCCAGATTGCCATCCAGTCACCCTGCGGCGCGTTCCACCACAGGGCGAGAAACGCCGCCAGTGCGACCGCCACCACAAGCGTAGCGGCGCTTACACCTGGAATTAACCAGCCGGGAATTAACGGCTGACGGCGCGTTGCCATTCGCTAATCCATGCCTGACGTTGTGCCGCCACTTCGGCTGGCGTGAACTCTAGCGTGGTTGCTGGTTTGGTCAGTTGTTCAAACCCGGCAGGCAGCGTGACGTTTGCCACCGGATACATCCAGTTGCCGGTTGGGATCGCATTCTGAAAAGCCGGAGAAACCATAAACTGGAGGAATTTCTGCGCCAGCTCCGGCTGCTTGCTGGCAGCGGTGCGGGCAGCAACTTCCACTTGCAGATAGTGACCTTCGCTGAAATTCGCGGCGGCGTAGTTATCTTTCTTCTCTTCGAGAATGTGATAAGCCGGAGAGGTGGTGTAACTCAGTACCAGATCGCTTTCGCCTTTTAAAAACAGGCCGTAGGCTTCGCTCCAGCCTTTGGTGACCGTGACCGTTTTCTTCGCCAGCTTCTGCCAGGCTTGTGGGGCGTCATCGCCATAGACTTTTTGCATCCACAACAACAGGCCCAGGCCCGGCGTACTGGTACGCGGATCCTGATAAATCACCCGCCAGTTCTGATCGCTTTCAACCAGCTCTTTCAGGCTTTGCGGCGGATTTTTCAGTTTGTTCTTGTCATAGACGAAGGCGAAGTAGCCGTAATCAAATGGGACAAAAGTGTCATTATTCCAGCCACCGGGAACGTTAACGGCATCCGCTGCCACACCGCTTTTAGCAAACAGCCCGGTTTTGCTGGCGGCGTCTAACAGATTGTTATCCAGCCCCAGCACCACATCGGCTTTACTGTTTTTGCCTTCCATCCGCAGACGGTTGAGAAGCGAAACGCCATCTTCCAGCGCCACCAGTTTGAGTTCGCAATTACAGTCGGCTTCAAAGGCTTTTTTCACCACCGGACCTGGCCCCCAGTCGGCGGCGAAGGAATCGTAGGTATAAACAGTCAGAACGGGTTTAGCGAAAACAGGTGCTGTACAGAGCAACAGCAGGGGAAGATATTTTTTTAACACTTTGCACCTCAAAGAAGAGTGGCAAAGGACTTGAGAAGGAGCCTCAAATCCCTTCGCCGGCGTTATCCGGATCAGGTTCGACGGGTATTTTCTCAGCGCACGCGGCAGCGTGGCACCCCGTTGAGAACGGCGTTAGTGTAGTGATTTTGTTATCAACCAGCAATCATGGATCCGGCGGCGCAAACCACGCGGATTTAAAATCGAACCAGCCGAGGGTGTTCATACGCAGGCCGCGCATACTGCGCTGCCCCTGAATGATAAGCCAGTGGTGGATGAGCGGCACCATTGCTTTACTGGCGACCAGTTGCTGGCACCAGTTCGCCAGGTTCATTTCGCCATTGCGCCAGCGGGCGGCGTCGGCTTGCCAGTCGATCGGAATACAGTGTTGTAGCAGCGGCACTTCGCACAAATGCGCGAACAGCGAAAAATCCAGCGGCAGCGTAAAGTTGGCGCTGTTAAGCCAGATGTCGCTTTCGATCTCTCCTTCGTGCCACTGATCGTAGCTGATCTCTTTGATTTCCAGCGTGACCTGGTGACTTGCCAGAATCTGCTGCATGATCCTGGCAATCACCCGATGCTCACTATGATCCTGATAAAAGGTCAGGGTGAGACTTTCCAGTCCGGCAGGTTTTTCGCTCTGTAGGATATGGGCATGGTGCCAGCGCGGCAGCAGACCGTAGGCCGGAAACCACAGTTGCTGGTACTGCTCTTCGGCAAAATAGACCAGGTTGGTGGGGGAGAGAACATAGCTTACCCAGTCTCTTACCGCCTGATTCGCCCCACGATGGGTGCGGCTGTCGAACAGTAAATAATAGCAACCTTCCTCCTGGCGGCTTTCAATCTCTTTTTCCTCGCCCTGAGGCCCTTCAAGCATCAGTCCACAGGCTGGCTCGTCGGCACTTTCCGGCAGAACCCAGACGTTTACTTCGTCGATTAATGCGCGATAACCGAAGAAGTTATCGAATGCCTGAATTTTCAGTTGATTGCTGCTGTTGCGGAGCACCGCATACGGACCGGTGCCGATGGGATGGCTGGCAAAGTTACTGAGGGTTTCCCATTCGCGCGGCAGGATCATCGCCGGAACTTGCCCCAGCAGTAACGGCAACCAGCGGTCTGGCTGCGTGAGATGGATGTCCAGCGTCCAGGGCGTCGGCGACACAATTTCAGCAATATGCGAATAGAGCGGCAGCGTATTGATCCGTTTCAAAGAGGCTATCACGTCGTCCATTTCCAGTTCACGACCATGATGAAAATGGACTCCTGGACGTAAAAAGAAGCGCCAGTGAAGCGGTGAAATTTGCTGCCAGTGGTGGGCGATGTCCGCCTCCAGTTCCCCATTTTCCTCATTTACGCGCGTTAGCGAACTGAAAATTTGCCGGGCAATATGCGTTTCGGAACGGCGCAATGCGCTGCCGGGCAGCAGATTACGCAACGGACGATAGTAGAGCACGCGCAGGATATGTCGCCCCTGGCGGAAGCTACGCCCCAGATGAGAAACCAGCATTTTCCGCACAGCTGCTTTGTCGCCAACCAACTGCACCAGTTGGTCTATATGGTCCTGCTCAAGTAAATCTTCCGCACGTTGTTGCTGGAGCGCCAGCCCGGTATAGAGGAATGTCAGGCGTGAACGCTTACCGCGACCGACTTCCGCTTCCCACGTCAACCAGCCTCGCTCCTGCATGGTATTCAGGAGCGTGCGCATATGGCGACGGGAACAGTTGAGCAACTCCGCCAGTTCGTTCAGCGTGGTCTCCTGAGATTTACCGTCGCAGCATTGCCACAAACGGATGAACTGCTGTTGCAAACGAGAGGAAGGCATAAAAGGGGAACTCCTGGGGAAAATCCAGCAATTTAATAATCCCTATATTAGGCCAATAATCACTGTCGATGAAGCGAGGAGGTGGGATATGCATCAGTTTTATCAGCGGTATTTTACCGCAACTGAAAAGTTGTCCTGGTTATATTGGTTAAGCGCCTCCCGGCGTTTAGCAATGCTGGAAGAACTGATGCAGTGGGAGTTGAGTGCTCCGTAACTGAATTGCCGACATCATGTGTGACTGAGTATTGGTGTAAAATCACCCGCCAGCAGATAATACCTGCTGGCTTTTTTTATTCTCGCCGCGCTAAAAAGGAAACTTATGGTCTGGATTATGACGATGGCTCGCCGTATGAATGGTGTCTACGCGGCTTTTATGCTGGTCGCCTTTATGATGGGAGTCGCAGGGGCGCTACAGGCTCCTACATTGAGTTTATTTCTCAGTCGTGAGGTTGGCGCCCAGCCATTCTGGGTCGGACTCTTTTATACGGTGAATGCTATCGCCGGGATTGGCGTAAGTCTGTGGCTGGCAAAGCGTTCTGACAGCCAGGGCGACAGGCGTAAACTGATCATGTTTTGCTGCCTGATGGCGATTGGCAATGCGCTACTGTTTGCATTTAATCGTCATTATCTGACATTGATCACCTGTGGTGTGTTTCTGGCCTCACTGGCTAATACAGCAATGCCACAGCTGTTTGCCCTGGCGCGGGAATATGCGGATAACTCTGCGCGTGAAGTCGTGATGTTTAGCTCAGTTATGCGTGCGCAGCTTTCTCTGGCATGGGTTATCGGTCCACCGCTGGCTTTTATGCTGGCGTTGAATTACGGCTTCACGGTGATGTTTTCGATTGCTGCCGGGATATTCGTCATCAGCCTGATATTGATTGCGTTTATGCTTCCGTCTGTAACCCGGGTGGAGTTGCCGCCAGAAAATGCTCCAGCAATACAAGGTGGCTGGCAGGATAATAATGTTCGGATGTTGTTTGTTGCCTCAACGCTAATGTGGACCTGCAACACGATGTACATTATTGATATGCCATTGTGGATCAGCAGCGATCTTGGATTACCTGACAAACTGGCGGGTCTACTGATGGGCACGGCAGCAGGGTTGGAAATCCCGGCAATGATTCTGGCGGGTTACTTTGTAAAACATTTTGGCAAACGGCGCATGATGCTCGTGGCAGTAGCCGCTGGTGTGCTGTTTTATATCGGGCTAATTTTCTTTCATAGTCGTATGGCGCTGATCACACTACAGCTGTTTAACGCAGTGTTTATCGGCATTGTTGCAGGTATTGGGATGCTATGGTTTCAGGATTTGATGCCAGGCAGAGCGGGATCAGCTACAACATTATTTACTAATAGCATTTCTACCGGGGTGATTCTGGCAGGTGTTATTCAGGGAGCAATAGCGCAAAGTTGGGGGCATTTTGCAGTCTATTGGGCAATTGCTGCCATTTCGATCGTGACGTTATTTTTAACCGCGAAGGTAAAAGACATTTGATGAATGTAGGATGAGTATAAAAAGGGGGAGAAAATGCTTCCCCCTTTTATCGTATACCGATTATTTCAGGACAATACGCTTAATGTCGCCAATGATAAAGACATAAGCAATGACGCCGATTAATGCTGTCACCCCGATATAGATCAACGCATAAAAGAAATTACCGCTTAACGAGATAATAAAACCGATAATCAGCGGGGTAATAATTGATGCGAGATTAGCACAGAAATTAAAAATCCCCCCGGTAAGTCCCGCCATATTATCTGGGGCGATATCAGAAATTAAGGTCCAGCCGAGCCCTACCATTCCCTGGCCAAAAAAAGCAATCGACATAATAACAATAACCGTGGTGTTATCATTAACCCAGTTGGCTGCAATAATACAGCTTGATAACAGTAATCCAGAAATAATTGGCAGTTTCCGACTGATATTTACCGAACCTGTTTTATTTAACAGACGATCAGATATCCAGCCGCCAAAAATAATACCAATCGCCGCAGCAAGAAACGGCCAGGTAGCAAAGAATCCAACATGGAGCCACGACATCTGGCGCTCGTTTGCCAGATAAGTAGGGAACCAGGTCAGAAAGAAAACCAGTGTAGTATTCCCGGCAAATTGCCCAAGACTGGCCCCGATAATTTGCCGACAGGAGAGAAGTCTTTCGGCATCATTCCAGTTAAACGGAATATTACTGTTAGCTACGGTGTTATTGTTTACGCCAATGTACGCCAGTTCTTCTTTATTTGCTGATTTTGATTCATGTGGCTCATGATAAAAACGCCACCATACGAAGGTAAACAGAATACCTATCGCACCGGTAGCAAAAAATAATATTCGCCAACCATAATGTTCCAGCACAAAAAACAACAAAGGAGAAAACGCGGCAAGGCCAATATATTCTCCAACGGTGTAAGTTGCCGTTGCCCGTGCTCGTTCATGTTGTGGAAACCATTTGCTCACCACCCGACTGTTTACCGGAAAACAAGGCGCTTCGCTAATACCTAAACCTAATCGCAGAAGTAATAATGATTTTAACCCAAGAGCAAAGCTTTGCAGAAGAGTGAATGTTGACCAGAAAAAAATTGAAAGTGCGTAGGTTAATTTATTCCCAAAACGGTCTAAAAATATGCCACCTGGAATTTGTGCCAGGGCATAGGTCCAGGCAAAAGCAGAGAAAACAATGCCCATCATTGCTGGATCTATTGCCAGTTCCCTGGTGAGTTGCGGAGCGACTATCCCCAGAATGGTGCGATCAAGGTAATTGATCATCGTACCAATGGATAATAGCAATAATATGACAATTCGAGCTCGACTTCTTTTTTGTACCATAGGTGGTGATGCCAGACCATCCTGGGAAGTTTGTGTCCTCATGGAAATATCCTTTAAAAGTTTAAAATATTTTTGCATGTATCTTTACAGGCAAAAATACTCTTTCTTCTTATTCATGAGATTTATGTTTTAGTATGCTTTGTTACAGATAAAAATTATCAGTCGAGAATAATTGATATGACTCCAGAAAATGACGTTTAGTCCGCAGCAATATTAAACGCTATGGTATATTGGCTACAGTGATTTTATTCTTATATTATACGGTCAAAAATAATGAATCTAAAGCAACTTTATTATTTTAAGCGTCTTGCTGAAACAGAACATTACACTGAAGCAGCATCCGCACTTTGTATTACTCAACCCGCCCTAAGCCACGCAATCTCTGAACTGGAGAAAGAGTTAGGTGTGGCACTCTTTGCCCGCCGTGGGCGTAACATTCAGATCACGCCAAACGGTAAACGTTTTTTACCCTATGTTGAAGATGCTCTGACGTCATTAGAGAATGGTCGTATGACGTTACAAAAAAGTTGCGATAAAAACAAAGAAAATATTCGTATTGCCTTTATTTATACCATGGGGGAATATGTCGTCCCACAGTTAATCAATAAATTCTCATTATCACCTGCATATTCAGATGTGACATTTTCTTTTACCCAGGGAACATCGTTAACGTTATTACAGGATTTAAAAGCAGGAAAAACGGATTTAGCAATATGTTCTTATATTGCCGATGAGCCTGATATTAATTTTATTCCTGTTATTCAACAGGAATTGGTTGTGGTTACCGCCAGGGAACACCCACTCGCCAGTTTATATAAAAATGAGGTCGATTTAGGCGAGACGATCCATTATCCCTATGTATATTTTTCTGAAAACAGCGGCTTACGTCCATTTATTGATAACGTATTTATGCAGCAAAAACTGGTGCCAGATATTGCCTGCTATGTGGAAGAAGATACAGCAATGGCGGGTCTGGTGAGTATCAATTACGGTATTGCTATTATGCCAAGAATTACTGCTCTCTCTTATTACCCTGTACATATTTTGAACATTAAAAATGCGATTCCTCCACGTTATATCTACCTGGCGACTATGAAAGATCGTGTGCTCTCCCCGGCATTACAGACATTTAAAGATGTCATCATCAACGATTGCCAGAGTTTTCGGTAATAATGCGCCCGGCATTAAATTCCGGGCGCAAAGTCATCAGGAAAGAATATCCATTACTTCACGCAACTGAGCAATGGCCATCTGCCCAGGCGCTGAAGCCTGGCCCACCGTACCAAATGTCATTGCAGAACCAAACAGGCGACCCGTAACCCGGCTGACGCCACCGATTTTACCCATCGACATGGTGATCAACGGTTGAGTGGCGTATTTCTCTTTCATCGTCAGTGTCGCCGAAAGCAGCGTCAATACGTCTTGCGGACTTTGTGGCATGACTGCGATTTTGGGCAGGTCGGCTCCCAGATCCTGCATGCGGCGCAGGCGATAAATAATATCTTCTTGTGCAGGTGTTTTATGGAAATCATGATTACTCATGATCACCTTAACCCCTGCGGCATGGGCGTCATTCACCAGAGCACGAACTTTGTTTTCATCGTTGAATAATTCAACGTCAATCAGGTCAGTAAGACCGCTTAATGCCGCCTGGCGATTCAGCTCAAAATAGGCGTCGTCACTGATTTCTGTTTCGCCGCCTTCTTTTTTACTGCGAAAAGTAAACAGCAGCGCGGTTTCGGCAAGCAGTTGGCGAATTTCCCCCAGTGCCTGTAAAACTTTCGCTACGTTATGCACTTCTGCGAAGTGATCGACCCGCCATTCGATGATATCTGCTCCACAACTGGCCAACGCACGGGCATTGTTTTGCAACTCGTCGAGTGATTTACCCAGCAGCGGCACGCAAATCAGCGTTTCGCCTTCCCGAAAAGTGATGTTTTTAACCGTTACTGCATTCGTCATAGTGTTATCCATTTTTTGTCAGTAAATCTTCAGGCGGCAGCCGGAACGCGGGCTGTTTTTTGCGCGGCACGTGCCTGAAATTGACGATAACCGATATAAAGGGCTATCACAAAGCCGATGACGGCGATTAAGAGATCGAACCACATGATGCTGGCAATGCTAATTTTTGACAGTTTCGCCGTGATCAATGGGATCGTGAAACTGGCAAGACTACCCGCAGTGTAAAAGATCCCCGTCGCTTTGCCTTTACCGTTTGGTAAGCTCATCGCCATGATCGTGGCACCAAGTTGCAGGACACCACCGGCTGCCGCAAAACCAATGACAAAGGCGAATCCGGTGACAACCATCGGCGTCGGGAACAGGCAGACGATCAACAACGCCACCATCGACAAAGTAGTGTAGATGATCATTGCGATAGCTGAACTCATCACATCTTTGACAAACGCCGCAGTGACGAACACGCAGGTCAGTGATCCTACGGTATAAATGCTCAGCAATTTAATGGCAGAAGCGTATGGGATCCCGGCAACAAACTGGCCATACTGCGCTAACCACTGGCTGACCAGATAAAAAGTCGCCATGCCGATATAGCCATATAAAGTAAAGATCAGCATATCCATGGTATTGGCGTTTGTCTGAGGTGCAGTAACTGTTGCGGTTTTTGCGACAGTTTCTTTTTTTGCCCGATGATCCGGGAAGGGCATTTTCACCAGATAGATGCCGCTAATCACAAATAGCCCGGCTGCGATGAGGAATGACCAGCCAAACCACAAGTTTGCCCAAATCAGGAAGCTGATAATAAACGGCAACAGGAACTGCCCGGCAGAAACAAATGCTTTGATCAGCACATTCGCACGACTGGCAGAATTAGGGAAAGATTCCATTAACGCCGGATAAGTACCGGAATCGAGGAAACTGTTCGCCAGGCCCGCCAGAATACCGAAGACATAGGCGGCATAGATATTTTTGGTCAGCAAAATCCCGACTAAAAACAGCAGATAACTGAGAATGCCGAGATAAATAAACGGCTTACGACCAAAGCGATCAGAGAGGAAGCCGGTTAATAGTGTTGCCAGCTTACCAATCCCCAGCGAGGAGATCACAATAGAAACACCTGCGGCATCGGTGCTCCATTGTTGCTGCAAATGCGCCATGTTGAGGGTGATTAACAGCACCCCCATGCCGTGAAGCATATAGTTGAGATAAAGCCCCGCCGCAGTTGGGACGTATTTATTTTTCATTACGCCGACCTTAGAACAGAATGCTTTTAATATAATCAACGGGCATTTCTTTACCCGTCCAGATTTCAAAAGCTGCAGCACCTTGCCAGAGCATCATTCCCAGGCCGTTAATAGTGCGACAACCGCTGTTCTCTGCGACTTCCAACAGATGGGTTTTGCGTGGGTTGTACACCACATCAGAGACGATCAGATCCGGGCGCAGGAAACTGGCATCGGGCAGCAACATTTGCCCTTCGAACGGCTTCATACCTACGCCAGTGGCATTGGTGAGCAGCACACTGCTGTCGATCTCTGCACGCAACTTGTCATGATCGTCGAGGTCAAACAGATGGATCTCGCAGTCGGTGTCGTTGCGGATCTTCGCCACAGTTTGCTCGGCATTCGGGAAAAATTTATCCCGTTTGTTGAAGATAGAAATTTCTTTCACGCCGTCCAGTGCTGCCTGTACGCAAATTGCGGTGGCAGCTCCTCCTGCACCCAGGACAGTCATTTTTTTGCCGATAACATCAATATTGGCTTCTTTCAGCGCACGCATATAGCCCGTGCCATCGGTGATGTGGCCAGTTAATATGCCGTCATCGTTAACGACAGTGTTGACCGCACCAACCAGTTGCGCAGCCGGAGAGAGGTTGTCCAGATACTGACAAATCTCGGTTTTATTTGGCATTGAGACATTAAAGCCGCGCAGTTTCAGGGCCCGGAATCCCTGAACAACATCTTTCAGTTCCTGGTTATCGACTTCAAAAGCAAGGTAAACATAGTCCAGCCCCAGATGTGCAAAGGCTTCATTGTGCATTGTTGGAGACATGCTATGACGAATAGGTGTCGCAATAAGCCCAATCAGTTCAGTATGCCCGGTAATACGTTCTGCCATGATAACGTCCTCAAGTTGTTAGAAATGAAATTCTTTTCCCAGGGCACCCATATCTTCCAGGGTATCCAGTACGCTGCGGCCTTCCCGCACACCATCAATAATCCGGCGCGCCATTACACTATCGCCTATATTCATCATTTTGATGTTGTTTTCTCTGGCCCAGCGGTCGATGTCGTCAAATCCGGCCCGATTGGCTCGCATCCCTAAACAGATAAAGCCGTAATCAAAGGGGATATCGAAGGTGCTTTGTGCGTTTTTAACGGTGAAATGATCAGCGGAAACAGCCATTAGCTGTGTTTGCATATGCTGCTCTACGCGATGTTCTTCCAGCAGATTTAACATGGCGTTTTTGGTGATGATATCGAGGTCACGTGCCGGGGCGTCCAGCATCTCAATAAGTGTTACGTTCGCGCCACGGGTAGCAAAATATTCGACCACGTCCAGACCTACAGCACCGCCGCCAACAACGGCGATACGCTTGCCTTGCGTCTTCGTAAATCGGTCGAGATTGTTGATCATGCCGGTAATGGAAAATACGTTACCGTCTGCGAGATCAATGTGTTCCTGTAAACTGTCGATAGGCGGTAACAGAGGAACCGAACCGGTGGCGTTAACAATTAAGTCAGGATGCAATGCGGCCACACTGGTGACATCCGCACGTTTACCGACCTGTAACATCAGGTTGTTGAGTGACGCGAGGCGGTTTTTCATAAACAGTGGAAAGTCAGCAATACGTGTTTTTTCCGGCAGACGGGATATTTCGCAGGAAAGACCACCGAGGTGTGTTTTCTCTTCCAGAAGCCAGGTCATGCAACCGACTTCAGCTGCTGTACAGGCGGCTTCCATTCCCGCCGTACCGCCGCCAATAACAACCACGTTGGTAGTACGAGTAACGTTACGCAGCTTGTAGGCGTCGCCATGGATAATATCCGGGTTAATAGAACAACGCAGAGGGCGCGAGCGGGCAATACGGTGATCGGCACAACCGATATTGCAGGAGATGCATTTACGCATCAGCCGTTCATTGCCACTTTGTACTTTTTGTACCCACTCCGGTTCAGCAATCAGCCCACGACCAATGGCGATAAGGTCTGCATCACCGCTGGCCACAATATCTTCAGCCACTTTGGGAGAACGAATATTACCCGCGATAACGGTAGGTTTATGGAATTTGTCACGCACGGCACGAGAAAGGTAGCGCTTCCAGCCATCTTCCAGTGACATCTGGTCGATTTGCAGATTCAGGCTGTCATTTTGCGCTGCCGATACGTTGATGATATCCACTTTATCCTGACAGAGTTCAAGAATACGCAGTGAGTCCTCCAGCGTGTTGCCACCTGCGAGGAAATCATCGGCACTGATACGTAAGCTGACAGGGAAGCTTGGGCCTACGCTGGCGCGTACTTTATCAACCACCAGGGTTAAAAAGCGGGCTCGGTTTTCCAGGCTGCCACCAAATTCATCGTCACGTTTATTAAAGAGCGGCGATAAAAACTGGCTGATTAAATAGGAGTGACCACCGTGGATCTCCACACAATCAAAATTAGCGCGACGCACACGTTCAGCGGCTTCACCAAATTTATCTATTGCGTGATAGATCTCCTCATGAGTCATCGGGCGCGGCGTGTTGCCGTTTTTCTTCGATGGCGTACTGGAGGAGGAGAGCGGCGTTTCACCATTCAGACGATAGGCATAAGCGGAAGCACCAGCGTGATTTAATTGTATGGCGACACACGCGCCGTGGCGGTGCAGGGTTTCGGTAAGTTTAAACAGACCGGGGATATATTGATCGTTATCGATACGTAATTGCGTGGTGCCGTTGGAGGCAAAAGGGAAATCGATGCAGATATTCTCAATGGTAATCAGGCCCGTGCCACCACGCGCACGAAGTTCATAGTAATCAAGCTGCTCTTGCGATACTTCACCGTTCAGACTCGCCAGATTAGTGCCCATTGGCGGCATGATTATCCGGTTTTTGATGGTCATTCCGTTGATGGTCAGCGGGCTAAACAGATGGGGGTAGTGGCTCATGTCATCTCTCCACTGGATGCCCAGGGACAGACATACGCCTGCAGTGGGTCCAAAGTTAATATTTCACTGCAGGCAAGATAACGAGGCGGTTGCCAGAAAAATAATGCTTTTTTTTGTCGGGAGTTATAGGAAAATTCTATGGGATTAACTAAATATTCACGGTGAGTTTTGAATAATTTAAAGAGTTGCGTGATTTGTTTACTTATTCGTACGCCAGGATACATAAACGCGGGGAAAGGCCCGGTCATACGACCGGGCAAGGGGATTAATTCATAAACGCAGGTTGTTTTGCTTCATAAGACGCAATAGCGCCGTCGTGCTGCAGGGTCAGGCCGATGCTGTCCAGGCCATTCATCATGCAGTGGCGGCGGAAGGCATCAATGGTAAAGCGATAAGTTTTCTCTCCCGCTTTCACCTCTTGCGCTTCCAGGTCTACGTCGAAATGAATCCCCGGATTAGCTTTCACCAGCGCAAACAACTCATCTACTTCTGCATCACTTAATTTCACCGGCAGCAGCTGGTTGTTAAAGCTATTGCCGTAGAAGATGTCAGCAAAACTCGGCGCAATCACCACTTTAAAACCGTAGTCTGTCAATGCCCACGGCGCGTGCTCACGCGAGGAACCGCAGCCGAAGTTTTCTCGTGCCAGCAAAATGGAAGCGCCCTGATATTGCGGGAAGTTCAGTACGAAGTCCGGGTTTGGCTGTTGGCCTTTTTCATCCAGAAAACGCCAGTCATTAAACAGATGCGCGCCAAAACCTGTACGCGTCACTTTCTGCAAAAACTGTTTCGGGATGATTGCGTCAGTATCGACATTGGCGGCATCCAGCGGAACCACCAGGCCTGTGTGTTTGATAAATTTCTCTGCCATGGTGTGCTCCTTATTTAATGTTGCGAATGTCGGCGAAATGTCCGGTCACAGCAGCGGCTGCAGCCATTGCCGGGCTGACCAGATGCGTGCGCCCGCCGCGCCCCTGGCGGCCTTCAAAGTTACGGTTGCTGGTGGAGGCACAACGCTCGCCCGGATTCAGGCGGTCGTTATTCATCGCCAGACACATTGAGCAACCGGGCAAGCGCCATTCAAAACCGGCTTCAATAAAGATTTTGTCCAGACCTTCCGCTTCTGCCTGGGCTTTTACCGGACCAGAGCCGGGAACTACTAGCGCCTGTACGCCAGGTGCGACTTTCCGCCCTTTGGCGATTTCTGCCGCTGCGCGTAAATCTTCAATGCGCGAGTTGGTGCAGGAACCGATAAACACTTTGTCGATAGCCACTTCGGTCAGCGGAATACCCGGTTTCAGCCCCATATAGGCCAGCGCTTTTTCTGCCGACGCGCGTTCAACCGGATCGGCAAACGAAGCCGGATCGGGAATGTTATCGCTCACGGAAATCACCTGACCGGGATTAGTTCCCCATGTTACCTGCGGGGCGATCTCTTCTGCTTGCAGAGTGACAACGGTATCGAAAGTTGCGCCTTCGTCGGTTTGCAGAGTTTTCCAGTAGGCAACGGCGTCGTCGAAATCTTTGCCTTTCGGCGCATGCAGACGGCCTTTGACATAGTTAAAGGTGGTTTCGTCCGGTGCAACCAGACCGGCTTTCGCGCCCATTTCGATTGCCATATTGCACAGGGTCATGCGACCTTCCATGCTTAAATCACGGATTGCTTCGCCGCAAAACTCCACCACATGTCCGGTGCCGCCTGCGCTGCCGGTTTTACCGATGATCGCCAGCACGATATCTTTCGCGGTAATGCCCGGCGCAGCTTTGCCCTGGACTTCAATTTTCATAGTCTTCGCACGGCCCTGTTTCAGGGTTTGCGTTGCCAGTACGTGTTCAACTTCAGAAGTGCCGATACCAAAGGCCAGTGCGCCAAACGCGCCGTGGGTGGCGGTATGTGAGTCGCCGCAGACAATGGTCATTCCTGGTAAGGTGACGCCCTGTTCCGGCCCCATTACGTGGACGATCCCCTGATACGGGTGATTCAGGTCATACAGTTCGACGCCAAACTCTTTGCAGTTTTTGATCAGTTCCTGCATCTGGATGCGCGCCATTTCACCGCAGGCATTAATGTCTTTAGTCTGAGTCGAGACGTTGTGATCCATGGTGGCGAAGGTTTTGCCCGGCTGACGTACCGGGCGACCGTGGGCGCGCAGACCATCGAACGCCTGCGGTGAGGTCACTTCATGCACCAGATGGCGGTCGATATATAACAGCGGGGTTTCATTTTCGGCTTCATACACTACGTGAGCGTCGAATAATTTTTCGTATAACGTCTTAGCCATGATTACACCCCTTCTGCCACATAGCGGGCAATGATATCGCCCATTTCATCGGTACTAACGGCGGCAGCGCCACGGGCTAAATCCCCGGTGCGAATACCTTCTTCTAACGCGCGGTTAATGGCGCGTTCAATGGCGGAAGCCGCATCATCGGCATCCAGGCTGTAACGCAGCAGCAGCGCCAGCGACAGAATTTGTGCAATCGGGTTGGCGATGTTTTTGCCTGCGATATCGGGTGCCGAGCCGCCCGCCGGTTCATACAGACCAAAACCTTGCTCGTTCAGGCTGGCGGAAGGCAACATGCCCATGGAGCCTGTGATCATCGCACACTCATCAGACAGAATGTCGCCAAACAAGTTGGAGCACAGCAGAACGTCAAACTGTGATGGATCTTTAATCAACTGCATGGTGGCGTTGTCGATGTACATATGCGCCAGTTCGATGTCCGGATATTCCGTGGCGATCTCGTTAACAATCTCCCGCCATAAAATAGAGGATTGCAGCACATTGGCTTTGTCGATTGAGGTGACTTTTCGACGGCGCTTGCGGGCAGATTCAAACGCGATACGGGCAATGCGCTCGATCTCAAAACGGTGATACACCTCGGTATCAAACGCTTTTTCATATTGTCCACTACCTTCGCGGCCTTTTGGTTGACCGAAATAGATGCCGCCGGTCAGTTCGCGCACACACAGGATGTCGAAGTCGTTAGCGGCAATGTCAGCACGCAGCGGACAGAATGCTTCCAGCCCCTGATACAGTTTTGCCGGACGCAGGTTGCTGAATAATTTGAAGTGCTTACGCAAAGGCAACAGCGCGCCGCGTTCTGGTTGCTGGTCTGGCGGCAAATGTTCCCATTTCGGGCCGCCCACCGAGCCAAACAGCACGGCATCGGCTTGCTCACAACCTTCAACCGTCGCAGGCGGCAGCGGCTGCCCGTGGTTATCAATGGCTGCGCCGCCTACATCGTAATGGCTGGTGGTGATACGCATCGCAAAGCGGTTACGCACGGCATCCAGCACTTTCAGTGCCTGGATCATCACTTCCGGCCCGATCCCATCTCCGGGTAAAACGGCAATATGGTAATTCTTCGACATCACACGGTTTCCTTGTTGTTTTCGTTGTGTTGAGCTTTGCGTTGCAACTCTTTTTCGACTTCTGCGGCGCGCCAGATATTGTTCAGTACGTGCACCATGGCTTTGGCGGAGGACTCGACAATATCGGTGGCCAGGCCGACGCCGTGGAAGCGGCGACCGTTGTAGTTGGCGACAATATCCACCTGACCCAGCGCATCTTTACCGTGACCTTTGGCCGTCAGGCTGTATTTCACCAGTTCGACGTTATAGTCAGTGATGCGATTAATCGCCTGATAGACGGCATCAACCGGACCATTACCGTTGGCAGCTTCCGCTTTAACTTCCTCGCCACAGGCCAGTTTGACGGCGGCAGTGGCAATATCGTTAGAACCAGACTGCACGCTGAAGTAATCCAGACGGAAATGCTCCGGCTCTTCTTGCTGCTTACCGATGAAGGCCAGCGCCTCCAGATCGTAATCAAACACCTGACCTTTTTTGTCCGCCAGCTTCAGGAAGGCATCGTACAAATTGTCTAAATTATATTCACTTTCTTTATACCCCATCTCATCCATGCGGTGTTTTACTGCCGCACGTCCCGAACGAGAGGTCAGATTCAGCTGGATTTGGTTCAGACCAATAGATTCTGGTGTCATGATTTCGTAGTTTTCGCGGTTTTTCAGCACGCCATCCTGGTGGATACCGGAGGAGTGTGCGAATGCGCCGCTGCCAACAATGGCTTTGTTTGCCGGGATCGGCATATTACAAATCTGGCTAACTAACTGGCTGGTGCGCCATATTTCCTGGTGATTAATGGCGGTATGAACGTTGAGAATATCCTTACGAACTTTGATCGCCATGATTACTTCTTCCAGCGAACAGTTACCGGCTCGCTCGCCGATCCCATTCATTGCACCTTCCACCTGGCGTGCTCCGGCATGTACCGCCGCCAGTGAGTTGCCAACTGCCAGGCCTAAATCGTCGTGGGTATGTACGGAGATAATGGCTTTGTCGATGTTAGGCACGCGTTCATACAGGCCGCTGATGATTCCGGCGAACTCAAACGGCATGGTGTAGCCCACGGTGTCAGGAATGTTGATGGTGGTGGCACCGGCGTTAATCGCCGCTTCAACCACGCGCGCCAGATCGGCAATGGGTGTACGCCCGGCGTCTTCGCAAGAAAATTCAACATCATCGGTGTAATTACGTGCGCGTTTCACCATATAGATAGCGCGTTCGATCACTTCGTCCAGCGTGCTACGCAGCTTGGTGGCAATGTGCATTGGTGAAGTGGCAATAAAGGTATGGATACGGAAGGCTTCGGCAACTTTCAGAGATTCAGCTGCCACGTCGATATCCTTTTCCACGCAGCGAGCTAACGCACATACGCGGCTGTTTTTGACCTGGCGGGCGATTGTCTGCACCGATTCAAAATCGCCCGGCGAAGAGACGGGGAAACCGACTTCCATCACGTCAACACCCATACGCTCAAGGGCCAGCGCAATTTGCAGTTTTTCTTTCGCACTCAGGCTTGCCTGTAACGCCTGTTCACCGTCGCGCAATGTGGTATCGAAAATAATAACTTGCTGGCTCATCATTTATTCCTTGTCTCTTAGAGCGCCTCGCTTCGGGCATAAAAAAACCCGCGCAATGGCGCGGGTTTTTTGTTTGACTGAGTGCTGACTTAATTCTGAATGCCGCTCACCAGTCTACCGCGCAAAGAAGATGCGTTTAGTAGTAGTAGACCGTTAAAACGAACGATGTGAGTCATTAAGTCAGCTCCAGGCGAATGCGATATGCTTTTAGTGGTACTGGATAGCCAGGCTGATGTCAACCCCAGCCATTAGAAAGCTCGCTGTTTTCAAGGTCGAATACAGCACCTGATTTAGCTAAATGTGCTGATATTTTTGCATAATGCAAAATTAATACATAGGTCAGATGGCCAGTTTTTATTATTTGACATATCTAAGAATATTTCTTCGCATTTTCTCACTAAAAAGACACAGAGATAGATAACGTAAGTGAATAATTCAGGGCCCTGATTTCGTTGTATTTATCGGTTTGCTGAATCACTTCAGTGTCATTAATTGTTAATTAATGATAAATTAATGTTAACCATTAACAGAAAAGTACTATAAACATTTAATTAAACCACTAATTATCATTCACCCGGTGCATGATTGTTTATTTGCATGGCTTATGATTAGATCAAATACGTAATTCAAACTTTATGATTTGGACAATTGTGATAGGGATCAACCAGCACTGGCGTGGGTTTTTTCTTTATCTAAGCCCATACCTTTATGTTTTCCTAATTTTCGTGTTTGCCCTTTTTCTTATTTTATATGCATGGTAAATCATATTTTCCGAGATTATTTCTCAGCATTCCGGCAAGAAAAGGGAGCTAAGCGTGACAGTGGAGTTTAATATGCCAGAGGTAAAATTTGATCAGCCAAGTCTTTCTGAGATAGGCAGACCACAGCTTCGCATGGTCGATCTGAATCTGTTAACCGTTTTTGATGCGGTGATGCAAGAGCAAAATATCACACGTGCCGCACAAACTCTGGGGATGTCACAGCCTGCGGTGAGTAACGCCGTGGCGCGCCTGAAAGTGATGTTTAATGATGAGTTGTTTGTCCGGTATGGTCGGGGGATCCAACCGACTGCTCGTGCGTATCAGTTGTTTGGTTCGGTAAGACAGGCTTTGCAATTAGTGCAGAATGAATTGCCCGGGTCTGGTTTCGAACCAGCCAGTAGCGAACGGATATTTAATCTTTGTGTTTGCAGTCCGCTGGACAATCTGCTGACCTCATTGGTTTATAATCGCATCAATGATATTGCCCCAAATATTCACGTTGTTTTTAAATCTTCTCTTAATCAAAACACTGAACACCAATTGCGTTATCAGGAAATCGAATTTGTTATTGGTTATGAAGAATTCCGCCGTCCTGAGTTTTCCAGCGTACCGTTATTTAATGATGAAATGGTGCTGGTTGCCAGCAAGAAACATCCGACGATTAATGGCCCGCTGTTGGAAAACGATGTTTATCAATTGCAGCACGCGGTTGTATCTCTGGAGCGTTTTGCTTCGTTCAGTCAACCCTGGTATGACACGACTGAAAAACAGGGCTGTATTGCTTATCAGGGAATGGCATTGATCAGTGTGTTGAATGTGGTTTCGCAAACCCATCTGGTTTCCATTGCGCCGCGATGGTTAGCCGAGGAGTTTGCTGAATCACTGGAATTACAAGTGCTTCCACTGCCTTTAAAACTGAATAGTAGAACATGTTATCTTTCGTGGCATGAAGCTGCCGGACGTGACAAAGGCCATCAATGGATGGAAGAGTTATTGGTCTCCGTCTGCCGCCATTAATCTTATCGCAATAAACCAGATCGAATGGTCTGGTTTATTCTGCTTTTTTAAAAAAATATGAAATTTTATGCTGTATTGCTGATGGGGCTTTCTCAACAGAAAGTGAAAAATAGAGTAATCGCTGTAACTATCTATTTTTAAGAGATTATTTATTATTCCCAGCCTTATAGTCAGAGTTATTCTCCAGTTATTTCCGACTTTCATTCTGATTATACTTTTCTTTACATCGATATGGGATTTTCCCCTAATTGCCTGAGTCAAAACGAGCAGTTAATGTATTTTGGAATTTATTGTTCGTTTAACAGTGAGGCAAGCCATGGAGATGTTGTCTGGAGCCGAGATGGTCGTCCGATCGCTTATCGATCAGGGCGTAAAGCAAGTATTCGGCTATCCCGGGGGCGCAGTCCTCGATATTTATGATGCATTACATACCGTAGGCGGTATTGAGCATGTTCTCGTTCGCCATGAACAGGCGGCGGTGCATATGGCTGATGGCCAGGCACGTGCGACGGGGGAAGTGGGCGTCGTGCTGGTGACATCAGGCCCAGGGGCGACTAACGCCATCACGGGGATCGCTACAGCGTATATGGATTCGATTCCACTGGTGGTTCTTTCCGGTCAAGTGGCGACGTCATTGATTGGTTACGATGCCTTTCAGGAGTGTGACATGGTGGGGATTTCCCGCCCGGTGGTGAAGCACAGTTTTCTGGTCAAACAGACAGAAGATATTCCTCAGGTGTTGAAAAAAGCCTTCTGGCTGGCGGCAAGTGGTCGTCCAGGACCTGTGGTGGTCGATCTACCAAAAGATATCCTGAATCCGGCAAAAAAATTACCGTATGCCTGGCCGGAAGCAGTCAGTATGCGTTCTTACAATCCCACAACCACTGGGCATAAAGGGCAAATTAAGCGCGCTCTGCAAACGCTGGTTGCGGCAAAAAAACCGGTTGTCTACGTAGGCGGTGGGGCAATCACGGCGGGCTGCCATCAGCAGCTGAAAGAAACGGTGGAGGCGTTAAATCTGCCCGTTGTTTCCTCATTGATGGGGCTGGGGGCGTTTCCGGCAACGCATCGTCAGGCTCTGGGCATGCTGGGAATGCACGGCACCTACGAAGCCAATATGACGATGCATAACGCGGATGTGATTTTCGCCGTCGGGGTACGTTTTGATGACCGAACGACGAACAATCTGGCAAAGTACTGCCCAAATGCCACTGTTCTGCATATCGATATTGATCCAACTTCAATTTCTAAAACCGTGACTGCTGATATCCCGATTGTGGGGGATGCTCGCCAGGTCCTCGAACAAATGCTTGAACTCCTGTCGCAAGAATCCGCCCATCAACCGCTGGATGAGATCCGCGACTGGTGGCAGCAGATTGAACAGTGGCGCGCTCGTCAGTGCCTGAAATATGACACTCACAGTGAAAAGATTAAACCACAGGCGGTGATCGAGACTCTTTGGCGGTTGACGAAGGGGGACGCTTACGTGACGTCCGATGTCGGGCAGCACCAGATGTTTGCTGCGCTTTATTATCCATTCGACAAACCGCGTCGCTGGATCAACTCTGGCGGTCTCGGCACGATGGGGTTTGGTTTACCTGCGGCACTGGGCGTCAAAATGGCGTTGCCAGAAGAAACCGTGGTTTGCGTCACTGGCGACGGCAGTATTCAGATGAACATTCAGGAACTGTCTACCGCCTTGCAATACGAGCTGCCCGTACTGGTGGTGAATCTCAATAATCGCTATCTGGGGATGGTGAAGCAGTGGCAGGACATGATCTATTCCGGCCGTCATTCACAATCTTATATGCAATCGCTACCCGATTTCGTCCGTCTGGCGGAAGCCTATGGGCATGTCGGGATTCAGATTTCTCATCCGCAAGAGCTGGAAAGCAAACTTAGCGAGGCGCTGGAACAGGTGCGCAATAATCGCCTGGTGTTTGTTGATGTCACCGTCGATGGCAGTGAGCACGTCTACCCGATGCAGATTCGCGGGGGCGGAATGGATGAAATGTGGTTAAGCAAAACGGAGAGAACCTGATTATGCGCCGGATATTATCAGTCTTACTCGAAAACGAATCAGGCGCGTTATCCCGCGTGATTGGCCTTTTTTCCCAGCGTGGCTACAACATTGAAAGCCTGACAGTTGCGCCAACTGACGATCCGACATTATCGCGTATGACCATCCAGACCGTGGGCGATGAAAAAGTGCTTGAGCAGATCGAAAAGCAATTACACAAACTGGTCGATGTATTGCGCGTGAGCGAGCTGGGGCAGGGGGCGCACGTTGAGCGGGAAATCATGCTGGTGAAAATTCAGGCCAGCGGCTACGGACGTGACGAAGTGAAGCGCAATACGGAAATATTTCGAGGGCAAATCATCGATGTCACGCCATCGCTTTACACCGTCCAACTGGCAGGCACCAGCGATAAGCTTGATGCATTTTTAGCATCGATTCGCGATGTGGCGAAAATTGTGGAAGTTGCTCGCTCTGGCGTGGTCGGACTTTCGCGCGGTGAAAAAATAATGCGTTGAGAATGATCTGAAACCATAAATTGAGGCCCAATATCTCGTGTTGGGCTTTTTTTTGCGAAATCAGTGGAAACACAGAATAAAAGCGGTTGCCGCAGTTAATTTTCTGCGCTTAGATGTTAATGAATTTAACCCATACCAGTACAATGGATATGGTTTTTACATTATACGCAAGGGGCAATTGTGAAACTGGATGAAATCGCTCGGCTGGCGGGAGTGTCGCGGACCACTGCAAGCTATGTTATTAACGGCAAAGCGAAGCAATACCGTGTGAGCGACAAAACCGTTGAAAAAGTCATGGCTGTGGTGCGTGAGCACAATTACCACCCGAACGCCGTGGCAGCTGGGCTTCGTGCTGGACGCACACGATCGATCGGGCTGGTAATCCCTGATCTGGAAAACACGAGCTATACCCGTATAGCAAATTACCTGGAGCGCCAGGCACGCCAACGGGGTTATCAACTGCTGATTGCCTGCTCAGAAGATCAACCAGACAACGAAATGCGCTGTATCGAGCATCTTTTACAGCGTCAGGTAGATGCCATTATTGTTTCCACTTCGTTGCCACCGGAGCATCCGTTCTATCAACGTTGGGCTAACGACACCTTCCCGATTGTTGCGCTGGACCGCGCTCTTGATCGTGAGCATTTTACCAGTGTGGTTGGTGCGGATCAGGACGATGCCGAAATGCTGGCGGAGGAGCTACGTAAATTCCCCGCAGAAACCGTGCTTTATCTTGGTGCGCTGCCGGAGCTTTCTGTCAGCTTCCTGCGTGAGCAAGGGTTTCGTACTGCGTGGAAAGATGATCCGCGTGAAGTCCATTTCCTCTACGCCAACAGTTATGAGCGTGAAGCTGCCGGACAGCTGTTTGAGAAATGGCTGGAAACGCACCCAATGCCACAAGCATTATTCACCACCTCGTTTGCTTTGTTGCAAGGGGTAATGGATGTCACACTGCGTCGTGACGGTAAGTTACCTTCCGATCTGGCTATTGCTACTTTTGGTGATAACGAACTGCTGGATTTCCTGCAATGCCCGGTACTGGCGGTGGCGCAGCGTCATCGTGATGTTGCCGAACGTGTCCTTGAAATCGTGCTGGCGAGCCTTGATGAACCACGTAAACCTAAACCTGGTTTAACGCGCATTAAGCGTAATCTCTATCGCCGTGGAGTATTGAGCCGCAGCTAAGCGTTTTATGAAAATTGGCGCCGGAGAAAAAACTCTGGCGCTTTTCGGGATAAAATCTTATTTCCTTACCATAATTAAGATTATTCCTGAGCTTTGGCATTAACTCTTCGTAATTAATCTCTCTTTCTTATTAATTGCCCTGGTTTTGGTAATTGACACGTAACGAATAGTTACCATTGTATTGCTTTGTTACAGGCGAGAGAGCAATTGCCGAATTAACAAACACTTTTCTGTCTCCCCTTACCCAACCCCTTGCCGTGCCCCGTGCCTGGCGGTAAACAAGGACTGTTATCCTTATGCATATTGTCTTAAAATGCCGCCCGCGTCGCAAACTGACACTTTATATTTTCATTAAAGAAATTGGAGTCGTTTTTAAAACGGTAATGATGAGTGGGATTTTTTCTTGCAACTATTCATGACGTTAATTTGCTTCGTTCGTTGGGCGATTTTTAAACAATGCAGATATTAGTCGTAAACATTGGGTTTTTTGCTTCGGTAAGGAATGTTCCTGGCTTGACAAGCTTTTCCTCCGCTCCGTAAACTCCTTTTAGTGGGAATTTGTGGGATAAAGTGGTAATCGGGGGGAGACTGGCATGTTCCGGGGAGCAACGTTAGTCAATCTCGACAGTAAAGGGCGCTTATCGGTGCCTACCCGTTATCGGGAAGAACTGCTCGGGAACGCTGCCGGTCAAATGGTATGTACCATTGACATTCATCACCCGTGCCTGCTGCTTTACCCCCTTCCTGAATGGGAAATTATCGAGCACAAATTATCGCGTCTTTCGAGCATGAACCCCGTTGAGCGCCGTGTTCAGCGCCTTCTGTTGGGGCATGCCAGTGAGTGCCAGTTGGATAACGCAGGTCGACTATTGATCGCTCCTGTGTTGCGGCAACATGCCGGGCTGACAAAAGAAGTGATGCTGGTCGGGCAGTTCAATAAGTTCGAGCTGTGGGATGAAACGACCTGGCATCAACAGGTCAGGGAAGATATCGACGCTGAACAGTCTATTACCGAAAACTTATCGGAACGACTGCAGGACTTGTCTCTATAAAATGATGGAAAACTATAAACATACCACGGTACTGCTGGACGAAGCCGTAAATGGCCTCAATATCCGTCCTGACGGTATCTACATTGATGGAACTTTTGGTCGCGGTGGTCACTCACGTCTGATCCTCTCGCAGCTTGGCGAAGAGGGGCGTTTGTTGGCAATTGATCGCGACCCGCAGGCTATCGCCGTTGCGAAGACTATTGATGATCCGCGCTTCTCCATCATCCACGGACCTTTCTCCGCGCTGGGCGAATACGTTGCCGAGCGCGATCTTATCGGCAAGATCGACGGTATTCTCCTCGATCTTGGCGTATCTTCACCGCAACTTGATGATGCTGAACGTGGCTTTTCCTTTATGCGCGATGGTCCGCTGGACATGCGTATGGACCCAACCCGTGGGCAATCAGCCGCTGAATGGCTACAAACCGCAGAAGAAGCTGATATCGCCTGGGTATTGAAAACCTACGGTGAAGAGCGTTTTGCCAAACGCATTGCCCGCGCCATTGTCGAGCGTAACCGCGAACAGCCGATGACCCGCACTAAAGAACTGGCGGAAGTCGTGGCTGCCGCAACGCCGGTGAAAGACAAATTCAAACATCCCGCGACCCGTACCTTCCAGGCGGTGCGCATTTGGGTAAACAGTGAACTGGAGGAGATAGAGCAGGCGCTAAAAAGCTCGCTCAACGTGCTGGCCCCGGGGGGGCGGCTTTCAATCATCAGCTTCCACTCGCTGGAAGACCGCATTGTGAAGCGCTTTATGCGTGAAAACAGCCGCGGCCCGCAAGTTCCGGCAGGGTTACCGATGACTGAAGAGCAGCTCAAAAAACTGGGTGGACGTCAGCTGCGAGCACTAGGCAAGTTGATGCCGGGCGAAGAAGAGGTGGCTGAGAACCCTCGTGCCCGTAGTTCAGTTCTGCGTATTGCAGAGAGGACGAACGCATGATCAGCAGAGTGACAGAAGCTCTAAGCAAAGTTAAAGGATCGATGGGAAGCCACGAGCGCCATGCATTGCCTGGTGTTATCTGTGACGATCTTTTGCGATTTGGGAAGCTGCCACTCTGCCTGTTCATTTGCATTATTTTGACGGCGGTGACCGTGGTAACCACGGCGCACCATACCCGTTTACTAACCGCTCAGCGCGAACAACTGGTGCTGGAGCGAGACGCTTTAGACATTGAATGGCGCAACCTGATCCTTGAAGAGAATGCGCTCGGCGACCATAGCCGGGTAGAAAGGATCGCCACGGAGAAGCTGCAAATGCAGCATGTTGATCCGTCACAAGAAAATATCGTAGTGCAAAAATAAGGATAAACGCGACGCATGAAAGCAGCGGCGAAAACGCAGAAACCAAAACGTCAGGAAGAACATGCCAACTTTATCAGTTGGCGTTTTGCGTTGTTATGCGGCTGTATTTTATTGGCACTGGCTTTCCTGCTGGGGCGCGTTGCCTGGTTGCAGGTAATCTCCCCGGATATGCTGGTGAAAGAGGGCGACATGCGCTCTCTTCGCGTTCAGCAAGTATCCACCTCCCGCGGCATGATTACCGATCGTTCTGGTCGCCCGTTAGCAGTGAGTGTGCCAGTAAAAGCGATCTGGGCCGACCCGAAAGAAGTGCATGAAGCTGGCGGCATCAGCGTCGGTGACCGCTGGAAGGCGCTGGCTAACGCGCTCAATATTCCGCTGGATCAACTTTCCGCCCGCATTAATGCCAACCCGAAAGGGCGCTTTATCTATCTGGCGCGTCAGGTTAACCCTGACATGGCTGAGTACATCAAAAAACTGAAGCTGCCGGGGATTCATCTACGTGAAGAATCTCGCCGTTACTATCCGTCTGGCGAAGTGACCGCTCACCTCATCGGCTTTACTAACGTCGATAGTCAGGGGATTGAGGGCGTCGAGAAGAGTTTCGATAAATGGCTTACCGGGCAGCCTGGCGAGCGCATTGTGCGTAAAGACCGCTATGGTCGCGTAATTGAAGATATCTCTTCCACCGACAGTCAGGCGGCACACAACCTGGCGCTGAGTATTGATGAACGCCTGCAGGCGCTGGTTTATCGCGAACTGAATAACGCGGTGGCCTTTAACAAGGCTGAATCCGGTAGTGCCGTGCTGGTGGATGTCAACACCGGTGAAGTGCTGGCGATGGCTAACAGCCCGTCATACAACCCAAACAATCTGAGTGGCACGCCGAAAGAGGCGATGCGTAACCGTACCATCACCGACGTGTTTGAACCTGGCTCAACGGTCAAACCGATGGTGGTGATGACCGCGTTGCAACGTGGCGTGGTGCGAGAAAACTCGGTACTGAATACCGTTCCTTATCGAATTAACGGCCACGAAATCAAAGACGTGGCACGCTACAGCGAATTAACCCTGACCGGGGTATTACAGAAGTCGAGTAACGTCGGTGTTTCCAAACTGGCGTTAGCGATGCCGTCCTCAGCGTTAGTAGATACTTACTCACGTTTTGGACTGGGAAAAGCGACCAATTTGGGGTTGGTCGGAGAACGCAGTGGCTTATATCCTCAAAAACAACGGTGGTCTGACATAGAGAGGGCCACCTTCTCTTTCGGCTATGGGCTAATGGTAACACCGTTACAGTTAGCGCGAGTCTACGCAACTATCGGCAGCTATGGCATTTATCGCCCGCTGTCGATTACCAAAGTTGATCCCCCGGTTCCCGGTGAACGTGTCTTCCCGGAGTCCATTGTTCGCACCGTGGTGCATATGATGGAAAGCGTGGCGCTACCGGGTGGCGGCGGCGTGAAGGCGGCGATTAAAGGCTATCGTATCGCCATTAAAACCGGTACTGCGAAAAAGGTCGGGCCGGACGGTCGCTACATCAATAAATATATTGCTTATACCGCAGGCGTTGCGCCTGCGAGTCAGCCGCGCTTCGCGCTGGTTGTTGTTATCAACGATCCGCAGGCGGGTAAATACTACGGCGGCGCCGTTTCCGCGCCGGTCTTTGGTGCCATCATGGGCGGCGTATTGCGTACCATGAACATCGAGCCGGATGCGCTGACAACGGGCGATAAAAATGAATTTGTGATTAATCAAGGCGAGGGGACAGGTGGCAGATCGTAATTTGCGCGACCTTCTTGCTCCGTGGGTGCCAGACGCACCTTCGCGAGCACTACGAGAGATGACACTCGACAGCCGTGTGGCTGCGGCGGGCGATCTCTTTGTAGCTGTAGTAGGTCATCAGGCGGACGGGCGTCGATATATCCCGCAGGCGATAGCGCAAGGTGTGGCTGCCATTATTGCAGAGGCGAAAGATGAGGCGACCGACGGTGAAATCCGTGAAATGCACGGCGTACCGGTCATCTATCTCAGCCAGCTCAATGAGCGTTTATCTGCACTGGCGGGCCGCTTTTACCATGAACCCTCTGACAATTTACGTCTCGTGGGCGTAACGGGCACCAACGGCAAAACTACGACTACTCAGCTTCTGGCGCAGTGGAGCCAACTGCTTGGCGAAACAAGCGCGGTAATGGGTACTGTTGGTAATGGCCTGCTGGGAAAAGTGATCCCAACAGAAAATACCACCGGTTCGGCAGTCGACGTTCAGCATGAGCTGGCGGGGCTGGTGGATCAGGGCGCGACTTTTTGCGCAATGGAAGTTTCCTCCCACGGGCTGGTACAGCACCGTGTGGCGGCATTAAAATTTGCGGCGTCAGTCTTTACCAACTTGAGTCGCGATCACCTTGATTACCATGGTGATATGGAACACTACGAAGCGGCGAAATGGCTGCTTTATTCTGAGCATCATTGCGGTCAGGCGATTATTAACGCCGACGATGAAGTGGGCCGCCGCTGGCTGGCAAAACTGCCGGACGCGGTTGCGGTATCAATGGAAGATCATATCAATCCGAACTGTCACGGACGCTGGTTGAAAGCGTCCGACGTGAACTATCACGACAGCGGTGCGACTATTCGCTTTAGCTCAAGCTGGGGTGATGGCGAAATTGAAAGCCATCTGATGGGCGCTTTTAATGTCAGCAACCTGCTGCTCGCGCTGGCGACGCTGCTGGCACTTGGCTACCCGCTGGCTGATCTGTTAAAAACCGCCGCGCGTCTGCAACCGGTTTGCGGACGTATGGAAGTGTTCACTGCACCGGGCAAACCGACGGTGGTGGTGGATTACGCGCATACGCCGGATGCATTGGAAAAAGCCTTGCAGGCTGCACGTCTTCACTGTGCAGGCAAGCTGTGGTGCGTCTTTGGCTGTGGTGGCGATCGCGATAAAGGTAAGCGTCCACTGATGGGAGCAATTGCTGAAGAGTTTGCTGACGTGGCGGTGGTGACGGACGATAACCCGCGTACCGAAGAGCCGCGTGCCATCATCAACGATATTCTGGCGGGAATGTTAGATGCCGGACATGCCAAAGTGATGGAAGGCCGCGCTGAAGCGGTGACTTGCGCCGTTATGCAGGCTAAAGAGAACGATGTGGTACTGGTCGCGGGCAAAGGCCATGAAGATTACCAGATTGTTGGCAATCAGCGTCTCGACTATTCCGATCGCGTCACGGTAGCGCGTCTGCTGGGGGTAATTGCATGATTAGCGTAACCCTTAGCCAACTTACCGATATTCTCAACGGTGAACTAAAAGGGGCAGATATCACCCTTGATGCTGTAACCACTGACACACGAAAACTGACGCCGGGTTGCCTGTTTGTTGCCCTGAAAGGCGAACGTTTCGATGCCCATGATTTTGCTGACCAGGCGAAAGCTGGCGGTGCGGGTGCACTACTGGTTAGCCGTCCGCTGGATATCTATCTGCCGCAGTTAATCGTCAAGGATACTCGTCTGGCGTTTGGTGAACTGGCTGCATGGGTTCGCCAGCAAGTTCCGGCGCGCGTGGTTGCTCTGACCGGTTCCTCCGGCAAAACCTCCGTTAAAGAGATGACGGCGGCGATTTTAAGCCAGTGTGGCAACACGCTTTATACGGCAGGCAATCTCAACAACGACATCGGTGTACCGATGACGCTGTTGCGCTTAACGCCAGAGTACGATTACGCAGTTATTGAGCTTGGTGCAAACCATCAGGGTGAAATTGCCTGGACTGTTAGCCTTACTCGCCCGGAAGCGGCGCTGGTCAACAACCTGGCAGCGGCGCATCTGGAAGGTTTTGGCTCGCTTGCGGGTGTCGCGAAAGCGAAAGGTGAAATCTTTAGCGGCCTGCCGGAAAACGGTATCGCCATTATGAATGCCGACAACAACGACTGGCTGAACTGGCAGAGTGTGATTGGCTCACGCAAAGTGTGGCGCTTCTCACCGAATGCTAACAACAGCGATTTCACCGCCACCAATATCCACGTGACCTCGCACGGTACGGAATTTACGCTGCAAACCCCAACGGGTAGCGTCGATGTTCTGCTGCCGTTGCCGGGGCGTCACAATATTGCGAATGCGCTGGCAGCCGCTGCGCTCTCCATGTCCGTGGGCGCAACGCTTGATGCTATTAAAGCGGGGCTGGCAAATCTGAAAGCTGTTCCTGGCCGTCTGTTCCCCATTCAACTGGCGGAAAATCAGTTGCTGCTCGACGACTCCTACAACGCTAACGTCGGCTCCATGACCGCCGCTGTTCAGGTACTGGCTGAAATGCCGGGCTACCGTGTGCTGGTGGTGGGCGATATGGCGGAACTGGGCGCTGAAAGCGAGGCCTGCCATGTACAGGTGGGCGAAGCGGCGAAGGCGGCGGGTATTGACCGCGTGTTAAGTGTGGGTAAACAAAGCCATGCTATCAGCACCGCCAGCGGCGTTGGCGAACATTTTTCCGATAAAACTGCGCTTATCGCGCGTCTTAAATCACTGATTGCTGAGCAACAGGTAATTACGATTTTAGTTAAGGGTTCACGTAGTGCTGCCATGGAAGAGGTAGTACGCGCTTTACAGGAGAATGGGACATGTTAGTTTGGCTGGCCGAACATTTGGTCAAATATTATTCCGGCTTTAACGTCTTTTCCTATCTGACGTTTCGCGCCATCGTCAGCCTGCTGACTGCGCTGTTCATCTCATTGTGGATGGGCCCGCGCATGATTGCTCATTTGCAAAAACTTTCCTTTGGTCAGGTAGTGCGTAACGACGGTCCTGAATCACACTTCAGCAAGCGCGGTACGCCGACCATGGGCGGGATTATGATCCTGACAGCGATTGTGATCTCCGTGCTGCTGTGGGCTTATCCATCCAATCCGTACGTCTGGTGCGTACTGGTGGTGCTGGTAGGTTACGGCATCATTGGCTTTGTTGATGACTATCGCAAAGTGGTGCGTAAAGACACCAAAGGGTTGATCGCTCGTTGGAAGTATTTCTGGATGTCGGTCATTGCGCTGGGTGTTGCTTTCGCTTTGTACCTTGCCGGCAAAGATACGCCCGCAACGCAACTGGTGGTCCCGTTCTTTAAAGATGTGATGCCGCAACTGGGACTGTTCTACATTCTGCTGGCTTACTTCGTCATTGTGGGTACTGGCAACGCGGTAAACCTGACCGATGGTCTCGACGGTCTGGCAATTATGCCGACCGTATTTGTCGCCGGTGGTTTTGCGCTGGTGGCGTGGGCGACCGGCAATATGAACTTTGCCAGCTATTTACACATACCGTATCTGCGACACGCCGGGGAACTGGTCATTGTCTGTACCGCGATAGTCGGGGCAGGGCTGGGATTCCTGTGGTTTAACACCTATCCGGCGCAAGTCTTTATGGGCGATGTCGGTTCGCTGGCGTTAGGTGGCGCGCTGGGCATTATCGCCGTACTGCTGCGTCAGGAATTCCTGCTGGTGATTATGGGCGGTGTTTTTGTGGTTGAAACCCTGTCGGTTATTTTGCAGGTCGGCTCCTTTAAACTGCGCGGACAACGTATTTTCCGCATGGCGCCGATTCACCACCACTATGAACTGAAAGGTTGGCCGGAACCGCGCGTCATTGTGCGTTTCTGGATTATTTCGCTGATGCTGGTCCTGATTGGTCTGGCAACGCTGAAGGTACGTTAATCATGGCTGATTACCAGGGTAAAAATGTCGTCATTATCGGCCTGGGCCTTACCGGGCTTTCTTGCGTGGACTTTTTCCTCGCTCGCGGTGTGACGCCGCGCGTCATGGATACGCGGATGACACCGCCTGGCCTGGATAAATTACCCGAAGCCGTAGAACGCCACACGGGCGGTCTTAACGACGAATGGCTGATGGCGGCTGATCTGATCGTCGCCAGTCCCGGCATTGCATTGGCGCATCCTTCCTTAAGCGCTGCCGCCGATGCCGGAATCGAAATCGTTGGCGATATCGAGCTATTCTGCCGCGAAGCACAAGCACCGATTGTGGCGATCACCGGTTCTAATGGCAAAAGCACTGTCACCACACTAGTGGGTGAAATGGCGAAAGCGGCGGGCGTTAACGTTGGCGTGGGTGGCAACATTGGCCTGCCCGCGTTGATGCTGTTGGATGCTGAGTGCGAACTGTACGTGCTCGAGCTGTCGAGCTTCCAGCTGGAAACTACCTCCAGTTTACAGGCGGTGGCAGCGACCATTCTGAACGTGACAGAAGATCATATGGATCGCTATCCATTTGGTTTACAGCAGTATCGTGCGGCAAAACTGCGCATTTATGAAAATGCGAAAGTTTGCGTGGTTAATGCTGACGATGCCTTAACAATGCCGATTCGTGGTGCGGATGAACGTTGCGTTAGCTTTGGTATCAATATGGGCGACTATCACCTGAATCATCAGCAGGGTGAAACCTGGCTGCGGGTGAAAGGCGAGAAAGTGTTGAACGTGAAAGAGATGAAACTTTCCGGTCAGCATAACTACACCAATGCGCTGGCGGCACTGGCGCTGGCAGACGCAGCTGGATTACCACGTGCCAGTAGCCTGAAAGCGTTAACTACGTTCACTGGTCTACCGCATCGCTTTGAAGTGGTGCTGGAACATAACGGTGTGCGCTGGATTAACGATTCGAAAGCCACTAACGTCGGCAGTACGGAAGCAGCGCTGAATGGCTTGCACGTAGACGGCACGCTGCATTTGTTGCTGGGCGGCGATGGTAAATCGGCGGACTTCAGCCCACTGGCGCATTACCTGAATGGTGATAACGTGCGTCTGTATTGTTTTGGTCGTGACGGTGCGCAGCTGGCGGCGCTACGCCCGGAAGTGGCAGAACAAACTGAAACCATGGAACAGGCGATGCGCTTGCTGGCTCCGCGTGTTCAACCAGGAGATATGGTTCTGCTCTCCCCGGCCTGTGCCAGCCTTGATCAGTTCAAGAACTTTGAACAACGAGGCAATGAATTTGCCCGTCTGGCGAAGGAGTTAGGTTGATGCGTTTATCTCTCCCTCGCCTGAAAATGCCACGTCTGCCGGGATTCAGTATCCTTGCATGGCTCTTTACGGCAGTAAAAGGCTGGGTGATGGGCTCGCGGGAAAAAGATACCGACAGCCTGATCATGTACGATCGTACTCTGCTGTGGCTGACCTTCGGCCTTGCGGCGATCGGTTTTATCATGGTGACGTCGGCATCAATGCCGATCGGGCAACGCTTGACTAACGATCCCTTTTTCTTCGCTAAGCGTGATGGCGTCTACCTGATCCTGGCGTTCATTCTGGCGATTATTACACTGCGCCTGCCGATGGAGTTCTGGCAGCGCTATAGCACTACGATGCTGTTAGGTTCGATCATTTTGCTGATGATCGTACTGGTGGTAGGTAGCTCGGTAAAAGGGGCATCGCGTTGGATCGATCTTGGTTTGCTGCGTATTCAGCCAGCGGAGCTGACTAAGTTATCGCTGTTTTGCTACATCGCCAACTATCTGGTGCGTAAAGGCGACGAAGTACGTAATAACCTGCGTGGCTTCCTGAAACCGATGGGCGTGATTCTGGTGTTGGCGATCTTGCTGCTGGCACAACCTGACCTCGGTACGGTGGTGGTGCTGTTTGTGACGACGCTGGCGATGCTGTTTTTGGCGGGGGCGAAGCTGTGGCAGTTTATCGCCATTATCGGCATGGGAATCTCGGCTGTTATTCTGCTGATCCTCGCTGAACCGTACCGTATTCGCCGTGTAACTTCATTCTGGAATCCCTGGGATGATCCGTTTGGCAGCGGTTACCAACTGACACAATCGCTGATGGCGTTTGGTCGTGGCGAATTATGGGGACAAGGGCTGGGTAATTCGGTGCAGAAACTGGAGTATCTGCCGGAGGCGCATACTGACTTTATTTTCGCCATTATCGGTGAAGAACTGGGGTATGTCGGTGTGGTACTGGCACTTTTAATGGTATTCTTCGTCGCTTTTCGCGCGATGTCTATCGGTCGTAAAGCGCTGGAAATTGATCACCGTTTTTCAGGCTTTTTGGCCTGTTCTATCGGTATCTGGTTCAGCTTCCAGGCACTGGTGAACGTTGGCGCAGCCGCGGGGATGTTACCGACCAAAGGCCTGACATTGCCTCTCATCAGTTACGGAGGTTCGAGTTTATTGATTATGTCGACAGCGATCATGCTGTTGTTGCGCATTGATTATGAAACACGTCTGGAAAAAGCCCAGGCGTTTGCACGAGGTTCACGATGAGCGGTCAAGGGAAGCGGTTAATGGTGATGGCTGGTGGTACTGGTGGTCATGTGTTCCCAGGACTGGCGGTTGCGCACCATTTAATAGCCCAGGGGTGGGAAGTGCGCTGGTTGGGTACTGCCGATCGTATGGAAGCGGACTTAGTGCCAAAACATGGCATTGAAATTGATTTCATTCGTATCACTGGTCTGCGTGGCAAAGGTATAAAAGCGCTGTTAGCTGCGCCTCTGCGTATTTTTAACGCCTGGCGTCAGGCGCGGGCGATTATGAAAGCGTTCAAACCTGATGTTGTATTAGGTATGGGCGGATATGTTTCCGGGCCTGGCGGTCTGGCGGCGTGGTCGCTTGGCATCCCGGTTGTGCTTCACGAACAAAACGGTATCGCGGGCTTAACCAATAAATGGCTGGCGAAGATTGCCACTAAAGTGATGCAGGCATTTCCGGGGGCTTTCCCCAATGCGGAAGTTGTTGGTAACCCGGTGCGCACAGATGTGCTGGCACTACCGTTGCCGCAGCAGCGTTTGGCTGGACGTGAAGGTCCGATTCGCGTACTGGTGGTAGGTGGTTCCCAGGGAGCGCGGATATTAAACCAGACAATGCCGCTGGTCGCAGCAAAACTTGGCGATACAGTAACCATCTGGCATCAGAGCGGTAAAGGTGCGCAACAAATCGTTGAGCAGGCTTATGCGGATGCGGGGCAACCGCAGCATAAAGTGACAGAGTTTATTGATGATATGGCGGCTGCCTATGCCTGGGCAGATGTGGTTGTGTGTCGCTCTGGCGCGTTGACAGTCAGTGAAATAGCTGCCGCCGGATTGCCCGCGATTTTTGTGCCATTTCAGCATAAAGACAGGCAACAGTACTGGAATGCGTTACCGCTGGAGAAAGCGGGAGCAGCGAAAATTTTTGAGCAGCCACAGTTTACCGTGGATGCCGTTGCCAGCACGCTTGCTGGCTGGTCACGTGAAACTTTATTAACTATGGCAGAACGCGCCCGTGCGGCATCAGTACCTGATGCCACTGAGCGGGTTGCAAACGAAGTGAGCCGGGCTGCCCGGTCTTAATTGTAGTGATGCCTTTTGCATCGCATGGATTTCAGAAGTTAATGGCGTAAAGAATGAATACACAACAATTGGCAAAACTGCGTTACATCGTGCCCGAAATGCGTCGCGTTCGGCACATTCACTTTGTCGGCATCGGTGGTGCCGGTATGGGCGGTATTGCCGAAGTTCTGGCCAATGAAGGTTATCAGATCAGTGGTTCAGATTTAGCGCCAAACCCGGTCACTCAGCAGTTAACAAACCTGGGCGCGACGATTTACTTTAACCATCGCCCGGAAAATGTGCGTGATGCCAGCGTGGTGGTCGTCTCCAGTGCTATTTCTGCCGATAACCCGGAAATTGTTGCTGCCCATGAAGCGCGTATTCCGGTGATCCGTCGTGCTGAAATGCTGGCCGAATTAATGCGTTTTCGTCACGGTATCGCCATTGCCGGGACACATGGTAAAACCACCACCACCGCAATGGTGTCCAGCATTTATGCAGAAGCGGGCCTTGATCCGACATTTGTTAACGGTGGTCTGGTGAAGGCAGCAGGTGTTCATGCACGTTTAGGTCATGGCCGTTACCTGATTGCTGAAGCGGATGAGAGTGACGCGTCTTTCCTCCATCTGCAACCGATGGTGGCGATTGTCACCAATATCGAAGCCGACCATATGGATACTTATCAGGGCGACTTCGAGAATTTAAAACAAACCTTTATTAATTTTCTGCACAACTTACCGTTTTACGGTCGTGCAGTAATGTGTGTTGACGATCCGGTGATCCGCGAATTGTTACCACGTGTGGGCCGTCAAATTACCACTTACGGTTTCAGTGAAGATGCTGACGTGCGTGTGGAAGATTACCAGCAGATTGGTCCGCAGGGGCACTTTACGTTACTGCGTCAGGACAAAGAACCTTTGCGTGTAACACTCAATGCGCCTGGCCGTCATAACGCGCTGAATGCCGCAGCTGCGGTTGCAGTTGCCACGGAAGAGGGGATTGAAGATGACGTTATTCTGCGTGCGCTGGAGAGCTTCCAGGGAACCGGCCGTCGCTTCGATTTCCTCGGTGAGTTCCCGTTGAATCCAGTGAATGGTAAAAGCGGTACGGCAATGCTGGTCGATGATTACGGTCACCACCCGACCGAAGTGGACGCGACGATTAAAGCAGCACGTGCAGGCTGGCCGGAGAAAAATCTGGTGATGTTGTTCCAGCCGCATCGTTTTACCCGTACCCGCGATCTGTATGATGACTTCGCCAATGTTCTGACGCAGGTTGATACCCTGCTGATGCTGGAAGTCTATCCGGCAGGCGAATCCCCGATTCCAGGCGCAGATAGCCGTTCGCTTTGCCGCACAATTCGCGGTCGCGGTAAAATCGATCCAATACTGGTGTCTGATCCCGCTAAAGTTGCAGAGATGCTGGCGCCGGTCCTTACCGGTAACGATCTCATCCTCGTACAAGGGGCCGGGAATATCGGCAAGATTGCGCGTTATTTAGCAGAAATCAAACTCAAGCCGCAAACTTCTGAGGATGGACAGCATGACTGATAAAATTGCTGTTCTGCTGGGTGGCACTTCCGCAGAGCGGGAAGTTTCACTGAATTCAGGTGCGGCTGTGTTGGCGGGTCTGCGTGAAGGCGGTGTAGATGCATATCCTGTCGACCCGAAAGACGTCGATGTGGCACAGCTGAAATCCATGGGATTTCAAAAGGTGTTTATTGCCCTGCATGGCCGTGGCGGTGAGGACGGTACCCTACAAGGTATGCTTGAGCTTCTGGGCTTACCTTATACCGGTAGTGGTGTGATGGCTTCAGCTATTTCAATGGACAAGCTGCGTAGCAAATTATTATGGCAAGGGGCAGGGCTGCCCGTTGCTCCATGGGTAGCAATCACGCGTACTGAGTTTGAAAAAGGGCTTAGTGATGAAGTGGTTAAACAAATTTCTGCGTTAGGTTTACCATTAATAGTGAAACCAAGCCGCGAAGGCTCAAGCGTTGGAATGTCGAAAGTAGTAGCAGAAAATTCTGTTGAAAATGCATTAAAATTGGCATTTCAGCATGATGACGAAGTTCTGGTTGAAAAATGGCTAAGTGGGCCGGAGTTCACGGTTGCGATACTCGGAGAAGAAATTTTACCATCGATTCGTATCCAACCTGCTGGAACCTTCTATGATTATGAGGCGAAATATCTCTCTGATGAGACACAATATTTCTGTCCATCTGGTCTGGAAGCAGAACAAGAGTCGATTTTAAAGTCGTTAGTGCAAAAAGCATGGACAACTTTAGGCTGCAAAGGATGGGGACGCATTGACGTCATGTTGGATGATGATGGGCAGTTTTATCTGCTGGAAGCGAATACCTCGCCGGGGATGACCAGCCATAGTCTGGTGCCAATGGCTGCGCGTCAGGCAGGAATGAGTTTTTCGCAGTTGGTAGTACGAATTCTGGAATTGGCGGACTGATATGTCGCAGGCTGCGCTGAACACACGAAACAGTGAGGAAGAAATCTCTTCTCACCGCAATAATGGCACTCGTCTGGCGGGGATACTTTTCCTGCTGACCGTACTATGTACCGTGTTAGTCAGCGGCTGGGTTGTGCTGGGATGGATGGAAGATGCGCAGCGTTTACCATTGTCCAAACTGGTGTTAACGGGTGAGCGTCATTACACGCGTAACGATGATATCCGACAGTCGATTCTGGCGCTGGGTGAACCGGGCACCTTTATGACTCAGGATGTCAACATTATCCAGAGTCAGATTGAACAACGTTTGCCATGGATTAAGCAGGTGAGCGTCAGAAAGCAGTGGCCCGATGAATTGAAGATTCATCTGGTTGAATATGTGCCGATTGCGCGTTGGAATGATCAGCATATGGTAGATGCCGAAGGAAATACCTTCAGTGTACCAACCGATCGCACCAGCAAGCAGGTTTTGCCCATGTTATACGGCCCGGAAGGTAGCGCAAATGAAGTCTTGCAGGGCTACCGGGAGATGGGCCAGGTGCTGGCAAAAAACAGGTTTACTCTGAAGGAAGCGGCAATGACCGCTCGCCGCTCCTGGCAGTTGACGCTGAATAACGATATTAAGCTCAATCTTGGCAGGGGCGATACGATGAAACGTTTGGCTCGCTTTGTAGAACTTTATCCAGTTTTACAGCAGCAGGCGCAAACCGATGGCAAACGGATTAGCTACGTTGATTTGCGTTATGACTCTGGTGCGGCAGTAGGCTGGGCGCCTTTACCGCCAGAGGAATCTAATCAGCAACAAAATCAGGCACAGGCAGAACAACAATGATCAAGGCGACGGACAGAAAACTGGTAGTAGGACTGGAGATTGGTACCGCGAAGGTTGCCGCTTTAGTAGGGGAAGTTCTGCCCGACGGTATGGTCAATATCATTGGCGTGGGCAGCTGCCCGTCACGTGGTATGGATAAAGGCGGGGTGAACGACCTCGAATCCGTGGTTAAGTGCGTACAACGCGCTATTGACCAGGCAGAATTAATGGCAGATTGCCAGATCTCCTCGGTGTATCTGGCGCTTTCTGGTAAGCATATCAGCTGCCAGAATGAAATCGGTATGGTACCGATTTCCGAAGAAGAAGTGACGCAGGAAGACGTTGAGAACGTTGTACATACCGCGAAGTCGGTACGTGTCCGCGACGAACATCGTGTTCTGCATGTTATCCCGCAGGAATACGCCATTGACTACCAGGAGGGCATCAAGAATCCTGTAGGGCTTTCCGGTGTACGGATGCAGGCTAAAGTGCATTTGATCACCTGTCACAACGATATGGCAAAAAACATTGTTAAAGCTGTTGAACGTTGTGGCCTGAAAGTTGACCAACTGATATTTGCCGGACTCGCAGCCAGTTATTCCGTATTGACGGAAGATGAACGTGAACTGGGGGTCTGCGTAGTGGATATCGGTGGTGGTACAATGGATATCGCCGTTTATACTGGCGGTGCCTTGCGCCATACCAAAGTTATTCCTTACGCCGGGAATGTGGTGACCAGCGACATCGCTTATGCCTTCGGTACACCACCAAGTGATGCCGAAGCGATTAAGGTACGACATGGTTGTGCGTTGGGGTCGCTGGTAGGCAAAGATGAGAGCGTTGAAGTGCCAAGTGTGGGGGGGCGTCCACCACGCAGCCTGCAACGGCAGACTCTGGCAGAAGTGATTGAGCCGCGTTATACCGAGTTGCTAAATCTGGTCAACGAAGAGATATTGCAGTTACAGGAACAACTTCGTCAGCAAGGCGTGAAACATCACCTCGCGGCGGGGATTGTATTAACCGGTGGCGCTGCGCAAATTGAAGGCCTGGCGGCCTGTGCCCAGCGTGTGTTTCATACTCAGGTGCGTATTGGCGCACCGCTGAATATCACCGGGTTAACAGATTATGCTCAGGAGCCGTATTACTCGACGGCGGTTGGGTTGCTTCACTACGGAAAAGAGACTCATCTTAGTGGTGAGGCTGAAGTGGAAAAACGGGTTACAGCATCAGTTGGGTCGTGGATCAAACGACTGAATAGCTGGTTGCGCAAAGAGTTTTAATTTTTTAAGAGGTCGGCAATTATTACGGCCTCAGGCGACAGGCACAAAACGGAGAGAAACTATGTTTGAACCTATGGAACTTACCAACGACGCGGTGATTAAGGTCATCGGCGTCGGTGGCGGCGGTGGCAATGCCGTTGAACACATGGTGCGCGAGCGCATTGAGGGTGTTGAATTCTTCGCGGTGAATACCGACGCTCAGGCGTTGCGTAAAACAGCGGTTGGCCAGACTATTCAGATCGGTAGTGGTATTACCAAAGGTCTGGGTGCGGGGGCAAACCCGGAAGTCGGTCGCAATGCAGCTGACGAAGATCGCGAAGCATTGCGAGCAGCACTTGAAGGGGCAGACATGGTCTTTATCGCCGCCGGTATGGGTGGTGGTACGGGGACTGGTGCTGCACCCGTAGTGGCTGAAGTTGCAAAAGATTTAGGAATCCTGACCGTTGCTGTCGTCACTAAGCCGTTCAACTTCGAAGGCAAGAAGCGTATGGCATTTGCGGAGCAGGGGATCACTGAGCTGTCCAAGCATGTGGACTCGCTGATCACCATCCCGAACGACAAACTACTGAAAGTTCTGGGCCGTGGTATCTCCCTGCTGGATGCGTTTGGCGCAGCGAACGATGTACTCAAAGGCGCTGTTCAGGGTATCGCTGAACTGATTACTCGTCCGGGCCTGATGAACGTGGACTTTGCAGACGTACGCACCGTAATGTCTGAAATGGGCTACGCAATGATGGGATCTGGCGTGGCGAGCGGTGAAGACCGTGCGGAAGAAGCGGCTGAAATGGCTATTTCTTCTCCGCTGTTGGAAGATATCGACCTGTCTGGTGCACGCGGTGTACTGGTTAACATTACAGCGGGCTTCGACCTGCGTCTGGATGAGTTCGAAACTGTGGGTAATACCATCCGTGCATTTGCGTCGGATAACGCCACCGTGGTTATCGGTACTTCTCTTGACCCGGATATGAACGATGAACTGCGCGTAACCGTAGTTGCAACGGGTATCGGTATGGACAAGCGTCCAGAAATTACTCTGGTGACCAGTAAACAGGTACAGCAGCCGGTAATGGATCGCTATCAGCAGCACGGTATGGCGCCGTTAACACAAGAGCAGAAACCGGTAGCGAAAGTGGTAAATGACAATACGCCACAAAGCGCAAAAGAGCCGGATTATCTGGATATCCCAGCATTCCTGCGTAAGCAAGCTGATTAAGAATTAGCTGGAATTTGGGTTTCGAGGCTCTTTGTGCTAAACTGGCCCGCCAAATGTATAGTACACTTCGGTTGGATAGGTAATTTGGCGAGATAATACGATGATCAAACAAAGGACACTTAAACGTATCGTTCAGGCGACGGGTGTCGGTTTACATACCGGCAAGAAAGTCACCCTGACGTTACGCCCTGCGCCGGCCAACACCGGGGTCATCTATCGTCGCACCGACTTGAATCCACCGGTAGATTTCCCGGCCGATGCCAAATCTGTGCGTGATACCATGCTCTGCACGTGTCTGGTCAACGAGCATGATGTACGGATTTCGACCGTAGAGCACCTTAACGCTGCTCTGGCGGGTTTAGGCATCGATAACATCGTTATTGAGGTTGATGCTCCGGAAATCCCGATCATGGACGGCAGTGCTGCCCCGTTTGTCTACCTGCTGCTTGATGCAGGCATTGAGGAACTGAACAGCGCGAAAAAATTTGTACGTATCAAAGAGACTGTTCGTGTTGAAGATGGCGACAAGTGGGCTGAATTCAGACCGTACAATGGTTTTACGTTGGATTTCACCATCGACTTTAACCACCCGGCGATCGATTCCAGCACTCAGCGCTACGCGATGAACTTCTCTGCTGATGCATTTATGCGCCAGATTAGCCGGGCGCGTACCTTCGGTTTCATGCGTGATATCGAATATCTGCAGTCTCGAGGCTTGTGCCTGGGCGGCAGCTTCGATTGTGCCATCGTTGTTGACGATTATCGCGTGCTGAACGAAGACGGTCTGCGTTTTGAAGACGAGTTTGTACGTCACAAAATGCTCGACGCGATCGGTGATTTGTTCATGTGCGGTCACAACATTATTGGTGCATTTACCGCTTATAAATCCGGTCATGCACTGAATAACAAATTGTTGCAGGCAGTCCTGGCAAAACAGGAAGCTTGGGAATATGTGACCTTCCAGGACGACGCAGAACTGCCGCTGGCGTTTAAAGCGCCTTCGACTGTACTGGCATAACGACAAGTTTTTGTCGTATAAAATTCGACTGGTTAACCTGGCACTCTCTCCGGCCAGGTAAGCCAGTCGTTTTTTTTTGTATTTTATCTATCGCAGCAAAACAGTGTTGTGCGAACGCTGCTTTATTAATCACTTTTACCCCTGAGTACTCGTCATTACTGCTGTGGAATACGGGCTTTAATGATAAGATTTGTTTGTAAAAAGTGTGCATATGATCAGGATGGCAATGACGTGAGTGGAATACTGACGCGCTGGCGACAGTTAGGTAGACGCTACTTCTGGCCGCATCTCTTGTTAGGGATGGTCGCGGCGAGTTTAGGGTTGCCTGCGCTCAGCAATGCTGCCGAGCCTAACGCACCTGCGAAAGCCACCTCCAGTAATCATGAACCTTCTGCGAAGGTTAACTTTAGCCAGCTAGCTTTGCTTGAGGCTAACACTCGTCGGCCAAATTATTCCGTTGATTACTGGCATCAGCACGCAATTCGTACCGTTATTCGTCATCTCTCTTTTGCCATGGCACCGCAAGTCTTGCCTGTTGCAGAAGAGTCGTCCCCGCTGCAGGCTCAGCACCTTGCTCTGCTGAATACGCTCAGTGCGATGCTGACGCAAGAAGGTACACCTGCCACCATTGTGCACTGCGTGGACTATGCCCATTTCTCTCCTCTGGCTGCATTTAGCACATCCGTCTGGATTAGCCAGGCGCAGGGTATCCGCGCCGGCCCTCAACGCCTTAGCTAAAAATATAAAACCATTAATTCCTTGTATTGACTCCGCTGAGCGGGGCGTTTGAGATTTTATTATGCTTATCAAATTATTAACAAAAGTATTCGGTAGCCGTAACGATCGTACGTTGCGTCGTATGCGTAAAGCAGTCAATGTCATCAATGCGATGGAACCGGAGATGGAAAAACTCTCCGATGACGAGCTGAAAGCGAAAACTGCGGAATTCCGCGCCCGTCTGGAAAAAGGTGAAACAGTTGAAAGTCTGATCCCGGAAGCTTTCGCTGTGGTACGTGAAGCCAGTAAACGTGTATTTGGTATGCGTCACTTCGATGTGCAGCTGCTCGGCGGTATGGTTCTAAACGATCGCTGTATCGCAGAAATGCGTACTGGTGAAGGTAAAACACTGACCGCAACACTGCCTGCCTATCTTAATGCGTTGAGTGGTAAAGGTGTTCACGTAGTTACCGTCAACGACTATCTGGCCCAGCGTGACGCCGAAAATAACCGTCCGTTGTTTGAGTTCCTTGGCATGACCGTGGGGATCAACCTGCCAGGTATGCCTGCACCAGCGAAACGTGCGGCGTATGCAGCCGACATTACCTACGGTACAAACAACGAATTCGGCTTCGACTATCTGCGTGACAATATGGCATTTAGTCCGGAAGAGCGCGTACAGCGTAAACTGCATTATGCGCTGGTGGACGAAGTTGACTCCATTCTCATTGATGAAGCACGTACCCCACTGATCATTTCCGGCCCGGCAGAAGACAGTTCGGAAATGTACAAGAAAGTGAACAAAATCATCCCGCACCTGATTCGTCAGGAGAAGGAAGATTCGGATACGTTCCAGGGCGAAGGCCACTTCTCGGTTGATGAAAAATCGCGCCAGGTAAACCTGACCGAAAGAGGTCTGGTGTTGATCGAAGAATTACTGGTGAAAGAAGGCATTATGGATGAAGGTGAGTCGTTGTACTCCCCGGCTAACATTATGCTGATGCACCACGTAACAGCGGCACTGCGTGCACATGCCTTGTTTACCCGTGATGTTGATTACATCGTAAAAGACGGTGAAGTTATCATCGTTGATGAGCATACTGGCCGTACCATGCAAGGGCGTCGTTGGTCTGATGGTTTGCATCAGGCAGTGGAAGCGAAAGAAGGGGTGGAAATCCAGAACGAAAACCAGACGCTGGCTTCGATCACCTTCCAGAACTACTTCCGCTTGTATGAAAAACTGGCAGGTATGACCGGTACAGCGGATACCGAGGCATTCGAATTCCGTTCTATCTATCGACTGGATACCGTGGTTGTACCGACCAACCGTCCGATGATCCGCAAGGATATGCCGGATCTGGTGTATATGTCGGAAGCCGAGAAAATTCAGGCAATTATCGAAGATATCAAAGAGTGTACAGCGAGAAACCAGCCGGTACTGGTAGGTACTATCTCCATCGAAAAATCGGAGTTGGTGTCTAACGAGCTGACCAAAGCGGGTATCAAACATAACGTTCTGAACGCCAAATTCCACGCTAACGAAGCTGCTATCGTCGCCCAGGCGGGTTATCCTGGTGCGGTGACCATTGCAACTAACATGGCAGGCCGCGGTACGGATATCGTGCTGGGTGGTAGCTGGCAGGCAGAAGTTGCTGCTCTGGAAAACCCAACACCAGAGCAAATTGAAGAAATTAAAGCTGCATGGCAGGTTCGCCACGACCAGGTTCTGGCGGCGGGCGGTTTACACATCATTGGTACAGAACGTCACGAATCACGTCGTATTGATAACCAGTTACGTGGTCGTTCCGGTCGTCAGGGGGATGCGGGTTCTTCGCGTTTCTACCTGTCGATGGAAGATGCACTGATGCGTATTTTTGCCTCTGATCGCGTTTCCGGCATGATGCGCAAACTGGGTATGAAACCAGGCGAAGCCATTGAACACCCGTGGGTGACCAAAGCGATTGCTAACGCCCAACGTAAAGTTGAAAGCCGTAACTTCGATATTCGTAAGCAGTTGCTGGAATATGATGATGTGGCTAACGATCAGCGTCGCGCAATTTATGCACAGCGTAACGAACTGCTGGATGTCAGCGATGTAAGCGAAACCATCAATAGCATCCGTGAAGATGTCTTTAAAGTCACAATCGACGCTTATATTCCGCCACAATCTCTGGAAGAAATGTGGGATATTCCAGGTTTGCAAGAACGCCTGAAAAACGACTTCGATTTGGATATGCCGATTGCAGAATGGCTGGATAAAGAGCCGGAGTTGCATGAAGAGACGCTGCGCGAACGTATTCTGACTCACGCCATCGAAGTTTATAAGCGTAAAGAAGAGATTGTTGGTGCTGAGATGATGCGCCACTTTGAAAAAGGCGTGATGCTGCAAACACTCGACTCCCTTTGGAAAGAGCACCTGGCAGCAATGGATTATCTGCGTCAGGGTATCCACCTGCGTGGTTACGCACAAAAAGATCCGAAGCAGGAATACAAGCGTGAGTCTTTCTCAATGTTTGCTGCAATGCTGGAATCACTGAAATATGAAGTGGTCAGTACGCTGAGTAAAGTTCAGGTACGTATGCCGGAAGAAGTTGAAGAGCTGGAGCAGCAGCGTCGTATGGAAGCCGAGCGTTTAGCACAAATGCAGCAGCTGAGCCATCAGGATGACGACACTGCTGCAGCTGCGGCACTTGCTGCCCAAACGGGGGATCGTAAAGTGGGTCGTAATGATCCTTGCCCGTGTGGTTCTGGTAAAAAATACAAGCAGTGCCATGGCCGCCTGCAGTAATTAAATATTCACACATAAGGTAAAAGGCGCAGGATTCTGCGCCTTTTTTACAGGTTTAAAGCATGAAAAAACTGCAAATTGCGGTAGGGATAATCCGTAACCAAAAGCATGAAATCTTTATAACGCAGCGTGCAGCAGATGCGCATATGGCGAATAAACTTGAGTTTCCTGGTGGCAAAATTGAGGCGGGAGAAACACCCGATCAGGCAGTAATTCGCGAGCTGCAGGAAGAGGTTGGTATCACCCCAGAACGATTCTCACTGTTTGAAAAACTTGAGTATCAGTTCCCTGACAGACATATCACGCTTTGGTTTTGGTTGGTTGAAGGCTGGAAAGGTGAGCCATGGGGTAAAGAAGGGCAACCGGGTCAATGGATTGCACTTGACAATCTGAATGCGGAAGATTTTCCTCCGGCTAATGAACCAGTAATTGCAAAGCTCAAGCGTTTACAGGTCGGATAAGACGTTACGCCGTATTCTACATTTACACCAGATGCCTGATGCGACGCTGGCGCGTCAGGCCTGGTATCCGACAATGTTACAAACATAACGTCCGGTTATTTTGGTTCTTCGCTCCAGTCATCGCTTTCGGACAGATCGCCACTGCTGGGAATGCGTTTTTCCTCTGCGGCCCATTCTCCCAGGTCAATTAGCTGACAACGTTTAGAGCAAAATGGACGAAAGGGGCTTATTTCTCCCCAGACAACAGTTTTCCCGCAGGTTGGACAATTAACGGTAATCGTTTCTGACATTTTTACCCCTTAGCAGCAGGCCAGTTCAAAGTCCAGGCGTTCTGGCACCAGACCATTTTCACTGTCCAGCGGCATGAATCGAATCGCAAAACGGCTCTTATGACCGGAAATTTGCGGATAGAGCTGTGAATCCAGTGGCAATTGCAGACGCAGCAGATCGGCATCTTCGCCATTATCCTGATAAAAACCATTCAGGCTGGTTTGTTTGCGGAATGGAACAGAATTACGAATTAAATCCAGAACCAATGTGAGCGCATGGTTAAGCGGGCTGAGGCTGGCGAGCCATGTTTCGATTTGTGCATCACGCATTGCCTGTGGCATATGCAGCCAAATATGCAGTGTCGGTAAATCAAAACTACAGCAGCCGCCAGGGATACTCAGACGCTGACGAACCAGAGCAATCAGGCGATCTTCACGTAAAAATTGCCCGATACGCGGTGCAGAAATCAAAATACTTCCTGCGTTTTTTAACTCTGTTCGTAGCGCTTCAATACGGTCCTGGTCAACGCCCGGAACTTCAATCCACGCCTGAAGTTTCCGTTGTTGGCGTTCCAGTTCTTTGAGGAGTTCAGTACGCACTTCACCACGTTCAAACACATCCAGCAGGTCGGCAACATTGCGGAAGAAATGCAAAGCGCCAGCATGATCGGCAACAGGCAGATTGACGGAGAGTTGTTGAATCAGAAATTCAATACGCAACCATGTGCGCATTTTTTCATTAAGAGGATGTTCAAAAAGAACCTGGGTGTGCATTATGGTTTTTCCTGTGAGACAAACTGCGCCGCGAGTTGTAAATACTTCGCGTGCAGGTGGGCGACATCCGATGCAATCGCATCCGCTGTGCCGTTATTATCAATAACGTCGTCTGCCACGGCAAGGCGCGCGTCACGCGTGGCCTGGGCAGCAAGAATTTGTTCAACATGCTCGCGCGTAACATCATCACGCCGCATAGTTCGTTTGAGCTGTGTTTCTGGCGTGACATCGATAACGAGGACACGATTCGCTTTTTTATATAATGCGTTTTCCACCAGCAATGGCACAACCCATAACACGTAAGGGGAAGTTGCACGTTGAATCTGACACTGGGTTTCCTGCTGAATCAAAGGATGAAGCAGGGCATTTAGCCAGGCTTTCTCCTCCGGGTGAGAAAATATTCGTTCTCGTAAAACCCGCCGTTTCAATGACCCATCTTCAGCAATAATTTCACGACCAAAATGTTCTTCGATTTCCTTAAGCGCGGGTTTTCCAGGTTCAACTACCTGACGTGCAATAATATCAGCGTCAATGATATTTATACCGAGACGGGCAAACGCATTTGCAACAGTGCTTTTACCACTACCAATACCGCCCGTTAAGGCTACCGTATACCTCATATATGTATATTCCTGGAATTAAACATATTAATCAGTTTGTTAAAAAATAAACGGTGGAAATGGCCGTTAAAGCGGATGGTACTTACCATTCGTCAGGTAAATTTATGGGATTGTAGCGTAAAAAAAGAGAATTTCGCAGTCTTGCACGGTACTGATTAGTGCGTATGATAGCGTCACTGGAGTTGTGCTTTAACCCTTACTGCCATTAACCCCAGGAATCCGCACATGCGTATCGAAGAAGATCTGAAATTAGGTTTCAAAGACGTTCTCATCCGCCCTAAACGCTCCACTCTCAAAAGTCGCTCCGATGTTGAACTGGAACGCCAATTCACCTTTAAACACTCAGGCCAAAGCTGGTCAGGTGTACCTATTATTGCCGCAAACATGGATACCGTTGGAACATTTTCCATGGCATCTGCACTGGCCTCTTTCGACATTTTGACTGCTGTTCATAAACATTATTCTGTTGAAGAATGGCAGGCGTTTGTGAACAGCTCTTCTGTCGACGTGCTGAAACATGTCATGGTTTCCACCGGAACTTCTGACGCTGATTTCGAAAAAACCAAACAAATTTTGGCGCTTAATCCGGCATTAAACTTCGTTTGTATTGATGTAGCGAATGGCTACTCCGAACATTTCGTCCAGTTTGTGGCGAAAGCGCGTGAAGCATGGCCGACCAAAACCATTTGTGCAGGCAATGTGGTAACTGGCGAAATGTGCGAAGAGCTGATCCTGTCTGGCGCTGATATCGTTAAAGTCGGCATTGGTCCAGGCTCTGTTTGTACAACTCGCGTGAAAACGGGGGTCGGTTATCCGCAACTTTCTGCGGTAATCGAATGTGCCGATGCGGCACACGGTTTGGGCGGTATGATTGTCAGCGATGGCGGTTGCACCACGCCGGGCGATGTCGCTAAAGCCTTTGGCGGCGGCGCCGATTTCGTGATGCTGGGCGGTATGCTGGCGGGTCACGAAGAAAGTGGCGGACGTATTGTCGAAGAGAACGGCGAGAAATTTATGCTGTTCTACGGTATGAGCTCCGAGTCTGCCATGAAACGCCACGTTGGCGGCGTTGCGGAGTATCGCGCGGCAGAAGGTAAAACGGTTAAGTTGCCGCTGCGTGGGCCGGTAGAAAATACCGCTCGCGATATTCTCGGTGGTCTGCGTTCCGCTTGCACTTATGTTGGTGCTTCTCGTTTGAAAGAGTTGACCAAACGCACAACGTTTATTCGCGTTCAGGAACAAGAAAACCGTATTTTCAATAGCCTGTAACCACGCAACGCTGGCGTGCAAACTCACGCCAGCGTTATCCCATTCCACTCATTGCATCTCCAAGATGGAATATTGGTAAATACATTGCCACTACCAACGTTCCGATAATGATCCCTGTCACCACCAGTAATGCTGGCTCCAGAAGAGCAGCCAGGCTGTCTGCAAGACTGAATGTATTTTCGCTGTGGTGCTGAGCAAGATTGTGCAACATGGAGTCCAGCGAACCAGACGCTTCACCTGTTCTCACCAGTTGCATACATAGTGGACTGAACTCTTCGGCGTTTTTTAATGCCAGCCAGATGGGATGCCCCGTGCTGATTTCCTGCTGCATTTGCCTTAACCGTTGTGACCAGTATGGGCAACTGATGGTTTCTCTGACACTCTCCAACCCCTGCAAAAACGAGATCCCAACACTTTGTGTTAACGCGAGAATAGTAAAAATCTGTGTGAGCTTTTGCCCGCGTATCAGCGCACCAACGACAGGACAGCGAAGCAGCAAACGCTGGCGAATAATAAGCCACTCTGTGTTGCGACTGATTAACCGATTTGCGATAGCCAGCAGGACGATTAAGGCCATTATTAACCCTCCCCACTGACTGATAAAATCAGCTGTAGCCATGACACCTTGTGTCAGTGCAGGCAAGGGCGTGTTGAAGGTTTTATAAATAGCGGCAAATTCAGGCAACACAAAATGCAGCATTGCTACAACCACAACAATAGCCAGCGTTAAAATGATCAGCGGATAGCGCAATGCTTTTTTCACTTTCTCTGCCAGTAAATGCTGTGCTTTTTGCTGGCGGGCCAGTTCAAAACAACATTCATCCAGCTTTCCGGTTAATTCACCTGTACGGATCATCGCCTGGTAAAGTGGGGGAAATACCTCTGACCATTGCGTTAATGCACGGGAAAGCGCATTGCCTTGCTCCAGTTCATGGGCCAGTGTCTGTAACAGTGCCTGCCATTGTTTACTGGGATGCTGCCCGGCAAGTAGCGCTAACCCTTCAGAAAGTGTTAGTCCAGCTTTTAGCAGCGTTGCTAACTGATGGATAACTTCTGCGCTTCTTCGTGAACTCCAGTGGGCCTTCTGCACGTTTATCTTTCTCATGCTTAGGGGCGTGATCCGCAACTGCTGCAAATTAAGTAGCAGTCCGGCACGGTTTTGTGCCCACAATACGCCTTCTTGTGCGTGGCCATCGCTGTCAATCCCTTGCCAGCACCAGAGTTGCTTAGTGGCCATGAGGTATTCCCAACACGCGAATGAGCTCTTCAAACGTGGTTAACCCTTGCTCAACAGCCTGGCAGCCATTAGCAAAAAGCGGCTGGATACCTTCCTGTTGTGCGTGTGTTTCCAGTTCTGCCACACCACTACCGTTAGCGATCAACTGGCGTAACGATGGTGTGATGGGAAGAACTTCAAACAGCGCAACTCGACCGTAGAATCCCTGATTGCAGTGTTTGCAACCCAGAGCCTGCCAACGAGGAAGTGGTGTTGACCATAAATTCTCAGGAAGTGTGATTGACTCGCCATGAATATGACGGCAATGCGGACAAAGTTTTCTGACCAGGCGTTGGGCCACAACCAGTGTCAGTGCTGAAGACAACATCCAGTGGGCTACGCCCATTTGTTGCAACCGCACCAAAGTTTCACTGGTGGAGTTGGTATGCAGTGTTGAAAGCACCAGATGCCCGGTTTGCGCAGCTTTAATGGCTATTTCTGCTGTTTCACCATCACGAATTTCGCCCACCATGATGACATCAGGATCCTGGCGAAGAAGTGCCCGTAATACTCCCTGAAAGGTTAGCCCGGCGCGTGGGTGAATTTGTGTCTGATTTAATCCGTCAATGGGGATCTCAACAGGATCTTCCACGCTACAGAGATTGCTTTGTGGCGTATTTCGCGTTTGCAGTGCGCTATACAACGTGACAGTTTTACCGCTACCCGTTGGGCCGGTCACCAGTATCAGCCCCTGTGGTTGTTGCAGTGCCTGAATAAAGGGCTCCAGCTGGTTTTGTTGCATCCCCAGTTGGTGAATATCCAGTGCTTGTTCGACCTGATGCAGAAGGCGTAACACCACTTTTTCACCGCCACGACAAGGCAGAGTAGCAATTCGAAAAGAGACAGCATTCCCCGCCAAATCAACAGTAAATTGGCCATCTTGCGGCAGGCGGTGTTCCGCGATATCGAGATTACCCAGAACTTTCAGTCTTGCTGTCAATGCGGTTCCCGTCTCTTTTGCGACATCAGGAAGCGCGTGAAGAACGCCATCTATACGTAGTCGAATACGGTAACAACTTTCCGCTGGTTCGACATGAATGTCAGAAGCTCGTTTAGCCAGTGCCGAATGCAATGTTTGATTGAGTAGCTCTGCCGCCGTCAGATGACCAGGCGAAACAACGGCAGGAAGTGTTTGCTGCGGTTGATGCTGGTGGCTTTCCATTTGTTGGCGTGTCCAACAGACAATGTTGATCCGTTTTTGTGTTGCAAAATGCAGAGCGTCCAGCAACTCATGGGAAGGGGCATCCACAACGGCAACGTTAATCACTTCTTGATCACTATCTAACAAGATGCCCTGGTAACGTTGGCAGAGCGCAGTAAGTTGTGCGTTATTCATAGCCGCTCCTTAATTGCCGTTAAAACGGAAAACATCTTCACACGCCTGTTGTAAGGTGCTATCGCTTTGGATATTGCAGTTACGTGTCCAGCCAGTGATGCCGTTACCGTTACTCCAGTTTGGCGTCATAACAACGTTTAGGCCGTTGAGACTTTCCTGGCCGGTAAGCGTCACTACGCCTTGCGCGATACTCATACCCGAGACATAGCGTGTGGTGGTAGCAGAAGGAATACCATTGCTGCCCGCATCGCAGGTGGTGACTCCGCCATGTTCAAGTGCGCACAACTCGACTGCGGTTCGGTAAGGAACAAAAGTTTGCAGCATATCGGTCAGTGCTGCTTTGCGAAGGTAGTTTTGATAAGCAGGAATGCCAATGGCACTCAGGATGGCAATAATACCGATGACCACCATCAGCTCGATAAGAGTAAAACCGCGTTGTTTGTCCATTTTTTCACTCCATGATTACGTTGGCGCTACTTTGACAAACACAATTCAGGCTGGCGAGGATGAAAAATCAAAACGGGAAAGCCGCTCCAGAGGTTTTTAATCGGATTGCATAAAGGCACAGGCGAGATGCGAGGCGGCTCGAAAAACAGGGAGAGAAATTTATGACGGGCAGGACAATGTTATCCCGCCCGTTAAGGCATCTTCAGGAAAGGGTTAGCGAAAACGCATGGAGAGATCGAGTGCTCTGACATGTTTGGTCAATGCACCTACCGAGATAAAATCTACCCCAGTCTGCGCAAATTCACGCAGTGTTTTTTCCGTGACGTTACCAGAGACCTCCAGCTGCGCCTTACCATTTGTACGTTTTACGGCTTCGCGCATCTGCTCTGTTTCAAAGTTATCCAGCATGATGATATCTGCACCTGCTTTTAAAGCTTCATCCAGTTCTTCCAGGTTTTCGACTTCCACTTCTACCGGCACATCGGGGTGTAACCAAAATGCTTTTTCCACAGCCTGTCGCACTGAACCGGAGGCAATAATATGGTTTTCTTTGATCAGAAAGGCATCGGAAAGTCCCAGTCGATGATTCGCCCCTCCACCACAAAGTACGGCATATTTTAATGCGGAGCGCAGACCTGGCAGGGTTTTACGTGTATCCAGCAGTTGGGTATTGGTGCCCGCGAGAAGATCAACATACTGGCGAACTTTACTCGCTACACCAGAAAGTGTTTGTACAAAATTCAGTGCGGTACGTTCACCCGTTAGCAGCACTCGAGACGGGCCTTCCAGTTCGAAAAGCGGCTGATTTTCTTTTATGGTATCGCCATCATCCACATGCCAGGTAATGGTGACATCGTCGCCCGCCAGTTGAATAAATACCTCTTCAACCCAGCGTTTACCGCAAAAAACACCATTTTCGCGGGTGATAACAGTGGCATGAGAGCGAGAATTTTCCGGTAAAAGCTGTGCCGTAATATCATTGTTGGCATCTACTTTTCCGCCTAAATCTTCCCGTAGTGCCTGTGCTACAGCATTGGGAATATCGAGATTTATGCGTTCCAGCAACTCGTCACGTCGGAAGTCAGGGTTGTAGCGGCGAGGCGGCATGATAAAACTCCAGTTAGCTAACGAATCATAAGATAGAAACATGCTACTCTGAAGCGGGTATCAGCACCACATATAAGGAGATCCTGAATGTTGTTAGAAAATGGGTGGTTAGCAGAGGCACGTCGAGTTCCTTCTCCGCATTACGATTGCCGCCCGGATGACGAGGCCCCGTCACTTTTGGTGGTGCACAATATCAGTTTGCCGCCAGGGGAATTTGGTGGTCCGTGGATAGACGCATTATTCACCGGAACTATTGATCCTGATGCCCATCCTTTCTTTGCTGAAATTGCTCATTTGCGTGTATCAGCGCATTGCTTAATTCGTCGCGACGGCGAAATTGTCCAGTATGTTCCTTTTGATAAGCGCGCCTGGCATGCAGGTGTGTCAAATTACCAGGGGCGTGAACGTTGCAATGATTTTTCGATAGGTATTGAGCTGGAAGGTACCGATACGCTTGCTTATACCGATGCTCAGTACTTACAACTGGCGGCAGTGACACGGGCACTGATCACGCTTTATCCGTTGATTGCTAACAATATGACAGGGCATTGCGATATTGCTCCAGAACGTAAAACCGACCCCGGTCAGGCATTTGACTGGGCACGGTTTCGCGCTCTGGTGAATAAGGAGGCAATATGACGTTGTTTACAACCTTACTGGTGCTAATTTTTGAGCGCCTGTTTAAGTTGGGCGAGCACTGGCAATTTGATCACCGTCTTGAGGCTTTATTCCGGCGAGTTAAACATTTTTCCGCTGGGCGCACTTTAGGGATGATGCTCATTACAATGGCTATCACCTTCTTGCTACTGCGTGGTTTACAAGGACTTCTGTTCAATGTTCCCACACTGTTGGTCTGGATCCTGATCTCCTTGCTGTGTATTGGTGCAGGTCGTGCCAGAGTGCATTATCACGCTTACCTGAAAGCGGCATCCCAGGATGATGCCCATGCACGTAAAACAATGGCTAATGAGTTAACGTTGATTCATGGCGTGCCACCCGATTGTGATGAACGTGAGTATTTGCGTGAACTGCAAAATGCGCTGCTATGGATTAACTTCCGCTATTATCTGGCTCCATTATTCTGGTTGGTGGTGGGCGGTTCCTGGGGGCCTGTGACACTTGTTGGTTATGCATTTTTACGTGCCTGGCAATCCTGGCTGGCTCGTTATCAAACACCGCAGCAGCGTCAGCAGTCAGGAGTAGATGCCATTTTACATGTTCTGGATTGGTTGCCAGTTCGCCTTGCGGGGGTTGTTTATGCTTTAACCGGACATGGTGAAAAAGCGCTCCCAGCCTGGTTTGCCTCATTAACTGATCTACATAGCTCCCAATATCATGTACTTACCCGGCTGGCCCAGTTCTCACTGGCGCGCGATCCACATCTCGATAAAGTCGAAAAGCCAAAAGCAGCGGTTGCTATGGCGAAGAAAACGTCTGTTGTGGTGGTTGTGGTGATTGCCGTTTTAACGATTTACGGTGCGCTGGTCTGAGTTAAATGCCCTCACTGGGGAGGTGAGGGCGAAAAGAAATTAGTGGGCTTTTACTGCTTTTGCCGTTTTTTCTTTAAACAGATAGCCGATACCTAACACGATCAGCCATACCGGGATCAGGTATACCGAAATCGCCATTCCTGGGGTCATCAGCATAATCACCAGTACCGCCGCCATAAACAGCAGGCAGATCCAGTTACCCAGCGGATAAAGCAGAGCAGGGAAGCGAGTTACCACGCCTTGTTCCTGCTTGGCGCGACGGAATTTCATATGCGCCAGGCTAATCATCGCCCAGTTGATTACCAGTGCAGATACCACCAGCGCCATTAACAGTCCGAATGCGGATTCCGGTGCAAGGTAGTTAATCAGCACGCACAATGCCGTAACCAGCGCAGACACCAGAATAGTGTTAACCGGTACACCGCGTTTGTCGACAGACGCCAGCGCTTTTGGCGCGTTGCCCTGTTGTGCCAGACCAAACAGCATACGGCTGTTGCAATATACGCAGCTGTTGTACACGGAGAGCGCAGCAGTCAGTACCACGATGTTCAGTGCATTCGCCACAAAGGTATCGCCTAACTCGTGGAAGATCAGCACAAACGGACTGGTATCGGCGGTAACGCGGGTCCACGGCATCAGCGAGAGCAGTACGGCTAACGAACCAATGTAGAAAATCAGGATGCGGTAGATAACCTGATTAGTTGCTTTCGGGATACTTTGCTCCGGGTTATCAGCTTCTGCTGCGGTGATCCCCACCAGTTCCAGACCACCAAACGAGAACATGATAATCGCCATCATCATCACCAGCCCGGTAAAGCCGTGCGGCAGGAAACCACCCTGATCCCACAGGTTGCTAACGGTCGCCTGCGGGCCGCCGTTGCCACTGAACAGTAGCCAGCCGCCGAAGATGATCATCGCTACCACCGCAATAACTTTGATAATGGCAAACCAGAACTCCATCTCACCAAACACTTTAACGTTAGTCAGGTTGATGGCGTTGATCACCACAAAGAATACGGCGGCAGAAACCCAGGTTGGGATTTCTGGATACCAGAACTGAATGTATTTACCCACAGCAGTCAGCTCTGCCATGGCAACTAAAACGTACAGTACCCAGTAGTTCCAGCCAGAGGCGAAACCAGCAAAGCTGCCCCAGTATTTATAAGCAAAGTGGCTAAAGGAGCCTGCGACAGGTTCTTCTACCACCATTTCACCCAGCTGACGCATGATCAGAAAGGCGATAAAACCAGCAATGGCGTAACCCAGGATAATCCCTGGCCCTGCGGACTGTATTACGGAGGCGCTACCCAGGAATAGCCCTGTTCCTATCGCGCCACCCAGCGCGATAAGCTGAATATGGCGGTTTTTAAGGCCGCGCTTTAGCTGCTCGCCGTGCTGTTGACCTTCCATCATGAAACCTCGTGTTGTGTTTACTCTTTATATTTCATGCCGCCTGAATGCACTGAACTATTTTGAGTAAATATTGTTCTGAACTCGCAGTGATGCGTGTGTAATTGTGTACTTCCGATTTTTGTATTTTTTTCTTTACGGTTTCCAATGGTGAATTGTTACCGAAAGTCTTCCGTCAGTTCAAGAATAATGGTAGGCGGCAGTGAATGCACCTGATTTGTGCAGGAATAAATGTGGAGTGCGTAAAAAGTCACCAATTGTCAATTTCCTAATAATTGCACCACTAAATTAAAATGATTATTAATTCAATCAGTATGAATAAAAATACATGATATTGGTGAGTGAATCGCTTCAGGTTGCATGATTTTTCGTTTCATTGAAGTTAAATTTTCTTCAGGCTGAGTAAATTTAACATTTGTGCATAGTTACAACTTTGAAACGTTATATATGTCAACTTGTTAAAATGTGCACGGTTTCATGATTTCAATCAAAACCTGTATGGACATAAGGTGAATACTTTGTTACTTTAGCGTCACAGACATGAAATTGGTAAGACCAATTGACTTCGGCAAGTGGCTTAAGACAGGAATTCATGGCCTACAGCAAAATCCGCCAACCAAAACTCTCCGATGTGATTGAGCAGCAACTGGAGTTTTTGATCCTCGAAGGCACACTCCGCCCGGGCGAAAAACTCCCACCGGAACGCGAACTGGCGAAACAGTTCGACGTCTCCCGTCCCTCCTTGCGTGAGGCGATTCAACGTCTCGAAGCAAAGGGCTTGTTGCTTCGTCGCCAGGGTGGCGGCACTTTTGTCCAGAGCAGCCTCTGGCAAAGCTTCAGCGATCCGCTGGTGGAGCTGCTCTCCGACCATCCTGAATCACAGTATGACTTGCTCGAAACACGACACGCCCTGGAAGGTATCGCCGCTTATTACGCCGCGCTGCGTAGTACCGATGAAGACAAGGAACGCATCCGTGAACTCCACCACGCCATAGAGCTGGCGCAGCAGTCTGGCGATCTGGACGCGGAATCAAACGCCGTCCTCCAGTATCAGATTGCCGTCACCGAAGCAGCCCACAATGTAGTTCTGCTTCATCTGCTAAGGTGTATGGAGCCGATGTTGGCTCAGAATGTCCGTCAGAACTTCGAATTGCTCTATTCGCGTCGCGAGATGCTGCCGCTGGTGAGTAGTCACCGCACTCGCATATTCGAAGCGATTATGGCCGGTAAGCCGGAAGAAGCGCGCGAAGCATCGCATCGCCATCTGGCCTTTATCGAAGAAATTTTGCTCGACAGAAGCCGTGAAGAGAGCCGCCGTGAGCGTTCTCTGCGTCGTCTGGAACAACGAAAGAATTAGTGATTTTTCTGGTAAAAATTATCCAGAAGATGTTGTAAATCAAGCGCATATAAAAGCGCGGCAACTAAACGTAGAACCTGTCTTATTGAGCTTTCCGGCGAGAGTTCAATGGGACAGGTTCCAGAAAACTCAACGTTATTAGATAGATAAGGAATAACCCATGTCAGAACGTTTCCCAAATGACGTGGATCCGATCGAAACTCGCGACTGGCTCCAGGCGATCGAATCGGTCATCCGTGAAGAAGGTGTTGAGCGTGCTCAGTATCTGATCGACCAACTGCTTGCTGAAGCCCGCAAAGGCGGTGTCAACGTAGCCGCAGGCACCGGTATCAGCAACTACATCAACACCATCCCCGTTGAAGAACAACCGGAGTATCCGGGTAATCTGGAACTGGAACGCCGTATTCGTTCAGCTATCCGCTGGAACGCCATCATGACGGTTCTGCGTGCGTCGAAAAAAGACCTCGAACTGGGCGGCCACATGGCGTCCTTCCAGTCGTCCGCAACCATTTATGATGTGTGCTTTAACCACTTCTTCCGTGCGCGCAACGAGCAAGATGGCGGCGACCTGGTTTACTTCCAGGGCCACATCTCCCCGGGCGTTTACGCACGTGCTTTCCTGGAAGGTCGTCTGACTCAGGAGCAGCTGGATAACTTCCGTCAGGAAGTTCACGGCAATGGCCTCTCTTCCTATCCGCACCCGAAACTGATGCCGGAATTCTGGCAGTTCCCGACCGTATCTATGGGGCTGGGTCCGATTGGTGCTATTTACCAAGCTAAATTCCTGAAATATCTGGAACACCGTGGCCTGAAAGATACTTCTAAACAAACCGTTTACGCTTTCCTCGGCGACGGTGAAATGGACGAACCGGAATCCAAAGGTGCGATCACCATCGCTACCCGTGAAAAACTGGATAACCTGGTCTTCGTTATCAACTGTAACCTGCAGCGTCTTGACGGCCCGGTCACCGGTAACGGCAAGATCATCAACGAACTGGAAGGCATCTTCGAAGGTGCTGGCTGGAACGTGATCAAAGTGATGTGGGGTAGCCGTTGGGATGAACTGCTGCGTAAAGATACCAGCGGTAAACTGATCCAGCTGATGAACGAAACCGTTGACGGCGACTACCAGACCTTCAAATCGAAAGATGGTGCGTACGTTCGTGAACACTTCTTCGGTAAATATCCTGAAACCGCAGCACTGGTTGCAGACTGGACTGACGAGCAGATCTGGGCACTGAACCGTGGTGGTCACGATCCGAAGAAAATCTACGCTGCATTTAAGAAAGCGCAGGAAACCAAAGGCAAAGCGACAGTAATCCTTGCTCATACCATTAAAGGTTACGGCATGGGCGACGCGGCTGAAGGTAAAAACATCGCGCACCAGGTTAAGAAAATGAACATGGACGGCGTGCGTCATATTCGCGACCGTTTCAATGTGCCGGTGTCTGATGCTGATATCGAAAAACTGCCGTACATCACCTTCCCGGAAGGTTCAGAAGAGCATACCTATCTGCACGCTCAGCGTCAGAAACTGCACGGTTATCTGCCAAGCCGCCAGCCGAACTTCACCGAGAAGCTGGAGCTGCCGAGCCTGCAAGACTTCGGCGCGCTGCTGGAAGAGCAGAGCAAAGAGATCTCTACCACTATCGCTTTCGTTCGCGCCCTGAACGTGATGCTGAAGAACAAGTCGATCAAAGATCGTCTGGTGCCGATCATCGCCGACGAAGCGCGTACTTTCGGTATGGAAGGTCTGTTCCGTCAGATTGGTATTTACAGCCCGAACGGTCAGCAGTACACCCCGCAGGACCGCGAGCAGGTTGCTTACTATAAAGAAGACGAGAAAGGTCAGATTCTGCAAGAAGGGATCAACGAACTGGGTGCAGGTTGTTCCTGGCTGGCAGCGGCGACTTCTTACAGCACCAACAATCTGCCGATGATTCCGTTCTACATCTATTACTCGATGTTCGGCTTCCAGCGTATCGGCGATCTGTGCTGGGCTGCTGGCGACCAGCAGGCACGTGGCTTCCTGATCGGCGGTACTTCCGGTCGTACCACCCTGAACGGCGAAGGTCTGCAGCACGAAGATGGTCACAGCCACATTCAGTCGCTGACTATCCCGAACTGTATTTCTTACGACCCGGCTTACGCTTACGAAGTTGCTGTCATCATGCATGACGGTCTGGAGCGTATGTACGGTGAGAAACAAGAGAACGTTTACTACTACATCACCACGCTGAACGAAAACTACCACATGCCGGCAATGCCGGAAGGTGCTGAGGAAGGTATCCGTAAAGGTATCTACAAACTCGAAACTATTGAAGGTAGCAAAGGTAAAGTTCAGCTGCTCGGCTCCGGTTCTATCCTGCGTCACGTCCGTGAAGCAGCAGAGATCCTGGCGAAAGATTACGGTGTAGGTTCTGACGTTTATAGCGTGACCTCCTTCACCGAACTGGCGCGTGATGGTCAGGATTGTGAACGCTGGAATATGCTGCACCCGCTGGAAACTCCGCGCGTTCCGTACATCGCACAGGTGATGAACGACGCTCCGGCAGTGGCATCTACCGACTATATGAAACTGTTCGCTGAGCAGGTCCGTACTTATGTACCGGCTGACGACTACCGCGTACTGGGTACTGATGGCTTCGGTCGTTCCGACAGCCGTGAGAACCTGCGTCACCACTTCGAAGTTGATGCTTCCTACGTGGTTGTAGCGGCGCTGGGCGAACTGGCTAAACGTGGCGAAATCGATAAGAAAGTGGTTGCTGACGCAATCGCCAAATTCAACATCGATGCAGAAAAAGTTAACCCGCGTCTGGCGTAAGAGGTAAAAGAATAATGGCTATCGAAATCAAAGTACCGGACATCGGGGCTGATGAAGTTGAAATCACCGAGATCCTGGTCAAAGTGGGCGACAAAGTTGAAGCCGAACAGTCGCTGATCACCGTAGAAGGCGACAAAGCCTCTATGGAAGTACCGTCTCCGCAGGCGGGTATCGTTAAAGAGATCAAAGTCTCTGTTGGCGATAAAACCCAGACCGGCGCACTGATTATGATTTTCGATTCCGCCGACGGTGCAGCAGACGCTGCACCTGCTCAGGCAGAAGAGAAGAAAGAAGCCGCTCCGGCAGCAGCACCCGCGGCTGCAGCGGCAAAAGACGTTAACGTTCCGGATATCGGCAGCGACGAAGTTGAAGTGACCGAAATCCTGGTGAAAGTGGGCGACAAAGTTGAAGCTGAACAGTCGCTGATCACCGTAGAAGGCGACAAGGCTTCTATGGAAGTTCCTGCTCCGTTTGCAGGCACCGTGAAAGAGATCAAAGTGAACGTGGGTGACAAAGTGTCTACCGGCTCGCTGATTATGGTCTTCGAAGTCGCGGGTGAAGCAGGCGCGGCAGCTCCGGCGGCTAAACAGGAAGCGGCTCCGGCAGCGGCCCCTGCACCAGCGGCTGGCGTGAAAGAAGTTAACGTTCCGGATATCGGTGGTGACGAAGTTGAAGTGACCGAAGTGATGGTGAAAGTGGGCGACAAAGTTGCCGCTGAACAGTCACTGATCACCGTAGAAGGCGATAAAGCTTCTATGGAAGTTCCGGCTCCGTTTGCTGGCGTCGTGAAGGAACTGAAAGTCAACGTTGGCGATAAAGTGAAAACTGGCTCGCTGATTATGATCTTCGAAGTTGAAGGCGCAGCACCTGCGGCAGCTCCTGCGAAACAGGAAGCGGCAGCGCCGGCTCCGGCAGCAAAAGCTGAAGCTCCGGCAGCAGCACCGGCTGCAAAAGCAGAAGGCAAATCTGAATTTGCTGAAAACGACGCTTACGTTCACGCGACTCCGCTGATCCGCCGTCTGGCACGCGAGTTTGGCGTTAACCTGGCAAAAGTGAAGGGCACTGGCCGTAAAGGTCGTATCCTGCGCGAAGACGTTCAGGCTTACGTGAAAGAAGCTATCAAACGTGCAGAAGCGGCTCCGGCGGCGACTGGCGGCGGTATCCCTGGCATGTTGCCGTGGCCGAAGGTGGACTTCAGCAAGTTTGGTGAAATCGAAGAAGTGGAACTGGGCCGCATCCAGAAAATCTCTGGTGCGAACCTGAGCCGTAACTGGGTGATGATCCCGCACGTTACCCACTTCGACAAAACTGATATCACCGAGCTGGAAGCGTTCCGTAAACAGCAGAACGAAGAAGCAGCGAAACGTAAGCTGGATGTGAAGATAACCCCAGTTGTCTTCATCATGAAAGCCGTTGCTGCGGCACTTGAGCAGATGCCTCGCTTCAACAGTTCTCTGTCGGAAGACGGTCAGCGTCTGACCCTGAAGAAATACATCAACATCGGTGTGGCGGTGGATACCCCGAACGGCCTGGTTGTTCCGGTATTCAAAGACGTCAACAAGAAAGGCATCATCGAGCTGTCTCGCGAGCTGATGACTATTTCTAAGAAAGCGCGTGACGGTAAGCTGACTGCGGGCGAAATGCAGGGCGGTTGCTTCACCATCTCCAGCATCGGCGGCCTGGGTACTACCCACTTCGCGCCGATTGTGAACGCGCCGGAAGTGGCTATCCTCGGTGTTTCCAAGTCCGCGATGGAGCCGGTGTGGAATGGTAAAGAGTTCGTGCCGCGTCTGATGCTGCCGATTTCTCTCTCCTTCGACCACCGCGTGATCGACGGTGCTGATGGTGCCCGTTTCATTACCATCATTAACAACACGCTGTCTGACATTCGCCGTCTGGTGATGTAAGTAAAAGAGCCGGCCCAACGGCCGGCTTTTTTCTGGTAATCTCATGAATGTATTGAGGTTATTAGCGAATAGACAAATCGGTTGCCGTTTGTTGTTTAAAAATTGTTAACAATTTTGTAAAATACCGACGGATAGAACGACCCGGTGGATGATGGGCGTCATAAAAAAAACGTCAGACCCGCCGGAGATAAATATATAGAGGTCATGATGAGTACTGAAATCAAAACTCAGGTCGTGGTACTTGGGGCAGGCCCCGCAGGTTACTCCGCTGCCTTCCGTTGCGCTGATTTAGGTCTGGAAACCGTAATCGTAGAACGTTACAACACCCTTGGCGGTGTTTGCCTGAACGTCGGCTGTATCCCTTCTAAAGCACTGCTGCACGTAGCAAAAGTTATCGAAGAAGCCAAAGCGCTGGCTGAACACGGTATCGTCTTCGGCGAACCGAAAACCGATATCGACAAGATTCGTACCTGGAAAGAGAAAGTGATCAATCAGCTGACCGGTGGTCTGGCTGGTATGGCGAAAGGCCGCAAAGTCAAAGTGGTCAACGGTCTGGGTAAATTCACCGGGGCTAACACCCTGGAAGTGGAAGGTGAGAACGGCAAAACCGTGATCAACTTCGACAACGCGATCATTGCAGCGGGTTCTCGCCCGATCCAACTGCCGTTTATTCCGCATGAAGATCCGCGTATTTGGGACTCCACAGATGCGCTGGAACTGAAAGAAGTACCAGAACGCCTGCTGGTAATGGGTGGTGGTATCATCGGTCTGGAAATGGGGACCGTATACCACGCGCTGGGTTCACAGATTGACGTGGTTGAAATGTTCGACCAGGTTATCCCGGCAGCTGACAAAGACATCGTTAAAGTCTTCACCAAGCGTATTAGCAAGAAATTCAACCTGATGCTGGAAACCAAAGTTACCGCCGTTGAAGCGAAAGAAGACGGTATCTATGTGACGATGGAAGGTAAAAAAGCACCGGCTGAACCGCAGCGTTACGACGCCGTACTGGTAGCGATTGGTCGTGTGCCGAACGGTAAAAACCTCGACGCAGGCAAAGCGGGCGTGGAAGTGGACGACCGTGGTTTCATCCGCGTTGATAAACAGCTGCGTACCAACGTACCGCACATCTTTGCTATCGGCGATATCGTCGGTCAGCCGATGCTGGCACACAAAGGTGTTCACGAAGGTCACGTTGCCGCTGAAGTTATTGCCGGTAAGAAACACTACTTCGATCCGAAAGTTATCCCGTCTATCGCCTATACCGAACCAGAAGTTGCATGGGTGGGTCTGACTGAGAAAGAAGCGAAAGAGAAAGGCATCAGCTATGAAACCGCCACCTTCCCGTGGGCTGCTTCTGGTCGTGCTATCGCTTCTGACTGCGCAGACGGTATGACCAAGCTGATTTTCGACAAAGAATCTCACCGTGTGATCGGTGGTGCGATTGTCGGTACTAACGGCGGCGAGCTGCTGGGTGAAATCGGTCTGGCAATCGAAATGGGTTGTGATGCTGAAGACATCGCACTGACCATCCACGCGCACCCGACTCTGCACGAGTCTGTGGGCCTGGCGGCAGAAGTGTTCGAAGGTAGCATCACCGACCTGCCGAACCCGAAAGCGAAGAAGAAGTAATTCTTCGAGTGCCGGGACATCCGGTAATTAAAAAAGCGGCTAACCACGCCGCTTTTTTTACGTCTGTAATTTACCTTTCCAGTCGCCTTGCTCCGCGCTCAGAGAGACGTTCCCGTACTGCTGAGCGTTGCTCACTACTAAGTCTGGAGACGCGGCTGGTGTCATTCAAGCGATTCTCGCGAAAGACCTGACGTTGTTCAGGTGTTGCTGACTGAATTCGCTGGCGAGCGCTATCCCTTTGCTGTTGGCTCAGCGGTCGTTGCTGATTCTGAACTTTCTCCCGAAAAGCCTGACGCTGCTCAGGCGAGGCCGATTGAATTCGCTGGCGGGCGCTATCCCTTTGCTGCTGACTCAGCGGTCGTTGCTGGTTCTGAACTTTCTCACGAAACGCCTGGCGCTGCTCAGGTGTCGCAGAATCATAACGCTTACGGGCGTTCTCCCGCTGTTGTTGAGTTAACTGGCGTTGCGGTGGGCGAACATTCCCGTCTTCACGGTTGTGGTATTCGCCATTAAAACGTGAAGTGTTGCTGTTACGGCGGGGCAGAGCATAATCACGAAAATCATCCTGTTGCTCCCGCTGATAAAATTGCTGTGAAGCAGCCTGACGTTGTGTATCACGCATGGTCACTGGTGCAGAGTGCGTCCGCTGTTGAAATTGACTCGCTGCCGCCTGGCGCTGGATATCGCGAGACTGTGCTGGCAGCTGTGTGGTGCTCATACCACCATTGACGTTTGTTTGATGAAAACGTTTTGCCATATCCTGATCATGGTAAGGCACGCCGTCACGGTAATTTGGATTATGCTGCCACCTCATATTCTTGTCAGTAAGATGCTCACCCGTGATACGGTTGAAATTATTGACGTTGATATTGATGTTATCGCCGTTATGCTGCCAGCCGTTCCCGTCCCGATAGTCGTCGTTGTGGTTATGGTGATTGTCGTCATCATGATGATGATCGTGATGATCATCATCCCAGTCGATATTGCTGAATAAGGCATACGTTGTGGCAACACCCATGCTGTAACCGAAGCCGCGCACGAAGCTATCAACAAACGGTTCGCCTGCTGGTGGTGGCAAATAAACGGGTGGATAAGCCGTATTTTCCCAGCTTCCGTAAACTACGGTGGGGTTATAGTTTGGAATATAAATTACGTCCGGTTTCGTTGGCTCAATGGTGATAATAGTCGGTTCGGGATCTGGCTGGGTAATAATGGTTGTTGTACTGGCGACAGACGTCGTGTCCTGGTTTTCCGATTCATGAGATTTTACCGGCGCAGCTTTCCGGGTTGTGGTCACAACTTTCTGTTCCACGGTTGATTTTAACGATCCGGTCTGCTGTGCCAGGCGACGTAATTTCTGTACTGAGTCCATGACGTCCTGCGGTTGTGCCAGGAATGCATCACCAAGATTTTTCACCCACTCCGGGTTTTCGCCCATTAATGCCATCAGTTGCGGAAAAGCCACCAGCGATTTTACGCTGGCATCCCAGGGTTGGTCAGAAACGGCCTGAATAGCATTATCACCCTGTTTTGTCGGATTATCTCGTGACCACTGAACTGCCTGTGCCACATTGGTTGGATAAGTGGCTGCCATCAATACTTGTGATAGCAAAGCATCAGGATAAAGCGCAATTGGCGCGACCCACTGGTCAATTTGCGCAGTGGTAAAAGTCGATTTCACTTCAGCGGTACTGGCAGGCGTAAGGGGTAGGGTTGCCGTTACTTCTGGTGCAAGCGTTGCTGGAGGAACTGGTGTCGGTTGCTCCCCGATTTGTGGGGCTGTTGCCACGGTGGCAACAACTGGCACTGGTTGGACGGGGGCATCTGGCGTGCGGCTTTTTATATACAGCCCGGCAGAGGCGGCACAAATCCCGGCACTGCAAATAAGCACCAGCACATTGGGTTTAAACGGCGAAGTTATTATCATGATCCTGATCTCAAGGAAATCGTAATGGTCGGCGAACTGCCACCCGCAGGTGCTGAATGCGAAAGTATAAAGAGGCTGTAGTTTAAATTTTGACGAATATTGGGATTTGTTGAGATGGGTGATTATAACCGTGCGAATTAACAGGTGGTTTCAGACTGGTAACATTCTCTAGACTATCCTTAACGATTCAGCCACTTTTTTGTGTTGCTTTTTTGTAAACGAATTAACACATCGCTAAAATCCTGCTATTCTGCCCGTTGCGGTACTGGGCATTTACCCTACAAACTGCTGTCTCACAGGAGCGTGAAGAGAATCGCCTGCCGCACTATGACAATGAGAGCGAGGAGAACCGTCGTGCTAGAAGAATACCGTAAGCACGTAGCTGAGCGTGCCGCTGAGGGGATTGCGCCCAAACCCCTGGATGCAAACCAAATGGCCGCACTTGTAGAGCTGCTGAAAAACCCGCCCGCGGGCGAAGAAGAATTCCTGTTAGATCTGTTAACCAACCGTGTTCCCCCTGGCGTCGATGAAGCCGCCTATGTCAAAGCAGGCTTCCTGGCTGCTGTCGCCAAAGGCGAAGCTAAATCCCCGCTGCTGACTCCGGAAAAAGCTATCGAACTGCTGGGCACTATGCAGGGTGGTTACAACATTCATCCGCTGATCGACGCGCTGGACGATGCCAAACTGGCACCGATTGCTGCCAAAGCACTGTCCCACACGCTGTTGATGTTCGATAACTTCTATGACGTAGAAGAGAAAGCCAAAGCAGGCAACGAATATGCGAAGCAGGTAATGCAGTCCTGGGCAGATGCCGAATGGTTCCTGAATCGCCCGGCGCTGGCTGAAAAACTGACCGTTACTGTCTTCAAAGTAACTGGCGAAACCAACACCGATGACCTTTCTCCGGCACCGGATGCGTGGTCACGCCCGGATATCCCACTGCACGCGTTGGCGATGCTGAAAAACGCGCGTGAAGGCATCGAGCCAGACCAGCCGGGTGTTGTTGGTCCGATCAAGCAAATCGAAGCTCTGCAACAGAAAGGTTTCCCGCTGGCGTACGTCGGTGACGTTGTGGGTACGGGGTCATCGCGTAAATCCGCCACGAACTCCGTGCTGTGGTTTATGGGTGAAGATATTCCTCATGTACCGAACAAACGCGGCGGTGGTTTGTGTCTCGGCGGTAAAATTGCGCCAATCTTCTTTAACACAATGGAAGACGCCGGCGCACTGCCAATCGAAGTCGACGTCTCTAACCTGAACATGGGCGACGTGATTGACGTTTACCCGTACAAAGGTGAAGTGCGTAACCACGAAACCGGCGAACTGCTGGCGACCTTCGAACTGAAAACCGACGTGCTGATTGATGAAGTGCGTGCTGGCGGCCGTATTCCGCTGATTATCGGGCGTGGCCTGACCACCAAAGCGCGTGAAGCACTCGGCCTGCCGCAGAGCGATGTGTTCCGTCAGGCGAAAGATGTCGCTGAGAGCGATCGCGGCTTCTCGCTGGCGCAGAAAATGGTCGGTCGTGCCTGCGGCGTGAAAGGCATTCGTCCGGGCGCGTACTGCGAACCGAAAATGACCTCAGTCGGTTCTCAGGACACCACCGGTCCAATGACCCGTGATGAACTGAAAGACCTGGCGTGCCTGGGCTTCTCGGCTGACCTGGTGATGCAGTCTTTCTGTCACACAGCAGCTTATCCGAAACCAGTTGACGTTAACACTCACCACACGCTGCCGGACTTCATCATGAACCGTGGCGGTGTGTCGCTGCGTCCGGGTGACGGCGTAATTCACTCCTGGCTGAACCGTATGCTGCTGCCGGATACCGTCGGTACTGGCGGTGACTCCCATACCCGTTTCCCGATCGGTATCTCTTTCCCGGCGGGCTCTGGTCTGGTGGCATTTGCAGCTGCAACAGGCGTAATGCCGCTGGATATGCCGGAATCCGTTCTGGTTCGCTTCAAAGGCAAAATGCAGCCGGGCATCACCCTGCGCGATCTGGTACATGCCATTCCGCTGTATGCGATCAAACAAGGTCTGCTGACCGTTGAGAAGAAAGGCAAGAAAAACATCTTCTCTGGTCGCATTCTGGAAATTGAAGGTCTGCCGGATCTGAAAGTTGAGCAGGCCTTTGAGCTGACCGATGCGTCCGCCGAGCGTTCTGCTGCCGGTTGTACCATCAAGCTGAACAAAGAGCCGATCATTGAATACCTGAACTCTAACATCGTCCTGCTGAAGTGGATGATTGCGGAAGGTTATGGCGATCGTCGTACCCTGGAACGTCGTATTCAGGGCATGGAAAAATGGCTGGCGAATCCTGAGTTGCTGGAAGCCGATGCAGATGCGGAATACGCGGCAGTGATCGACATCGATCTGGCGGATATCAAAGAGCCAATCCTCTGTGCACCGAACGACCCGGACGACGCACGTCCGCTGTCTGCGGTACAGGGCGAGAAAATCGACGAAGTGTTTATCGGTTCTTGCATGACCAACATCGGTCACTTCCGTGCCGCCGGTAAACTGCTGGATGCGCATAAAGGTCAGCTACCGACCCGCCTGTGGGTGGCACCGCCAACCCGTATGGACGCTGCGCAGCTTACCGAGGAAGGCTATTACAGCGTCTTCGGTAAGAGCGGTGCGCGTATCGAGATACCTGGCTGTTCCCTGTGTATGGGTAACCAGGCGCGTGTAGCAGACGGTGCGACGGTGGTTTCCACCTCTACCCGTAACTTCCCGAACCGTCTGGGTACTGGCGCGAACGTCTTCCTGGCTTCTGCTGAACTGGCTGCTGTTGCGGCGCTGATTGGCAAACTGCCGACACCGGAAGAGTACCAGACCTACGTGGCGCAGGTAGATAAAACAGCCGTTGATACTTACCGTTATCTGAACTTCAACCAGCTTTCTCAGTACACCGAAAAAGCGGATGGGGTGATTTTCCAGACTGCGGTGTAACAGCCTGAAAATAGCTCAGGTGTTATCCTGAATACCTGACAAGCAACACTTCTTTAAACCCCCTTTTTGCTCAAGGAAAGGGGGTTTATTTTTATTCCTTATCCTTTTCCACCTTTTATTCTTGCATAGTACTGCGATAATTAAACCTAAGGTGCAATGCAGTATTGGCGCATTGCCAGGAGCAGAGGAACATACTATGGATTACGAATTTCTGCGTGATGTAACCGGAGTGGTAAAGGTGCGCATGTCCATGGGGCATGAAGTCATCGGGCACTGGTTTAATGAAGAGGTGAAAGAAAACCTGGCCTTGCTTGACGAAGTGGAAGACGCAGCGCGCACGCTCAAAGGCAGCGAACGTTCCTGGCAACGGGCAGGGCATGAATACACCCTGTGGATGGAGGGCGAAGAGGTGATGGTTCGCGCCAATCAACTGGAATTCGCTGGCGATGAAATGGAAGAGGGGATGAACTACTACGACGAGGAAAGCCTGTCGCTGTGCGGCGTTGAGGACTTCTTGCAGGTAGTAGCGGCTTACCGCGATTTTGTGCAGCAGAAGTAGATTAATCAGGCGGAGCCTCTGTGCTCCGCCTGAGTCGTTAAACAGCTGGCATATTGCGCCCGTAATAAATCTCGCGCATCTCTTTCCACAGCGCCGCGGTAATTTCCTCACGCTCGCTGTCGGTTAAATCTTCTGGCCTTGTGTGGAACATATAGTGCTTAAGGTCGAACTCTTTAAGCAACATCTTGGTATGGAAGATATTTTCCTGATAGACGTTCACATCCACCATGTCATACAGCGCCTTCATATCGTCAGACATAAAGTTCTGAATCGAATTAATCTCATGGTCAATAAAGTGCTTCATACCGTTAATGTCGCGGGTAAAACCGCGCACGCGATAATCAATGGTTACGATATCGGACTCAAGCTGGTGGATCAGGTAATTCAGCGCCTTCAGCGGAGAAATCACGCCGCAGGTAGAGACTTCAATATCGGCGCGGAAGGTACATAAACCACCTTCAGGATGGCTTTCCGGGTAGGTATGTACGCAAATATGACTTTTATCGAGATGGGCAACGACCGTTTCTGGCAGTGGGCCGGGGTGTTCTGTTTTGTCGATAAGTTTCGGGTCGACCGGTTCTTCACTCACCAGAATAGTGACGCTGGCACCTTGTGGTTCGTAATCCTGGCGGGCGATGTTAAGAATATTGGCTCCGATAATGGAACAGGTTTCTGACAGAATTTCGGTCAGGCGGTTGGCATTATAGAGTTCATCGATATAAGCGATATAACCGTCGCGCTCTTCGGCTGTTTTGGCATAGCAGATATCGTAAATACAAAAACTCAGACTTTTGGTCAGATTATTAAAGCCATGCAGTTTCAGTTTTTTCAATTTCTTATCTTCTCCTTAGGACGGCTGTGAGGCCAGTGCGTCTTGCAGATACTGAGGTAAGGCAAAAGCTGCCGTATGGACTGCCGGATTGTAATAACGGCATTTCAGGCCAGAAGCGAGAAAACGCGCCTGAATAATTTCGCTTGAGAGATGGCGTAAGGCGTCGTTATCTGTCGCCCATGCAAAGGTCATGATGCCGCCGTAATAGGTCGGGATTGCCGCCTGATAAAAGCCGACATCGCTAAAATAATTGCTGAGTTTGCGATGACTGTCGATAGCCTCTTCCTGCTGTAAAAAGCAGACGCCGTTTTGTGCGACGAAGATACCGCCAGGATTCAGGCAACGTTTGCAGCCTTCATAAAATGCTGAGGTGAACAGACTTTCGCCGGGACCGATAGGATCGGTGCAGTCGGAGATAATAACATCAAAGGTCTGGCTGGTTTGATTAACGAAATTGACGCCATCGTCGATTACCAGTTTAAAGCGCGGATCGTCGTAGCTACCGGCGTTATGGTTGGGCAGATACTGACGGCAGAACGATACGACACCCGCATCGATTTCCACCATCGTGATTGACTCAACGTTTTTATGTCGGGTCACTTCACGCAGCATGGCACCGTCGCCGCCGCCGATAATCAGCACATGTTTCGCGTGACCGTGGGCTAATAGCGGAACGTGGGTCATCATCTCATGATAGATAAACTCGTCGCGCTCGGTGGTTTGTACTACGCCATCCAGCGCCATTACGCGACCAAATGCAGTGTTCTCAAAAATGATCAGATCCTGGTGATCGGTCTTTTCATGATACAGAACGTTATCTACAGCAAAGTACTGCCCAAACTGGTCGTGTAGCGTTTCATGCCACAGTTTATTTTCGGCCATGGGTTGATACCTCCTTTGTTAACACTCGTAAAAAAAGAGCGCAACATAATAGCTAACATTGACCGTGGTTGCACGGTCAATATTTCTACAAAAAGGTATCGGGGATTATTTGACGTAGGCAAGCAGGCTTAAGGAATCGCGGGCCAGGGCTTTGCACTTTTTAGCGACGGGAATGCCGATGCCGCTGAGATCGCGGTAGCTGTCTTCACCGAGGGCTTTCATATCGAAGGTGTCGTAGTTGCTGAGATCCCACTGGTTTTGCTGGGCGAAAAAGACCAGTGCGCGACGAATTTGCCCGTTAGGTAAGTTCTGGTAACCACAATCATTCTTCAGAAAAACAAAAACTGCCGTTAAATCGGCCATATCTTCGGCTTCAGACTCGCTGAGCGCGTAACTGTTTGCGCAAACGGCCATCAGGCTGCCGAATAACACTGTTCTGAAAAACGTCTTCATTGCTTTTACCAGAATTTAAAGAAGATAAACGTTAGCACACTGCGAGCGAGGCGACGACCATTATTGTCGATTAAATTGTGTCTGCGGCTTGACCTTCCCGTAAGGGTAAGGACTATGCTCAACGTTTGGTTTTGTTTCGCCTGCTTTAGAATAAGGAAATACCTATGCAACGCCGTGATTTCTTAAAATATTCCGTCGCGCTGGGCGTGGTTTCGGCTTTGCCGCTGTGGAGCCGAACAGTTTTTGCCGCCGAACGTCCAACACTGCCGATCCCCGATCTCCTCACCTCTGATGTTCGTGGCCGCATAAGATTATCAATCATGCAAGGCCAGTCCACCTTTGCCGGAAAAACCGCGACCACCTGGGGCTATAACGGCAATCTGCTGGGGCCGGCGGTGAAATTACAGCGTGGCAAAGTGGTAACGGTTGATATCTATAACCAACTGACGGAAGAGACGACGTTGCACTGGCACGGGCTGGAAATACCGGGTGAAGTCGACGGCGGCCCGCAGGGAATTATTCCGCCAGGTGGCAAGCGCTCGGTGACGTTGAACGTTGATCAACCTGCCGCTACCTGCTGGTTCCATCCACATCAACATGGCAAGACCGGGCGACAGGTGGCGATGGGGCTGGCTGGGCTGGTGGTAATTGAAGATGACGAGATCCTGAAGTTAATGCTGCCAAAACAGTGGGGTATCGATGATGTCCCGGTGATCGTGCAGGATAAAAAATTTAACGCTGACGGGCAGATTGATTATCAACTGGATGTGATGACCGCTGCCGTGGGTTGGTTTGGCGATACGCTGCTGACCAATGGTGCTATCTACCCGCAACACGCAGCCCCGCGCGGCTGGCTGCGCCTGCGTTTGCTCAATGGCTGTAACGCCCGCTCGCTCAATTTCGCTACCAGCGACAATCGTCCATTGTATGTGATTGCCAGTGACGGTGGTCTGCTACCTGAACCGGTGAAGGTGAGCGAGCTGCCGGTGCTGATGGGCGAACGTTTCGAAGTGCTGGTGGAGGTTAACGACAACAAACCCTTTGATCTGGTGACGCTACCGGTCAGCCAGATGGGGATGGCGATTGCGCCGTTTGACAAGCCGCATCCGGTAATGCGGATTCAGCCGATTGCCATTAGTGCCTCTGGTGCTTTGCCAGACACATTAAGTAGCCTGCCAGCATTACCTTCGCTGGAAGGGCTGACGGTACGTAAGCTGCAACTCTCTATGGACCCGATGCTCGATATGATGGGTATGCAGATGCTGATGGAGAAATATGGCGATCAGGCGATGGCCGGGATGGACCACAGCCAGATGATGGGCCATATGGGGCACGGCAATATGAATCATATGAACCACGGCGGGAAGTTCGATTTCCACCATGCCAATAAAATCAACGGTCAGGCGTTTGATATGAATAAGCCGATGTTTGCGGCGGCGAAAGGGCAGTACGAGCGTTGGGTTATCTCTGGCGTGGGCGACATGATGCTGCATCCGTTCCATATTCACGGCACGCAGTTCCGTATCTTGTCAGAAAATGGCAAACCGCCAGCGGCTCATCGCGCAGGCTGGAAAGATACCGTTAAGGTAGAAGGTAATGTCAGCGAAGTACTGGTGAAGTTTAATCACGACGCACCGAAAGAACATGCATATATGGCGCACTGCCATCTGCTGGAGCATGAAGATACGGGGATGATGTTAGGGTTTACGGTATAAAAAGACCGTATTTGGAAATATGCCCGGATCTCTCCGGGCATTATGGTTATTTCACATCATCCGGCAACGCATAAGCCACAATATAGTCGCCCATCTTCGTACCAAATGAACCGTGACCGCCTGCGGATATCACCACATATTGCTTGCCATTCACTTCATAGGTCATCGGTGTTGCCTGACCACCCGCCGGTAAACGGCCCTGCCACAGTTTTTCACCGTTGCTCATGTTGTAAGCGCGCAGGTAGTTATCTGCCGTAGCGGCGATAAACAGCACGTTACCCGCCGTGGAGATTGGCCCGCCCAGCATCGGCATACCCATATTGAACGGCACCGGAATGGGCATCGGGAACGGCATGCTGTCCTGCGGCGTACCAATGCGTTTCTTCCACACTACTTCGTTGGTTTTCAGATCCAAGGCCGAGATATAGCCCCATGCTGGCTGTTTACACGGCAGACCAAACGGCGAAAGGAACGGGTTGAGCGTAACGCCATACGGTACGCCGTACTGCGGCTGAATGCCGGATTCCGTACCCGTGCCTTTGGCATCTTTCGGCTGTTCCATCGGGTTGCCTGGACCGCGAGGGATCAGTTTTGAAACAAACGGCAGCGCCATTGGGTTGGCAATTGCCACTTCACGATTCGGATCAACGGAAATCCCGCCCCATTCGAACATCCCCAGGTTACCCGGGAAGACCAGCGTACCCTGTTCAGATGGCGGGGTGAAAATACCTTCATAACGCATCTGGTGGAACATTACGCGGCACACCAGTTGGTCAAACATGGTGGCGCCCCACATATCCGCACCGCTTAAATCTTTCGTCGGACGGAAGCTCAGGTCAGAAAACGGTTGAGTAGGGGTAACGTAATCACCTTTCGCTGCGCCTTGCGGCACCGGTTTTTCCGGGGCCGGAACCACCAGTTCACCATTGCGGCGATCAAGCACAAAAATGTTGCCGGTTTTCGCTGGAGCGTAAATAACCGGAACTTTTTGACCATTAACGGTGATATCTGCCAGCGTTGGCTGTGCCGGAAGATCCATATCCCACAGGTCGTGGTGAACGGTCTGATAGCTCCACGCCAGTTTCCCGGTAGTGGCATTCAGCGCCAGAATTGAGCTGGCATAACGTTCCTGTTCTGGGGTGCGGTTACCGCCCCAGATATCTGGCGTGGTAACGCCCATCGGCAGATACACCAGATCCAGCTTCGCGTCATAGGCCGCAGGTGCCCACGAGTTTGGCGAGTTAAAGGTAAAGGTGTGTTCGTCAGACGGGATCGCGTTCGGATCTTTCGCGCCCGGATCAAAGGCCCACAACAGCTCCCCGGTATTGACATCAAAACCACGGATCACGCCAGACGTTTCGCGGGTTGAGAAGTTATCAGTGACGGAACCCGCCATCACGATGGTTTTATCAGTGATAATCGGTGGTGAAGTCGGCTCATACAGACCCGGTTTGGTGTCCGGCATATTGCTTTGCAGATTGAGTACGCCTTTATTGGCAAAGGTTTCGCACAGCTTGCCGTTTTCAGCGTTAATCGCAATCAGGCGGCCATCATTGACCGGGAGAATGATACGACGCGGGCAATCCGCCATCACTTCCGGCGAAGCAGTTTCTGCTTTGGCTTCATGATAAGAGACACCACGGCAGGTTACATGCTGGAAAGACTCGTTGGTTTTCAGCTCAGGATCGTAATGCCATTTCTCTTTGCCGCTGGCGGCATCGAGCGCAAACAAACGCTGGTGAGCGGTACACAGATAAAGCGTGTCGCCTACTTTAATCGGCGTCACTTCATTGGTGATTTCGCCCGGATCGTTCGGCTGTTTCACATCGCCTGTACGGAACACCCAGGCTTCTTTCAGCTTGTGGACGTTATCAGCGTTAATTTGTTTCAGTGGTGAAAAGCGTTGACCTTCCTGATTGCGACCATAGGCGGGCCAGTCTTGATCGGCAACGGGGGAGATTGCTTCGGCAGGTGTGGCATCAGCGCTTAAGGTGCCGTTGATTTCCTGCGGATCGTTAAATCCGGCCCAGGTGAGGATACCACCGCTAATCAACAGCGCGACCACCAGTGCGGCAACTGCGCCGCTGGCAGGAATGACCAGGCGACGCCAGACAAACGGAAGGATCAGCCAGATGCCAAAGAAGACCAGAATGTCGCTACGCGGCGTCAGCGCCCAGAAATCGAAACCCACTTCCCAGACGCCCCAAATCATGGTGCCAAGCAGCAATGCCGCGTAAAGCCAAAGTGCGGCGCGTTTGCTGCGCCACAGCATCCAGGCGACGCCGAGCATCATAAGGCCAGCGATAGGGTAGTACCAGGAGCCGCCGATCGCGACCAACCAGCCTCCGCCAATGAGAAGATACAGCCCGCAAAGCACTGCAAATAGGGCTGTTAGCGTGACGAGTAATCGTCGCGAGCCGGTATTGTTAATTGCCATAAAGAGACACCATTTCAATTCATTAATATTTTAGTAGCAATTAATTATAGGTTTTAACATGTGTGATCGTCATCACAATTCGAGCTTTATTAACAGATTCCGCCAATGAATAGTTTTACTGGTATACTGCGTGTCTTGCGCTTTGTTGCGGTGCCAAAACCTGCCCGTACGAAGTGATTTGTTTTTAAATCATATGGTTAGAGATATGAAACATACTGTAGAAGTAATGATCCCCGAAGCGGAGATTAAAGCGCGTATCGCCGAACTGGGTCGTCAGATTACTGAGCGTTACAAAGACAGCGGCAGCGATATGGTGCTGGTAGGCCTGCTGCGTGGCTCATTTATGTTTATGGCGGACCTGTGCCGTGAAGTTCAGGTATCTCATGAAGTCGATTTTATGACCGCCTCCAGCTACGGTAGCGGCATGTCCACCACCCGCGATGTGAAAATCCTCAAAGATCTGGATGAAGATATCCGTGGCAAGGACGTGCTGATTGTTGAAGATATCATCGACTCGGGTAATACACTGTCGAAAGTGCGTGAAATCTTAAGCCTGCGCGAACCGAAGTCGCTGGCGATTTGTACGCTGCTGGATAAACCGTCCCGTCGTGAAGTGAACGTCCCGGTAGAATTTATCGGTTTCTCGATCCCGGATGAGTTTGTGGTGGGTTACGGCATTGATTACGCTCAGCGTTACCGCCATCTGCCGTACATCGGCAAAGTAGTGCTGCTGGACGAGTAAGTGCGGATGTGCCGGATGTGTTGCATCCGGCATGGTGTTTTTATTTGTGGTTGGCGTGTTTCAGCTTGAGATTGGAAATCCCGTGACGGTAACGTTGTTCAAGGGTTTCGCGGTTGGTGGCGGTAACATCCAGATCACGCAGCAAACCGTCGTGAATGCCGTAGGCCCAGCCGTGAATGGTAACTTTCTGCCCGCGTTTCCACGCTGATTGCATAATGGTGGAGTGGCCCAGGTTATATACCTGTTCCATGACGTTCAGTTCACACAAGGTATCCAGACGGCGCTCTTGCGGCATTTCGCCAAGCAATGAGCTATGTTTGAACCAGATATCGCGAATGTGCAGCAGCCAGTTGTTGATAAGCCCCAGTTCCGGGTTTTCAACTGCGGCTTGTACGCCGCCGCAACCGTAGTGGCCACAGATAATAATGTGTTCAACTTCGAGAACATCCACTGCATACTGAACCACGGAAAGGCAGTTCAGGTCGGTGTGAATGACCAGGTTAGCAACATTACGGTGAACAAAGAGTTCGCCCGGCTCAAGACCGGTTAAACGTTCTGCAGGAACGCGACTGTCGGAACATCCAATCCATAGAAAGCGCGGTTTTTGCGCTTGCGCCAGTTTCTCAAAAAACCCGGGATCCTCTTCCACCAGCATTTTTGACCATAGTGCATTGTTGCTGATGAGTGTATCTATGTCTTTCATGGAGGTTAACGACCTGTAACCAAATAATTACGTTTGGCTAATATAGGGCAACTCCGGGACGATTTAAACCACAGATAAAGTGTAAGAACGTAAGGTAAGTAAAAATTTATGACCATTGCACTGGAACTTCAACAGCTTAAAAAAACCTATCCAGGCGGCGTTCAGGCGCTTCGTGGAATCGATTTGCAGGTCGAAGCGGGTGATTTTTATGCGCTTCTCGGGCCGAACGGGGCCGGGAAATCAACCACTATCGGTATTATCAGCTCTCTGGTAAATAAAACCTCCGGGCGGGTCAGCGTATTTGGTTACGATCTCGAGAAAGATGTCGTGAACGCTAAACGTCAGTTGGGACTGGTGCCGCAGGAATTTAACTTCAACCCGTTTGAAACCGTGCAACAAATTGTGGTGAACCAGGCGGGGTACTACGGTGTAGAGCGAAAAGAAGCGTACATCCGCAGCGAAAAGTATCTTAAACAGCTCGATTTATGGGGAAAGCGTAACGAACGTGCGCGTATGTTATCGGGCGGGATGAAGCGCCGTTTAATGATTGCTCGTGCGTTAATGCATGAACCTAAGCTGCTGATTCTTGACGAACCGACTGCAGGCGTGGACATCGAACTTCGCCGCTCGATGTGGGGATTTTTGAAGGATTTAAACGACAAAGGCACCACCATCATTCTTACCACGCATTACCTGGAAGAAGCAGAAATGCTGTGTCGCAATATCGGCATTATTCAACACGGTGAGCTGGTGGAAAATACCTCGATGAAGGCGCTGCTGGCGAAGCTGAAATCGGAAACTTTTATTCTCGATCTCGCACCGAAAAGCCCGTTACCGAAGCTCGATGGCTATCAGTATCGACTGGTCGATACCGCTACGCTGGAAGTTGAAGTGCTGCGTGAGCAGGGGATCAACAGCGTGTTCACGCAGTTAAGTGAGCAGGGCATTCAGGTATTAAGTATGCGTAACAAAGCTAACCGTCTGGAAGAGCTGTTTGTTTCACTGGTTAATGAAAAACAAGGAGATCGCGCATGATGCATCTTTACTGGGTGGCACTAAAAAGCATCTGGGCGAAAGAGATCCATCGCTTTATGCGTATCTGGGTACAGACGCTGGTGCCACCGGTCATCACCATGACCCTTTATTTTATTATCTTCGGTAACCTGATTGGTTCGCGCATCGGCGATATGCATGGCTTCAGCTATATGCAGTTCATCGTGCCGGGGCTGATCATGATGTCGGTAATCACCAATGCCTACGCCAACGTCGCTTCATCATTTTTTGGTGCCAAGTTTCAGCGTAATATTGAAGAGCTGCTGGTTGCACCCGTACCGACTCACGTGATTATTGCCGGATATGTTGGCGGTGGCGTGGCGCGCGGACTGTTTGTTGGCATTCTGGTGACGGCAATTTCACTGTTTTTTGTGCCTTTTCAGGTACATTCGTGGGTATTTGTCGCTTTAACGCTGGTGCTCACGGCGGTGTTATTCTCCCTTGCTGGATTGCTGAACGGCGTGTTTGCCAAAACGTTCGATGACATCAGCCTGGTGCCAACCTTTGTGCTAACGCCACTCACGTATTTGGGCGGGGTCTTTTACTCCCTGACTTTGCTGCCGCCGTTCTGGCAGGGACTGTCGCACCTGAACCCGATCGTTTATATGATCAGTGGTTTCCGCTACGGCTTCCTCGGTATCAATGATGTGCCTCTGGTCACTACCTTTGGCGTACTGGTGGTCTTTATTGTGGCGTTTTATTTGATTTGCTGGTCGCTGATCCAACGTGGGCGTGGTTTGCGTAGCTAAGGCTATTTCCTCTCCTCTGGATTCGGGGGAGAGGAGTTTTGAAGGCTATCACCCTTTATCAACAATGGTCAGGGTAGACTGATTTTCGGCTAAGGAGGAAGGTGATGTTAGGTTGGGTAATTACCTGTCACGATGATCGGGCGCAAGAGATACTGGATGCGCTGGAGAAAAAACACGGGGCGCTTCTTCAGTGCCGGGCCGTGAATTTCTGGCGAGGATTAAGTTCTAATATGCTCAGCCGTATGATGTGCGATGCTCTGCATGAAGCAGACTCTGGCGATGGGGTGATCTTTTTAACTGATGTTGCCGGAGCGCCGCCGTACCGCGTGGCTTCGCTATTAAGCCACAAACACTCCCGCTGCGAAGTGATTTCTGGGGTAACGTTACCGTTAGTTGAACAGATGCTGGCCTACCGTGAAACGTTATCCAGTGCGGAGTTTCGCGAGCGAATTGTCGAACTGGGTGGGCCTGAAGTTAGTAGTCTCTGGCACCAACAACAAAAAAATCCCCCCTTTGTCCTCAAGCATAATTGGTTCGAGTATTAAATCGCATTCCGATTTTGTTACACTAACGGCGCTGTTTCTCGCCTGGTAGTTTTCTCATGATTAAAAAGATTATTTTTTTACTGCTGCTGGTTTCATCTGGTGTCAGTGCAGCACTTCCCGCGCGTTATATGCAAACGACTCAGGATGCGGCTATCTGGGGAAAAATTGGCGACAAAACGGTTACCGTTGGCAACATTCGTGCCGGGCAGATTATTTCGGTCATCCCAACTGCAGCTGATTATTATGAATTCAATTTTGGTTTTGCTACGGGATATATTGATAAGGGGCATCTGGAACCTGTACAAGGGCGGCAAAAAGTTGAAGATGGCCTGGGGGATCTGAATAAGCCACTGAGTAACCAAAATATTATTACATGGAAAGATACTCCGATATACAACGCGCCTGATGCGGGTAGTGCGTCATTTGGCGTGCTAGCCGATAATTTGCGATACCCCATTATTAATAAATTAAAAGATCGTCTGAATCAAACCTGGTACCAAATTCGTATTGGCGAACGACTGGCCTATATCAGTGCACTGGATGCGCAGCAGGATAACGGTATTCCTGTATTGACCTACCATCATATTTTACGCGATGAAGAGAACACCCGTTTTCGTCATACGTCGACCACGACGTCGGTGCGAGCTTTCAATAACCAAATGACCTGGTTGCGCGATCGTGGATATACCACGTTAACCTTGTATCAACTGGAAGGGTATCTGCGTAATTCAATGAATCTTCCGGCTCGCGCGGTGGTACTGACGTTTGATGATGGCTTGAAATCAGTGAGTCGTTATGCATATCCCATTCTGAAAAAATACGGTATGAAGGCGACGGCATTTATTATTACTTCGCGTATTAAACGTCATCCACAAAAATGGAATCCTCAGTCATTACAGTTTATGAGTATTTCTGAACTGCGAGATGTCCGTGATGTTTTTGATTTCCAGTCACATACTCATTTTTTGCATCGGGTAGATGGCTATCGCCGCCCCATATTACTCAGCCGCAGTGAGCATAATATTCTGTTTGATTTCGAACGTTCTCGCCGGGCGTTAAACCAATTTAATCCACATGTTTTGTATCTTTCTTATCCGTTTGGTGGATTTAATGACAAAGCCGTGAAGGCTGCAAACGATGCCGGATTTCACCTGGCGGTGACGACCATGAAAGGCAAAGTAAAACCGGGGGATAATCCGTTGTTACTAAAACGGCTTTATATCTTGAGAACGGATTCGCTGGAGACGATGTCGCGGCTGGTGAGTAACCAGCCGCAGGGGTGATTATCAGGCAACCTGTACCGGAATCGCTTTCGCGGTACGTTTCATTTCGTTGTCGCCTTCAAAGTAGGCAACGTTGGGCCGCCATGTACGGGCTTCTTCATCCGGCATGGTGACGAAGCTGGCGATGATGACAATATCGCCGACGCTGGCGCAGTGGGCCGCCGCACCGTTAACGGAAATAATTCTCGAACCGCGTTCTGCCGCGATGGCATAGGTGGAGAAACGCTTGCCGTTGGTGACATTCCAGATATCAATGGCTTCGTTTTCGAGAATACCAGCTGCGTCAAGAAAATCCTGGTCAATGGCGCAAGAACCTTCATAGTGCAGGTCCGCATGAGTCACTTTCACGCGGTGGAGTTTGCCCTGCAGCATCGTGCGAATCATAACTTCTACCTTTCTACCCTGTCGTTAACGAAGCAGGCGATGCCTGCTTTGAGGAAATTCTCACGCAGTATTGCCCGATTTTTGTTTAGTGTCTACTCATCTGACGGCATTTGCATCAGCAGTTTGCGTACCGTGCCGAAGCGTGCCATGTAACGCCTGTAACCAATTGAAATTTCTCTGAACGCTGCTCGGTAAACACTAAAGAGGCGGCTGACGACGGCGCGCCTTGACTGGATACTGCCTTCACGCAAGACAACACGGAAGGCAGGGAAGATGGATGTACCGAGTACCACACCGCATGACGCGGTATTTAAACAATTTTTAATGCATGCGGAGACGGCTCGCGACTTTCTGGATATCCATTTGCCAGCGGAGCTACGCGAACTGTGTGACCTCGACACGCTGCATCTTGAGTCGGGGAGTTTTATTGAAGAAAGCCTGAAAGGGCACAGCACTGATGTGCTCTATTCCGTGCAAATGCAGGGTAATACGGGCTATCTACATGTTGTGATTGAACACCAAAGCAAGCCGGACAAAAAAATGGCGTTTCGTATGATGCGTTATTCTATTGCCGCCATGCACCGGCATCTGGAGGCTGACCACGATAAGCTGCCGCTGGTGGTGCCGATTCTGTTTTATCAGGGCGAGGCCACACCTTATCCACTCTCAATGTGCTGGTTTGATATGTTTTACTCGCCGGAGCTGGCGCGACGCGTCTATAACAGTCCTTTCCCGCTGGTGGATATCACTATCACACCGGATGACGAAATCATGCAACATCGGCGGATTGCGATTCTCGAACTGCTGCAAAAACATATTCGCCAGCGCGACTTAATGTTATTGCTGGAGCAACTGGTCACGCTGATTGACGAAGGGTACACTAGCGGAAGTCAGTTAGTTGCCATGCAAAACTATATGCTGCAACGCGGTCATACTGAACAAGCGGATTTGTTTTATGGTGTGGTGAGAGACAGGGAAACGGGAGGGGAGTCTATGATGACGCTGGCGCAGTGGTTTGAAGAGAAAGGGATTGAGAAGGGAATGGAGAAAGGAATGGAGAAAGGAATGGAGAAAGGAATTGAGAAGGGGATTCAGCAGGGAAGACAGGAAGTAAGTCAGGAATTCGCCCTGCGTCTTCTGAGTAAAGGAATGTCTCGGGAAGACGTTGCAGAGATGGCAAATTTACCTCTTGCTGAGATTGATAAAATGATTAACTAAGTTGTCTGTATTATCAGTTATAGCCAGATAATTGTTATTGTTAACTGACCAGATAATTAAGGGAACCTATGGACATAAAGACACGGAGAGAAACCAGGCAGACGTTGGCGCAGTGGTTTGAAGAGAAGGGATTTCAGAAGGGATTTCAGAAGGGATATAAAGAGGGACTCCAGAAGGTAAGGCTGGCCCAGCGTCTTCTGAGTAAAGGAATGTCTCGGGAAGACGTTGCAGAGGTGACAACTTTACCTCTTACAGAGGTTGATAAGCTAATTAACTCTAACTAAGTTGTCTGCGTTATGAATAATCGCTTACAGATAACGTGGCAATGAATAACTGGCGCCATCAGCCGTAGCGCCAGTTAAATATTACGCCAGTTCGACGATTTTGTTGTCGATCAGGCGAGCATCGCCAAGCCAGGCGGCTACCAGAATCACCGCTCGTTTGCTGTTTTCAGAGATTTCCAGCAAGGTGTCGGCATCGCGAATCTGAATATCATCGGAACGGAAACCTTTTTCATTCAGTTCTTGCCCGGCAATAGCAATAATTTCATCGAGATCCCGTTCGCCAGCCTGCAATTTGTCGGCAATTGAACTTAAGACTTTGTAGAGACCCGGCGCAATTTTACGTTGTTCCGCCGTCAGATAGCCGTTACGGGAACTGAGCGCCAGACCGTCTTTCGCGCGCATAATCGGCACTCCGACAATCTCAATATCAAAGCCCATGTCGGCAACCATTTTGCGGATCAGCGCCAGTTGCTGAAAATCCTTTTCACCGAAGCAGGCGATGTCCGGCTGGACCAGGTTGAACAGTTTGCTGACGATGGTCGATACGCCGCGAAAATGTCCTGGACGGCTGGCACCTTCCAGCATGGTGGAAAGGCCTGGAACATCGACATAGGTGTGGGTTTCAGTACCGTTCGGGTAGATCTCTTTTACCGAGGGAGCGAAAACCAGATCCACTTTACGTTTGTTTAGCTTCTCGCAGTCTTCCTGCAAGGTGCGTGGGTAGCGAGCCAGATCTTCCGGGCGGTCAAACTGCATCGGGTTAACGAAAATACTGACGACGACCACATCGGCGCGGGCTTTGGCTTCGTCAACCAGCTTCATATGACCATCGTGCAGGTTACCCATAGTAGGCACCAGTGCCACGCGTTTGCCTTCCATTCGCAGGCGGCGAATTTGCTGACGCAGCAACGGCAGGGTTTCGATAATTAACACAACGTGACTCCTCAATGGAAACTGTGTTCTTCGCCCGGATAAACACCGGACTCCACTTCAGCTATATACTGACGCACTGCTGCGCGGATGTCGCCCGTTTCGGCAAGGAAATTTTTTGCAAATTTAGGGATATGGCCGCCGGTAATACCGAACGCGTCGTGCATTACGAGGATTTGCCCGTCGGTGACGTTGCCCGCGCCAATGCCGATTACCGGAATCGCCAGCGCTTCGGTAATGCGTTTCGCCAGTTCAACCGGTACGCATTCCAGTACCAGCAACTGTGCACCAGCGGCTTCTAAGGCTAACGCATCGCTGAGCAGTTGATCGCCCGCTTCATCGCCTCGCCCTTGTACTTTGTAGCCGCCAAAAATATTCACTGACTGCGGGGTTAAACCTAAATGACCACACACCGGAACTGCGCGTTCAGTCAGCATGCGTACTGTCTCAACCAACCATGCGCCGCCTTCAATTTTGACCATATTGGCTCCGGCACGCATTACTGTGGCGGCATTTTCAAAGGCCTGTTCCGGGGTGGAATACGCCATAAACGGCAGGTCGGCCAGCAGCAGGCAATTCGGTGCGCCACGACGTACGGCAGCAGTGTGGTAGGCGATATCTTGAACGGTTACCGGGAGTGTGGAGTCGTGCCCCTGAACAGTCATGCCCAGCGAATCGCCAACCAACATCACGTTAAGTCCTTCTTCGGCAAACAATTTAGCGAAGCTGTAGTCGTAAGCGGTTATTGTCGCGAAGCGTTTTTTGTCCTGTTTGCATTTCTGCAATGAAGCAATGGTGGTCGGTTTCATAACGTATCCTGATGGCTAAAGTCAGATTGATCGCATTCTAACAGTCGAAATCAGGGGGGCAATGGTTTTTAGTGTGAAGAAAGTTTCGCACCAGAGTTTGAATCTGGTGCGTTGAGTTGGAGTAAACTTACTTATTCATAGGAAAAAGAGAATGTCGCGTTACCAGTAAAATCCCCTGGGCTTATTGTGCCATTGCCACCATCTTTTACCAGTTGTGCAGTAAAGGGAAAATAAAGAATGTGGTTTGACCAGTTGGCGTAGTTAAAAATAATCTCGTTGCTGTTGTCTGCGTATAACTGAACATTATTCGTGGTTGAGTAGATTTTTACGCCAACTCCAGTTGCTGAACCGGATGATTTCCCAATTAATTTTTTATTTGGTGCTGCAGTTGTGGCTTTCAACTTTACTGTAATTTTATTTGCGTAGCAGTAATCGCCTCGAATAGAAAATGGAACTACTCGGGAGGCGTCCTGCTTAACCTGGGAAACATAATGGTCTCCCAAATTTATTTTATTACCGCTGATATTTTGGTTGGTTGAATCCAGAGCAATGGTAGCACATGTAGGTTGATCTACAGTAAAATTAAATGTCTCTGTGTTAACGAAAAAATTTATCCAGGGTTGGGTGTTGATACCAAGATACCAGGAGGCAATTTTTCCAGGTAATAATGTTCCGCTGGAAACGCCATTTGTAGGTTTGAACTCTGGAGTATAGTAAAAACGAAAACGTAGCACCCATTTGTTACTTGTTGGAGCCCACACCCACCATGTATTAGAGTTGGGAGTGAAGTTATCGTCACCAGCAGTCGGAAGTTTTAAGTTTATTTCTGGGTCACAACCACTACAAATTAATTCTACGGTATACACAATACCTGGAACAGTAGTTTTTAATAATGTACCACCTCGCTCTGACTCATATCCTGATATCAGGCCGGCATCAGCAGTATTAAGAAAGTGTACAGTTTCATCACCATCTGGTATAGCTTTACATCCAATACCATCCCCCCGAAGTACGATCGGTACATCCTTTACTGCATCAGCCATTTCCTGAGGGCTAGTAACCTGACGAGTTACTACAGTATAGGTGGGAGCATTAATTAACATAGTGTAATCCCCGGCTGAATTGCTTTCTATATAGCATTCAGAACCCGTGCTAGCAAACACACACCAGGACGATGTCAAAAATAACAGCATTGCGCTGCATATATGAAAAAACAGTTTATTGACTTTCCCTTGCATATTGATCCTTATTATTCGTAATAAACGTTAACAATAACCTGACTTCTCACAATACCAGCTACAGGTGCTAGAGAGTTATTGACTCTTTGCATTCGGGAATAGAATGTCCAGGTAGAGGGTGTGACTTGGTTGGAGGGCACGGAATAAATGGCTTTTGATGTTCCGTCAGTTCCCCGAACGTTAAATTTTTGCTCATTAGGCTGTGCCGAAAAAATCACTATCCCCACATTTTTTGCACCAGTGGGTTGCAATTCATACTGATTGCTGAAAATTTGAGAGTTTCCCTGAGTAAGCGTCCCCGATTGTGGTTGAAAATCTAATTTAATCTGCGACTGTGTGGTTTGTAAGTTGTCGCAGGAAACTACATTAACGGTAAAATTCTTGCCACCAGCATAGTCAGTTTCTGGAGTGATATTGTCAGAGAAATAATCCAGCGTCACGGTACCGAGATCAACAACCCCATTATTATTCACTGTCACCTGACAGGTGCTCGACACAATATTTGCAGTGAGATCCACATCCTGATTAGCATAACCAACAGGTGAGCAGAGGGCTGTTACCAGCCCTAATAAGAGCGCGAAATTATGATGCCTAAAAAGCATTATAATGTCCTTATCTGTTGTTACTGATAAGTGATAGTAAAGGTGGCAGGAGAAAGAAAATCTCCTGGTGTTACAGAAGACACTGTTCCACCGTTAGCAATGATCATCTGAGCACTTAGATTGTAGTCATAAGGTCTTGTTACGGTTACGGTTGAAAGATCTACTGTTTGGGTATTTACTGTGGAACAATTGAATTGAACACTTTCGTTTTCCCCTGGTGTAATGGTTGTCCATACTTCAACTGCTGCGTTGGTCGCTGGGCCATTACTTGACTTATTGGCAAAGGCTGCATTATTCGTTGCACAGCCTGGTGTCCTGGGGCTTAATTTCACTTTGGCCTTTTTACCCGGAATTCCCGCACAATCGCTAAACCGAATCTTAAATGCCTTTTTCTTACTTTTATTGACAAGTTCTGAAATATACACATCACCAAACGCAACAGTTGATATTTGGGTATCATTGGTATCGAGCAGTGTGGAGGTACAGGTGCCCATCGTAACGATACTATCAACTGTCAAGGTTGCTGATGTTGTTCCTGCCAGGGCATTATTCGCCAGGAAACCGCTTCCTGCGACAACAGTAACAATCATTGTAGCTATAGCTTTTATTTTCATGGTTGTTGTTCCTGTTATTCGTATGTGAAGTGAAAGGTAGCTTTAGCGCGGAAATTTCCCGTATTTCCTGTTCCCGCAGTTGTTTCACGTAGGGCGACAGTTAGGGGTAAACCAGAGGCCTTTTCGGTGGTTGACCATTCAATGCTCATAACATTATTAGGTGTGATAAATGCCGAGTCTGCCTGGTTCCTCCGTTTGATACCCATACCAATGTTGGCGGCTGGTGTGGTCGTTGCTTCATTTTTTATTAAATTACCTGAAGTTGATGCACCTGAAAGTTTGGTGAAGATTTTGGTATAACCCTCACTACATCCGGTGGCAACTAATTTAAAATTAGCTTGTGCAGCAGCATCCGCTTTAGCAATTTTATCCAGACCCACGGTTGGGATAGTCAGGCTATAGTCGTTGTTACCATTATCGACAACCACAGGACCATCATCTGTTTTTATGGTTATTGTACAGGTTGTCGCTAATAACCTTGCAGTGAAATCGACATTAATATCCGTCGCAGAGCTAATTGTAGGTACTCCCAGACATATTAGCGCGGATGTTATTATGAGCCTTTTCATAGAGTGTTCCATTTTAGTGGTTAACCAACTTACAGGTAAGGTTGTTTAATAATAAAGTATTTGTACTTCCTAATGTTTCTGGTTGTGCCGGAAGTTGATAATGCAATTTACAATTCATTGTTTGACTGTTTTCGAACCAGCGAACAATTAATTCTCCGTTATCATTAATACCGCGCACAAATGCCTGACCACCTTGTCCCATGCTACCAATCATAATTTCATCCTGATAAACCTCAGCGGCAAAAGGAATAGATTTGCCGTTACTGGCACTGATATTCAGGACTGCAGAACGCCCCTGGTCAGTTTCAAAACTGGCAAGAATAATGGAGCCACTACGAGGTACAGTGGTGGCACTGGTACTTTTTAGTTCGACATCGTTTTCCAATGTTTCAATATTTAACCCCACACGGTTTTCACGATATGGACTTAAGGATGAGGAAACGGCATAACCCCAGCGATCGATTTCATCAGTACCGTTATTGACTCGTGCACCCTTCGCGCCAGGTGCTTTAATTACGACTAAAGTGTCATTGCTACCGAAACTGTTATTGGTGAAGGTCAGGCCGCCACTGTGAAGTACAAAACCACCATCGGTAGAGACAGAGTATTGTTGTCTGTTATCGGTGCTGGCAGAAGCAGAAGCGGAAAAACCTCCCCATATGGAGTCATAGCTAAGATATCCACCAACGGAAGCGACATCTTCGGAGTCTTTATCAAGGTTATAGCCCGTATTCACGCTGTAACCGATGAGATTATCTTCACTGTTACCCGAACTACTGACGTTTAACTGATGTGAGCCGTTGAAATCGGTATTGAATTGAGTATTTAGGTTACGGAACCCTGATGATTTACGTTTACCGCCGAAAATATTTTCCAGTGGAACGCTAACGTTCAAATACATTGCATCATCTTTATCGCCGTCTTCATTCCAGCTACGTTGCAAGTTGACGCTGAAACTCCCCCAAAAAACACTTTTACTGTAGCCAACGTTGTATTCAGTACGGTTATTATTGCCAGCCCAGTAGTCCGTCCAGCTACCAGATAAAAAGAGTGAACCGTAGTCCTCATAAGCAAAATTCAACGGTTGATTTACACTAACGGTAAATTGGTTTTTCATACGCGAATAGGTACGCATGGTGTCTTTGCTTTCGTCGGACGACAAATGATTGGCGTCATCGATGAGGGCTAACGCATCATGTAGACCGAGGTAATTCTCGGTGGAATAACGATAGGCAGCAAGGTTAAATGAGGTGCTTGTAGCTTCGAACAATTTGTTCCAGGTAATACGATAACTTTGCCCCTGATATGTTTTATCGTCAGGAATTTCGGTGCGGGCATGTGTGACATCCACCGCAAAGGCACCGATACTGGTATTGATGCCAAGCCCCAAAAGGCCAGACATATAGTCGTTATCTGTAATTTGTACGCCGGTATAACCGGTGAACAAATTATTGAATCCGTAGTAAAACGAGGCCTGAGCCATATTTGGCTCATGACGCAAGCTGTCATCGATAATTTGTCCGGCACTAATATCCCAACGGCCAACGCCAGGGCGTTGCAACTGCACGACAGAAGAGAACGGCTGGGTAAATGAGCGTTTAGAGCCATCTGCTTCTTCAATCGTAATGACCAATTCGCTACCAAACCCTGAAGGGCTGAGATCGTCAATTACGAATTCACCCGGTGGAACGGTGGACTCATATATTTTATAGCCGTTCTGGGTCACCGTCACTTTGGCGTTAGAGTTTGCTACGCCACGAATGGTTGGCGCATAGCTGGCCAGTACGGATGGTAGCATACGGCTGTCACTATAAAGACGCATACCACGCACATTAACTGAGTCGAAGGTTTCACCGGTGGTATAGGCATCACCCACGATCACTTGTGAGCGTATAGCCGGGATATCACGCTGTAAGTAACGATCCTGAAAGTCGAAACTGTTACCGTTATCTTGTGACCAGTTATAGTTGCCGCGAGCACGCAGGTGCCAGACTCCAAAATTGAGGCCAGTGTTGAAGGCGCCGTAGATACTGTCCCGGTTGTCATTATAAGAGTCTGAGTGGTAGGCGTTTAATGAGTAAGAAAGCGTGGCGGCATTAATACCCGACTCCCAAAGTGAAGGGTCAACATAACCGCCATAGGTTTTATAGACGTACGCCTGCGGAACTGAGATCTCCAGATACTGCTCACCGCCGTCATAGCGGACTTCCGCCTGCTCAATCGATTTTTTGATATCCAGGCAATCGCCTTCTTCGCCTTTTCTGGCAATCAGCGTAATGGGGGATTCTGGCTGCTTAATATGCAATTGTGCCAGATTCTTACGTGTTATACAGGCCGCGGCGCTGTTTTCCCCTATATCAACAAAAGGGAGTTCTAAACTAGCAACGGGTTGCTCATTGACAAATACGCGGACGTTATAAACACCAGGAGGCGTTGGGTTACCCTGTGAATAACGTTTAATATCAATGGTCGATGCCCCAGCCCCCATCAAAAAGGAACTGTCATATTCCACGCTTTCTGTTGCCGCTCCGTTGGCGCTATAGAAAAAAGCACAACATACAGCCAGAAGTGTTTTTTTCGGTAGACGACTTTTCTGATGAGTTAACGTATACAAGGTTGCGTTCCTGGCGATTTAAAGGTGAATCCGTTTAGTGATTAAAGTGACGCGCTGCCATCAATGTTGCCGCCATAATCATTAATGGCTTTGTAAATAACTTTTCCTGATGACACACTGCCCGGCAGACCGGTAACGTCGAAACTCGCTTGAGCAAAAGGCGCAACCATGCTGGAGTCGACTTTGTAACTCCTGGTACCGCTTTCCAGAGTGACATCATTGAATGAAACGTAGTAAGGGGTTGGGTTTTGTACCTGAAGCTGCGAGTTGTTTAACTTCCACGTCAGTTTGGCTGGTGCTTCAGCGGGTTCACCTTGTAATCCACTTGGGCGATAAAAAAGTTTGATACGGGTACGGAAAGCCAGTTGTAATAAATTTTTGTCTGATTCGGCATTTTTCGGCTTGGGCGGGACTTCCAGCACGTTAAACCAGAAAACACTTTCCCGGTCCGCAGAAAGTTGTGTTGTACCAGTAAACATCACTTTTACCGTTTGCCCACGCTTAGGTTCAATGCGCGATACAGGTGGCGTAGAGGTAAACGGAACTTTGATCTGACTGGGATCAGCATTGTCATCACCTGTATCCAACCAGTTTTGAATTAACAAGGGCCGATTGCCTTTGTTTTCCAGTCGAACGTTAACATCTTTTTTATCTGCGAAATAAATGATACGTGTGCCGGAAATTATGATATCGGCAAATGCAGGGGCACTGGTCAGTAATGTACTAATAAATAATACGCTAACGTTTTTTTTACAAAGGAAAACATAAGCACTCCTTGCTATAGTGTAATTATGTGACATTAGTAAAATAAGGCTTACCCGCAGGCAAACCTTATGCTCATTACGCCATTAGTTATAAGTAATGGTGTACAGTGCGTTAGTGGTAACGTGACCAGAAGTAACGTCCTGGCTGTTCGGAGCTTTTACATAGGAAGCATTGAACACATATTGACCGTCACCATCAGCATCTAAAGTCAACAGATGTTTTTCTGCAGAGTTGTTCATGTGTACCTGTTTAATCTCAGCCGCGCCAGATTTGTTGGTCATGTTGTGAACTGCAATATTCACATTCTCTGCTGGCTGGATGCCATTTACAGTGATGTTCATATTGTTATTCAAAGTACCACTGGTGTTTGCGTAGCTTGCAGAACCCATAGTTAAAGATGCTTCTGACTTACCTGGTTCACAATTTACAGAAATCATAAATTCTTTCGGCAGCAGACCAACAGCAGTTGCGCTAACTTCGGCAAAATTATCAGTAACATTTGCGGTATCCAGTGTTACTACGCCATCGGTAGTGATGCTGTGCATACCCGCGTCTACTACGCCGACTTTACAGGTACCGGACTGAACCAGACCGTTAAAATCGATATGACCACCATCTACAGCCAGAGCGGAACCAGAAACCATCACTAGCGCGGCTGCGAGTAGTGTTTTTTTCATTACATGTATCCTTACAAAAAAGTTATTAGTTAATGTAGCGGGCGGATAATACTGAATATGTGGTTGTAATGTAAGGTGGGGGTAATTATCATTTTGTTGAATGTATTTGTGTGGTTTATTGATTTATTTATGATGATTCAATTTTATAGTGAAATATAAGTGAATTTATTTGCTGTGCGTATGAATTTAAATGTCAAGTTAAATAATTTACAAAGTGATTGTAGAATATTTAATGTGTATAAATTCAAACTTATGTTTATGCTAGGAAATAATTTCCTTCTGAAGGGGTAGAGTATCTACTATAATCAAGAAGTTTTTGAGTTGATTTGTAAATGTAATTAACTCGAATTACCAGATCGCAGGTTGTGCAGTATTCAGAATATTAAGTATATCTTGCAGCGATGCGCCATCAGGAAAAACCAGCTCCGGCGCAATCTCAAACAGCGGCCACAACATAAAGCCACGATTTTTCATATCGTAGTGCGGAACGGTCAGACGTTCGGTATTTATCACTTCATTACCAAACAGCATGATGTCGAGATCCAGCGTGCGTGGTCCCCAGCGTTCAGCTTTACGAACACGACCCTGTTGCAGCTCTATGCGCTGTGTATGGTTGAGTAACTCTTCCGGGGCGAGGGAGGTTTCAAGTGCCACGGCGGCGTTGAGGTAATCAGGTTGATCTTGTGGCCCCAGCGGCGGGGTGCGGTAAAAAGAGGAAACAGCAAGAATTTTGCTTTGAGGAATTTCTCTAAGTGCTTTGACGGCAGCATTGACCTGCTCCAGCGGAGAGGCCAGATTGCTGCCGATGGCGATATAGGCGATGGTCACGCCGTACCCTCACGACGCGGGGCACGTCGGCGTGGACGACGATGACGGCGGCGCGGTGCCGGATCTTCGTCAAGCTCATTAAGCATGCCTTTTTGTTCTGGTGGCGCAGAAACCTGAAATTCACCCCACCATTTTGCCAGGCGTTGCAATTCAGAATTGCGCTCAACTTCGGCACGAAGTGCCAGAAGATCATAAGCCGCACGGAATTTTGGATGCTCCAGCAGCTTCCATGCGCGTTTACCCTGGCGGCGCGACATGCGTAACTGCAATTGCCAGATATCGCGGGTTAACGTAGTGAGACGTTTAGGGATCGCCAGCGAACGGCAGGCTTCGTCCAGTACATCATTCATTGCCAGTGCAAAGGCATCTGACCAGGTCAGACCGCTCTCCTGGGCAATGCGTTGTGCTGTCTCCATTAACGGATACCAGAACATCGCTGCAAAAAGGAACGCAGGATTCACGCGCAGACCGTTGTGAATACGGTTATCGGTGTTCTTCAACACCTGAATAATCATCCGTTCCATTGCGCTATCACCGTTTTCGGTGAAGTAACGAGTAATGGTCGGGAACAACGGCTGGAACAGATGGTATTCGCGCAGCAGCTTGTAGGTTTCGTAACCGTAACCTGCCTGCAACAGTTTAAGAGATTCTTCAAACAGGCGAGCTGGCGGTACATCGTTGAGCAATGCGGCCAGGCGCGGGATTGGCTCGGCGGTTTCCGGGCTGATTTGCATGTTTAGTTTCGCGGCAAAACGCACGGCACGTAGCATACGTACCGGATCTTCACGGTAGCGCGTTTCCGGGTTACCAATCAGCCGAATAATGCCTTCTTTCAGGTCTTGCATCCCACCAACGTAATCGCGTACGGTGAAATCCGCCACGCTGTAATACAGGCTATTGATGGTGAAATCGCGGCGCTGGGCGTCTTCTTCGATGGAACCGAAAATGTTGTCGCGCAGCAACATGCCGTTTTGCCCGCGTTGGGATGTCGTGCGGTCGCTGACATTACCTTCGTGGTGTCCACGGAAGGTTGCGACTTCGATAATCTCTGGACCAAACATGACATGAGCAAGACGGAAACGGCGACCTACCAGGCGGCAGTTACGGAACAGTTTGCGAACCTGCTCCGGCGTGGCGTTGGTGGTGACATCAAAATCTTTTGGTTTTTTGCCAAGTAACAGGTCGCGTACACCACCGCCAACCAACCAGGCTTCGTATCCCGCTTTATTGAGCCTGTACATTACCTTCAGAGCGTTTTCACTGATATCTTTGCGAGAGATAGCATGTTGCTCACGCGGGATCACCGTCACCTGTGGACGGGCGGCAGCCTGTTCAGCCTCGCTTTCCTCGCGGCTTAGCACCTTGCGGCAAAAATTAGCGACTCGGGTAAAAATAGTACACCTCGGTAGTGTCAAACATCATTCAGGACAAAAAAATAGCGGCTAATCATAGCTCAGCATGACGCATTTGAGAATGTTGAATTTACAATTGCTGACCCTGGCACTGTGGTGAGCCGCCAGTTGTTCACTGCACTTTGTAATAATTCATTAACACTGAGATCTTGCCACGACGGAAGCTCAGGTTGCCCAAGGAAACGTAACGCCGCGATTAGTACCGGGCGTGGATCACCTTTCGGCAACGCAGGCGCATGATTCTGCTTGGAAAGTTTAGCGCCTTGTTGATTTAGCGCCAGCGGTAAATGGATGTAATCCGGTACTTGCCAGCCAAAGAGTTGGTACAGCGAAATTTGCCTTACTGTCGGTTCAATCAGATCAGCCCCACGCACTATTTCTGTAACGCCCTGGAAATGATCATCAACCACAACAGCCAGGTTGTAGGCGAACAACCCATCACGGCGATGAATTATAAAATCTTCCCGGGCCAGTTTTTCGTCAGCGTGAATAACACCACGCAGGCGATCGGTAAATTGTGTCACTGGGTGCGTCTGTTTTATTCGCACAGCTGCATGTTCAGGTCCATGATGCAGCTCACGACAATGCCCGTCGTAAATTCCGCCGACGCTCTGCACCCGTGCACGGGTACAGGTGCAATAGTAGCTCAGCCCTTGTTGCTGTAACCAGGCTAGCGCTTCACGGTAGGCATCGTGACGTTGTGATTGCCAAAGAACTTCGCCATCCCAGTGCAGCCCGTAATGTTCCAGTTGGCGCAGAATGGTATCAGCGGCACCGGGAACTTCACGCGGTGGATCAATATCTTCAATGCGTACTAACCAATGACCGTGTTGGGCACGAGCCTGAAGAAAACTGCCGAGCGCGGCAATCAGAGAACCAAAATGGAGCTCGCCGGAAGGTGAGGGGGCGAAGCGGCCAATATAATGTGTGTCAGTCATCTCTTTGAACAAAAAATAAGGCGGGAGTAATTCCCGCCTGTGGTAAACGTGATGAAACGGTTGGCTTAGCCCGCCATCTGTTTTTCGCGAATTTCAGCCAGCGTTTTGCAGTCGATGCACAAATCAGCTGTTGGGCGCGCTTCCAGACGACGAATACCGATTTCCACACCGCAGGATTCGCAGTAGCCGAAATCTTCGTCTTCAACCTTCTTCAGCGTTTTTTCGATCTTTTTGATCAGTTTGCGCTCGCGGTCACGGTTACGCAGTTCGAGGCTGAACTCTTCTTCCTGGGCTGCACGGTCTACCGGGTCCGGGAAGTTAGCTGCTTCATCCTGCATATGTGTAACGGTGCGATCGACTTCATCCCTGAGTTGATTACGCCATGCTTCCAGAATACGACGGAAGTGCGCCAGCTGGGCTTCGTTCATATACTCTTCGCCCGGCTTCTCCTGGTATGGCTCCACCCCAGCGATGGCGAGAATACTCAGGGACGATGTTTTACGGTTTTGCCCTTCTTGCATGTTGCTTCTCCTTAACACGCACTATCGATCCCCATGTGCGGGGGAAAAAATGAGGCCGCTATAAATAGCAGATGCTTTTCCGGATAGCAATTATCTAAACGTAACACTTGACAAGCTTGTGAGGAAAAGCGTATTTGCGCACGCGACCAGAATGTAAAATAACCAGTTACTTACTCCACTATAACGTAATGGGTAATAATTTTTTAAGCGACATGCCTTCGGCAGAAATTTCAGCTTTATAGGCCAGAATTTCTACCCCCCTTTGCTGAGCTTCAGTCAAAAGTTGCGCGTATTTCATATCTATGTGCCGCGCGGGTGAAAACCGTGTAATGGCTGAATGCAACACGGCAAACAAAATTACCGCTCGTTGCCCCTCAGCCGCTACGCTCATCAATTCCCGAAGATGTTTCTGCCCACGTTGGGTGATTGCATCGGGAAAGTAGCCTTGTGCGTGATCCGCTAACGTAACCGATTTCACTTCAATATAGCAGTCAGGTTGAAACCCTGCCTGTAACATGAAATCGATACGGCTGCGTTCGGCCCCGTATTTTACTTCGCTCCTTAACTCGCTATAGCCTGACAATTCTGAAAGCCAGTCATTCTCAAGGGCTTCTTTCGTCAGACGATTGGCCCAAAGCGTATTCACACAAATCAATGCGCCAGCTTGCGTTTCAGTCAGTTCCCACGTGTGAGGATACTTACGCTTTGTATTCTCTGACGTTGAATACCAGACCGTATCGCCAGGCGTGGCGCAGCCAGTCATTGCACCTGTATTGGGACAGTGTAGCGTCAATTCACGACCATCAGGTGTGATCACATCGGCTAAAAAGCGTTTATAGCGCTGGATTAATGTGGCACGCTGTAAAGGTGGGAAAAACTGCATCGATCAATTCCTTGTTATGGCGTTAATGTCCAGCGTTGCAATGCTGTATAGCGGGTAGAGCCACGGGTAAACGTGGAGGCATACAGAACAAATTCACTCACCGGAAATGACCAGCAAAATCCTGGTGCGGGAATCGCCACCGCATGGCTTACGTCGCGCAATAGCGTAATGTGCGGATGAAAAGGTTTCGGGCTTTGATAGCAGCCGCTACGTGCGGCCTGTGAGCGCAATAAATTGGCCAGTTGTAGCAGCTCGCGCGGCGGCTGACGTGTTCCCAGCCATATTACACGAGCCCCAGACCATTGCCCGGCATCGTCGAGTCTTAGGGTGAAACCTGGCTGACGAATTCGCCCGGCAAGCTGGCTGAGGATCTGCTGTTTCTCGCTACTTACGTCACCCAAAAATGCCAACGTCAGATGGAGATTCCCGGCGGCAACCGGGCGGCCCGCTTCCTGGGGAAACTGCTCTGCCCGCCAGTGAACGATTTGTTTGCGGATTTGTGCAGGTAATTCGATAGCAAAGAACAGCCTTTGTGGCCCGGACATGTGAGGTACTCGGTTATGCATTACCGCGATGCTACAATGTGGCGCGAAGATTGTTAACCCTCTGGAGCGTTTTGTGTCGTCGTTGCCCGTTGCTGCCGTCTTACCTGAATTACTTACCGCTCTTGATTGTGCGCCGCAGGTGTTATTAAGTGCGCCAACCGGGGCCGGGAAATCAACCTGGTTGCCGCTGCAACTGCTGGCGCATCCCGGCATTAACGGAAACATTATCCTGCTGGAGCCGCGTCGTCTGGCGGCGCGTAACGTTGCGCAACGACTGGCGGAGCTGCTTAACGAAAAGCCAGGTGATACCGTTGGCTACCGGATGCGCTCGCAAAACTGTGTCGGGCCAAATACTCGCCTGGAAGTAGTTACCGAAGGCGTGTTGACGCGCATGATCCAGCGTGACCCTGAACTGAGCGGCGTTGGATTGGTGATCCTCGATGAGTTTCATGAGCGCAGCTTGCAGGCGGATCTGGCGTTGGCGCTGTTACTCGATGTGCAACAAGGTCTGCGTGATGACCTTAAACTACTGATTATGTCGGCTACGCTGGACAATGACCGCTTGCAGCAGATGCTGCCAGAAGCGCCCGTCGTCATCTCAGAAGGGCGCTCGTTTCCGGTTGAACGCCGTTATTTATCGCTGCCCGCTCATCAGCGTTTTGATGAAGCCGTGGCGGTTGCCACCGCCGAATTGCTGCGTCAGGAACGCGGATCATTACTGTTATTTTTACCTGGTGTCGGAGAAATTCATCGCGTTCAGGAACAACTGGCTTCGCGCATCGGTAGTGATGTGTTGCTCTGCCCGCTGTATGGCGCGTTGTCGCTGAACGATCAGCGAAAAGCGATCCTTCCGGCACCAGAAGGGATGCGCAAAGTGGTGCTGGCAACCAATATTGCTGAAACCAGTTTAACCATCGAAGGTATTCGTCTGGTGGTGGATTGTGCTCAGGAACGTGTGGCGCGCTTTGATCCGCGCACGGGGCTTACGCGGCTGATTACTCAACGCGTTAGTCAGGCATCTATGACGCAGCGTGCGGGGCGTGCCGGACGTCTGGAGCCGGGGATCTGTCTACATTTAATCGCCAAAGAACAAGCAGAACGCGCCTCCGCGCAAAGTGAACCGGAAATCTTACAAAGCGATCTCTCCGGTTTGCTGATGGAATTACTGCAATGGGGATGCAGCGATCCGACGCAGATGAGCTGGCTGGATCAACCGCCAGCCGTGAATTTACAGGCCGCGAAACGCCTGTTACGGATGCTGGGGGCGATGGACGGTGAACGGCTAAGCACGAAAGGGCAGAAAATGGCGACGCTGGGTAACGATCCGCGTTTAGCGGCAATGCTGGTGAGCGCAAAGAGCGACGACGAAGCTGCTACCGCTGCAAAAATTGCCGCTATTCTCGAAGAGCCACCACGGATGGGCAATATCGATCTGGATGTGGCGTTTTCGCGTAATCAACCAGCCTGGCAGCAACGTAGCCAGCAACTGTTAAAGCGCTTAAACGTATGCGGCGGTGAGGCAGACAGTTCGCTTATCGCACCGTTACTTGCCGGAGCGTTTGCCGATCGCATTGCTCGCCGCCGTGGGCAAGATGGACGCTATCAACTGGCAAACGGCATGGGGGCGATGCTCGATGCCGACGATGCGCTAAGCCGCCACGAATGGCTGATCGCACCGTTATTATTGCAGGGCACCGCCTCGCCGGATGCGCGGATTTTACTGGCGCTACTGGTCGATATCGATGAATTAGTACAACGCTGTCCGCAGCTGGTGCAGCAATCGGACACCGTGGAGTGGGATGATGCGCAAGGTACGCTGAAAGCATGGCGTCGGCTGCAAATTGGCCAACTGACGGTAAAAATGCAGCCGCTGGCGAAGCCTTCAGAAGACGAGTTGCATCAGGCGATGCTTAACGGCATTCGTGATAAAGGTTTAAGCGTGCTCAACTGGACGGCGGAAGCGGAACAGCTACGCTTGCGTTTGTTATGCGCCGCCAGGTGGTTGCCAGAATATGACTGGCCAGCGGTTGATGATGAAAGTTTGTTGGCGACGCTGGAAACGTGGCTACTGCCGCATATGACAGGGGTACATTCGCTACGCGGCCTGAAATCACTCGATATTTATCAGGCGCTACGCGGATTACTTGATTGGGGGATGCAGCAACGTCTGGATAGTGAATTGCCTGCGCATTACACTGTGCCGACGGGAAGCCGGATCGCCATTCGTTACCATGAAGATAACCCGCCCGTGCTGGCGGTGAGAATGCAGGAGATGTTTGGCGAGGCCACCAATCCGACGATCGCCCAGGGGCGCGTGCCGCTGGTGCTGGAGTTGCTTTCTCCTGCCCAAAGGCCGCTGCAAATCACACGAGATTTGAGCGCCTTCTGGAAAGGTGCGTATCGCGAGGTGCAAAAAGAGATGAAAGGGCGTTATCCCAAACACGTCTGGCCGGATGATCCGGCAAATACCGCACCGACGCGACGGACGAAAAAGTATTCATGAAGACCAAAGTAAATTTGAGAGATATCTTCTTCTGTCTTGTTACAGAAGAACAGAAAATCGGGCTTTTGCGCCTGAATATAGCGGAGAAAAAGCATGGCCGGGAATGACCGCGAGCCAATTGGACGCAAAGGGAAACCGACGCGTCCGGTCAAACAAAAGGTAAGCCGTCGTCGTTACGAAGATGACGATGATTACGACGATTATGATGACTATGAGGATGAAGAACCGATGCCGCGCAAAGGTAAGGGCAAAGGCAAAGGGCGTAAGCCTCGTGGCAAACGCGGCTGGCTATGGCTGCTGCTAAAACTGGCTATCGTTTTTGCCGTGCTGATCGCCATTTACGGCGTTTATCTCGATCAAAAAATTCGCAGCCGTATTGATGGCAAGGTCTGGCAACTGCCCGCGGCAGTTTATGGCCGGATGGTCAACCTTGAGCCAGACATGACCATCAGCAAGAACGAGATGGTGAAGCTGCTGGAGGCGACCCAGTATCGTCAGGTGTCAAAAATGACCCGTCCTGGCGAATTTACCGTGCAGGCCAACAGCATTGAGATGATCCGCCGTCCGTTTGATTTCCCGGACAGTAAAGAAGGGCAGGTGCGTGCGCGTCTGACCTTTGATGGCGATCACCTGTCGACGATCGTCAATATGGAGAACAACCGACAGTTTGGTTTCTTCCGTCTTGATCCGCGTCTGATCACCATGATCTCTTCGCCAAACGGTGAGCAGCGTCTGTTTGTGCCGCGCAGTGGTTTCCCGGATTTGCTGGTGGATACTTTGCTGGCGACAGAAGACCGTCATTTCTACGAGCATGATGGGATCAGTCTCTACTCCATCGGACGTGCGGTGCTGGCAAACCTGACCGCCGGACGCACGGTACAGGGGGCGAGTACGCTGACGCAACAGTTGGTGAAAAACCTGTTCCTCTCCAGCGAACGTTCTTACTGGCGTAAAGCGAACGAAGCCTACATGGCGCTGATCATGGATGCGCGTTACAGCAAAGACCGCATTCTTGAGCTGTATATGAACGAGGTGTATCTCGGTCAGAGCGGCGACAACGAAATCCGCGGTTTCCCGCTGGCGAGCCTGTACTACTTTGGTCGCCCGGTAGAAGAGCTGAGTCTCGACCAGCAGGCGCTGTTGGTTGGTATGGTGAAAGGGGCGTCGATCTATAACCCGTGGCGTAACCCGAAACTGGCGCTGGAGCGACGTAACCTGGTGCTGCGTCTGCTGCAACAACAGCAGATTATTGATCAAGAGCTCTATGACATGTTGAGTGCACGTCCGCTGGGGGTTCAGCCGCGTGGTGGGGTAATCTCTCCACAGCCAGCCTTTATGCAACTGGTGCGTCAGGAGCTGCAGGCGAAATTAGGCGATAAGGTAAAAGATCTCTCCGGCGTGAAGATCTTCACTACCTTTGACTCGGTGGCTCAGGACGCGGCGGAAAAAGCCGCCGTGGAAGGCATTCCGGCACTGAAGAAACAGCGTAAGTTAAGCGATCTGGAAACGGCAATTGTGGTCGTCGACCGCTTTAGTGGTGAAGTTCGTGCGATGGTCGGTGGTTCTGAGCCGCAGTTTGCAGGTTACAACCGTGCGATGCAGGCGCGTCGTTCGATTGGTTCCCTTGCAAAACCAGCGACTTATCTGACGGCCTTAAGCCAGCCGAAAATCTATCGCCTGAACACGTGGATTGCCGATGCGCCAATCGCGCTGCGTCAGCCGAATGGCCAGGTCTGGTCACCGCAGAACGATGACCGTCGTTATAGCGAAAGCGGCAGAGTGATGCTGGTGGATGCGTTGACCCGTTCAATGAACGTGCCGACGGTGAATCTGGGGATGGCGCTGGGGCTGCCTGCGGTTACGGATACCTGGATTAAACTGGGCGTACCGAAAGATCAGCTGCATCCGGTTCCGGCAATGTTGCTGGGAGCTCTGAACTTAACGCCAATCGAAGTGGCGCAGGCGTTCCAGACTATCGCCAGCGGCGGTAACCGCGCGCCGCTTTCTGCGCTGCGTTCGGTAATCGCGGAAGATGGCAAGGTACTGTATCAGAGCTTCCCGCAGGCGGAACGCGCTGTTCCGGCTCAGGCGGCGTATCTGACACTATGGACCATGCAGCAGGTGGTACAACGCGGTACGGGACGTCAGCTTGGGGCGAAATATCCAAATCTGCATCTGGCAGGGAAAACGGGTACTACCAACAACAACGTAGATACCTGGTTTGCGGGCATTGACGGCAGCACGGTGACTATCACTTGGGTAGGCCGTGATAACAACCAGCCGACCAAACTGTATGGAGCCAGCGGGGCAATGTCGATTTATCAGCGTTATCTGGCTAACCAGACGCCAACACCGCTGAATCTTGTTCCGCCAGAAGACATTGCTGATATGGGCGTGGACTATGACGGCAACTTTGTTTGCAGCGGTGGCATGCGTGTCTTACCGGTCTGGACCAGCGATCCGCAATCGCTGTGCCAGCAGAGTGAGATGCAGCAGCAACCGTCAGGCAATCCGTTTGATCAGTCTTCTCAGCCGCAGCAACAGCCGCAACAGCAACCTGCTCAGCAAGAGCAGAAAGACAGTGACGGCGTAGCAGGTTGGATCAAGGATATGTTTGGTAGTAATTAATGTCTAAGCGTGACATACCGGATGGCGAGTCGCCATCCGGTAAAATAACATCCTACCCAAAGTATTAACCCTTTCTTTTCATCTGATTGTTTATTAACCCCTCAGGAATGCTCAGATTGCGTACCGCTTGCGAACCCGCCAGCGTTTCGAATATTATCTCATCTTTATAATAATCATTCTCGTTTACGTTATCATTCACTTTACATCAGAGATATACCAATGGCGCGTTCCAAAACTGCTCAGCCAAAACACTCACTGCGTAAAATTGCAGTTGTAGTAGCCACAGCGGTTAGCGGCATGTCTGTTTATGCACAGGCAGCGGTTGAACCGAAAGAAGACACTATCACCGTTACCGCTGCACCAGCGCCGCAAGAAAGCGCATGGGGACCGGCTGCAACTATTGCGGCGAAGCACTCTGCTACTGCGACTAAAACGGATACACCAATTGAAAAAACGCCGCAGTCCATTTCGGTTGTGACCCGGGAAGAGATGGATATCAAACAACCCGCAACGGTAAAAGAAGCTCTGGATTATACGCCAAGTGTCTTTTCAACGCGTGGTAGTTCAACAACGTATGATGTTGTTTCTATACGTGGATTTACTACAGCCAGTACAGTAAATACTAACCAATATCTGGATGGCTTAAAACTTCAGGGGGATAACTACTCTGAAGCCTCTATCGATCCTTATTTCCTTGAGCGTGTGGAATTACTCCGTGGCCCAGTATCCGTACTGTATGGTAAAAGCCATCCGGGCGGAGTAGTGAGCATGGTAAGCAAACGGCCTTCAACGGATCCGATTAAAGAGATCCAGTTCAAAATGGGAACGGATAATCTTTGGCAGACCGGATTCGATTTTAGTGATGCAATAGATGATGATGGCGTTTGGTCATATCGTTTGACGGGATTAGGACGTAGTCAGGATGCGCAACAAAAGTACGCAAAAACTACAAGGTATGCAGTAGCTCCCTCATTCAGTTGGCGTCCTGATGATAAAACGGATTTCACTTTCCTGAGTAATTTCCAGAGTGATCCCGATGCGGGCTATTATGGTTGGTTACCGCGCCAGGGAACTGTTGTTCCCTATCAGGATGCAAATGGTAGCTGGCACAAATTGCCAACAGATTTCAATGAAGGCGAGAAAGATAATAAGATGTCTCGTCGTCAACAATTAATTGGCTACAGTTTTGCTCATGAATTTAATGATACTTTTACTGTACGTCAGAATCTGCGCTATACCCGCATTCATACACTCTACGATGCAGTATATGGCAATGGTTACATCGCGCCAGCGCAAATTAGCCGTGCTTATGTACGTTCAGACGAAGATTTAAATTCGTTTACTGTTGATACGCAACTACAGTCCAACTTTGCTACCGGTGCTGTAGCGCATACTTTGCTTACTGGCGTGGATTACCTGCGAATGCGTAACGATATTGATGCAAACTATGGTACTGCTAATCCGATTAGCATGACGGATCCACAGTACGGTAACGCCAATATCAATATCAATTTCCCATATGCGGTAATTAACCGTCAGGAACAGACAGGCCTTTATATTCAGGATCAGTCTGAGTGGAATAAGTGGGTATTGACGCTGGGTGGTCGTTACGATTTTGCGAAAACCTCTACCTATACTCGTTCAACGAGTTCTTTGGATGAAATTAACGATCAGCAGTTCACCTGGAGAGGTGGTATTAATTATCTGTTCGATAATGGTATTTCACCTTATTTCAGTTATAGCGAATCCTTCGAGCCAGTATCTGGATCTACTAAAGAAGGTAAACCGTTTGATCCTTCTCGCGGTAAGCAGTACGAAGCAGGTGTCAAATACGTACCAAAAGATACGCCTGTCACTGTCACTGCCTCGGTATTCCAATTAACGAAAGACAAAAATCTGACTGCAGATCCAAGTAATACTTTGTTTAGCGTACAAGGGGGGGAGATTCGTTCTCGTGGCTTTGAGATTGAGGCCAAAGCAGCTGTCAACGCTAATATCAATGTGACTGCGGCATACAGCTACACCGATGCTGAATACACCAAAGATACACTGTACAAGGGTAAACGCCCGGCAGAGGTCCCCCGAAATATGGCTTCGCTGTGGGCAGATTACACTTTCCACGAAACAGCTCTTAGTGGTCTGAGTCTTGGTGCAGGGGCACGTTATTTTGGCGACACCTCAAGTTTCTACACTACGGGTGATAAGACCAATCAGACATTCAATGTTGGGGGGTATACCTTGGTTGATGCAATGATAAAATATGATCTTGCTCGTTTCGGTATGCCTGGTTCTTCTGTTGGTGTTAACGTAAATAACCTGTTCGACCGCGAATATGTCTCCAGTTGCTATCGTGATTATGCATGTTACTGGGGCGCAGAACGTCAGGTCGTTGCAACCGCAACCTTCCGTTTCTAATTTCTCTTTTGGGGCACGGATTTCCGTGCCCGTTTCACAAGTTGGCTGTTATGCAGGAATACACGAATCATTCCGATACCACTTTTGCACTGCGTAATATCTCCTTTCGTGTGCCCGGGCGCACGCTTTTGCATCCGCTGTCGTTAACCTTTCCTGCCGGGAAAGTGACCGGTCTGATTGGTCACAACGGTTCTGGTAAATCCACTCTGCTCAAAATGCTTGGCCGCCATCAGCTACCGTCGGAAGGTGAGATTATTCTTGATGCCCAGCCGCTGGAAAGCTGGAGCAGCAAAGCGTTTGCTCGCAAAGTGGCTTATTTGCCGCAGCAGCTTCCTCCGGCAGAAGGGATGACGGTGCGTGAACTGGTGGCGATTGGTCGTTACCCGTGGCATGGCGCGCTGGGGCGCTTTGGCGCGGCAGATCGCGAAAAGGTCGAAGAGGCTATCTCGCTGGTTGGCTTAAAACCGCTGGCGCATCGGCTGGTCGATAGCCTCTCTGGCGGCGAACGTCAACGGGCGTGGATCGCCATGCTGGTGGCGCAGGATAGCCGTTGTCTGTTGCTGGACGAACCGACCTCGGCGCTGGATATCGCCCACCAGGTTGATGTGCTGGCGCTGGTGCATCGTTTAAGTCAGGAGCGTGGCCTGACGGTCATTGCCGTGCTGCACGATATCAATATGGCTGCGCGTTACTGTGATTATCTGGTCGCCCTGCGCGGCGGTGAAATGATTGCTCAGGGAACGCCTGCGGAAATTATGCGCGGCGAAACCCTCGAAATGATTTATGGCATCCCGATGGGTATTTTGCCGCATCCGGCGGGTGCTGCACCTGTGAGTTTTGTTTATTGATGAGCGGCTTACCTCTTATTTCGCGCCGTCGACTGTTAACGGCGATGGCGCTTTCTCCGTTGTTATGGCAGATGAATACCGCCCACGCGGCGGCTATTGATCCCAATCGTATTGTGGCGCTGGAGTGGTTGCCGGTGGAATTACTGCTGGCGCTCGGCATCGTACCTTACGGCGTGGCGGATACCATCAACTATCGCCTGTGGGTCAGCGAACCGCCATTACCTGAATCGGTGATTGACGTCGGTTTGCGGACAGAACCTAACCTTGAACTGCTGACCGAAATGAAGCCGTCGTTTATGGTCTGGTCGGCAGGATATGGCCCTTCGCCAGAAATGCTGGCACGTATTGCGCCGGGGCGCGGATTTAACTTCAGCGACGGCAAACAGCCGCTGGCGATGGCGCGTAAATCGCTGACGGAAATGGCAGATTTACTTAACCTGCAAAGCGCAGCAGAAACGCATTTAGCGCACTATGAAGACTTCATCCGCAGCATGAAACCCCGCTTTGTGAAGCGTGGTGCGCGCCCGTTATTGCTGACGACGCTTATCGATCCGCGCCATATGCTGGTCTTCGGCCCGAACAGCCTGTTCCAGGAAATTCTCGATGAGTACGGCATCCCAAATGCCTGGCAAGGAGAAACCAACTTCTGGGGCAGTACTGCCGTCAGTATCGATCGTCTGGCAGCGTATAAGGACGTTGATGTGCTCTGTTTTGATCACGACAACAGCAAAGACATGGACGCACTAATGGCAACCCCGCTGTGGCAGGCCATGCCGTTTGTCCGTGCCGGACGCTTTCAGCGCGTCCCCGCAGTTTGGTTTTATGGTGCGACGCTCTCGGCAATGCATTTTGTGCGTATTCTGGATAACGCCATTGGAGGTAAAGCGTGAGTAAACGTATTGCGCTTTTCCCGGTGTTATTGTTGGCGCTGCTGGTGATTGTCGCAGCAATGCTCACCTGGATGAACTTCTCGCAGGCGCTGCTGCGTAGTCAGTGGGCGCAGGCCATCTGGTCGCCGGATATCGATGTCATCGAGCAGATGATTTTTCACTACAGCTTGCTGCCACGTCTGGCGATTTCGCTGCTGGTGGGGGCGGGTCTGGGACTGGTGGGCGTGCTGTTTCAGCAAGTGTTACGTAACCCGCTGGCGGAACCGACGACGTTGGGCGTTGCAACAGGCGCGCAACTGGGGATTACCGTCACCACGCTCTGGGCGATCCCTGGTGCTATGGCGAGCCAGTTTGCTGCATTGGCAGGGGCTTGTGTGGTTGGCTTAATTGTCTTTGGCGTCGCGTGGGGGAAACGGCTTTCTCCGGTAACGCTGATCCTCGCGGGGCTTGTGGTGAGCCTTTATTGCGGGGCAATGAATCAGTTACTGGTTATCTTCCATCACGACCAGCTACAAAGCATGTTCCTGTGGAGTACCGGAACGCTAACGCAAACCGACTGGGGCGGCGTTGAGCGTTTATGGCCACAGCTGCTGGGCGGCGTGATGCTGACGTTACTGCTACTTCGTCCATTAACCCTGATGGGGCTTGATGATGGCGTGGCGCGTAATCTCGGACTGGCTTTATCGCTCGCGCGTCTGGCGGCGCTGTCGCTGGCGATAGTCATCAGTGCTCTGCTGGTGAACGCGGTGGGGATTATCGGCTTTATCGGGTTGTTCGCGCCACTGCTGGCAAAAATGCTGGGGGCGCGGCGTCTGCTGCCAAGACTGCTGCTGGCGTCACTGATTGGTGCGCTGATCCTCTGGCTTTCCGATCAAATCATCCTCTGGCTGACTCGCGTGTGGATGGAAGTTTCTACCGGTTCGGTGACGGCGTTGATAGGTGCGCCGCTGTTACTGTGGCTGCTGCCGCGTTTACGCAGCATCAGTGCGCCGGATATGAAGGCCAACGATCGTGTCGCGACTGAACGCCAACATGTGCTGGCGTTTGCCCTTGCTGGCGGTGTGCTGCTGATAATTGCTGTGGTGGTGGCGCTGTCGTTTGGTCGTGATGCGCACGGCTGGACGTGGGCGAGCGGGGCGCTGCTCGATGATTTAATGCCCTGGCGCTGGCCGCGAATTATGGCGGCACTGTTTGCGGGCATCATGTTGGCAGTGGCGGGCTGTATTATTCAGCGGCTGACCGGAAACCCGATGGCAAGCCCGGAAGTGCTGGGGATTAGTTCAGGCGCGGCGTTTGGTGTGGTGTTGATGCTGTTTTTGGTGCCGGGTAATGCCTTTGGCTGGCTGTTACCCGCGGGCAGTCTCGGCGCGGCGGTGACGCTATTGATCATTATGATCGCTGCCGGGCGCGGTGGATTTTCCCCACACCGCATGTTACTGGCGGGGATGGCCTTAAGTACTGCGTTCACCATGCTTTTGATGATGTTGCAGGCAAGTGGTGACCCGCGAATGGCGCAAGTGCTGACGTGGATTTCCGGTTCGACCTACAACGCGACCGAGGCGCAGGTCTGGCGCACGGGAATTGTGATGGTGATTTTGCTGGCGATTACCCCGCTGTGCCGCCGCTGGCTGACCATTTTACCGCTGGGCGGTGATACCGCACGAGCAGTGGGAATGGCGCTGACGCCGACGCGAATTGCGCTACTGCTGCTGGCGGCTTGCCTGACGGCGACCGCGACAATGACCATTGGACCGTTGAGTTTTGTTGGTCTGATGGCACCGCATATTGCGCGGATGATGGGATTTCGACGGACGATGCCGCATATTGTGATTTCGGCGCTGGTGGGGGGATTGTTGCTGGTGTTCGCAGACTGGTGCGGGCGAATGGTGCTGTTTCCGTTCCAGATCCCGGCGGGGCTGCTGTCGACGTTTATCGGCGCGCCATATTTTATTTATTTGTTGAGAAAGCAGAGCCGTTAATAAAATGCCTCGCCCGGTGGGCGAGGCAAAATCATTACAACTTCGCAAATACCCGACGTGCAGCATCGATGGTGTTATTGATATCTTCCATGCTGTGCGCCACAGACATAAAGCCCGCTTCAAATGCCGACGGTGCCAGATACACACCTTCATCCAGCATCATATGGAAGAAACGCTTAAAGCGCTCGACGTCGCAGGCCATCACATCCTGATAGCACGTCACGGACTCGGCGTCGGTAAAGAAAATACCGAACATGCCGCCAACGTGGTTAACGACCAATGGAATTCCCGCTTCTTCTGCCGCTTCCAGCAGACCTTCTGCCAGACGTGTTGTCAGCTCATCCAGCGTCTCGTGAACGCCCGGCTGCGCGACTTCATTCAGACAGGCGAAACCGGCTGCCATCGCAATCGGGTTACCGGAAAGCGTACCCGCCTGGTAGACCGGACCGGTCGGGGCCAGCGCATCCATCACATCACGACGACCACCGAATGCGCCTACTGGCATTCCACCGCCGATGATTTTGCCCAGGCAGGTGAGGTCTGGCACCACGTCGTAATAATCCTGCGCGCCAGCCAGCGCCACGCGGAAACCGGTCATCACTTCATCGATGATCAGCAATGCGCCAAATTCGTCGCACAGTGCGCGCAGACCCGGCAGGAACTCTGGCAGCGGCGGAACACAGTTCATGTTGCCTGCTACTGGCTCGACAATAATACAGGCAATCTCTTGCGGGTATTGCTCAAACGCGGCGCGTACAGAGGCCAGATCGTTATAAGTGCAGGTTAATGTATGTTTAGCGAAATCCGCCGGAACACCCGGAGAGTTTGGCTGGCCTAAAGTGAGCGCGCCAGAACCGGCTTTCACCAGCAGGCAGTCAGCGTGACCGTGGTAGCAACCTTCGAATTTAATGATTTTGTCGCGGCCGGTAAAACCACGGGCCAGGCGGATGGCGCTCATCGTCGCTTCGGTGCCGGAGTTCACCATGCGCACCATATCCATCGTCGGCACCAGTTCGGTCACCAGTTGCGCCATTTTCACTTCCATTTCGGTCGGTGCGCCAAAGCTCAGACCGCGTTCGGCGGCTTCAATCACGGCATTGCGGATCGCCGGATGGTTATGGCCCAGCACCATCGGCCCCCAGGAACCGACATAATCGATATAGGCTTTGCCATCAACATCGTACAGATAAGCGCCGTCCGCTTTTTCGATAAACAGTGGAGTGCCGCCCACGCCGGTAAAGGCGCGAACAGGGGAGTTCACACCGCCAGGGATCAGCTCGCGCGCTGCGCTGTATAGATTTTCAGACTTACTCATGGAGGGTTCCTGATTCGTAGAAAAAGTGAATGGCTGCTATTCTATGTTATTCATAACAAGTTAAGTACTCGTCAAACATCAGGTTGCCTGTGCTTATGCAACCTGGACGCATAAGAGTATAAAAGTTTTACGCATTTGAAACATTACGCTTTGCAAAGGATTTTCACGCAACGTGCGAGTAAAATGCCGTCATCTTATTTGTATGACTAATAAGTGATCATTGGATGAAAACTGATACTCCCTCTTTAGAAATACCACAGGCTGCGCGCCTGCGACGCAGACAACTGATTCGCCAACTTCTTGAGCGCGATAAAACCCCGTTAGCCATTTTGTTTATGGCAGCTGTCGTCGGTACGCTTGTCGGTCTGGCGGCTGTCGCTTTTGATAAGGGCGTCTCCTGGTTGCAGAACCAACGGATGGGGGCGCTGGTCCATACTGCCGATAATTATCCGCTACTGTTAACCGTCGCTTTTCTCTGTTCGGCGGTGCTGGCGATGTTCGGCTACTTTTTGGTGCGCAAATACGCGCCGGAAGCCGGTGGCTCGGGGATCCCAGAAATTGAAGGGGCGCTGGAAGATCAACGTCCCGTTCGCTGGTGGCGTGTATTGCCGGTGAAATTCTTTGGCGGGCTTGGGACACTCGGCGGCGGCATGGTGTTGGGGCGTGAAGGGCCAACCGTGCAGATCGGCGGTAATATCGGTCGGATGGTGCTTGATATATTCCGCCTGAAAGGTGATGAAGCGCGCCATACGCTGCTGGCAACCGGTGCTGCTGCGGGGCTGGCGGCGGCCTTTAACGCGCCGCTGGCGGGTATATTGTTTATTATCGAAGAGATGCGTCCGCAGTTTCGCTATACGTTAATTTCGATTAAAGCGGTATTTATTGGTGTCATTATGTCGACCATTATGTACCGGATTTTTAATCATGAAGTTGCGTTGATTGACGTCGGTAAACTTTCTGACGCGCCGCTTAATACACTGTGGCTTTATCTGATCCTCGGTATTATTTTTGGCATTTTCGGCCCTATTTTTAATAAATGGGTGCTGGGGATGCAGGATTTGCTGCACCGTGTGCACGGCGGCAATATTACCAAATGGGTACTGATGGGCGGTGCGATTGGCGGTCTGTGTGGATTGCTGGGGTTTGTGGCACCAGCAACTTCGGGCGGCGGTTTTAACCTGATTCCTATCGCTACGGCAGGGAATTTCAGCATGGGAATGCTGGTGTTTATCTTCGTCGCGCGCGTCATTACTACCTTACTCTGCTTCTCTTCCGGTGCACCGGGCGGTATTTTTGCCCCGATGTTGGCGCTGGGTACTGTGCTGGGTACCGCTTTCGGAATGGTTGCCGTTGAGCTGTTTCCGCAATATCACCTTGAAGCAGGCACTTTTGCTATTGCCGGAATGGGGGCGTTACTGGCGGCTTCTATTCGCGCGCCGTTAACGGGGATCATTCTGGTTCTGGAGATGACCGATAACTATCAGCTCATTTTGCCAATGATTATTACCGGTCTTGGCGCAACACTATTAGCACAATTTACCGGCGGGAAACCGCTATATTCGGCGATTCTTGCGCGCACGCTGGCAAAACAGGAAGCGGAACAACTGGCGCGAAGCAAGGCCGCATCAGCCAGCGAGAATACTTGAACGAAATACCAGGGTATTAGATAATGGCGATTATTATTGGGTTAGAATTTGCCCAATTGCCGATGTCGTTTGGAGCAAAATATGAGTGATGACGTAGCACTGCCGCTGGAGTTTACCGACGCAGCAGCCAACAAAGTTAAAAGCCTGATCGCTGACGAAGATAACCCGAATCTGAAATTACGCGTGTATATCACCGGTGGCGGTTGTAGCGGCTTCCAGTATGGTTTCACCTTTGATGATCAGGTGAACGAAGGCGATATGACCATCGAAAAACAGGGCGTAGGCCTGGTGGTTGACCCGATGAGCTTGCAATATCTGGTCGGCGGTTCCGTTGACTATACCGAAGGTCTGGAAGGTTCTCGTTTCATCGTGACCAACCCGAACGCGAAAAGCACCTGCGGTTGCGGCTCTTCTTTCAGCATCTGATCAAATCACGATTCTTTCTTATGGCCCACAATGTGTTATTTGTGGGCCATTTTCGTTTAACTACTCGCAACGTCGTTCATCGTTTAATGCAAAAGTAGGCAGGCGCAAATTCCAGCGTATTGCTGCAAGGCGTACTAATAATGTGACCGCCATACCCATCAGACAGGCGGTATCTGCAGGAACGCTGAATGCGATAAGTGTTGTGACATGTACCATGCCGCCAATCATGCAGGCGACAGCGTAAATTTCTGTGCGCAAGATTAGCGGTATTTCGCGGGCCAGTACATCACGAATAATTCCACCGCCGACACCGGTAATCACCCCCATTGTTACCGCCACAACGGGGCCTGTTCCGGCTGCGAATGCTTTGTTGACGCCAATGCCGACAAACGCTGCCAAACCTATGGCATCGAGTACTGGAAGAATCCAGTGCGGAACATTTCGGGTATGACGAACCAGAAATAACGTCACCATGCTGGTTACCATAGCGACGACCAAATCGGTGGGATCTTTCGCCCAAAAAACGGGGCCGTTATCCAACGCCATATCGCGGATGGTGCCTCCACCAATAGCAGTTACGACAGCCAGAACAAGCACGCCAAACGGGTCCATCCGTATTTTTCCGGCCAATATAACGCCGGAGATGGCAAATGCTATTGTGCCTACAATATCCAACCAATAGACAAGCATAGTCGAATCCCCACTGAGAGCCTGCGAGGCAGACTCTAATTAACCTGTGAAAGGGCAGTACAGAGTTGTTTTGCTGCGAGGATAATACGCGGGCTTGCTCTTTCAAACCAGTCACTTTTTAGCGGAATAACCGGGATTTGTAGTTGATTGCCCCAGTATTGTTTGATTTTAGGAATATCGCTCGAGTTTCCTGCTATCACGATTGCCTGAGGAGCACGTGCCAGCACCTGTTCACGGCTGACTTGTGGCCAGGGAACCCGGCTATCGGAAAAGATATTTTCTCCGCCACAAAGGGTAATAATTTGGCTTTGAATTGAGTCTTTTCCACTAGTAAATGGAGGATTGATGCCGAACTGCAGAAAAATACGCTTTTTCGCTTTACCGGCAAACTGGGATTTGAGGCTTTCGTACTCGGCAAGCAGGTGTTCTGCGGCTTGCGTAGCTTGCTCCGGGTGTGGACTCCATGGTGCAAGTTTGAGCAACGCATCAGAAATCTGTTCAATGTTTGAGGCATCCACCCACATCACTTTTATACCTAACGACGAGAGCTGATTAACTTGCCGTTCGGCATTACCGCCACGCCAGGCGACCACGAGATCTGGTTTTAGAGCGACAATGCGTTCAAGATTGATTCCTTGCCACGTAGATACTTGCTCAATGTTTTTGGCTTCTGGTGGAAAATCAGAATAGCTGCTGACGCCAACAGGCGTGATCCCGGCGGCAAAAACCAGTTCAGTATTGGCAGGGGAGAGGGAAATAACACGCGGTGCGGCACAAAGCCACAGTGGCAGCAAGAAGAACAGGGCGGCGAGCGCCCTGAATGATAGATTAGCCATGTGCCAGTTTCTGTACCAGCGTTTCAACCATCAGACTTGACTGTTTCGCAGCTACAGCAAGGAACTCATCAAAACTAATGTGTGATTGTTGATCAGCAACGTCGGAGATTGCACGTACTACCACAAACGGTACTTTGAAGTTGTGGCAAACATGAGCGATAGCTGTTGCTTCCATCTCAACGGCAATGGCTTGCGGGAAATTGTGACGAATCTTCGCCAGGCTAACGGAACCGTTAATAAACGCATCACCACTGACAATTAAGCCACGCACCGCATTGAGGTTATGCTCAGCAATGCACGCTTCTGCGGCGGCAATCAATTTATCATCGGCTTTAAAGCCTGCCGGGCAACCAGGCAACTGGCCATATTCGTAGCCAAATGCTGTCACATCCGCATCGTGATAACGGGCTTCGTCGGAAACCACAATATCACCCACTTTCAGTGTCGGAGCCAGGCCACCTGCAGATCCCGTGTTAATGATGACATCTGGTTTAAAATGATCGATCAGCAACGTCGCACCCATTGCCGCAGCAACTTTACCGATGCCCGATTTCAGCAGCGCTACTTCAGTGCCGTTAAGTTGGCCGGTGTAAATTTCTACGCCGCCCATGGTACAGGTTTGACGGTTTTCGATTTTGTCACGTAACAGCGTGACCTCTTCTTCCATTGCACCAATAATACCGATTTTCATAAAGATACTCGCGCCAGGTCAGATTTAAAGGCATAGTTTATCATGCGCTTGTAAGGAAGCGTAATGCTCAGCGGGAGAGGACATGATTCAGATTGATTTCCGAAAAAAAATAAACTGGCATCGTCGTTATCGTTCGCCTCAAGGGGTGAAAACCGAGCATGAAATTTTGCGGATCTTTGAAAGTGATCGCGGGCGGATTATTAACTCGCCAGCCATTCGCCGTCTGCAACAAAAAACCCAGGTCTTCCCACTGGAGCGCAACGCTGCGGTGCGCACACGTCTTACTCATTCTCTGGAAGTCCAACAAGTTGGGCGGTATATCGCCAAAGAGATATTAAGCCGCCTGAAAGAGCAAGACCTGCTGAAGACCTACGGTCTTGATGAACTGACAGGTCCATTTGAAAGTATCGTGGAGATGTCTTGCCTGATGCATGACATTGGCAACCCTCCGTTTGGTCACTTTGGTGAGGCGGCAATTAATGACTGGTTTCGCCAGCGCCTGTTTCCGGCAGATGCAGAAAGCCAACCGCTTAGCGATGACCGCTGTATTGTCGCATTACTGCGTTTGCGGGAAGGAGAAGAGACGTTAAACGAGCTGCGGCGTAAGGTGCGTCAGGATCTTTGCCACTTTGAAGGTAATGCACAAGGTATTCGCCTGGTGCATACATTGATGCGGATGAATCTCACCTGGGCACAAGTTGGCGGTATATTAAAATACACGCGCCCGGCGTGGTGGCGCGGTCAACCACCAGCGACTCATCACTATTTAATGAAAAAACCGGGCTACTATCTTTCTGAAGAACCCTATATTGCGAGATTACGTAAAGAACTTAATTTAGCGCTTTACAGTCGTTTTCCATTAACCTGGATTATGGAGGCTGCCGATGATATCTCCTATTGTGTGGCTGATCTGGAAGATGCGGTAGAAAAAAACATTTTCAGCGTCGAGCAACTTTATCATCACTTGTATGAAGCGTGGGGAGAACACGAAAAAGGTTCTCTCTTTGCTCAGGTGGTAGAAAACGCCTGGGAAAAATCGCACGTGAATTCTCTTAGTCGCAGTACAGAAGATCAGTTTTTTATGTATTTACGGGTAAACACCTTAAATAAACTGGTGCCGTATGCGGCGCAGCGTTTTATTGATAATTTGGCGGAGATTTTTGAAGGAACGTTTAATCACGCCCTGTTGGAAGATAATAGTAGTTATAGCCGATTGCTGGAGCTTTATAAAAATGTGGCGCAAAAACATGTTTTTAGCCATCCAGAGGTCGAGCAGTTAGAATTACAAGGGTATCGGGTAATTAGCGGATTATTAGAAATTTATCGCCCGCTATTAAGCTTACCTTTATCCGATTTTGCCGAATTGGTAGAAAAAGAAAGGTTGAAGCGTTTTCCTATAGAGTCTCGCTTATTTCAGAAGCTCTCAACCCGTCATCGCCTTGCATATGTCGAAGCTGTTGGTAAATTATCGTCTGACTCGCCAGAATATCCGATACTGGAATATTATTATCGTTGCCGATTGCTGCAGGATTATATCAGCGGTATGACAGATCTTTATGCATGGGATGAGTACCGGCGTCTGATGGCCGTAGAACAATAACCAGGCTTTTGTAAAGACGGACAATAAATTTTTACTTTTTGCAGAAACTTTAGTTCGGAACTTCGCGCTATAAAACGAATCTGAGGAACACAGCAATTTTGCGTTATCTGTTAATCGAGACTGAAACACATGAAAAAAACCACATTAGCACTGAGTGCATTGGCTCTGAGTTTAGGTTTGGCGCTTTCTCCTCTTTCTGCAACGGCGGCTGAAGCCACTCCGGCAGCGTCAGCTCAGCAGATGCCAAGCCTGGCTCCGATGCTCGAAAAGGTGATGCCATCGGTGGTCAGTATTAACGTAGAAGGTAGCACAACCGTAAATACGCCGCGTATGCCGCGTAATTTCCAGCAGTTCTTTGGGGATGATTCCCCGTTCTGTCAGGAAGGTTCTCCGTTCCAGAGTTCTCCATTCTGCCAGGGTGGTCCTGGTGGAAATGGCGGCGGCCAGACACAAAAATTTATGTCCCTGGGCTCAGGTGTCATTATTGACGCTGAGAAAGGCTACGTAGTTACCAACAACCACGTTGTTGATAACGCCAATGTGATTAAAGTGCAACTGAGCGATGGTCGTAAGTTCGACGCGAAGATGGTCGGCAAAGATCCTCGTTCTGACATCGCGCTGATTCAGATTCAAAATCCGAAAAACCTGACTGCTATTAAGATGGCGGATTCTGACGCCTTGCGTGTGGGTGACTACACCGTTGCTATCGGTAACCCATTCGGTCTGGGGGAAACGGTAACTTCAGGTATCGTTTCTGCTCTGGGGCGTAGCGGTCTGAACGTAGAAAACTACGAAAACTTTATTCAGACGGATGCCGCAATCAACCGTGGTAACTCCGGTGGTGCGCTGGTTAACCTGAATGGTGAACTGATCGGGATTAATACCGCGATCCTCGCACCAGATGGCGGTAACATCGGTATCGGTTTTGCAATCCCAAGCAATATGGTGAAAAACCTGACATCTCAGATGGTTGAATTCGGTCAGGTGAAACGCGGTGAACTGGGGATTATGGGCACCGAGTTAAACTCTGAACTGGCGAAGGCAATGAAAGTTGATGCCCAACGTGGTGCATTCGTAAGCCAGGTCATGCCGAACTCCTCAGCGGCGAAAGCAGGTATTAAAGCAGGTGATGTGATTACCTCTCTGAACGGTAAGCCGATCAGTAGCTTTGCCGCACTGCGTGCTCAGGTTGGTACTATGCCTGTCGGTAGCAAACTGAGCCTTGGCTTACTGCGCGACGGCAAACCAGTAACGGTGAATCTGGAGCTGCAGCAGAGCAGCCAGAATCAGGTTGATTCCAGCTCTATCTTCAACGGTATTGAAGGCGCTGAGATGAGCAATAAGGGCAAAGATCAGGGCGTGGTAGTGAACAACGTGAAAACGGGCACCCCGGCTGCGCAGATCGGCCTGAAGAAAGGTGATGTGATTATTGGTGCTAACCAGCAGGCAGTGAAAAACATTGCAGAGCTGCGTAAAATTCTCGACAGCAAACCGTCTGTTCTGGCGCTGAACATTCAGCGTGGCGACAGCACTCTCTATCTGTTGATGCAGTAATCCTCCACAGCCCCTTCCTGAAAAACAGGAAGGGGTTCCCTTTTATATAATGTGAAGCCCTCCACAACTCCATATTTCTTCCTTCTCCTTTGTGCGATTGCACAATGTCGGTATTTAAACATCTCCTTATGCTAGAACCCTGCACAATGGAGGGCTTATGGCTGGATGGCATCTTGATACCAAAATGGCTCAGGATATCGTGGCGCGGACCATGCGCATTATCGATACCAATATCAACGTAATGGATGCCCGCGGGCGCATTATCGGCAGCGGCGATCGTGAGCGTATTGGTGAATTGCATGAAGGCGCATTGTTGGTGCTTGCACAAGGACGCGTTGTGGATATTGATGACGCTGTGGCGCGGCATTTGCACGGCGTGCGACAAGGAATAAATCTACCACTGCGGCTGGAAGGTGAGATTGTTGGCGTCATTGGTCTGACGGGCGAACCAGAGCATTTACGAAAATATGGTGAGCTGGTCTGTATGACTTCCGAAATGATGCTTGAGCAGTCACGATTGATGCATCTGCTGGCCCAGGATAGTCGCCTGCGGGAAGAGTTGGTGATGAATCTGATTCAGGCAGAAGAAAATACACCAGCGTTAACTGAGTGGGCGCAGCGGCTGGGTATCGATCTTAATCAGCCACGTGTGGTCGCGGTTGTGGAGGTGGATAGCGGGCAGCTCGGTGTAGATAGTGCGATGGCTGAGTTGCAGCAATTACAAAACGCCCTTACCACCCCGGAACGAAATAATCTGATTGCGATTGTCTCTCTGACGGAAATGGTAGTACTTAAACCGGCCCTAAACCCGTTTGGGCGCTGGGATGCTGAAGATCATCGCAAGCGTGTTGAGCAATTGATTTCACGTATGAAAGAGAATGGACAGCTACGTTTTCGCGTCGCGCTGGGCAACTATTTCACCGGACCTGGCAGCATCGCACGTTCTTATCGTACGGCCCGTACGACGATGATGGTCGGAAAACAACGGATGCCGGAAAGCCGCAGTTATTTTTATCAAGATTTGATGTTGCCAGTGCTGCTGGATAGCTTGCGTGGTGGTTGGCAGGCAAATGAACTTGCTCGTCCTTTGGCAAGACTTAAAGCGATGGATAATAACGGTCTGTTGCGCCGCACACTGAACGCGTGGTTTCGCCATAATGTTCAGCCGTTGGCAACTTCAAAAGCATTATTTATCCATCGTAATACTCTGGAGTACCGGCTTAATCGCATATCGGAACTCACTGGCTTAGATCTGGGGAATTTTGATGACAGGTTATTGTTGTATGTGGCGTTACAACTGGATGAGCAGCGATAGGGTAAAAATAGTAAATGCCGGGAAATATGCTCGTCTTACTTCAAGTTGCATGTACGGCGACTCGAATTATTCAGCGTATACTTTACCCGGCTGGCAGAATGGCAATATGCAAAATTATTTACGTGTCAGCTTCTCTAAATCTGCTTCTATCTCGCTGATTTTATTGGTCACTACTGACTCCAGATGACGTAAGTCGTCGAGAATTTTACGCTTAAGGTCAACTTCGCTGCGGTCACGCTGGCAGATTTGATCAAGCTCATCAATGATATAACGGAGATTAGGGCTGATTTCCTGAACTTCTTTATATCCCTGGCCAATACCATCGGCGACCACCGTTTTGCGCTGACGCGGATATTTAAACTTCACACTCTTGGCGAAAAACTCGCCTTTATCTTTCTGGAAATAGATTTTCAAAATATCGTTATTGGCTTCCTGCCGGAGGCTGTAACGATCAATTTCCTCAGGATTGGTAATGCCCAAACTTTTCAGATTGTCGTACATAGTGGTACCTCAAAAGAGTCAGTAATTGTGCTTATCTTAGCATTTCGCCTGGCGGTTTAGCTCGACGGAGATCGCAGGAAGCCTTTTCTTCCAGACTTTTATCATGGTCTAAAAATCAAAAAATTACCTGCTTTATTCTGATAAGAGAATTCGCTTTCTACACCAGTTCCATGATCGTCACTTCCGGGCGGCAATTCAGACGCAAGCCATACAAACTTCCGACACCCCGAGTCGTGTAAATTTGTCGCTCACCAAAGGCGTTTAAACCAGCGACGTAGCGTTTATCTTCTATGGGCGCAAAAGGCTCACCAACCAACGGTATGCGTAACTGCCCGCCGTGAGTGTGACCACAGAGCATCAGATCCCACTTTTCATTACGCATGACTTCTTTGCTGTCGGGATTATGTGCCAGCACCAGTCGTGGCAGATTTGCTTCGCTGGCGGGAGGCGGTTTGCATTGTCCAGCCCATAAATCACCAGTGCCAACCAGTTCAAATTGCTGCTTTTGAGTGGTGATTAGCGTGGATTCGTTAAATAACACCGTGATCCCCGCCGACTTTAACGCCTCGCCAATCAAGCGATTTTTCACCGTTCCCACGGGGCGATCGTGATTGCCATAACAGGCAAACGTCGGCGCACATTCGGCAAGGGGGGAGAGTACGTCAGCAAACGCCGAAAAATTCAGCGGCATATCGAATAATACGTAATCACCGCCCAGCAATATCAAATCGGGCTTTTGTGCAACTCCAAGATTAATGGCGTCTGAAATCAAGGTAAGCGGAACAAAGCGGGAATAATGGAGATCGGCCAGAAACAGAATTTTGAATGGTGCGGCTTTTTCTTCAAAAAAGGCGAAGCGGTGATGGGTTAATTCAAGCCAGCCGGGTTCCAGGTAATGCATATAACCGAAACTTGAACTCACCGTTAACGTCGCGGCAACAGCCTGTAAAAAACGCCTGCGTGTGATCATCATTCATCCCTGTAAAAAAACGGGCAGCGTCATGCTGCCCGTGTACTGACTTTTAGTCGATGGTACGTAGCAGTTCGTTAATGCCGACTTTGCCACGAGTTTTCGCGTCAACTTTCTTAACGATAACCGCACAGTAAAGACTGTATTTGCCATCTTTCGACGGCAGATTGCCTGAAACAACCACAGACCCCGCCGGGACGCGTCCGTAATGGACTTCGCCAGTTTCGCGATCATAGATTTTGGTGCTTTGCCCAATGTAAACACCCATTGAGATCACCGAACCTTCTTCTACGATGACGCCTTCAACGATTTCTGAACGCGCGCCGATGAAGCAGTTATCTTCAATAATGGTCGGGTTAGCCTGCAGCGGCTCCAGTACACCGCCGATGCCTACACCGCCAGACAGGTGGACGTTTTTACCAATCTGCGCACAGGAACCGACAGTGGCCCAGGTATCAACCATCGTGCCTTCATCAACATATGCGCCGATGTTGACGTAAGACGGCATCAGCACGGTGTTACGGGCAATAAACGCACCCTGACGTACCGCCGCTGGTGGTACAACACGGAAGCCTTCTTTCTGGAAACGTGCTTCGTCGTAATCAGCGAATTTCATCGGCACTTTATCGAAGTAGCGGCTTTCTGCCCCTTCGATCACCTGATTATCATTAATACGGAAAGAGAGCAGCACCGCTTTTTTCAACCACTGATGCGTCACCCACTGACCGTCAATTTTTTCCGCCACACGCAGTGCGCCGGAATCCAGCAGGGCGATCACCTGATTTACCGCTTCGCGGGTAACGGTGTCTGCATTGGCTGGCGTGATCTCGGCACGGCGTTCAAAAGCGGTCTCAATAATGTTCTGTAACTGCTGCATTGTTAAACTCTTTCCATATAAATAAACACATTACCCTTTATCGTTTGGATTGAGGGCCTCTGTCAACCGCTGATGCACTTCCTGCTGCAACTCGTTATTAAGCGCACGCCGGTCAGCGGTAGCAATTATGAATAAATCTTCTACTCGTTCGCCAATGGTTGTAATTCGGGCGCCATGAAGCGAAATTCCCAGATCGGCAAAAATTTTCCCGACCCTTGCCAGTAGTCCTGGTTGGTCGAGAGCGATAAGCTCAAGGAACGATTTGCGGTCGGTATGGGTTGGCAAAAACGTCACTTCGGTTTCAACAGTAAAATGGCGCAATTTGGCAGGTTGGCGACGCGGCTGCGGTGGCTGCCAGCTACTTTGTGTCAGTACTTGCTCCAGACCAAATCGAATAACCTCATGGCGATCTGCGGAAAGTGGGCTGCCGTCCGGCTCAAGGACAATGAATGTATCCATCGCCATACCGTCGCGGGTGGTAAAAATTTGTGCGTCGTGAACGCTTAAGTTGCGTCGATCTAACTCGGCACAAACAGCGGCAAACAAGTAAGGACGGTCCGGGCTCCAGATAAAAATCTCGGTGCCACCACGCGTGGCGTGTGGGCTTAGCAACACTAATGACTTACTTAAATCATGCTTTAGCAAATGGCGTGCGTGCCAGGCCAGTTGATTTGGACTGTGACGAACAAAATAGTTTGCCCGGCAGCGTGACCAGATATGGTGCAGTGCCTCTTCGTCAATATTGTCCATACGCAGTAGCGCCAGCGCCTGGAGTTGGTGATGGCGAACGCGTTCGCGCATATCCGGCGTGTTTTGCATTCCGCGCCGTAGCTGCTTTTCGGTAGCAAAGTAGAGCTCACGCAACAGACTTTGCTTCCAGCTATTCCACAGTGTTTCGTTGGTGGCGCATATATCGGCCACCGTCAGGCATACCAGATAACGAAGTCGGTTTTCTGTTTGCACTTCTTCGGCAAACTGCTTGATGACTTCCGGGTCCTGAATATCGCGGCGTTGGGCGGTCACCGACATCAGCAGGTGCTGGCGAACCAGCCAGGCTACCAGCTGCGTTTCGCGTGAGTTAAGCCCGTGGAGTTCGGCAAAATGCACTACATCCTGAGCACCGAGAATGGAGTGGTCGCCGCCACGCCCTTTGGCGATATCGTGAAACAGCGCGGCGATGAAAATCAGCTCAGTTGACGGCAATCGCGGCCAGACATCCACACACAACGGATGGCGCTGGCGCGTTTCTTCACTGGCAAAACTCTCCAGTTTCAACATCACGCGAATAGTATGTTCATCCACCGTGTAGGCGTGGAACAGGTCAAACTGCATCTGCCCGACGATATGCGACCATTGCGGCATATAGGCACCGAGCACGCTATGGCGATGCATTGGCAATAGTCCGCGCCGCACCGCTCCGGGGTGACGCAGAATGCTTAAAAACAGTTTTCGTGCTTCCGGAATATTACACAGCGGTTGTTGCAGATGGCGACGAGCATGGCGCAGATGGCGCAACGTGGTGGAGTAAATGCCGGTGATCTCACTGTTGCGCACCATGGTGTAGAACATACGCAAGATGGCTTCCGGCTGGCGCATAAATAGTGTTTCATCACGCAGGTCGATTAGCGTACCGCGTAGCTGAAACTCATCGTCGATTGGACGTGGTTTTTCGTCGGCGGGCAGGGCGAGGATGGCTTCATCGAACAGTTGCAGCAACATCTGGTTGAGTTCGCTGACGCGGCGCGTAACGCGGAAGTAATCCTTCATCATCTGCTCGACGGGTTCGTTACCTTCGCCACTGTAATTCAGACGCTGGGCGACGCTAAGTTGGCGATCAAACAGCAGGCGATTATCGTAACGGCTGACGACCAGATGCAGGGCAAAGCGAATACGCCACAATATATGCAGACATTCGTTTAATTCCGCCCGTTCCGCTGAGGTTAAGAAGCCAAATCCAACCATCTCATCCAGCGATGTTGCGCCAAAATGACGGCGGGCAACCCATTGCAGAGTGTGGATATCGCGCAAGCCGCCGGGGCTACTTTTGATGTCTGGCTCAAGGTTGTAGCTGGTGCCGTGGTAACGCTGATGGCGCTGGTTCTGTTCTTCAACTTTCGCTGCGTAGAACTTGTCGGAAGGCCAGAATCCTTCGCTGAAAATATGTTTTTGCAGTTCGAGGAATAACGCAACATCGCCAATTAATAAGCGGGATTCGATTAAATTGGTGGCGACGGTTAAATCCGATAACCCTTCCAGCATGCACTCTTCAAGCGTGCGCACGCTATGACCGACTTCCAGCTTCACATCCCAGAGCAGCGTTAACAGCTCGCCCACTTTTTGCGCCTGATCGTCCGGGAGTTTTTTGCGGCTTAAAATCAGTAAATCGACGTCTGAAAGCGGATGCAGCTCGCCACGACCGTAGCCACCGACGGCGACCAATGCCAGGTCGGCAATCTGGCTGAATCCCGCTTCAATCCATAACCGTTGCAGGAGTTGGTCGATAAACTCGGTACGTGCCTCAATCAACTGTTCTGCGGAGATCCCATTGTCAAAGGCATCACCCAGCCAACGCTGGAAGGTATCAATATGAGCTTTTATCCCACAAACGGTTAATTCATCACGGGGCCAGGCGCATGGATTTTGCGGTTGACCGGGCAGGGTGGGGAGAGCGGTGTTTGCGTACTGTTCTGGAAGGGTATTCATTGTGCGCCACCCATAAGATTAAATTATCGCATTAAAAAAGCCGGCATTCGCCGGCTTCATTTTATTCGTCGTGCGAGATTATCGCTGGGATGGTGTCATCCTTGCGTAGCGTCAGAATTTCGCAGCCGTTATCCGTCACCACAATAGTATGCTCATATTGTGCAGACAAGCTGCGATCTTTGGTTTTTACCGTCCAGCCATCTTTCATGGTGCGGATCTCTTTTTTGCCCGCGTTGACCATTGGCTCGATGGTGAACGTCATCCCCGGTTTCAATACGACGTTGGTTTCACGGGAGTCATAGTGCAGCACCTGCGGTTCTTCATGGAAGCCGCGACCAATACCGTGTCCGCAATATTCACGAACAACGGAGAAGCCTTCTGCTTCGACAAATTTCTGAATTGCCGCGCCGATTTCGCGCAGATTAATGCCAGGTTTTACCATGCGCAGCGCCAGGTAAAGGCTCTCTTGCGTTACGCGGCATAGACGTTCGCCCATGATGGTTGGCTTACCGACGATAAACATTTTTGAGGTATCGCCGTGGAAACCATCTTTGATTACAGTGACGTCGATGTTAACGATGTCGCCATCTTTCAGCAGCTTAGCGTCGTCCGGGATACCGTGGCACACCACTTCATTAATAGAGATACACACGGATTTCGGATAACCGTGATAGCCGAGGCAGGCAGAAACCGCGTGTTGTGCATTAACAATGTAATCATTACAGATGCGATCCAGCTCGCCGGTGCTGACGCCCGGTTTAACATACGGTTCGATCATCTCCAGCACTTCGGCAGCCAGTCGACCAGCGACGCGCATTTTTTCGATATCTTCTGGGGTCTTGATTGAGATAGCCATTAATTCTGTCCATCAGCGTCGGTGATACCGACAATATATATGTAAGTGTCGTCAATGGTATCACACCCGGGCAAATTGAGAATCATTCTGAATTTCGCCAAACGTGCCACTGAACGTTTTCTATAATAGAAAATTCATCGTCTGATGCTGTACACAGCGCCAACAATTATTGGTGTCCACGACGTATTTGTGGTATAAAGCGCGCCGGACTTCCGATCCATTTCGTATACACAGACTGGACGGAAGCGACAATCTCACTTTGTGTAACAACACACACGTATCGGCACATATTCCGGGGTGCCCTTTAGGGTCGGTAATATGGGATACGTGGAGGCATAACCCCAACTTTTATATAGAGGTTTTAATCATGGCAACTGTTTCCATGCGCGACATGCTCAAGGCTGGTGTTCACTTCGGTCACCAGACCCGTTACTGGAACCCGAAAATGAAGCCGTTCATCTTCGGTGCGCGTAACAAAGTTCACATCATCAACCTTGAGAAAACTGTACCGATGTTCAACGAAGCTCTGGCTGAACTGAACAAGATTGCTTCTCGTAAAGGTAAAATCCTTTTCGTTGGTACTAAACGCGCTGCAAGCGAAGCGGTGAAAGACGCTGCTCTGAGCTGCGACCAGTTCTTCGTGAACCATCGCTGGCTGGGCGGTATGCTGACTAACTGGAAAACCGTTCGTCAGTCCATCAAACGTCTGAAAGACCTGGAAACTCAGTCTCAGGACGGTACTTTCGACAAGCTGACCAAGAAAGAAGCGCTGATGCGCACTCGTGAGCTGGAGAAACTGGAAAACAGCCTGGGCGGTATCAAAGACATGGGCGGTCTGCCGGACGCTCTGTTTGTAATCGATGCTGACCACGAACACATTGCTATCAAAGAAGCAAACAACCTGGGTATTCCGGTATTTGCTATCGTTGATACCAACTCTGATCCGGACGGTGTTGACTTCGTTATCCCGGGTAACGACGACGCAATCCGTGCTGTGACCCTGTACCTGGGCGCTGTTGCTGCTACCGTACGTGAAGGCCGTTCTCAGGATCTGGCTTCCCAGGCGGAAGAAAGCTTCGTAGAAGCTGAGTAATAAGGCACGCTCGTACGAGCCCTTATAGACCAGGTAGTACACGTTTGGTTAGGGGGCCTGCATATGGCCCCCTTTTTCACTTTTATATCTGTGCGGTTTAATGCCGGGCAGATCACATCTCCGAGGATTTTAGAATGGCTGAAATTACCGCATCCCTGGTAAAAGAGCTGCGTGAGCGTACTGGCGCAGGCATGATGGATTGCAAAAAAGCACTGACTGAAGCTAACGGCGACATCGAGCTGGCAATCGAAAACATGCGTAAGTCCGGTGCTATTAAAGCAGCGAAAAAAGCAGGCAACGTTGCTGCTGACGGCGTGATCAAAACCAAAATCGACGGCAACTACGGCATCATTCTGGAAGTTAACTGCCAGACTGACTTCGTTGCAAAAGACGCTGGTTTCCAGGCGTTCGCAGACAAAGTTCTGGACGCAGCTGTTGCTGGCAAAATCACTGACGTTGAAGTTCTGAAAGCACAGTTCGAAGAAGAACGTGTTGCGCTGGTAGCGAAAATCGGTGAAAACATCAACATTCGCCGCGTTGCTGCGCTGGAAGGCGACGTTCTGGGTTCTTATCAGCACGGTGCACGTATCGGCGTTCTGGTTGCTGCTAAAGGCGCTGACGAAGAGCTGGTTAAACACATCGCTATGCACGTTGCTGCAAGCAAACCAGAATTCATCAAACCGGAAGACGTTTCCGCTGAAGTGGTAGAAAAAGAATACCAGGTTCAGCTGGATATCGCGATGCAGTCTGGTAAGCCGAAAGAAATCGCAGAGAAAATGGTTGAAGGCCGCATGAAGAAATTCACCGGCGAAGTTTCTCTGACCGGTCAGCCGTTCGTTATGGAACCAAGCAAAACTGTTGGTCAGCTGCTGAAAGAGCATAACGCTGAAGTGACTGGCTTCATCCGCTTCGAAGTAGGTGAAGGCATCGAGAAAGTTGAGACTGACTTTGCAGCAGAAGTTGCTGCGATGTCCAAGCAGTCTTAATTATCGAAAAGGAGCCGCCTGAGGGCGGCTTCTTTTTGCGCCCATCTTGTAAATTCAGCTAACCCTTATGGGGCTGCGCTGAAAAGCGACGTACAATGTCGCCGGTATTAATTCATTTCAATCGTTGACAGTCTCAGGAAAGAAACATGGCTACCAATGCAAAACCCGTCTATAAACGCATTCTGCTTAAGTTGAGTGGCGAAGCTCTGCAGGGCACGGAAGGCTTCGGTATTGATGCAAGCATACTGGATCGCATGGCTCAGGAAATCAAAGAACTGGTTGAACTGGGTATTCAGGTTGGTGTGGTGATTGGTGGGGGTAACCTGTTCCGTGGCGCTGGTCTGGCGAAAGCGGGTATGAACCGCGTTGTGGGCGACCACATGGGGATGCTGGCGACTGTAATGAACGGCCTGGCAATGCGTGATGCACTGCACCGCGCCTATGTGAACGCTCGTCTGATGTCCGCTATTCCATTGAATGGCGTGTGCGACAGCTACAGCTGGGCAGAAGCGATTAGCCTGTTGCGCAACAATCGTGTGGTGATCCTCTCCGCTGGTACAGGTAACCCGTTCTTTACCACCGACTCTGCAGCTTGCCTGCGTGGTATCGAAATTGAAGCTGATGTGGTGTTGAAAGCAACCAAAGTTGACGGCGTGTTTACTGCTGATCCGGCGAAAGATCCAACCGCAACGATGTACGAGCAACTGACTTACAGCGAAGTGCTGGAAAAAGAGCTGAAAGTCATGGACCTGGCGGCCTTCACGCTGGCTCGTGACCATAAATTACCGATTCGTGTTTTCAACATGAACAAACCGGGTGCGCTGCGCCGTGTGGTAATGGGTGAAAAAGAAGGGACTTTAATCACGGAATAATTCCCGTGATGGATAAATAAGGGTAAGATTCCGCGTAAGTATCGCGGGGGCGTAAGTCTGGTTATAAGGCGTTATTGTTGCAGGCAGTTTGGTCACGGCCAGCGCGCAGCAACCGGAGCGTACACAAGTACGTGAGGATGGCGAGCACTGCCCGGGGCCAAAATGGCAAATAAAATAGCCTAATAATCCAGACGATTACCCGTAATATGTTTAATCAGGGCTATACTTAGCACACTTCCACTGTGTGTGACTGTCTGGTCTGACTGAGACAAGTTTTCAAGGATTCGTAACGTGATTAGCGATATCAGAAAAGATGCTGAAGTACGCATGGATAAATGCGTAGAAGCGTTCAAAACCCAAATCAGCAAAATACGCACGGGTCGTGCTTCTCCCAGCCTGCTGGATGGCATTGTCGTGGAATATTACGGCACGCCGACGCCACTGCGTCAGCTGGCAAGCGTAACGGTAGAAGATTCCCGTACTCTGAAAATCAACGTGTTTGATCGTTCAATGTCTCCGGCCGTTGAAAAAGCGATTATGGCGTCCGATCTTGGCCTGAACCCGAACTCTGCGGGTAGCGACATTCGTGTTCCGCTGCCACCGCTGACGGAAGAACGTCGTAAAGATCTGACCAAAATTGTTCGTGGTGAAGCAGAACAAGCGCGTGTTGCAGTACGTAACGTGCGTCGTGACGCGAACGACAAAGTGAAAGCACTGTTGAAAGATAAAGAGATCAGCGAAGACGACGATCGCCGTTCTCAGGACGATGTACAGAAACTGACTGATGCTGCAATCAAGAAAATTGAAGCGGCGCTGGCAGACAAAGAAGCAGAACTGATGCAGTTCTGATTTCTTGAACGACAAAAAACGCCGCTCAGTAGATCCTTGCGGATCGGCTGGCGGCGTTTTGCTTTTTATTCTGTCTCAACTCTGGATGTTTCATGAAGCAACTCACCATTCTGGGCTCGACCGGCTCGATTGGTTGCAGCACGCTGGACGTGGTGCGCCATAATCCCGAACACTTCCGCGTAGTTGCGCTGGTGGCAGGCAAAAATGTCACTCGCATGGTAGAACAGTGCCTGGAATTCTCTCCCCGCTATGCCGTAATGGATGATGAAGCGAGTGCGAAACTTCTTAAAACGATGCTACAGCAACAGGGTAGCCGCACCGAAGTCTTAAGTGGTCAGCAGGCAGCTTGTGATATGGCAGCGCTTGAAGATGTTAATCAGGTGATGGCGGCTATTGTTGGCGCAGCTGGCCTGTTGCCTACGCTTGCTGCGATCCGCGCGGGTAAAACTATTTTGTTGGCCAATAAAGAATCACTGGTCACTTGCGGACGTCTGTTTATGGACGCCGTAAAGCAGAGCAAAGCGCAATTGTTACCAGTCGATAGCGAACATAACGCCATTTTTCAGAGTTTACCGCAACCTATCCAGCATAATCTGGGATACGCTGACCTTGAGCAAAATGGCGTGGTGTCCATTTTACTTACCGGGTCTGGTGGCCCTTTCCGTGAGACGCCATTGCGCGATTTGGCAACAATGACGCCCGATCAAGCCTGCCGTCATCCGAACTGGTCGATGGGACGTAAAATTTCTGTCGATTCGGCTACCATGATGAACAAAGGTCTGGAATACATTGAAGCGCGTTGGCTGTTTAACGCCAGCGCCAGCCAGATGGAAGTGCTGATTCACCCGCAGTCAGTGATTCACTCAATGGTGCGCTACCAGGACGGCAGCGTTCTGGCGCAGTTGGGTGAACCGGATATGCGTACGCCAATTGCCCACACCATGGCATGGCCGAATCGCGTGAACTCTGGCGTGAAGCCGCTCGATTTTTGCAAACTGAGTGCGTTGACATTTGCCGCACCGGATTATGATCGTTATCCATGCCTGAAACTGGCTATGGAGGCGTTCGAACAAGGCCAGGCTGCAACGACCACATTGAATGCCGCAAACGAGATCACTGTTGCAGCTTTTCTTGCGCAACAGATTCGCTTTACTGATATTGCTGCGCTGAATTTATCTGTACTGGAAAAGATGGATTTACAAGAGCCGCAAAGCGTGGAAGATGTGCTGAGCGTAGATGCCACTGCCCGTGAAATCGCCAGAAAAGAGGTGATGCGTCTCGCAAGCTGAGGATAATCCGGCTACAGAGAGTCGTGCTATTTGTTAGCGTAGGGCTTCAGTGATATAGTCTGCGCCATCTGATCGTAAGTAGTTGGCTTTATAAGGTCAGGTATGCCGTGGTTTTACACGGCTTTTTTTTGTATAGGCTTCAGTATTCCTGAGTACCGTAAACCCTGTCAGGGAATAAGAAACGCGTGATGTTGTCTGCTACTCAACCACTTAGCGAAAAATTGCCAGCGCATGGCTGTCGCCATGTTGCGATCATAATGGACGGCAATGGTCGCTGGGCAAAAAAGCAAGGGAAGATTCGTGCCTTTGGGCATAAAGCCGGGGCAAAATCCGTCCGCCGGGCTGTCTCTTTTGCGGCCAACAACGGTATTGAGGCGTTAACGCTGTATGCCTTTAGCAGTGAAAACTGGAACCGACCAGCGCAGGAGGTCAGTGCGTTAATGGAACTGTTTGTGTGGGCGCTCGATAGCGAAGTAAAAAGCCTGCACCGACATAACGTGCGTCTGCGTATTATTGGCGATACCAGTCGTTTTAACTCGCGTTTGCAAGAACGTATTCGTAAATCTGAAGCGCTAACAGCCGGGAATACCGGTCTGACGCTGAATATTGCGGCGAACTACGGTGGACGTTGGGATATAGTCCAGGGCGTCAGGCAACTGGCTGAAAAGGTGCAGCAAGGAAATCTGCAACCGGATCAGATAGATGAAGAGATGCTAAACCAGCATGTCTGTATGCATGAACTGGCCCCTGTAGATTTAGTAATTAGGACTGGGGGAGAACATCGCATAAGTAACTTTTTGCTTTGGCAAATTGCCTACGCCGAACTTTACTTTACAGATGTTCTTTGGCCCGATTTCGATGAACAAGACTTTGAAGGGGCACTAAATGCCTTTGCCAATCGAGAGCGTCGTTTCGGCGGCACCGAGCCCGGTGATGAAACAGCCTGATGGGGGTCGCTTTTGCTGAAGTATCGCCTGATTTCTGCTTTTGTTTTAATACCTGTAGTCATCGCGGCATTGTTTCTGTTGCCGCCGGTGGGGTTCGCCATTGTTACGCTGGTGGTTTGTATGCTGGCAGCGTGGGAATGGGGACAGCTTAGCGGTTTTACCTCTCGCTCGCAGCGGGTATGGTTGGCGGTGCTATGCGGGTTATTGCTGGCGCTAATGCTATTTCTGTTGCCTGACTATAACCGCAGTATTCAACATTCACTGGTTGCGGTTTCGCTTTGGGCCTCAACAGGATGGTGGATCGCTGCGCTATTGCTGGTACTGTTTTATCCTGGATCAGCTGCAATCTGGCGTAATTCAAAAACATTACGCATTATCTTCGGCATTCTGACCATTGTTCCTTTCTTCTGGGGAATGTTGGCGTTACGCAGCTGGCACTATGACGAGAACCATTACAGTGGCGCGATATGGCTGCTGTATGTCATGATCCTCGTATGGGGAGCTGACTCTGGCGCATATATGTTTGGTAAATTATTTGGTAAACATAAGCTGGCCCCGAAGGTCTCTCCCGGTAAAACCTGGCAGGGTTTTATTGGTGGACTGGCAACTGCCGCAGTAATCTCCTGGGGCTACAGCATGTGGGCTGATCTCAATGTTGCGCCAGTAATTTTACTTGTATGCTCTATCGTCGCGGCATTGGCTTCGGTATTGGGCGATTTAACCGAGAGTATGTTTAAGCGTGAAGCCGGAATCAAAGACAGTGGTCATCTGATTCCTGGCCATGGTGGTATTCTGGATCGTATTGATAGCCTGACCGCTGCTGTGCCGGTCTTTGCTTGCCTGTTGTTACTGGTATTCAGGACGCTTTAACGGAAGGTATTATGCTGAGTGTTCTCTGGGATTTGGCTTCATTCATCGTTGCGCTGGGTGTACTTATCACGGTGCATGAATTTGGTCATTTCTGGGTTGCCCGGCGTTGTGGTGTTCGCGTCGAGCGCTTTTCCATTGGCTTTGGCAAAGCTCTCTGGCGCCGAACCGATCGGTTAGGTACTGAATATGTCGTCGCCATGATCCCCCTTGGCGGCTATGTCAAAATGCTTGACGAGCGTGCTGAACCAGTCGTTCCTGAGTTGCGCCGCCATGCCTTCAATAATAAAACTGTCGGCCAACGAGCAGCGATTATTGCAGCTGGCCCGATAGCAAACTTCCTTTTCGCAATCTTTGCTTACTGGCTGGTTTTTATTATCGGCGTACCAGGTGTTCGCCCGGTTGTTGGTGAAATATCAGCCAACTCGATAGCTGCACAGGCGCAAATTGCACCAGGCACGGAACTAAAAGCGGTTGATGGTATCGAAACCCCTGATTGGGATTCCGTGCGTTTACAACTGGTCGACAAAATCGGGGATGAGAGTACAACTCTTAGCGTAGCGCCCTTTGGTAGCGACCAGCGAAGAGATGTAAAACTGGATTTACGTCAATGGTCATTTGAGCCAGACAAAGAAGATCCTGTATCTTCGTTGGGTATTCGTCCACGTGGACCGCAGATTGAACCAGTACTGGTTGTTATTCAGGCAAACTCAGCAGGTATGAAGGCAGGTTTGCAAGCAGGCGACAGGATCGTTAAAGTCGACGGTCAACCGTTAACGCAGTGGGGAACGTTTGTTACTCTGGTGCGCGACAATCCTGGTAAACCGTTGGCATTGGAAATTGAGCGTCAGGGAAACCCTTTATCACTGACGTTGATCCCGGAGAGTAAACCGGGTAAAGGCAAAGCGATTGGATTTGCAGGCATTGAGCCTAAACTCATTCCTTTGCCGGAAGAGTATAAAATTGTACGCCAGTATGGGCCGTTCAACGCCATCCTCGAAGCTACGGATAAAACGTGGCAGTTGATGAAACTGACGGTCAGTATGCTGGGAAAATTGATCACCGGTGATGTTAATCTGAACAACCTCAGTGGGCCGATATCTATCGCCAAAGGGGCTGGGATGACAGCGGAACTTGGAATTGTTTATTACCTGCCGTTTCTTGCGCTCATCAGCGTGAACTTAGGGATAATCAATCTGTTTCCGTTGCCCGTGCTAGATGGGGGGCATCTGCTGTTCCTTGCGATCGAAAAGATCAAGGGCGGCCCGGTATCCGAGCGAGTTCAAGACTTTAGTTATCGCATTGGCTCGATTTTGCTGGTGCTGTTAATGGGGCTTGCACTTTTCAATGATTTCTCTCGGTTGTAAGAGAGTTAGTTAGGAAGAACGCATAATAACGATGGCGATGAAAAAGTTGCTCATAGCGTCGCTGCTGTTTAGCAGCGCCACCGTATACGGTGCTGAAGGGTTCGTAGTGAAAGATATTCATTTCGAAGGCCTACAGCGTGTCGCCGTTGGTGCGGCCCTCCTCAGTATGCCGGTGCGCACAGGCGACACGGTTAATGATGAAGATATCAGTAATACCATACGCGCACTGTTTGCCACTGGTAACTTTGAGGATGTCCGTGTCCTTCGTGATGGTGATACTCTTCTGGTTCAGGTCAAAGAACGCCCGACAATTGCCAGCATCACTTTCTCCGGTAACAAATCGGTGAAAGATGACATGCTGAAGCAAAACCTGGAGGCTTCTGGCGTGCGTGTGGGCGAATCTCTCGATCGCACTACCATTGCTGATATCGAAAAAGGTCTGGAAGATTTCTACTATAGCGTCGGTAAATATAGCGCCAGCGTAAAAGCTGTGGTTACGCCTTTGCCGCGTAACCGTGTCGATCTCAAACTGGTTTTCCAGGAAGGGGTATCGGCAACAATCCAACAGATTAATATTGTTGGTAACCACGCTTTTACTACCAACGAATTGATTTCCCATTTCCAACTGCGTGATGAAGTACCGTGGTGGAACGTGGTGGGGGATCGTAAATACCAGAAACAGAAACTGGCAGGCGACCTTGAAACGCTGCGTAGTTATTATCTGGATCGTGGTTATGCGCGTTTCAACATCGATTCTACTCAGGTCAGCCTGACGCCAGATAAAAAAGGTATTTACATCACTGTTAACATTACAGAAGGCGATCAATACAAGCTTTCAGGTGTACAAGTGACAGGTAACCTTGCAGGCCATTCCGCTGAAATCGAAGAATTGACGAAAATCGAGCCGGGTGAACTGTATAACGGCACCAAAGTGACCAAAATGGAAGATGATATTAAAAAGCTTCTGGGTCGCTACGGTTATGCCTATCCGCGTGTACAGTCGATGCCTGAAATTAACGATGCTGACAAAACCGTTAAATTACGTGTGAACGTTGATGCGGGTAACCGTTTCTATGTGCGTAAAATCCGTTTTGAAGGCAACGACACCTCGAAAGATTCAGTTCTGCGTCGTGAAATGCGTCAGATGGAAGGTGCCTGGTTAGGTAGTGATCTGGTTGATCAGGGGAAAGAGCGTCTGAATCGTCTGGGTTACTTTGAAACCGTCGACACTGACACACAACGTGTTCCCGGCAGCCCGGATCAAGTTGACGTAGTTTACAAGGTGAAAGAACGTAACACCGGTAGCTTCAACTTTGGTATCGGCTACGGTACTGAAAGTGGTGTCAGCTTCCAGGTGGGTGTACAGCAAGACAACTGGTTAGGTACAGGTTATGCAGTGGGTATCAACGGTACCAAAAACGATTACCAGACCTACAGCGAACTGTCTGTTACCAACCCGTATTTTACTGTTGATGGCGTAAGCCTCGGCGGACGTATCTTCTATAATGATTTCCAGGCGGATGATGCTGACCTGTCTGACTATACCAACAAAAGTTATGGTACAGACGTAACGCTCGGCTTCCCGATCAATGAGTATAACTCGCTGCGTGCTGGCCTGGGTTATGTGCATAACAAACTGTCCAATATGCAGCCACAGGTTGCAATGGATCGTTATCTGGAATCAATGGGTGAATATGGTAAAGACAGCTTTGCTGCTGACGATTTCACCTTTAACTACGGCTGGACATACAACAAACTTGACCGTGGTTATTTCCCGACAGATGGTTCACGCGTAAACCTGACTGGTAAAGTCACTATTCCTGGTTCAGATAACGAATACTACAAATTATCGTTAGACACTGCGACTTATGTACCGATCGATGACGATCATAAATGGGTTGTCCTGGGGCGTACTCGCTGGGGTTATGGTGATGGTATTGGCGGCAAAGAAATGCCGTTCTATGAGAACTTCTATGCCGGTGGTTCCAGCACTGTGCGTGGCTTCCAGTCCAACACTATTGGTCCGAAAGCGGTCTATAAAAAGGGTGCTCACTCTTCTAATGATGAGTACGATGATTACGAAGAGTGTACTGAGAGTAATGGTTGCCAATCTGATGACGCCGTGGGTGGTAATGCAATGGCGGTTGCCAGCTTTGAGCTGATCACACCGACACCGTTTATTAGCGAAAAATATGCTAACTCAGTTCGTACTTCCTTGTTCTGGGATATGGGTACGGTTTGGGATACCAACTGGCAAGCAAGTAGATATCCTGATTATCCAGACTATAGTGATCCAGGCAATATCCGTATGTCTGCGGGTATCGCATTACAATGGATGTCCCCATTGGGGCCGTTGGTGTTCTCCTACGCCCAGCCGTTCAAAAAGTACGATGGAGACAAAGCAGAACAATTCCAGTTTAACATTGGTAAAACCTGGTAATTGTTCTTCGCAAAGGAATGTAATGGTAGTGTAGCGATGACTTTTGGCGATCCCAATGTGGATCGCCCAGGCCACGCAAAGAACTGCACCTTCGGGTGCAAATGGGATGGTAAGGAGTTTATTGTGAAAAAGTGGTTATTAGCTGCAGGTCTTGGTTTAGCGATGGTAACGTCTGCCCAGGCTGCTGACAAAATTGCAATCGTCAACATGGGCAACCTGTTCCAACAGGTAGCACAGAAAACTGGCGTATCTAACACGCTGGAAAATGAGTTCAAAGGCCGTGCAGCTGAACTGCAAAAAATGGAAGGCGACCTGCAAGCGAAGATGCAGCGTCTGCAATCTATGAAAGCAGGTAGCGAGCGTACCAAACTGGAAAAAGACGTGATGGCTCAGCGCCAGACTTTTGCTCAGAAAGCGCAGGCTTTTGAGCAGGATCGTGCACGTCGTTCCAACGAAGAACGCGGCAAACTGGTTACTCGTATCCAGACTGCTGTGAAATCCGTTGCCAACAGCCAGGATATCGATCTGGTTGTTGATGCAAACGCCGTTGCTTACAACAGCAGCGATGTAAAAGACATCACTGCCGACGTACTGAAACAGGTTAAATAAGTAATGCCTTCAATTCGACTGGCTGATTTAGCGCAGCAGTTGGATGCAGAACTACACGGTGATGGCGATATCGTCATCACCGGCGTTGCGTCCATGCAATCTGCACAAACAGGTCACATTACGTTCATGGTTAACCCAAAATACCGTGAGCATTTAGGCTTGTGCCAGGCGTCCGCGGTTGTCATGACCCAGGACGATCTTCCTTTCGCGAAAAGTGCCGCGCTGGTAGTGAAGAACCCCTACCTGACTTACGCACGCATGGCGCAAATTTTAGATACCACGCCGCAGCCTGCGCAGAACATTGCACCCAGTGCAGTGATTGACGCGACGGCGAAGCTGGGTAACAACGTATCGATTGGCGCTAACGCGGTGATTGAGTCCGGCGTTGAACTGGGCGATAACGTGATTATCGGTGCCGGTTGCTTCGTAGGTAAAAACAGCAAAATCGGTGCAGGTTCGCGTCTCTGGGCGAACGTAACCATTTACCATGAGATCCAAATCGGTCAGAATTGCCTGATCCAGTCCGGAACAGTGGTAGGCGCAGACGGCTTTGGCTATGCCAACGATCGGGGTAACTGGGTGAAGATCCCACAGATTGGTCGCGTAATTATTGGCGATCGCGTGGAGATCGGTGCCTGTACTACTATCGATCGCGGTGCGCTGGATGACACCGTTATTGGCAATGGCGTGATCATTGATAACCAGTGCCAGATTGCACATAACGTCGTGATTGGCGACAATACGGCGGTTGCCGGTGGCGTCATTATGGCGGGAAGCCTGAAAATTGGTCGTTACTGCATGATCGGCGGAGCCAGCGTAATCAACGGGCATATGGAAATATGCGACAAAGTGACGGTTACGGGCATGGGTATGGTGATGCGTCCCATCACTGAACCAGGCGTCTATTCCTCAGGCATTCCGCTGCAACCCAACAAAGTCTGGCGCAAAACCGCTGCACTGGTGATGAACATTGATGACATGAGCAAGCGTTTGAAATCGCTTGAGCGCAAGGTTAATCAACAAGACTAACGTTCCATCTTTTGTTCGCCAAACTTTACGGCCTGTCTCATTCTTACGATTGCGGCAGGCCGTGTTATTATTGTCGTTTCTTATATTTTGACAGGAAGAGTATCTTGACTACTAACACTCATACTCTGCAGATTGAAGAGATTTTAGAACTTCTGCCGCACCGTTTCCCGTTCTTACTGGTGGATCGCGTGCTGGATTTTGAAGAAGGTCGTTTTCTGCGCGCAGTAAAAAATGTCTCTGTCAATGAGCCATTCTTCCAGGGCCATTTTCCTGGAAAACCGATTTTCCCGGGTGTGCTTATTCTGGAAGCAATGGCACAGGCAACAGGTATTCTGGCGTTTAAGAGCGTAGGAAAACTGGAACCGGGCGAGCTGTACTACTTCGCCGGTATTGACGAAGCGCGCTTCAAGCGCCCGGTCGTGCCAGGCGATCAAATGATCATGGAAGTCACTTTCGAAAAAACGCGCCGCGGCCTGACCCGTTTTAAAGGGGTTGCTCTGGTCGACGGTAAAGTAGTTTGCGAAGCAACGATGATGTGTGCTCGTAGCCGGGAGGCCTGATACGTGATTGATAAATCCGCCTTTGTGCATCCAACCGCCATTGTGGAAGAAGGCGCGTCAATTGGCGCCAACGCTCACATTGGTCCTTTTTGTATCGTTGGACCCCATGTCGAAATTGGTGAGGGTACCGTACTGAAATCTCACGTTGTCGTGAATGGTCATACTAAAATTGGCCGCGACAATGAGATTTATCAGTTCGCCTCCATCGGCGAAGTCAACCAGGATCTGAAATATGCTGGCGAACCGACCCGTGTGGAAATCGGCGATCGTAACCGCATTCGCGAAAGCGTCACCATTCATCGTGGCACAGTCCAGGGCGGTGGATTGACGAAGGTGGGCAGCGACAACTTACTGATGATCAACGCGCACATTGCGCACGATTGTACGGTAGGTAACCGCTGCATCCTCGCCAACAACGCAACGCTGGCGGGTCATGTATCGGTAGACGACTTCGCGATCATCGGCGGCATGACCGCAGTCCATCAGTTCTGCATCATTGGTGCGCACGTGATGGTTGGCGGCTGTTCCGGTGTGGCGCAGGACGTCCCTCCTTATGTCATTGCGCAGGGTAACCACGCAACGCCGTTCGGTGTCAATATCGAAGGGCTGAAGCGCCGCGGATTCAGCCGCGAGGCGATTACCGCTATCCGCAATGCGTATAAGCTGATTTATCGCAGCGGTAAAACGCTCGATGAAGTGAAACCGGAAATTGCCGAACTTGCGGAAACATATCCGGAAGTGAAAGCCTTTACCGATTTCTTTGCACGCTCAACGCGCGGTCTGATTCGTTAATGACTGAACAGCGTCCATTAACGATTGCCCTGGTCGCCGGAGAAACCTCCGGCGATATCCTGGGGGCCGGTTTAATCCGTGCTCTGAAAGAACGTGTGCCCAACGCTCGCTTTGTTGGCGTTGCCGGGCCACGAATGCAGGCCGAAGGCTGCGAAGCCTGGTACGAAATGGAAGAGCTGGCGGTGATGGGCATTGTTGAAGTGCTCGGTCGTCTGCGTCGCTTACTGCATATTCGTGCCGATCTGACAAAGCGTTTTGGCGAACTGAAGCCAGATGTTTTTGTCGGCATTGATGCGCCTGACTTCAATATTACCCTCGAAGGTAATCTTAAAAAGCAGGGTATCAAAACCATTCATTACGTCAGTCCGTCCGTCTGGGCGTGGCGACAGAAACGCGTTTTCAAAATAGGCAGAGCCACCGATCTGGTGCTCGCATTTCTGCCTTTCGAAAAAGCGTTTTATGACAAATACAACGTGCCGTGCCGTTTTATCGGTCACACCATGGCTGATGCCATGCCGTTAGATCCAGATAAAAATGCCGCCCGTGATGTGCTGGGGATCCCTCACGATGCTCACTGTCTTGCGTTGCTGCCGGGAAGTCGTGGTGCGGAAGTGGAGATGCTGAGTGCCGATTTCCTGAAAACGGCCCAGCTTTTGCGTCAGACATATCCCGATCTCGAGATCGTGGTGCCGCTGGTGAATGCCAAACGCCGCGAGCAGTTTGAGCGTATCAAAGCTGAAGTCGCACCGGACCTTGCTGTTCATCTGCTGGATGGAATGGGCCGTGAGGCGATGGTCGCCAGTGATGCGGCGCTACTGGCGTCGGGTACGGCAGCCCTGGAGTGCATGCTGGCGAAATGCCCGATGGTGGTGGGGTATCGCATGAAGCCTTTCACCTTCTGGTTGGCGAAGCGGCTGGTGAAAACCGATTATGTCTCGCTGCCAAACCTGCTGGCGGGCAGAGAGTTAGTTAAAGAATTATTGCAGGAAGAGTGTGAGCCGCAAAAACTGGCTGCGGCGCTGTTACCGCTGTTGGCGAACGGGAAAACCAGCCACGCGATGCACGATACCTTCCGTGAACTGCATCAGCAGATCCGCTGCAATGCCGATGAGCAGGCGGCACAAGCCGTTCTGGAGTTAGCACAATGATCGAATTTGTTTATCCGCACACGCATCTGGTTGCGGGTGTGGATGAAGTCGGACGCGGGCCGTTAGTTGGCGCGGTGGTTACCGCTGCGGTGATCCTTGACCCGGCGCGCCCAATTGCCGGGCTGAATGATTCCAAAAAGCTGAGCGAAAAACGCCGTCTGGCGCTCTGTGAAGAGATCAAAGAGAAAGCGTTGAGCTGGAGTCTGGGCCGCGCGGAACCCCACGAAATCGACGAACTGAACATTCTTCATGCGACCATGCTGGCGATGCAGCGCGCCGTCGCGGGGCTGCATATTGCGCCGGAATATGTGTTGATTGATGGTAACCGCTGCCCAAAATTACCGATGCCTTCGATGGCAGTGGTGAAAGGCGATAGCCGCGTACCGGAAATCAGTGCTGCGTCCATCCTGGCGAAAGTGACGCGCGACGCCGAAATGGCGGCGCTGGATATTGTTTTCCCGCAATATGGTTTTGCCCAACACAAAGGGTATCCAACTGCTTTTCATCTGGAAAAACTGGCTGAATATGGCGCGACTGAACATCATCGTCGTAGCTTTGGGCCTGTCAAACGCGCACTGGGACTTGCGTCCTGATTCTTGTGTCGAGATTAAGTAAACCGGAATCTGAAGATGTCTGAACCACGTTTCGTACACCTGCGGGTGCACAGCGACTACTCGATGATCGATGGCCTGGCCAAAACCGCGCCGCTGGTAAAAAAGGCGGCGGCGTTGGGTATGCCAGCACTGGCGATCACCGATTTCACCAACCTTTGCGGTCTGGTGAAGTTCTACGGAGCGGGACATGGCGCAGGGATTAAGCCCATCGTCGGGGCAGATTTTAATGTCCAGTGCGACCTGCTGGGTGATGAGTTAACCCACCTGACGGTGCTGGCGGCGAACAATACCGGCTATCAGAATCTGACGTTGCTGATCTCAAAAGCGTATCAGCGCGGGTACGGTGCCGCTGGGCCGATCATCGATCGCGACTGGCTTATCGAATTAAACGAAGGGCTGATCCTCCTTTCCGGCGGGCGCATGGGCGACGTCGGGCGCAGTCTTTTGCGTGGTAACAGCGCGCTGCTAGATGAGTGCGTTGCATTTTATGAAGAGCACTTCCCGGATCGCTATTTTCTCGAGCTGATCCGCACCGGCAGGCCGGACGAAGAAAGTTATCTGCACGCGGCAGTGGAGCTGGCGGAAGCGCGCGGTTTGCCCGTCGTGGCGACCAATGACGTGCGCTTTATCGACAGCAGCGACTTTGACGCGCACGAAATCCGTGTCGCGATCCATGACGGCTTTACTCTCGACGATCCCAAACGCCCGCGTAATTATTCGCCGCAGCAATATATGCGCAGCGAAGAGGAGATGTGCGAGCTGTTTGCCGACATCCCCGAAGCCCTTGCCAACACTGTTGAGATCGCCAAACGCTGTAACGTGACTGTGCGTCTCGGTGAATACTTCCTGCCGCAGTTCCCGACCGGGGACATGAGCACTGAAGATTATCTGGTCAAGCGTGCAAAAGAAGGCCTGGAAGAGCGTCTGGCGTTTTTATTCCCTGACGAGGAAGAACGTCTTAAGCGTCGCCCGGAGTATGACGAACGTCTGGATACTGAACTTCAGGTTATCAACCAGATGGGCTTCCCGGGTTACTTCCTCATCGTTATGGAATTTATCCAGTGGTCGAAAGATAACGGCGTACCGGTAGGGCCAGGCCGTGGTTCTGGTGCAGGGTCACTGGTGGCTTACGCGCTGAAAATTACCGACCTCGATCCGCTGGAGTTTGACCTGCTGTTCGAACGTTTCCTTAACCCGGAACGTGTCTCCATGCCTGACTTCGACGTTGACTTCTGTATGGAGAAACGTGACCAGGTTATCGAACACGTGGCGGACATGTACGGTCGCGATGCGGTATCGCAGATCATCACCTTCGGTACGATGGCGGCGAAAGCGGTGATCCGCGACGTAGGTCGTGTACTGGGGCATCCGTACGGATTTGTCGATCGTATCTCGAAACTGATCCCGCCCGATCCGGGGATGACGCTGGCGAAAGCGTTTGAAGCCGAGCCGCAACTGCCGGAAATCTACGAAGCGGATGAAGAAGTTAAGGCGCTGATCGACATGGCGCGCAAACTGGAAGGGGTCACCCGTAACGCTGGTAAGCACGCCGGTGGGGTGGTTATCGCGCCGACCAAAATTACCGATTTTGCGCCGCTTTATTGCGATGAAGAGGGCAAACATCCGGTTACCCAGTTTGATAAAAGTGACGTTGAATACGCCGGGCTGGTGAAGTTCGACTTCCTTGGTTTGCGTACACTCACCATCATCAACTGGGCGCTGGAGATGATCAACAAGCGGCGGGCGAAGAATGGCGAGCCGCCGCTGGATATCGCCGCGATCCCGCTGGATGACAAGAAAAGTTTCGACATGCTGCAACGCTCTGAAACCACGGCGGTATTCCAGCTTGAATCGCGCGGCATGAAGGACCTGATCAAACGTCTGCAACCTGACTGCTTCGAAGATATGATCGCACTGGTGGCGCTATTCCGTCCCGGTCCGTTGCAATCAGGGATGGTGGATAACTTTATCGACCGTAAACATGGTCGCGAAGAGATCTCCTATCCGGATGTGCAGTGGCAGCATGAAAGCCTGAAACCGGTACTGGAGCCAACCTACGGCATCATCCTGTATCAGGAACAGGTCATGCAGATTGCTCAGGTGCTTTCTGGTTATACCCTCGGTGGCGCGGATATGCTGCGTCGTGCGATGGGTAAGAAAAAGCCGGAAGAGATGGCCAAGCAGCGTTCTGTATTTGCTGAAGGTGCAGAAAAGAACGGGATCAACGCCGAACTGGCGATGAAAATCTTCGACCTGGTGGAGAAATTCGCCGGTTACGGATTTAACAAATCGCACTCTGCGGCCTATGCTTTGGTTTCATATCAAACGTTATGGCTGAAAGCGCACTATCCAGCGGAGTTTATGGCGGCAGTAATGACCGCCGATATGGACAACACCGAGAAGGTGGTGGGCCTGGTGGATGAGTGCTGGCGGATGGGGCTGAAAATCCTGCCACCAGATATAAACTCCGGTCTTTACCATTTCCACGTCAACGACGACGGCGAAATCGTGTATGGTATTGGCGCGATCAAAGGGGTAGGTGAAGGTCCGATTGAGGCGATCATTGAAGCCCGTAATAAAGGCGGCTATTTCCGTGAATTGTTTGATCTCTGCGCCCGTACAGACACCAAAAAGTTAAACCGGCGAGTGCTGGAAAAACTGATCATGTCCGGGGCGTTTGACCGTCTTGGGCCACACCGCGCGGCGCTGATGAACTCGCTGGGCGATGCGTTAAAAGCGGCAGATCAACACGCGAAAGCGGAAGCTATCGGTCAGGCCGATATGTTCGGCGTGCTGGCCGAAGAGCCGGAACAAATTGAACAATCCTACGCCAGCTGCCAACCGTGGCCGGAGCAGGTGGTATTAGATGGGGAACGTGAAACGTTAGGTCTGTACCTGACGGGACACCCTATCAACCAGTATTTAAAAGAGATTGAGCGTTATGTCGGAGGCGTAAGGCTGAAAGACATGCACCCGACAGAACGTGGTAAAGTCACCACGGCTGCGGGGCTCGTTGTTGCTGCGCGGGTTATGGTCACCAAGCGCGGCAATCGTATCGGTATCTGCACGCTGGATGACCGTTCCGGGCGGCTGGAAGTGATGTTGTTTACTGACGCCCTGGATAAATACCAGCAATTGCTGGAAAAAGACCGCATACTTATCGTCAGCGGACAGGTCAGCTTTGATGACTTCAGCGGTGGACTTAAAATGACCGCTCGCGAAGTGATGGATATTGACGAAGCCCGGGAAAAATATGCTCGCGGGCTTGCTATCTCGCTGACGGACAGGCAAATTGATGACCAGCTTTTAAACCGACTCCGTCAGTCTCTGGAACCCCACCGCTCTGGGACAATTCCAGTACATCTCTACTATCAGAGGGCGGATGCACGCGCGCGGTTGCGTTTTGGCGCGACGTGGCGTGTCTCTCCGAGCGATCGTTTATTAAACGATCTCCGTGGCCTCATTGGTTCGGAGCAGGTGGAACTGGAGTTTGACTAATACAGGAATACTATGAGTCTGAATTTCCTTGATTTTGAACAGCCGATTGCAGAGCTGGAAGCGAAAATCGATTCTCTGACTGCGGTTAGCCGCCAGGATGAGAAACTGGATATTAATATCGATGAAGAAGTGCATCGTCTGCGTGAAAAAAGCGTAGAACTGACGCGTAAAATCTTCGCCGATCTCGGTGCATGGCAGATTGCGCAACTGGCACGCCATCCACAGCGTCCTTATACCTTGGATTACGTTCGCCTGGCCTTTGATGAATTTGACGAACTGGCTGGCGACCGCGCGTATGCAGACGATAAAGCTATCGTCGGGGGGATCGCCCGTCTCGATGGTCGTCCGGTGATGATCATTGGTCATCAAAAAGGTCGTGAAACCAAAGAAAAAATTCGCCGTAACTTTGGTATGCCAGCGCCAGAAGGTTACCGCAAAGCACTGCGTCTGATGCAAATGGCTGAACGCTTTAAGATGCCAATCATCACCTTTATCGACACCCCGGGGGCTTATCCGGGCGTGGGCGCAGAAGAGCGCGGTCAGTCTGAAGCCATTGCACGCAACCTGCGTGAAATGTCTCGCCTTAGCGTACCGACTATCTGCACCGTTATCGGTGAAGGTGGTTCTGGCGGCGCGCTGGCGATTGGCGTGGGCGATAAAGTGAATATGCTGCAATACAGCACCTATTCCGTTATCTCGCCGGAAGGTTGTGCGTCCATTCTGTGGAAGAGCGCCGACAAAGCACCGCTGGCGGCTGAAGCGATGGGTATCATCGCTCCGCGTCTGAAAGAACTGAAACTGATCGACTCCATCATCCCGGAACCGCTGGGCGGCGCTCACCGTAACCCGGAAGCGATGGCGGCGTCTCTGAAAGCGCAACTGCTGGCGGATCTGGCCGATCTCGACGTGTTAAGTACTGAAGATTTAAAAAATCGTCGTTATCAGCGCCTGATGAGCTACGGTTACGCGTAAACAGCAAATGTTCTGAAAAGGGTCACTTCGGTGGCCCTTTTTTATCGCCATGGTTTGAGCGGGCTATGATTAAGGAAGGATTTTCCAGGAGGAACACATGAATATCATTGCCATTATGGGACCGCATGGCGTCTTTTATAAAGATGAGCCCATCAAAGAACTGGAGTCGGCGCTGGTGGCGCAAGGTTTTCAGATTATCTGGCCACAAAACAGCGTTGATTTGCTGAAATTTATCGAACACAACCCACGAATATGCGGCGTGATTTTTGACTGGGATGAATACAATCTCGATTTATGTAGCGATATCAATCAACTTAATGAATATCTCCCGCTTTATGCCTTCATCAATACTCACTCGACGATGGATGTCAGCGTGCAGGATATGCGGATGGCGCTCTGGTTCTTTGAATATGCGCTGGGGCAGGCAGAAGATATCGCCATTCGTATTCGTCAGTACACCAACGAATATCTCGATAACATTACCCCGCCATTCACTAAAGCCTTGTTTACTTATGTCAAAGAGCGGAAGTACACCTTTTGTACGCCGGGGCATATGGGCGGCACCGCGTATCAGAAAAGCCCGGTAGGCTGTCTGTTTTATGATTTTTTCGGCGGGAATACCCTCAAGGCGGACGTCTCTATTTCGGTAACCGAGCTTGGTTCGTTGCTCGACCACACCGGGCCACATCTGGAAGCGGAAGAGTACATCGCACGGACTTTCGGCGCGGAACAGAGTTATATTGTCACCAACGGAACATCGACGTCGAACAAAATTGTGGGTATGTACGCCGCGCCATCCGGCAGTACGCTGTTAATTGACCGCAACTGCCATAAATCACTGGCGCATCTGTTGATGATGAACGATGTAGTGCCGGTCTGGCTGAAACCGACGCGTAATGCGTTGGGGATTCTGGGTGGGATCCCGCGACGAGAATTTACCCGCGACAGTATCGAAGAGAAAGTCGCTGCTACCACGCAGGCACAATGGCCGGTTCATGCGGTGATCACCAACTCAACCTATGATGGCTTGCTCTACAACACCGACTGGATCAAACAGACGCTGGATGTCCCCTCGATCCACTTCGATTCCGCCTGGGTCCCGTATACTCATTTTCATCCGATCTATCAGGGCAAAAGTGGTATGAGTGGCGATCGGGTGGCAGGAAAAGTTTTCTTCGAAACGCAATCGACCCACAAAATGCTGGCGGCGTTGTCGCAGGCATCACTGATCCACATTAAAGGTGAGTACGACGAAGAGGCGTTTAATGAAGCCTTTATGATGCATACCACCACTTCGCCCAGTTATCCCATTGTTGCTTCGGTTGAGACAGCGGCGGCGATGCTGCGTGGTAATCCGGGCAAACGGCTGATTAACCGTTCAGTAGAACGAGCGCTGCATTTTCGCAAAGAGGTCCAGCGGCTGCGGGAAGAGTCTGATGGCTGGTTTTTCGATATCTGGCAACCGCCGCAGGTGGATGAAGCCGAATGCTGGCCCGTTGCGCCTGGCGAACAGTGGCACGGCTTTAACGATGCGGATGCCGATCATATGTTTCTCGATCCGGTTAAAGTCACTATTTTGACACCGGGGATGGACGAGCAGGGCAATATGAGCGATGAGGGGATCCCGGCGGCGCTGGTGGCAAAATTCCTCGACGAACGTGGGATCGTAGTAGAGAAAACCGGCCCTTATAACCTGCTGTTTCTCTTTAGTATTGGCATCGATAAAACCAAAGCAATGGGATTATTGCGTGGGTTGACGGAATTTAAGCGCTCTTACGATCTCAACCTGCGGATCAAAAATATGCTGCCCGATCTCTATGCAGAAGATCCCGATTTTTATCGCAATATGCGTATTCAGGATCTGGCGCAAGGGATACATAAGCTGGTTCGTAAACACGATCTTCCCGGTTTGATGTTGCGGGCATTTGATACTTTACCGGAGATGATCATGACGCCACATCAGGCATGGCAACGACAGATTAAAGGTGAAGTAGAAACCATTGCGCTGGAACAACTGGTCGGTAGAGTATCGGCAAATATGATCCTGCCTTATCCGCCTGGCGTACCGCTACTGATGCCAGGAGAAATGCTGACCGAGGAGAGCCGCACGGTACTCGATTTTCTGCTGATGCTCTGTTCAGTGGGCCAGCGCTACCCCGGCTTTGAAACGGATATTCACGGCGCGAAACAGGACGAAGATGGCGTTTACCGCGTACGAGTCCTAAAAATGGCGGGATAACTTGCCAGAGCGGCTTCCGGGCGAGTAACGTGCTGTTAACAAATAAAGGAGACGTTATGCTGGGTTTAAAACAGGTTCATCATATTGCGATTATTGCGACGGATTATGCGGTGAGCAAAGCTTTCTACTGCGATATTCTCGGTTTCACGCTGCAAAGCGAAGTCTATCGCGAAGCGCGCGATTCGTGGAAAGGGGATTTGGCGCTTAATGGGCAATATGTGATTGAGCTTTTCTCATTTCCGTTCCCGCCGGAGCGCCCCAGCCGACCGGAGGCTTGCGGCCTGCGTCATCTGGCTTTTAGCGTTGATGATATCGATGCGGCAGTGGCGCACCTTGAAAGCCATAACGTGAAATGTGAAGCCATCCGTGTCGACCCGTATACGCAAAAACGCTTCACGTTCTTTAACGATCCTGACGGGCTGCCGTTGGAACTGTATGAGCAGTAAGGCTTGTCATCGCCGCATTTGCCCGGTAACGTGCCGGGCATTGCTACTGTAAAATCGCACCATCATGACACTCACGCTCAATAGACAACTTCTCACCTCACGCCAGATTCTGGTGGCCTTTAGCGGCGGGCTTGACTCCACCGTTCTGCTGCATCAGTTGGTGCAGTGGCGGACGGAAAATCCGGGCGTCACTCTACGCGCTATCCATGTGCATCACGGTTTAAGTGCCAATGCCGATGCCTGGGTTAGGCATTGCGAGAACATCTGCCAACAGTGGCAGGTGCCGCTGGTGGTCGAGCGCGTGCAACTTGCGCAAGAAGGACTGGGCATTGAGGCCCAGGCGCGGCAGGCGCGTTATCAGGCATTTGCCCGCACCTTGTTGCCCGGTGAAGTGCTGGTCACCGCGCAACATCTCGACGATCAATGTGAAACCTTTCTGCTGGCGCTAAAACGCGGTAGCGGTCCTGCAGGGCTTTCGGCTATGGCGGAAATCTCGGAGTTTGCCGGAACGCGGCTTATCCGCCCGTTGCTCGCCCGCACGCGGGGAGAACTGGAGCAGTGGGCGTTGGCGCATGGTTTACGTTGGATTGAAGACGAAAGTAATCAGGACGACTCATACGATCGTAACTTCCTGCGCCTGCGCGTAGTGCCGTTATTGCAGCAGCGTTGGCCGCATTTTGCCGAAGCAACGGCCCGCAGCGCCGCACTTTGTGCTGAGCAAGAGAGCCTGTTGGATGAACTGCTGGTGGATGATTTAGCACACTGTCAAACGCCGCAGGGAACGCTGCAGATTGCGCCAATGCTGGCGATGAGTGATGCCCGTCGCGCGGCGATTATTCGCCGCTGGCTTGCAGGGCAGAATGCACCGATGCCTTCCCGCGACGCGTTGGTGAGGATCTGGCAGGAAGTGGCGCTGGCGCGAGAAGATGCTTCCCCCTGTTTACGTTTGGGGGCGTTTGAAATCCGCCGCTATCAATCGCAACTGTGGTGGATCAAATCCGTCACTGGGCAAAGCGAAACCATTGTGCCGTGGCAGACGTGGTTACAACCGCTGGAATTACCGGCGGCGCTGGGAAGTGTACAGCTTACTGCGGGAGGCGATATTCGCCCTCCGCGTGCAGACGAAGCGGTCAGCGTGCGTTTCAAAGCGCCAGGATTGCTGCATATTGTCGGGCGCAATGGTGGGCGTAAGTTAAAGAAAATCTGGCAGGAACTGGGCGTACCGCCGTGGTTGCGTGACACCACGCCACTGCTGTTTTATGGCGAAACGCTGATTGCAGCGGCAGAGGTATTTGTGACGCAAGAAGGTGTGGCTGAAGGTGAGAATGGCGTCAGTTTTGTCTGGCAGAAAACGCTTAGTTAAGTGAAAGCCGGATAAGACGCATCAAACGTCGCATCCGGCGAAAGTCAATCAGGACTCGCTCACCACCACCGTACCGATTTCCGGGTGGCTAAAGCTGGTAATTTTATCCAGACGTAGCTCGCGGGTTTCGCCAGCAGCTTCGACGACCAGATATTCCACATTTTTGCGGGAGACTAAATCGCTGGCCTTCCCCTGCAGTTTTTCGCCATCTTTCAGCTCAAGTGTCAGCATTAAATGATGCTGGCAGGCGAGCTCAAGATTATCGTAATCATCACAATTGATTGGTTGATACGTATCATTCATTGACATAATCGCTCACCAGTAAGTTTGCCGCAGCGTATGCTGCTTTTTCCCTGACAGCCTCAGAAAGGGCATCGTCGGCAGCCATTTCATTCAGCACTTTCAAAACGCAGCCCAGCGCGTCCGGAACGTATCCTAAGTCTCCGCTGGCGATTTCCGCGTACCGCTTGCGTATTAACTCACAATATTTTTCCACATGCCCTCCTGTCAGCACTCTGACTTAACCGTGGATGCAAGTCTAAGCCTACGAAGATAAACTCTGTTTCGCAAGGTGACTATACCACACTCATTTCTGCAATATCAGCGTCGCAACTGCACGTATTCCGTTACAATGGCCTCCTGATTCGAAAGGAGTTTTCTTATGGCGCTTAAAGCGACAATTTATAAAGCGACGGTTAATGTGGCCGATCTCGACCGCAACCAGTTTCTCGATGCCTCTCTGACGCTGGCGCGCCACCCTTCAGAAACCCAGGAGCGCATGATGCTGCGCCTGCTGGCGTGGCTGAAATATGCCGATGAGCGTCTGCAATTTACCCGAGGTTTGTGTGCCGATGATGAGCCGGAAGCGTGGCTGCGTAATGATCATCTGGGCATTGATTTGTGGATTGAACTGGGATTGCCGGATGAGCGGCGGATTAAGAAAGCCTGCACCCAGGCCGCAGAAGTGGCGCTGTTTGCCTATAATAGTCGGGCGGCGCAAATCTGGTGGCAGCAAAATCAGAGCAAATGTGCGCAGTTTTCCAATCTTTCCGTCTGGTATCTGGACGATGAGCAACTGGCAAAAGTGAGCGCCTTTGCCGATCGTACCATGACGCTGCAGGCAACGATTCAGGATGGGGTGATTTGGTTATCGGATGATAAGAATAATCTGGAAGTAAACTTAATCGCCTGGCAACAACCTTCATGATTATGATTTCCCGACATGTGGCTATCCCCGATGGCGAGTTTGAGATCACCGCCATTCGTGCGCAGGGCGCGGGCGGACAGCATGTTAATAAGACCTCAACGGCTATTCATCTGCGTTTTGACATTCGAGCGTCCAGCCTGCCAGAGTATTACAAAGAGCGCCTGCTCGCTGCCAGCCATCATCTGATTAGCAGCGATGGAGTGATAGTCATCAAGGCACAGGAATACCGCAGCCAGGAACTGAACCGCGAAGCGGCGCTGGCTCGGCTGGTGGCAGTGATTAAAGAATTAACAACAGAACAAAAAGCCCGACGACCGACACGACCTACCCGCGCATCAAAAGAGCGCAGGCTGGTATCGAAAGCACAAAAATCAAGCGTGAAGGCGTTGCGCGGCAAAGTGCGCGGCGGTCGGGAATAAAAAGAAGGAATGGATGGTGAAAAAAGCGATAGTGACAGCGATGGCTGTAATCAGCCTCTTTACTCTGATGGGATGTAATAATCGAGCCGAAGTCGATACGCTTTTTCCGGCGCAGGCCGCTGAACTGAAGCCGATGCCGCAAAGCTGGCGCGGCGTGCTGCCGTGTGCTGATTGCGAAGGTATCGAAACCTCTCTGTTCCTCGAAAAAGATGGAACCTGGGTGATGAATGAGCGTTATCTGGGGGCTCGTGAAGAACCTTCCTCTTTCGCCTCCTACGGTACATGGGCGCGAACCGCTGACAAACTGGTATTAACCGACAGTAAAGGTGAAAAGTCATATTATCGGGCGAAAGGAGATGCGCTGGAGATGCTCGATCGTGAAGGCAATCCGATCGAATCGCAGTTCAACTATACACTGGAACCGGCAAAGTCCAGCCTGCCAGTGACGCCGATGACTCTACGCGGCATGTATTTTTATATGGCTGATGCGGCAACCTTTACTGATTGTGCGACCGGAAAACGTTTCATGGTAGCGAATAACGCTGAGCTGGAACGGGGCTATTTGGTTGCCCGCGGCAACAGCGAGAAACCGGTGTTACTGTCAGTAGAAGGTCACTTTACGCTTGAGGCTAATCCGGATACTGGTGCGCCGACCAAAGTATTTGCGCCCGATACGGCAGGTAAATTTTACCCGCACCAGGATTGCAGTAGTTTGGGGCAGTAAGCCATCGTGAGACAGAAACAAACGAAAAATTGCCTGATGCGCAGCGCTTATCAGGCCTACAGCCAATAATGCAACATTTTGTATTAGCACGATTTTGTAGGCCGGGTAAGGCGCTCACGCCTCATCCGGCATTTTGTGGAAGAGGCTGGCTTTTATCACTGAGTTAACCCAACGAAGCGACCCGCTTTGATATAAATCCCTGGCTTCAAGTGCCCAATATACTCTAATTGCGTTTCTGGCTTAAACGCAGAGACATCGCCAGTACGCATATGCATCAGATCGGCAGGGCTAATCCAGCCAGACTGTGCCAGCGTAAGCGGATGTCCGGCTTTGGCAAATGCATCAGTGACAAATTCCGAACAAAACCACGACTTTTTGTCTCCTTCGCTCACACTGCTTAACTGCGCTTTCGCCAGGCCGCTGACGCACTGTTGGCGAAAATCCTCGGAGAACGGATTCAGTGAGCACATCTGGCGAGTCACCATAAATGGAATAAATTCGACAATGCCGCGATAGTTATAACCGCTATCTTTGATTTTATTGGCAAACGCGGTAATTTCTGTGGCTTGTTGCGGGGTAAGATCCGGGACTCGTAAGACGAAAAGCTTATCACTATGCTTCATCGCTTTTTTAAGGGAAACAATCTGGACGCCATCTCCTGTCGCTTCTGCAACGTTATTATCTCCTAAAAAGATTGCAACGTGGCTCACTGAGGAAGTGCTGAAGACGCGGATACCAAATGAGGTTACCCCGAGGCTTGAGGAGAACAGTAAATCGCCGGGTTTGAGATCAGGTTCTGTTATTTCTTTTATTGATTGTTCGGTGAAAGAGCTTTGATGCTGGAATTTGACTGCCCATGTTTTTGCCTCGGCATCTACCGCTGTGGCTGATGAGTCTGGCTGGCTGATATCAACGGTACAGGCCGAAAGGAAAAGAAAGCAGGGGAGAAGCAGGCAGCAGTACGCCTTTGGTTTATCCATTTTATACAATCCATGTAATAAAGGGCCCTGAAATTCAGGACCCTTTCTGGCATCAGCCTTTAATCTGTTTCACCAGATAATCGACGATGTCACCGGTCTTAATTAACTGTTTCTCACCGTTACGACGGTATTTGTATTCGATATCGTCGTTGTCGAGGTTACGGTCGCCCAACACGATAGTGTGCGGAATACCGATCAGTTCCATATCAGCAAACATCACGCCCGGACGTTCTTTGCGATCATCCAGCAGCACTTCGATACCCTGTGCGCGCAGTTCGCTGTACAGTTTCTCAGCAAGCTCCTGTACGCGGAAGGATTTGTGCATGTTCATCGGCAGAATCGCCACCTGGAAAGGTGCGATAGCGTCAGGCCATACGATGCCGCGTTCGTCGTAGTTCTGCTCAATTGCCGCAGCTACTACGCGCGTTACGCCGATACCGTAGCAACCCATAGTCAGGATCTGATTACGGCCATCTTCACCCTGAACGGAGGCTTTAAGTGCTTCGGAGTACTTAGTACCCAGCTGGAAGATGTGACCGACTTCGATACCACGTTTGATCAGCAGCGTACCCTGGCCATCCGGGCTTGGATCGCCAGCCACTACGTTACGGATATCCGCAACTTCCGGGGTTGCGACATCGCGATCCCAGTTGATACCGAAGTAGTGTTTGCCATCGATGTTAGCACCAGCAGCAAAATCACTCATCGCCGCAACAGTACGGTCAATTACTACCGGAATCGGCATGTTTACCGGGCCCAGTGAACCCGGACCGGCTTTAACCACGGCACGAATTTCTTCTTCAGTCGCGAAAGTCAGCGGGCTTGCAACCTGCGGCAGTTTCTCAGCTTTAACTTCGTTCAGCTCGTGGTCACCGCGAACCAGCAGCGCAACCAGCGGGAAGCTACTGCCTTCAACGGCTTTAACCAGCAGAGTCTTAACCGTTTTTTCAATCGGCAGATTGAATTGTTCTACCAGTTCAGCGATGGTTTTCGCGTTCGGCGTATCAACCAGCGTCATTTCCTGGGTAGCAGCAGCGCGCGGTTCTTTCGGCGCGATAGCTTCTGCCAGCTCAATGTTCGCTGCATAGTCAGAGGTGTCGGAGAAGACCACATCGTCTTCACCGCTCTGCGCCAGCACCTGGAATTCGTGAGAGGCGCTGCCGCCGATAGAACCGGTGTCGGCCTGTACGGCGCGGAAATCCAGCCCCATGCGGCTGAAGATTTTGCTGTAGGCCGCATACATTGCATCGTAGGTTTCCTGCAGGGATTCCTGAGAAGTATGGAAAGAGTAAGCATCTTTCATCAGGAATTCGCGGGAACGCATGACGCCGAAACGCGGGCGCACTTCATCACGGAACTTGGTCTGGATCTGATAGAAGTTCAGCGGCAGCTGTTTGTAAGAGCTCAGCTCGTTACGAATCAGGTCGGTAATCACTTCTTCATGAGTTGGGCCAAGTACGAACGGACGGTCACCACGGTCAGCAATACGCAGCAATTCCGGGCCATACTGTTCCCAACGACCACTCTCTTGCCACAGTTCAGATGGCTGAACCACCGGCATTAACACCTCGATCGCACCGGCGTTGTTCATCTCTTCACGCACGATGTTTTCGACTTTTTTCAGAACGCGCACGCCGGTCGGCAGCCAGGTGTATAACCCGGAGGCCAGCTTGCGGATCATCCCGGCGCGTAACATCAGCTGATGGCTGATCACCTCGGCGTCGGCAGGTGTCTCCTTAAGAGTGGAGAGCAGGTATTGGCTAGTACGCATGTTGTTACGGTTCCAGTTGGAAGGTAGAGCAGGCTCAAGGCGAGCCTGGGACAAAAAAAGTGATTTAGTTTACCAGTGCAAAAGAAATGTCAAAAGAGAAGGGCGCGAATTTAACGCGGTTCCAGCGCAAAGACTTCAAAACCAGCGTCGGTGACGCGCCAGCGAACGTTAAAATTATGCAGCCAGACGGCATAGGTTTTGCCCGTTTCCTCACCTTTACGATAGGCTGGACGCGGGTCCTGCGCCAGTACTTCGCGGATAAACAGCGTTAACTGCGGATAGCGCTTCTCCAATGTCAAAAGCTGCTTTTCGACCTCTAAGGTAAAACTCACCGCCATCTCTGCCGCTGGTGCACTTTGCGCATAGCTGGCACTGGCATCAGGAAGCGATTCGGCAAAGGGAAGATACGGTTTGATATCTACCACCGGCGTACCATCGACCAGATCCAGACTGCCGAGCTTCAGAATCACGCTATCTTTATGACAAATAACTTCCTTCAGCTCTACCAGCGACATACCAATCGGGTTAGGGCGGAAAGTAGAGCGTGTGGCGAAAACGCCCATTCTGGCGTTACCGCCGAGGCGCGGTGGACGCACAGTCGGACGCCAGCCGCCTTCCATTGTTTGATGAAAGACAAAAAGGATCCATAAATGGCTAAACGCTTCCAGGCCGCGAACGGCGTCGGCCTGGTTGTAGGGAGCAATGAGATGCAGTTCACCGTTGGCGCTTTTTACCAGACCTGGCTGGCGCGGAACGGCGAATTTTTCTTTATAGGGCGAGCGAATAACGCCTATTTGCTCGAACTGAAAACTGCTCATTTCGCCGTAATGTTAAGCGCAGAACCGATACATACAGCCTGACGATAGCAGCCTGGCGTACCGCTGGTAACTTCGCAGCTATGCAGTAATACCGCATTGGCTTTCATTTTAGAGGCATTGATTTGCATCCGCTTACGCGCGGTTGGAATGCTCGGCGGAGAGTCCTGATTAGAGGCCTGGCAAGAATCGCCACTGACTTCACCGAGATCGCGGAATGGTTTGCCGACTAACTCTTCTGCATTGGTATAAATTCGGACCGGCGCGGCGCGCGGTGCTTTCGGTTTTGCAGGCTCCGCTTTCGGCTGGGGTGCAGTGCTTTGAACGGGTTCGACAGGGGATCTGCTTAACATGGAACAGCCGCTTAGCATGAGTGCTACTAAACAGATCGGTAAAGCACGCATAGTATTTCCTCAATGTATGATCAAAACGTCAATATTGAATCAGGAGCTTGTAAAAATGACAAGACGGGCAAGCGCCCGTCCTGAATGATATTACAAATTGTGGAAACAGCCTAAAAATTACCAGCCTTTAACAGCGCCGCCGTTAAACACTTTGTTTGCTGCTTCGTAAACTTCGTCAGACTGATAAGCCTGGACGAATTTCTTCACGTTCTCGGCGTCTTTGTTATCTTCACGCGTTACGATCAGGTTTACGTACGGGGACTCTTTATCTTCAACAAAGATACCGTCTTTCGCTGGAGTCAGGCCAATCTGGCTGGCATAGGTGGTATTGATAACTGCCAGAGCGATTTGCGCGTCGTCCAGAGAGCGCGGCAGCTGCGGTGCTTCCAGCTCAACAATTTTCAGGTTTTTTGGGTTCTCAACAACATCAAGAACTGTTGGCAACAGGCCAACGCCATCTTTCAGTTTGATCAAGCCCACTTTTTGCAGCAGCAGCAGTGAACGACCAAGGTTAGTCGGGTCGTTTGGCACGGCAACCTGCGAACCATCCTGCAGTTCATCCAGCGATTTGATTTTCTTGGAGTAACCGGCAATCGGATACACAAACGTGTTGCCTACTGCGACCAGTTTGTAGCCACGATCTTTCAGTTGCTGATCAAGGTACGGTTTATGCTGGAAGGCGTTGGCGTCGATATCGCCTTTGCTCAATGCTTCGTTTGGCAGAACATAGTCGTTGAAGGTGACCAGCTCAACGTCCAGGCCATATTTGTCTTTCGCGACTTTCTGCGCGACTTCTGCAACCTGCTGTTCGGCACCAACAATCACGCCGACTTTAATGTGGTTTGGATCTTTTTCATCCTGACCGCAGCCTACCAGTGCCAGTGATCCAATCAGGGTTCCCACTGCCGCAAAGGTTTTGAATTTGAACGCCATACCTTATTCCTTCTTCAATTATTTATGTTGTGTTGAACGTTACTTGCGAGTGACAGCCCGGACGATGCGGTCGCCTGCGAACTGAATTAAATAAACCAGAATGACCAGCAATACCAGTACCGTATTCATCACCGTCGCGTTGTAACCGATGTAGCCATACTGATAGCCAATCTGACCCAAACCACCGGCACCGACTGCGCCACCCATTGCGGAATAACCGACCAGAGTAATCAGGGTGATAGTTGCTGCATTCACCAGACCTGGCAACGCCTCCGGTAACAGCACTTTGCGCACGATCTGCATTGGCGTGGCACCCATTGCGCGGGAAGCTTCAATTAACCCGGTTGGGATCTCCAGCAGAGCGTTCTCGACCATACGGGCAATAAACGGTGCTGCACCAACGGTCAGCGGAACAATCGCTGCCTGCAAACCAATCGATGTACCGACAATAACGCGAGTAAACGGAATCATCCATACCAGCAAGATAATGAACGGGATGGATCGGAAAATGTTCACAATCGCAGAAACGGTACGATACAGCTTCGCGTTAGCAATAATTTGCCCCGGACGCGTGACATAAAGCAGGACACCAACCGGCAGACCAATCACAAATCCAAAAAAACCGGATACGAAGGTCATTGCCAGCGTTTCCCATACGCCACGAACCAGCAGCCACATCATCGGCTCAGACATAACCCAGTACCTCTACTTTTACATGGTGTTCTTGCAGCCAGGCAATGGCGGCTTGCGTATCTTGTTGTGTGCCGTGCATTTCAGTCAGCATGATGCCGAACTTAACGCCACCGGCGTAATCCATCTGCGCGCTAATAATGTTGTTGTTGACGTTGAAACGACGCGCGGTTTCAGAAAGCAGCGGGGCATCGACCGATTGACCGGTAAACTCCAGACGCAGCATCGGCACGCAGTCAGCGAATGGTTCCGCTTGCAGTCGTTCCTGATAGTCTTCCGGGATATCCAGATGCAGGGTCGACTGAATAAACTTCTGCGCTAGCGGCGTTTTCGGATGCGAGAACACTTCACTTACCGTGTCCTGCTCGATCAACTCGCCATTACTGATCACCGCCACGCAATCACAAATGCGCTTCACAACGTCCATTTCGTGGGTGATCAACAGAATCGTCAAACCCAGACGACGATTGATGTCTTTCAGCAGTTCGAGAATAGAACGTGTTGTTGCCGGGTCCAGCGCGCTGGTGGCCTCATCACACAGCAATACTTTGGGATTGCTGGCTAACGCACGGGCAATCGCCACACGTTGTTTCTGTCCACCGGAAAGATTCGACGGGTAGCTATCATGCTTATCGCCAAGACCAACCAATGACAGTAATTCTGTCACGCGACGTTTAATCTCGTCTTTCGGCGTGTTGTCCAGCTCCAGCGGCAGCGCTACGTTGCCAAAAACAGTACGCGAAGAGAGCAGGTTAAAATGCTGGAAAATCATACCAATCTGGCGGCGAGCTTTGGTCAACTCGGATTCTGACAGCGTGGTCAGTTCCTGACCATCGACCAGCACGCTACCCTCGGTTGGGCGCTCCAGCAGGTTTACACAACGGATAAGCGTACTTTTACCCGCGCCTGAGGCACCGATAACGCCATAAATTTGTCCAGCTGGCACATGCAGGCTGACGTTGTTCAACGCCTGGATGGTGCGGGTGCCCTGGTGGAACACTTTGGTGATATTCGAAAGTTTTATCATTGATTATTTATTATCGTCATTAAGTTAGTCGTGGCATTTCGAATGCCTGAAACGGTCAAAGCCGTCAATGAAATGGATGTTAAGGCATCCAGACGTCTAAATCAATCAGGTTTATGCGAAGAGCACTTTCTTGCAGGTCGAAACATGCGATACTAGCGTCACATGCCTTATTAAGGAGCTATAAAAGGTGGCGAAGAGCGTACCCGCAATTTTTCTTGACCGTGATGGCACCATTAATGTCGATCACGGCTATGTCCATGAGATCGACAACTTTGAATTTATCGACGGTGTCATTGACGCCATGCGCGAGCTAAAAAAAATGGGCTTTGCGCTGGTGGTAGTAACCAACCAGTCTGGCATTGCTCGCGGTAAATTTACTGAAGCACAGTTTGAAACGCTGACCGAGTGGATGGACTGGTCGCTGGCGGACCGCGATGTCGATCTGGATGGTATCTATTATTGCCCGCATCATCCGCAGGGTAGTGTTGAAGAGTTTCGCCAGGTCTGCGACTGCCGCAAACCACATCCGGGGATGCTTTTGTCAGCACGCGATTATTTGCATATTGATATGGCCGCTTCTTATATGGTGGGCGATAAATTAGAAGATATGCAGGCAGCGGCTGCGGCGAACGTGGGAACAAAAGTGCTGGTGCGTACGGGAAAACCTATTACGCCTGAAGCAGAAAACGCGGCGGATTGGGTGTTAAATAGCCTGGCAGACCTGCCGCAAGCGATAAAAAAGCAGCAAAAACCGGCGTAATGATTAAAAGATGAGCGGTTGAAATAAAAATGCATTTTTCCGCTTGTCTTCCTGAGACGACTCCCTATAATGCGCCTCCATCGACACGGCGGATGTGAATCACTTCACACAAACAGCCGGTTCGGTTGAAGAGAAAAATCCTGAAATTCAGGGTTGACTCTGAAAGAGGAAAGCGTAATATACGCCACCTCGCGACAGTGAGCTGAAAGC
>NZ_JAEOHX010000059.1:0-598 GCF_019366485.1 Escherichia sp. GZ89 | reverse complement strand
CACGAATGGCAAACTTACGCAACAAAGCAGTAATGGTGCGGCGATCTTTTTTGCGCATAAAACACAACAGGTGCCAGTGAACTGTACCGTCATGATGCGGCTCAGCCACCCGCACGCCATACCAGCGCAATCCGGCTTTGTGCATCGCCTTACGAAATGCAGCAAACATGCCGACCAGATAATCACTGCTTTGTCTTACCGTCGTATTTGTCCAGGTCGGGTTGGGCCTGCCGTTATTTAGCGTGGAATGGAAGCGTGACGGGCAGGTGATGGTATAAAACACCGCGCAGTCTCCGCGCATTTCCGCGATCAGCTCCAGCCCCTTAACACAGGCCATCATTTCATTACGGCGATGCGCAGGGTTGCTGCTGCTGGCGTTTACCACATCCTCCATGTCCAGCGTGTCGCCGTCTTCGTTCACCAGTTCATGAGAACGGAAAAACTCCAGCGACTTACGGCGCTGCTCACGTTTATGCATCATGGCTTCATAGCTGACATAGGGAGATGCTTTTTTGCTGACCAGGCAAACAGCACGCAACTGCTCTTCCCGCCATTCGCAACGCATCTTCCATAATTTCCGGTACCACCAATCGGCGCA
>NZ_JAEOHX010000058.1:0-601 GCF_019366485.1 Escherichia sp. GZ89 | reverse complement strand
TCGCTCTGGCTAAACGTTATGATGTGCTGGTGGTGCACGATCTGGCGTATGCCGATATCGTGTACGACGGCTGGAAAGCGCCATCCATTATGCAGGTGCCCGGCGCGCGCGACGTGGCGGTCGAATTTTTCACACTGTCGAAAAGCTATAATATGGCGGGCTGGCGTATTGGGTTTATGGTGGGCAATAAAACCCTGGTCAGCGCGCTGGCGCGCATTAAAAGTTATCACGATTATGGTGCTTTTACCCCGCTTCAGGTGGCGGCTATCGCCGCTCTGGAAGGCGATCAGCAGTGCGTGCGCGATATCGCCGAGCAGTATAAGCGTCGTCGCGATGTGCTGGTGAAGGGACTGCATGAGGCGGGCTGGATGGTTGAAATGCCGAAAGCCTCAATGTACGTCTGGGCGAAAATCCCGGAGCAATATGCGGCGATGGGATCGCTTGAGTTTGCCAAGAAGCTGCTGAATGAGGCGAAGGTTTGCGTTTCTCCAGGGATAGGCTTTGGTGACTATGGCGACACCCATGTACGCTTTGCATTAATAGAGAATCGCGATCGCATTCGCCAGGCCGTCAGAGGGATTAAAACGATGTTCCGCGCCGA
>NZ_JAEOHX010000057.1:0-614 GCF_019366485.1 Escherichia sp. GZ89 | reverse complement strand
ATTAGCAAATAATTTCTTGATATTTAGTGCTAAACATTTATAAGTAGTCTTTATATTTGTACCGTTTTGCGAAGGTTGTACGCTTTTCCCGTCCCGCCGACGGAGCGCGTGTTAAGTTGCCCGGCATGACGTAAGAGTCTGGAAATTCATTCATTACCCTTTATACTGCCCTTCACCTTCAGCGTTGCTTTTACAGGTCGTAAACATAAATGAGTCAGTCTGACACAACGGTCTCTACCCGATTCTCCCTTCTACCGGGAAGCATTACCCGTTTCTTCTTATTGCTGATCATTGTGCTGCTGGTAACGATGGGCGTTATGGTACAGAGCGCCGTCAACGCCTGGTTGAAAGACAAAAGCTATCAAATTGTCGATATCACTCACGCTATTCATAAACGCGTGGACACCTGGCGGTATGTTACCTGGCAAATTTATGACAACATCGCCGCGACCACTACGCCATCGACAGGTGAAGGACTTCAGGAAACGCGTCTGAAACAGGATGTGTATTATCTTGAAAAGCCGCGACGTAAAACTGAAGCGCTGATTTTCGGTTCCCATGACAGCGCCACGCTGGAAATGACGCAGCGTATGTCAACTTATCTGGATACGCTG
>NZ_JAEOHX010000056.1:0-615 GCF_019366485.1 Escherichia sp. GZ89 | reverse complement strand
CCGCTGACCGTGACGGTGGATAAAGTCGCGGCAAGCGGAGGCTACATGATGGCCTGCGTGGCGGAAAAAATTATCGCGGCGCCGTTCGCTATTGTGGGGTCAATTGGTGTTGTCGCGCAAATCCCGAACTTTAACCGCTTTCTCAAAAGTAAAGACATTGATATTGAACTGCATACCGCAGGGCAGTACAAACGTACCCTGACTTTGTTAGGCGAGAATACGGAAGAAGGGCGGCAGAAGTTTCGTGAAGATCTCAACGAAACGCACCATCTGTTCAAAGAGTTTGTGCAGCGGATGCGTCCGGCTCTGGACATTGAACAGGTCGCCACGGGCGAACACTGGTACGGTCAGCAGGCGCTGGAGAAGGGACTGGTTGATGAGATTAACACCAGCGATGAGGTTATCCTCGGCCTGATGGAAGGGCGCGAGGTGCTGAATGTGCGCTATATGCAGCGTAAAAAACTGATCGATCGTGTTACCGGCAGCGCGGCGGAAAGCGCGGATCGGCTGCTGCTGCGCTGGTGGCAGCGTGGACAAAAGCCGTTGATGTAAACCGCTATTGCCGGATGGCATTCAGCGCCATCCGGCATGGATTAATCAACCAGGTGATACTTC
>NZ_JAEOHX010000055.1:0-617 GCF_019366485.1 Escherichia sp. GZ89 | reverse complement strand
ATCATTGAGAGCGATGACAGTTGGGAGGTCAGTCTGGATTTGGTAGTCGATGAATACTATCACACAGAACCTGTAAAACGGGCACTGGCCAGATACCCCCTGCATATTGTCCGCTGGGAAGGTGATCCGGAGCGCAATGCTTTTGGTCTGGCGCTTGATTGCTATAAAGGCGTCCCACAACGACTTGAAGCTGCAGTGGTCCCTGAGCCAGAGAAAAAGGGGATGTTTTAATGGCGATGTTTAAAGTCCTTAATTTTAAGTGTAAATGGTGGCCGATAATTCTCCTTTTATGGTTTTCATCAGCACAGGCTGTGGAGCTGATGAAATGGGAACGGATCCCTCTGCTTATTCCACTTTCTGTTAACCATGAGCGAATTGTCTTTGTCGACCGCAACGTTCGTGTAGGTTTTCCGGCAATGCTCAAAGGTAAACTGAGGGTTCAAAGCAGCGGTGGTACGGTTTATTTACAGGCCAGCGAACCTTTTGAACAGACCCGACTTCAACTGCAGGATGTTGAATCGGGCGAGATTATATTACTGGATATTGCTGCCAAAAATGACAATAAGGCGCTTGAGCCTGTTCGCCTGGTTTATTCGGGAGAAGTGTTATCGGTGAGC
>NZ_JAEOHX010000054.1:0-695 GCF_019366485.1 Escherichia sp. GZ89 | reverse complement strand
ATGACGGAGGATGATGCCCGTCCGGAGGCACTGCGCCGTTTTGAACTGATGGTGGAAGAGGTGGCGCGTAACGCGTCCGCAGTGGCACAGAACACGGCAGCCGCGAAGAAGTCAGCCAGCGATGCCAGCACATCAGCCAGTGAGGCGGCAACCCATGCGACTGATGCTGCGGACTCAGCACGCGCAGCCAGCACGTCAGCCGGACAGGCCGCATCGTCTGCTCAGTCAGCATCTTCCAGCGCAGGAACAGCATCAACAAAGGCCACGGAAGCGTCAAAAAGTGCTGCCGCTGCAGAGTCCTCAAAAAGCGCGGCGGCCACCAGTGCCGGTGCCGCGAAAACGTCAGAAACGAATGCGGCAGCGTCACAACAATCAGCAGCCACTTCTGCATCCACTGCGACGACGAAAGCGTCAGAAGCCGCCACTTCAGCCAGAGATGCGGCTGCCTCCAAAGAGGCGGCAAAATCATCAGAAACGAACGCCTCCACAAGCGCCAGCAGTGCAGCCTCCTCGGCAACGGCGGCAGGAAATTCCGCGAAGGCGGCAAAAACGTCCGAGACGAATGCTAAGTCTTCTGAAACGGCAGCGGAACAGAGCGCCTCAGCTGCGGCAGGCTCGGAGACAGTAGCTGCATCATCGGCCCGTGAAGCATCCATTAAGGCAGAGGAGGCAGCAGCCAGTGCCACCGCCGCCGG
>NZ_JAEOHX010000053.1:0-704 GCF_019366485.1 Escherichia sp. GZ89 | reverse complement strand
CGTTATAACCGTAACCAACTGGCGGAGCTTATCGAACAGATTAACGCTTCCGGCTACGGGCTAACGCTGGGCGTACATACCCGTATTGATGAAACCATTGCGCAAGTCACCGGTTCCGCCCATGTCGGCAACCTGTACGTTAACCGTAATATGGTGGGCGCGGTCGTCGGCGTCCAGCCGTTTGGCGGCGAAGGCCTGTCCGGCACCGGGCCAAAAGCGGGAGGGCCGCTCTATCTCTACCGCCTGCTGGCACACCGCCCGCCCAATGCGCTCAATACGACGCTGACTCGTCAGGATGCGCGTTACCCGGTGGATGCGCAGCTTAAAACCACGCTACTCGCGCCGTTGACCGCTCTGACGCAATGGGCGGCGGATCGCCCGGCGCTACAGACGCTCTGCCGACAATTCGCCGATCTGGCGCAGGCCGGCACGCAGCGCCTGCTACCGGGGCCGACCGGCGAGCGTAATACCTGGACGCTGTTGCCGCGTGAACGGGTGTTATGCCTGGCTGATGATGAACAGGACGCGTTGACGCAGCTTGCCGCCGTTCTCGCCGTCGGCAGTCAGGCGCTATGGTCAGACGACGCCTTCCACCGCGATCTGGCGAAACGTCTCCCCGCCGCCGTCGCGGCGCGTGTCCAGTTTGCGAAAGCGGAAACGCTGATGGCGCAGCCGTTTGACGCGGTGATTTTCCACGGCGACTC
>NZ_JAEOHX010000052.1:0-708 GCF_019366485.1 Escherichia sp. GZ89 | reverse complement strand
ACCTGGCTGATGGTCCCCTTTGCCCTGCTGCTGGGGGTGGGGCCACTGGTGCGCTGGGGCCGGGACCGGCCGCGTAACATCAGGAAACTGCTGCTCACCGCCCTGGTCTCCACCCTGGTGCTGTCGGTACTTTTGCCATGGCTGCTGGAAGATAGAATCATCGCCATGACGGCGGTGGGGATGGCGATGGCCTGCTGGATTGCGGTGCTGGCGGTGGCCGAAGCCGTACAGCGCGTGTCCCGCGGCACGAAAACCTCTCTCAGCTACTGGGGAATGGTGGCGGCGCACCTCGGGCTGGCGGTGACGATTACCGGTATCGCCTTCAGCCAGAATTACAGCGTGGAGCGTGACGTGCGGATGCGGGCGGGCGACAGCGTGACCATTCACGACTACCGCTTCACCTTCCGGGAGGTGCGGGACATCACCGGGCCCAACTACCGCGGCGGGGTGGCCCTCATCGGGGTGACGCGCCACGGCGAGCCGGAGGCGGTGCTGCACGCGGAGAAACGGCTCTACAACACCAGCCGGATGGTGATGACCGAGGCGGCGATTGACGGCGGGCTGACCCGCGACCTGTACGCCGCGCTCGGGGAGGAGCTGGACAACGGCGCGTGGGCCGTGCGCCTGTACTACAAACCGTTTGTCCGCTGGATATGGGCCGGGGGGCTGCTGATGGCGCTGGGCGGGCTGCTGTGCCTGGCGGACCCG
>NZ_JAEOHX010000051.1:0-720 GCF_019366485.1 Escherichia sp. GZ89 | reverse complement strand
GTTGTGCCCTTGAGGCGTGGCTTCCGGAGCTAACGCGTTAAGTCGACCGCCTGGGGAGTACGGCCGCAAGGTTAAAACTCAAATGAATTGACGGGGGCCCGCACAAGCGGTGGAGCATGTGGTTTAATTCGATGCAACGCGAAGAACCTTACCTGGTCTTGACATCCACGGAAGTTTTCAGAGATGAGAATGTGCCTTCGGGAACCGTGAGACAGGTGCTGCATGGCTGTCGTCAGCTCGTGTTGTGAAATGTTGGGTTAAGTCCCGCAACGAGCGCAACCCTTATCCTTTGTTGCCAGCGGTCCGGCCGGGAACTCAAAGGAGACTGCCAGTGATAAACTGGAGGAAGGTGGGGATGACGTCAAGTCATCATGGCCCTTACGACCAGGGCTACACACGTGCTACAATGGCGCATACAAAGAGAAGCGACCTCGCGAGAGCAAGCGGACCTCATAAAGTGCGTCGTAGTCCGGATTGGAGTCTGCAACTCGACTCCATGAAGTCGGAATCGCTAGTAATCGTGGATCAGAATGCCACGGTGAATACGTTCCCGGGCCTTGTACACACCGCCCGTCACACCATGGGAGTGGGTTGCAAAAGAAGTAGGTAGCTTAACCTTCGGGAGGGCGCTTACCACTTTGTGATTCATGACTGGGGTGAAGTCGTAACAAGGTAACCGTAGGGGAACCTGCGGTTGGATCACCTCCTTACCTTAAAGAA
>NZ_JAEOHX010000050.1:0-768 GCF_019366485.1 Escherichia sp. GZ89 | reverse complement strand
GGTAATGACTCCAACTTATTGATAGTGTTTTATGTTCAGATAATGCCCGATGACTTTGTCATGCAGCTCCACCGATTTTGAGAACGACAGCGACTTCCGTCCCAGCCGTGCCAGGTGCTGCCTCAGATTCAGGTTATGCCGCTCAATTCGCTGCGTATATCGCTTGCTGATTACGTGCAGCTTTCCCTTCAGGCGGGATTCATACAGCGGCCAGCCATCCGTCATCCATATCACCACGTCAAAGGGTGACAGCAGGCTCATAAGACGCCCCAGCGTCGCCATAGTGCGTTCACCGAATACGTGCGCAACAACCGTCTTCCGGAGCCTGTCATACGCGTAAAACAGCCAGCGCTGGCGCGATTTAGCCCCGACATAGCCCCACTGTTCGTCCATTTCCGCGCAGACGATGACGTCACTGCCCGGCTGTATGCGCGAGGTTACCGACTGCGGCCTGAGTTTTTTAAGTGACGTAAAATCGTGTTGAGGCCAACGCCCATAATGCGGGCGGTTGCCCGGCATCCAACGCCATTCATGGCCATATCAATGATTTTCTGGTGCGTACCGGGTTGAGAAGCGGTGTAAGTGAACTGCAGTTGCCATGTTTTACGGCAGTGAGAGCAGAGATAGCGCTGATGTCCGGCGGTGCTTTTGCCGTTACGCACCACCCCGTCAGTAGCTGAACAGGAGGGACAGCTGATAGAAACAGAAGCCACTGGAGCACCTCAAAAACACCATCATACACTAAATCAGTAAGTTGGCAGCATCACC
>NZ_JAEOHX010000004.1:0-364764 GCF_019366485.1 Escherichia sp. GZ89 | reverse complement strand
CAGAAGTGAAACGCCGTAGCGCCGATGGTAGTGTGGGGTCTCCCCATGCGAGAGTAGGGAACTGCCAGGCATCAAATAAAGCAGAAGGCCCGGTCGGAAGACTGGGCCTTTTTGCGTTGGTGCAAAAAAATGCCGGATGCGACGCTGGCGCGTCTGCTCCAGCTTACGCAGGCACGATAGCACGATAGGGGGCAGCTTATTCCCCCACATACGCCAGATTCAGCAACGGATACGGTTTCCCCAAATCGTCCACCTCAGAGCGTCCCGTAACCTTAAAACCCATCTTCTTATAGAACCCAACCGCCTGCTCATTTTGCTCATTAACATTGGTTGTCAGTTCCGGGGCCATGGAGAGTGCATGCTCCACCAGCATCCGACCCACGCCGCAGCCGCGCACATCAGGATCGATAAACAGCGCATCCATATGCTGCCCACTTAACAACATAAACCCAACCGGTTGATCCAGCTCATTAACCGCGACCCACAACGGTGCTTTCGGCAGAAAGGAACGCACCAGCTCTTCCAGCTCGGCCCGATACTCTGCTGATAAAAAATCGTGAGTGGCGTCGACAGAACGACACCAAATCGCAATGAGCTTTTCCCCTTCCTCATGCCGTGAGCGGCGAATACTAATAACCATTTTCTCTCCTTTTAGTCATTCTTATATTCTAACGTAGCCTTTTCCTTGAAACTTTCTCACCTTCAACATGCAGGCTCGACATTGGCAAATTTTCTGGTTATCTTCAGCTATCTGGATGTCTAAACGTATAAGCGTATGTAGTGAGGTAATCAGGTTATGCCGATTCGTGTGCCGGACGAGCTACCCGCCGTCAATTTCTTGCGTGAAGAAAATGTCTTTGTGATGACAACTTCTCGCGCGTCTGGTCAGGAAATTCGTCCGCTAAAGGTGCTTATCCTTAACCTGATGCCGAAGAAGATTGAAACTGAAAATCAGTTTCTGCGTCTGCTTTCAAACTCGCCTTTGCAGGTCGATATTCAGCTGTTGCGCATCGATTCCCGTGAATCGCGCAACACGCCCGCAGAGCATCTGAACAACTTCTATTGCAACTTTGAAGATATTCAGGAGCAGAACTTTGATGGCCTGATCGTCACCGGCGCGCCGCTGGGACTGGTGGAGTTTAATGACGTCGCTTACTGGCCGCAAATCAAACAGGTGCTGGAGTGGTCGAAAGATCACGTCACCTCAACGCTGTTTGTCTGTTGGGCGGTACAGGCTGCGCTCAATATCCTCTATGGCATTCCTAAGCAAACCCGCACTGACAAACTCTCTGGCGTTTACGAACATCACATTCTCCATCCTCATGCACTTCTGACGCGTGGCTTTGATGATTCATTCCTGGCACCACATTCGCGCTATGCTGACTTTCCGGCAGCGTTGATTCGTGATTACACCGATCTGGAAATTCTGGCGGAGACAGAAGAAGGGGATGCCTATCTGTTTGCCAGCAAAGATAAGCGCATTGCCTTTGTGACAGGCCATCCCGAATATGATGCGCAAACGCTGGCGCAGGAATATTTCCGCGATGTGGAAGCCGGGCTGAATCCAGATGTACCGTATAACTATTTCCCGCATAATGATCCGCAAAATACACCGCGAGCGAGCTGGCGTAGTCACGGTAATTTGCTGTTTACCAACTGGCTGAACTATTACGTCTATCAAATTACGCCATATGATCTGCGTCGCATGAATCCAACGCTGGATTAATCTTCTGTAGCAGTCGATCGTTAAGCGTTTCAGCATGTTGAATCAGGCACCTTCGGGTGCCTTTTTTATTTCCGAAAACTTCTTCATTAAGTAAATAATTTTTAATTTTACTGTTATCAATAAGTTAACCATTAATTAAATTAAAAATGGAAATTGTTTTTGATTTTACAATTTAATTGAGTAGTCTTAGTCGTGCTGAACGAAAAGCGCACAACGATCCTTCGTTCACATTTGGGATGCAACAGGATCAAAGACGAGGGCTTACTCAATGAATCAACAGGCAACAACAACCGAAGAATTAACCTTTACCATGCCATTCGGTGAGCAGGAGAAGCATATTCTTACTTCTGATGCTGTAGCATTTCTCACTGAACTGGTGACACGTTTTACACCTCAGCGGAATAAATTACTGGCGGCGCGCATTCAGCAGCAGCAAGATATTGATAACGGAACGTTGCCTGATTTTATTTCGGAAACAGCTTCCATTCGTGATACAGACTGGAAAATTCGTGGTATTCCCGCGGACTTACAAGATCGTCGAGTCGAGATAACTGGCCCGGTTGAGCGCAAGATGGTGATCAACGCACTGAACGCCAATGTGAAAGTCTTTATGGCCGATTTCGAAGATTCACTGGCCCCGGACTGGAACAAAGTGATCGACGGGCAAATTAACCTGCGCGATGCGGTTAATGGCACCATCAGTTACACCAATGAAGCAGGCAAAATTTATCAGCTCAAGCCCAATCCAGCGGTTTTGATTTGTCGGGTACGCGGTCTGCACTTGCCGGAAAAACATGTCACCTGGCGCGGCGAAGCAATTCCTGGCAGCCTGTTTGATTTTGCGCTCTATTTCTTCCACAACTATCAGGCACTGTTGGCAAAGGGCAGCGGTCCCTATTTCTATCTGCCGAAAACCCAGTCCTGGCAGGAAGCGGCCTGGTGGCGCGAAGTCTTCAGCTATGCAGAAGATCGCTTTAATCTGCCGCGCGGCACCATCAAGGCGACGTTGCTGATTGAAACGCTGCCCGCTGTGTTCCAGATGGACGAAATCCTTCACGCGTTGCGTGACCATATTGTTGGTCTGAATTGCGGTCGCTGGGATTACATCTTCAGCTATATCAAAACGTTGAAAAACTATCCCGATCGAGTCCTGCCAGACAGACAGGCCGTGACGATGGATAAACCATTCCTGAATGCTTACTCACGCCTGTTGATAAAAACCTGCCATAAACGCGGTGCTTTTGCGATGGGCGGCATGGCGGCGTTTATTCCGAGCAAAGATGAAGAGCGCAATAACCAGGTGCTGAACAAAGTAAAAGCGGATAAAGCGCTGGAAGCCAACAACGGTCACGATGGCACATGGATTGCCCACCCTGGCCTTGCTGACACGGCAATGGCGGTATTCAACGACATTCTCGGCTCCCGTAAAAATCAGCTTGAAGTGATGCGCGAACAAGACGCGCCGATTACTGCCGATCAGCTGCTGGCACCTTGTGATGGTGAACGCACCGAAGAAGGTATGCGCGCCAACATTCGCGTGGCTGTGCAGTACATCGAAGCATGGATCTCCGGCAACGGCTGCGTGCCGATTTATGGCCTGATGGAAGATGCGGCGACGGCTGAAATTTCCCGTACCTCCATCTGGCAGTGGATCCATCACCAAAAAACGTTGAGTAATGGCAAACCGGTGACCAAAGCCTTGTTCCGCCAGATGCTGGGCGAAGAGATGAAAGTCATTGCCAGCGAACTGGGCGAAGAACGTTTCTCCCAGGGGCGTTTTGACGATGCCGCACGCTTGATGGAACAGATCACCACTTCCGATGAGTTAATTGATTTCCTGACCCTGCCAGGCTACCGCCTGTTAGCGTAAACCACCACATAACTATGGAGCATCTGCACATGAAAACCCGTACACAACAAATTGAAGAATTACAGAAAGAGTGGACTCAACCGCGTTGGGAAGGCATTACTCGCCCGTACAGTGCGGAAGATGTGGTGAAATTACGTGGTTCAGTCAATCCGGAATGCACGCTGGCACAACTGGGTGCGGCGAAAATGTGGCGACTGCTGCACGGTGAGTCGAAAAAAGGCTACATCAACAGCCTCGGCGCACTGACTGGCGGTCAGGCGCTGCAACAGGCGAAAGCGGGTATTGAAGCAGTCTATCTGTCGGGATGGCAGGTAGCCGCGGACGCTAACCTGGCGGCCAGCATGTATCCGGATCAGTCGCTCTATCCGGCAAACTCGGTGCCAGCTGTGGTGGAGCGGATCAACAACACCTTCCGTCGTGCCGATCAGATCCAATGGTCCGCGGGCATTGAGCCGGGCGATCCGCGCTATGTCGATTACTTCCTGCCGATCGTTGCCGATGCGGAAGCCGGTTTTGGCGGTGTCCTGAATGCCTTTGAACTGATGAAAGCGATGATTGAAGCCGGTGCAGCGGCAGTTCACTTCGAAGATCAGCTGGCGTCCGTGAAAAAATGCGGTCATATGGGCGGTAAAGTACTGGTGCCAACTCAGGAAGCAATCCAGAAACTGGTTGCGGCGCGTCTGGCTGCCGACGTTACGGGCGTTCCAACCCTGCTGGTTGCACGTACCGATGCTGATGCGGCGGATTTGATCACCTCCGATTGCGACCCGTATGACAGCGAATTTATTACCGGCGAGCGCACCAACGAAGGCTTCTTCCGTACTCATGCAGGCATTGAGCAAGCAATCAGCCGTGGCCTGGCGTATGCGCCGTATGCTGACCTGGTTTGGTGTGAAACCTCTACGCCGGATCTGGAACTGGCGCGTCGCTTTGCGGAAGCTATCCACGCGAAATATCCAGGCAAACTGCTGGCTTATAACTGCTCGCCGTCCTTCAACTGGCAGAAAAATCTCGACGACAAAACTATTGCCAGCTTCCAGCAGCAGCTGTCGGATATGGGCTACAAGTTCCAGTTCATCACCCTGGCAGGCATCCACAGCATGTGGTTTAACATGTTCGACCTGGCAAACGCCTATGCCCAGGGCGAAGGTATGAAGCACTATGTTGAAAAAGTGCAGCAACCGGAATTTGCCGCCGCGAAAGATGGCTACACCTTCGTTTCTCATCAACAGGAAGTGGGTACAGGTTACTTCGATAAAGTGACGACCATTATTCAGGGCGGCACGTCGTCGGTTACCGCGCTGACCGGCTCCACCGAAGAATCGCAGTTCTAATAACCAACGCCCCTTTCCGTAAGGCGAGGGGCGAATTAAGGAGAGGCGATGCCGCGTGGCCTGGAATTACTGATTGCACAAACTATTTTGCAAGGTTTCGACGCTCAGTATGGTCGATTTCTTGAAGTGACTTCCGGGGCGCAGCAGCGTTTCGAACAAGCCGACTGGCATGCTGTCCAGCAGGCGATGAAAAGCCGTATCCATCTTTACGATCATCACGTCGGTCTGGTAGTGGAGCAACTGCGCTGCATTACCAACGGCCAAAGCACGGACGCGGCATTTTTACTGCGCGTCAAAGAGCATTACACCCGGCTGTTGCCGGACTACCCGCGCTTCGAGATTGCGGAGAGCTTTTTTAACTCCATGTACTGTCGGTTATTTGATCACCGTTCGCTTACTCCCGAGCGGCTTTTTATCTTTAGTTCCCAGCCAGAGCGCCGCTTTCGTACTATTCCGCGCCCGCTGGCAAAAGACTTTTATCCCGATCACGGCTGGGAATCTCTGCTAATGCGCGTTATCAGCGATCTGCCGCTGCGTCTGCGCTGGCAAAATAAAAGCCGTGACATTCATTACATCATTCGCCATCTGACAGAAATGTTGGGGACAGACAACCTCGCGGAAAGCCATTTACAGGTGGCGAACGAACTGTTTTATCGCAATAAAGCCGCCTGGTTGGTGGGCAAACTGATCACACCTTTCGGCACATTGCCATTTTTGCTGCCGATCCATCAGACGGACGACGGCGAGTTATTTATTGATACCTGCCTGACGACGACCGCCGAAGCGAGCATTGTTTTTGGCTTTGCGCGTTCTTATTTTATGGTTTATGCGCCGCTGCCCGCAGCGCTGGTTGAGTGGCTACGGGAAATTCTGCCGGGCAAAACGACCGCAGAATTGTATATGGCTATCGGTTGCCAGAAACACGCCAAAACCGAAAGCTACCGCGAATATCTCGTTTATCTACAGGGCTGTAATGAGCAGTTCATTGAAGCGCCGGGTATTCGTGGCATGGTGATGTTGGTGTTTACGCTGCCGGGTTTTGATCGGGTATTCAAAGTCATCAAAGACAAGTTCGCGCCGCAGAAAGAGATGTCTGCCGCTCACGTTCGTGCCTGCTATCAACTGGTTAAAGAGCACGATCGCGTGGGTCGAATGGCGGACACCCAGGAGTTTGAAAACTTTGTGCTGGAGAAGCGGCATATTTCCCCGGCATTAATGGAATTACTGTTTCAGGAAGCAGCAGAAAAAATCACCGATCTCGGCGAACAGATAGTGATTCGTCATCTTTATATTGAGCGACGGATGGTGCCGCTTAATATCTGGCTGGAACAAGTGGAAGGTCAGCAGTTGCGCGACGCCATTGAAGAATACGGTAACGCTATTCGCCAGCTTGCCGCTGCTAACATTTTCCCTGGCGACATGCTGTTTAAAAACTTCGGTGTCACCCGTCACGGGCGTGTGGTGTTTTATGATTACGATGAAATTTGCTACATGACGGAAGTGAACTTCCGCGACATCCCGCCGTCGCGCTACCCGGAGGACGAACTTGCCAGCGAACCGTGGTACAGCGTCTCGCCGGGCGATGTTTTCCCGGAAGAGTTTCGCCACTGGCTATGTGCCGACCCGCGTATTGGTCCGCTGTTTGAAGAGATGCACGCCGACCTGTTCCGCGCTGATTACTGGCGCGCACTACAAAACCGCATACGTGAAGGGCATGTGGAAGATGTTTATGCGTATCGGCGCAGGCAGCGATTTAGCGTGCGTTACCGGCCACAGGTGTAGTCACATTTTATCTGGGTCAAATGAGTGATATATTTTCACCCACTAATTCCGGGAGAAAATATGACTGAATTCGATCTGTTAGCTCAGGAGCTGCTGGAGAAAGCAGCCAATGATGAAAAAAACCAACAGGAGCGCGATAAACAACTTATCGATCGGGTTCTGGAAATCTACGATCAGAAATACGTTGCTGAATTACTTAGAAAAATTGGTAAAAATGAGTGGAGTCGGGAAACACTTAACCGCTGGGTAAATGGCAAAAGTAAACCAAAAACACTCACTCAGGCGGAAGTTGAGCTATTAAGAAAAATGCTTCCAGAGCCACCAGCCCACCATCCAAATTATGCGTTTCGGTTTATTGATCTATTTGCCGGAATTGGTGGTATCCGTAAGGGGTTTGAGGCAATTGGAGGTCAATGTGTATTTACCAGTGAGTGGAATAAGGAGGCTGTTCGCACTTATAAGGCAAACTGGTATAACGACGAAAGTAGCCATACATTTAATCATGATATACGCGAGGTCACGTTAAGCGCCGATGATACGGTAAGTGAAAAACAAGCGTATGCACATATTCAGCGTCATATTCCTGATCACGACGTATTACTGGCGGGATTTCCTTGCCAGCCATTCAGTCTGGCAGGGGTCAGTAAGAAAAATTCTCTCGGGCGTGCGCACGGTTTTGAATGCGAAACACAAGGCACTCTATTTTTTGATGTTGCACGGATTATTAAAGCAAAGCGCCCGGCGATATTTGTACTGGAAAATGTCAAAAACTTAAAAAGCCATGATAAAGGTAAGACCTTTAAGGTCATTATGAATACCCTGGATGAGCTGGGCTATGAAGTGGCCAACGCTCATGAAACCGGGAAGGATGATCCTAAAATCATTGATGGCAAACATTTCCTCCCGCAGCATCGTGAGCGGATTGTGCTGGTGGGTTTCCGTCGTGATCTCAATATTCATCAAGGTTTTACTTTACGGGATATTGATCGTTTCTATCCGCAGCAAAGACCGCTCTTTGGTCAACTACTGGAATCCTCTGTTGATAGCAAATACATCCTCAGCCCAAAGCTCTGGCAATATCTGTATAACTATGCCAAAAAACATGCGGCGAAAGGCAATGGTTTTGGATTTGGGTTGGTTGATCCAAATAATGCAAATAGCGTCGCCAGGACATTATCTGCCCGTTACCATAAAGATGGCTCAGAAATATTGATCGACCGGGGCTGGGACAAGGCGCTTGGGGAGATAGATTTTAACAATGCTGAAAATCAGGCGAACAGACCACGCAGATTAACGCCTCGCGAGTGTGCTCGTCTGATGGGATTTGAATCCCCTGGCGGGAAACCGTTCCGTATACCGGTTTCAGATACACAGGCTTACCGTCAATTTGGTAACTCAGTCGTCGTACCGGTATTTGCAGCAGTTGCGAAACTGCTTAAGCCCTATATTTTGCAGGCCACCAGTAAATCGATAAAAAAATAAATTGATCGTTATACCCGGCACGCTCCGGGTATAACGCATCACTTTTCTTACCGCATTCCACCGTATGCCAGCGTCACTTCCTTCGCGGCTTTAATGACCATTGCGCCAAACTCAGTCACGCGGTCATCGGTGATGCGCGATACTGGCCCGGAAATTGAAATAGCGGCAAATGGTTCGCGATGTTCATCAAAAATACATGATGCCAGGCAGCGCAGACCCAATGCATGTTCTTCATCATCAAATGAATAACCCCGTTTGCGTGTCTGGGCGAGATCTTCTTTCAGGTGGACTGGCGACACCAGAGTAGCGTGGGTATAGGCATGTAACCCTTTGCGATGCAGCAGTTTCGTGACCTGCTCTTCACTGAGTTGCGATAAAAACGCTTTACCCGCACCGGAAGCATGCATTGGTAGTTTGCCACCAATGGGCGCGGACATACGCATCAGTTGTGTACATTGCACCTGGTCGATGATGACGGCTTCATGGTCGCTTTGATCGAGTACCGCCAGGTTGACTGTCTCACCAGAATCTTCCATTAATTTCCGCAGAATAGGGTGAACAATGGCAAGCAGGTTGCGGCTTTGCAAAAAGCTGCTGCCAACCACAAAGGCATGTGCGCCCACCGCCCAGTGACCCAGTTCGCCAACCTGACGGACAAAGCCCTGTTGCTGCATGGTTGTGAGCAATCGATGGGTGGTAGAGTTGGGTAATCCCGCTTGCTGTGCCAGTTCCGTGAGTGCCACACTGCCATTGGATTCGGCTATCCATTCCAGTAATTTCAGGCCACGCGTTAAAGACTGTACTTGCCCGGTAGCGGGGGCGGTGGCAGCGGCGGGTTTTCTGCCGCGTTTTGCGGGAACAGGTGCGACCATGACAGCCTCCTTTTTCTGTATCGTGGAAATCATTTTCATTTTTATTGCTATCTAATGCAATAGTTGCCACACTGATCCGATGAGTTAATGTTGAACAAATCTCATGTTGCGTGGTGCTCGCTTTTACCACAGATGCGTTTATGCCAGTATGGTTTGTTGAATTTTTATTAAATCTGGGTTGAGCGTGTCGGGAGCAAGTGTGAGCAGCAAAGTGGAACAACTGCGTGCGCAGTTAAATGAACGTATTCTGGTGCTGGATGGCGGTATGGGCACTATGATCCAGAGCTATCGACTGAACGAAGCCGATTTTCGTGGTGAACGCTTTGCCGACTGGCCATGCGATCTCAAAGGCAACAACGACCTGCTGGTACTCAGCAAACCGGAAGTGATCGCCGCTATCCACAACGCCTACTTTGAAGCGGGCGCGGATATCATCGAAACCAACACCTTCAACTCCACGACTATTGCGATGGCGGATTACCAGATGGAATCCCTGTCGGCGGAAATCAACTTTGCGGCGGCGAAGCTGGCGCGTGCCTGTGCTGACGAGTGGACCGCCCGTACGCCGGAGAAACCGCGCTATGTTGCCGGTGTTCTCGGCCCGACCAACCGCACGGCGTCTATTTCTCCGGACGTGAACGATCCAGCATTCCGCAACATCACTTTTGACCAGCTGGTGGCGGCTTATCGAGAATCCACTAAAGCGCTGGTGGAAGGCGGTGCGGATCTGATCCTGATTGAAACCGTTTTCGACACCCTTAACGCCAAAGCGGCGGTCTTTGCGGTGAAAACGGAGTTCGAAGCGCTGGGCGTTGAACTGCCGATAATGATCTCCGGCACCATCACTGACGCCTCCGGGCGCACGCTCTCCGGGCAGACCACTGAAGCATTTTACAACTCATTGCGCCACGCCGAAGCGCTGACCTTTGGCCTGAACTGTGCGCTGGGGCCCGATGAACTGCGCCAGTACGTGCAGGAGCTGTCACGGATTGCGGAATGCTACGTTACCGCGCACCCGAATGCTGGGCTGCCCAACGCCTTTGGTGAATACGATCTCGACGCCGACACGATGGCAAAACAAATACGTGAATGGGCAGAAGCGGGATTCCTGAATATTGTTGGCGGCTGCTGTGGCACCACGCCACAACATATTGCAGCGATGAGCCGTGCAGTAGAAGGATTAGCGCCGCGCAAACTACCGGAAATTCCCGTAGCCTGTCGTTTGTCCGGCCTGGAGCCGCTGAACATTGGCGACGAAAGCCTGTTTGTGAACGTCGGCGAGCGGACCAACGTCACCGGTTCCGCTAAGTTCAAACGCCTGATTAAAGAAGAGAAATACAGCGAGGCGCTGGATGTGGCGCGTCAGCAGGTGGAAAACGGCGCGCAGATTATCGATATCAACATGGATGAAGGGATGCTCGACGCCGAAGCGGCGATGGTGCGTTTCCTTAATCTGATTGCGGGTGAACCGGATATCGCTCGCGTGCCGATTATGATCGACTCCTCAAAATGGGACGTCATTGAAAAAGGTCTGAAGTGTATCCAGGGCAAAGGGATTGTTAACTCTATCTCGATGAAAGAGGGCGTCGACGCCTTTATTCATCATGCGAAACTGTTGCGTCGCTACGGTGCGGCAGTAGTGGTGATGGCCTTTGACGAACAGGGCCAGGCCGATACCCGCGCACGGAAAATCGAGATTTGCCGTCGGGCGTACAAAATCCTCACCGAAGAGGTTGGCTTCCCGCCAGAAGATATCATCTTTGACCCGAACATCTTCGCGGTCGCAACTGGCATTGAAGAGCACAACAACTACGCACAGGACTTTATCGGCGCGTGTGAAGACATCAAACGTGAACTGCCGCACGCGCTGATCTCCGGCGGTGTTTCTAACGTTTCTTTCTCATTCCGTGGCAACGATCCGGTGCGCGAAGCCATTCACGCGGTGTTCCTCTACTATGCCATCCGTAACGGTATGGATATGGGGATCGTCAACGCCGGGCAACTGGCGATTTACGACGATTTACCCGCTGAACTGCGCGACGCGGTGGAAGATGTGATTCTTAATCGTCGCGACGATGGCACCGAGCGTTTACTGGAGCTTGCCGAGAAATATCGCGGCAGCAAAACCGACGACACCGCCAACGCCCAGCAGGCGGAGTGGCGCTCGTGGGAAGTGAATAAACGCCTGGAGTACTCGCTGGTCAAAGGTATTACCGAATTTATTGAACAGGACACCGAAGAAGCCCGTCAGCAGGCTACGCGCCCGATTGAAGTGATTGAAGGCCCGTTGATGGACGGCATGAACGTGGTCGGCGATCTGTTTGGCGAAGGTAAAATGTTCCTGCCGCAGGTGGTCAAATCGGCGCGTGTGATGAAGCAGGCGGTGGCTTACCTCGAACCATTCATAGAAGCCAGCAAAGAGCAGGGCAAAACTAATGGCAAGATGGTGATCGCTACAGTGAAGGGTGACGTCCACGACATCGGTAAAAATATCGTTGGCGTGGTGCTGCAATGTAACAACTACGAAATTGTTGATCTCGGCGTTATGGTGCCGGCGGAAAAAATTCTCCGCACCGCCAAAGAAGTGAATGCTGATTTGATTGGCCTTTCGGGGCTTATCACGCCGTCGCTGGATGAAATGGTTAACGTGGCGAAAGAGATGGAGCGTCAGGGTTTCACCATTCCGTTACTGATCGGCGGCGCGACCACCTCTAAAGCGCACACGGCGGTGAAAATCGAGCAAAACTACAGTGGCCCGACGGTGTATGTGCAGAACGCCTCACGCACCGTTGGTGTGGTGGCGGCGCTGCTTTCTGACACTCAGCGTGATGATTTTGTCGCTCGTACCCGCAAGGAGTACGAAACCGTGCGTATTCAACACGGGCGCAAGAAACCGCGCACTCCACCGGTCACGCTGGAAGCGGCGCGCGATAACGATTTCGCTTTTGACTGGCAGGCTTACACGCCGCCGGTGGCGCACCGTCTCGGCGTGCAGGAAGTCGAAGCCAGCATCGAAACGCTGCGTAATTACATCGACTGGACACCGTTCTTTATGACCTGGTCGCTGGCCGGGAAGTATCCGCGCATTCTGGAAGATGAAGTGGTAGGTGTTGAGGCGAAGCGCCTGTTTAAAGACGCCAATGACATGCTGGATAAATTAAGCGCCGAAAAAACGCTGAATCCACGTGGCGTGGTGGGCCTGTTCCCGGCAAACCGTGTGGGCGATGACATTGAAATCTACCGTGACGAAACGCGTACCCATGTGATCAACGTCAGCCACCATCTGCGTCAACAGACCGAAAAAACGGGCTTCGCTAACTACTGTCTCGCTGACTTCGTTGCGCCGAAGCTTTCTGGTAAAGCAGATTACATTGGCGCATTTGCTGTGACCGGCGGGCTGGAAGAGGACGCACTGGCTGATGCCTTCGAAGCACAGCACGATGATTACAACAAAATCATGGTGAAAGCGCTTGCCGACCGTTTAGCCGAAGCGTTTGCGGAGTATCTCCATGAGCGTGTGCGTAAAGTCTACTGGGGCTATGCGCCGAACGAGAACCTCAGCAACGAAGAGCTGATCCGCGAAAACTATCAGGGAATCCGCCCGGCACCAGGCTACCCGGCCTGCCCTGAACATACGGAAAAAGCCACCATCTGGGAGTTGCTGGAAGTGGAAAAACATACCGGCATGAAACTCACAGAATCTTTCGCCATGTGGCCCGGTGCATCGGTTTCGGGTTGGTACTTCAGCCACCCGGACAGCAAGTATTACGCGGTAGCGCAAATTCAGCGCGATCAGGTTGAAGACTATGCCCGCCGTAAAGGTATGAGCGTCTCAGATGTTGAACGCTGGCTGGCACCGAATCTGGGGTATGACGCCGAGTAAATGATAATACCGGGGTATTTGCCCCGGTATTTAATGTCATAAATAATGGATTATTGAAAATGATAAAAATTGATGAAATAGATTTTTTCGCTTTCGAAGGACGTTCAGAAGCCGAAGTTACTGAACTATTAGGGAAAAAACCAACAGGTTATAATGATTGGATAATTAATATAAAAACAGGTGTGGAGTGGGTATTTTCTGATGGTTGCTTTTGGTTGGATTTTCGTAAATCCAAAGAGGGGATAAGGTGTATCTCATGCAGTATTCTGTATCACGATAAAAGTAAAGGGCGTATCGACGTCTTCTTTAGTGAAGGTATGGCTGACAGAGGTTTAAAAAATACGGGTGGAGTGTTAATCCAAAAACGCCCGCAATTATAATAATCCCTGGTAATATTTGTTTTCGTAAAAAGGATTTACTTTATGCAACGTCAATATAAAAAATACATTCTTCTTTTTTGGGGTGTCATGGATGTTATCGCGATAGCCACATATCTATTCTACTCGGTTGGTAATGGTCGTATCCCTTTTTATTCCGATATCGTTCATTCAATTTCCTTACTTAAAGCTATCGGCATTGAAGGTGGTTTTTACGCGTATGCAGTCGCCACTGTTACGCTACAAATAGTATTATTGTTCTCTTTATTCTTTTCTGCGCAATCTTTTTTAAAACAAAAATTGTTTAGTTTCTCTTTTTTTGCGATTCAGGAATTTATGCGTTTTGCTACCGTAAGCTGTTCAATCTCCGTAATACCGTTGATACTTAATTATTTTGATTCACAGAATCTGGTCTTAAATATTTCGTTGTTTATCTTCTCAGAGGTCACAAAAGTGACAACGTTTATCTGGTGTAAACGGCAAGAAAAAATGTGACAAAAATAACAACAGGTACAGGTGGATTTTTATATAGATGCCTTTTTAAATGCTTTCTTGTATAAATCTCTTATACTGAAAGTACATACAAGTGAAATGCCTGGATAAAAACAACGTGATTAGAAAAATCTTAACAGGAAAATGCATAACAAAAAGGAGAACCTGATTCCGTGCTAACTTTGCTTCACCTGCTTTCCGCTGTCGCCCTACTGGTTTGGGGGACGCATATTGTGCGCACTGGCGTTATGCGCGTCTTTGGTGCTCGTCTGCGTACCGTTCTTAGCCGTAGCGTAGAAAAAAAACCGCTTGCCTTTTGTGCGGGGATTGGCGTTACCGCGTTGGTTCAAAGCAGTAATGCCACCACCATGCTGGTGACATCTTTTGTCGCTCAGGATCTTGTCGCTCTCGCGCCGGCCCTGGTCATTGTACTGGGTGCTGATGTTGGAACGGCGCTAATGGCGCGAATCCTCACCTTCGACTTATCCTGGTTGTCACCGCTACTCATTTTTATTGGGGTTATCTTTTTCCTCGGACGCAAACAGTCGCGTGCCGGGCAGTTGGGGCGTGTAGGTATTGGTCTTGGGTTGATTTTGTTGGCACTGGAGTTGATTGTTCAGGCCGTCACACCGATTACTCAGGCCAGCGGCGTTCAGGTGATCTTTGCCTCATTGACGGGCGATATTTTACTGGATGCGTTGATAGGCGCGATGTTCGCCATTATCAGTTATTCCAGTCTTGCCGCTGTACTGTTGACCGCTACCCTGACTACTGCTGGTATTATTTCTTTTCCGGTAGCGCTGTGCCTGGTCATTGGCGCAAACCTTGGTTCTGGTTTGCTGGCTATGCTCAACAACAGTGCCGCAAATGCTGCTGCACGACGTGTCGCTTTGGGTAGCCTGCTGTTTAAGCTGGTGGGTAGCCTGATTATCCTGCCATTTGTCCATCTGCTGGCGAACACGATGGGTAAGTTGCCGCTACCAAAAGCGGAACTGGTTATCTATTTCCACGTCTTCTATAACCTGGTGCGTTGTCTGCTGATGTTGCCATTTGTAGATCCGATGGCGCGGTTTTGTAAGCGTATTATCCGCGATGACCCTGAACTTGACGGGCATCTTAAACCCAAACATCTTGATGTCAGCGCGCTCGATACTCCTACGCTTGCCCTGGCAAATGCCGCCCGTGAAACGCTGCGTATTGGCGACGCGATGGAGCAAATGATGGAAGGACTATATAAAGTGATGCACGGTGCGCCTCGTGAGGAGAAAGAGCTGCGCAAGCTGGCGGACGATATCAATGTGTTATACACCGCCATTAAACTTTATCTGGCGCGGATGCCAAAAGAGGAACTGGCAGAAGAGGAGTCGCGGCGCTGGGCAGAAATTATTGAGATGTCACTTAACCTTGAACAGGCATCAGATATCGTCGAGCGCATGGGTAGTGAAATTGCTGATAAATCGCTGGCAGCACGACGGGCGTTTTCGATTGATGGTCTGAAGGAACTGGATGCGCTCTATAGCCAACTGCTCAGTAACTTAAAATTGGCGATGTCAGTCTTTTTCTCCGGCGATGTTACCAGTGCTCGCCGTTTACGCCGTAGCAAGCATCGCTTTCGTATTTTGAATCGCCGTTATTCCCATGCCCACGTTGATCGTCTGCATCAGCAAAACGTGCAGAGCATTGAGACCAGTTCACTTCACTTAGGCTTGTTAGGTGATATGCAGCGTCTGAATTCGTTATTTTGTTCCGTGGCTTATAGCGTTCTGGAACAACCGGAGGAAGACGACGAACGGGACGAGTATTAAGAAAGCGTTCTCGATAGCAATAAAATTGATATCCAGATCGTCAGTTTATGAGGTTTGGCGAGTATAATCCCTGCAAATTTCCAACAGGTTTAACGACGAAGATGACAAAACTCACCCTACAAGAACAGTTGCTAAAAGCGGGATTAGTGACCAGCAAAAAAGCAGCTAAAGTCCAGAGAACGGCTAAAAAATCCCGTGTTCAGGCTCGTGAAGCCCGAGAGGCGGTGGAAGAAAACAAGAAAGCTCAACTCGAGCGTGATAAACAACTTAGCGAGCAGCAAAAACAAGCTGCGTTAGTGAAAGAATATAAAGCACAAATTAAACAGCTTATTGAAATGAATCGTATCACTGTTTCTCGTGGTGATATTGGTTTTAATTTCACTGATAATAATCTTATCAAGAAAATTGAAGTTGATAAAACAACTCAAACCCAATTAATAAATGGGCGCCTTGCTATTGCTCGTTTGATCATTGATAGCAATGGGGAAAGCGAATACGCCATTATCCCGGCGAGCGTAGCAGATAAAATTGCCCAACGTGATGCGACTTTTATTGTATTAAATAGCGCACTCAGCCAGGAAGAGCAGGACGAAGATGATCCCTATGCTGACTTTAAGATCCCCGATGATTTAATGTGGTGATTTTTATTATGAGCGCCTGATTGGGCGCTCATAGTATTAACCACCAATATTTATTGTGGATGCGACGTAAACGTCTTATTCAGGTTGCAAACTCTCGCAAATTCAATATATGGCATGCCCCATCCAGGCCTGGCTACCTATATTTACCTGCCTCAAATATGTGCGGTATTCGCCAGTAAATACTGTTCAGCTTCCCGACACCAGATGCCCTGATGGCGGTCGAGGATCTCACGTAGTTGTGGATCGTTAATTTGATCAAGAGCGATTAATGGCAGTGATTTATGGGTATAGACCAGTTTCTTTCCTCCGCCAATCTCTGGCAGAGCCAGCGTCGTTTCTCCAGCCGTATTCAGTCCCAGAATATGCGTAACGACTTTCGCTGCCTGAACTTTTTTCTCTTCAATCAATTTAACGGCCGCTCGCATATCATCAGTGTTGCCACCAGATGTGCCAACGTAATGCGTAAAGGCGTAATGCAGATCATAAAAATTAATGGGAGCACTGAAGTTTTTATCCTGCGGACCAGCAAAGAAATTCAGACAACCATCTGTCGCCAGCAAGGAAGAGGCAAGTTTCACAAGACCTTCGTTGGGAACAAAGACAAAAACATCATCGAAACCATGACCGCCACTCAATGCCATTAATGTATCAAATGATGCATCAGCGGCATTGAGATAATGAATCAGTGTTTGTGGTTCTGAAGGATAGTGCTTACGTGCATAGCTCAATTTATCGTTGTTGGTATCGGTAACGACAAGCAGCGATGGATTTATCGGGCCATGCAACGCATAGTCTATCGCCAGAAGACCCATTGGTCCGGTGCCGCCGAGGATCAGTGTGCGTCCTTGCGGACGAATTCCCATCGTGTGGTTATAACTTCCTTCCTGAAGATGATAGTTTGCATTGAAAGCGCCAATTACACAGGAGAGCGGCTCAACCAGCGATCCTTCAAAATAGGTTTCGCCTTCATAAGCCAGCAGGCAGTCCTGTGCCATGACTTCATTTGGAATAACCACATGCGTTGCTTCGCCGCCTACCCACGGAAAGGAGTAGCCGGGGCAATCAGGGCTGTCGGGGAGTTGCAGGTTAGCCTGAATCACATAACGCTGACCCGGTTGAAATTTGTGCTGCCATTTTTTACCTACAGCAACAATATCGCCACAGAACTCGTGACCGATGATGATTGGATGAGTCGCCACATCATCAGGCACTTTTTTGTGATCTTCTCCCAGGCAAGCCTCTTTCCATGATGAGAGGCAAAGGCTGTCGGTTACTACCGTGGCGAGAATTTCATCCTCCTGCATTTCAGGAAGATCAAAGGATTCCAGGCGTAAATCACATTTGCCATAAAGACGCAGAGCCGTTGTTTGCATATAACCACCTCTTGTGTGAGCGATGGCCCCGGTAGTTAAACCGGGGCGAAGAATCAGGACAGGAAGCCCAGTGCGTTACCGACAATCCCTAAGCCAAACAGAGCAAAGATGAGCCACACCGGATTAATTTTTTTGTTAAGCAGACGCACCATCAGTAGAGTCAGGCCAAGCGCCAGCAAACCCGGGCACAACTGATCGAGAATGTTTTGCACGGTCATGGTGACGGTGGAGCTATCGGGGCCTGGTGTTTGAGAAACAACCAACGGTACATTGATCGACGTCCATTTGGTGACCAGTACACCCATCACAAACAGACCGAGAATTGACGCACCTTCGGTGAGCTTTTGCAGCAAATTCCCCCCCATATCGCTGACGATATTCACCCCTTTACGAAAGCCCAGTTGCAGCCCATACCATTTCATTGCCAGGCGCACTGCGTTGAAAATAAAGAAGAACAGCAATGGGCCAAGAATGTTGCCCGAAAGTGCTAACGATGCGCCGAGGGCAGCAGTTATTGGACGCAATGTGCCCCATACCAGCGGATCGCCGACACCGGCCAGTGGCCCCATCAGACCGACTTTGATACCGTTTATGGTGCCATCATCAATCTCTGCGCCGTTGGCGCGTGCCTCTTCCATGGCAGCGGTGACGCCAATGACCGGGCCACACACCGCAGGCGTAGTATTGAAGAACACCAGATGGCGCTTTAGCGCGGCGACCTGGTCCTCTTTCAGTGGGTAAAGGCGCTTAATGGCGGGGATCATGTCGTAGCAAAAACCCAGCCCATGAATGCGTTCGAAGTTAAATGATGCCTGTTGCAGATTGGAGCGCAGAAACATGCTCACCAGATCGCTGCGTGTGATTTTTCTCTGTTCCATGATGGCTCCGTTAATCGTCAAGTTGGTCAAGAGCGGTGGAGGGGGGGACTTGCGTTTGTGGTTCGGCTTTTCGCCATTGTGGATTTAGCTGGATATAAACCAGTGCCATGATCACGCCGACACCGCCGAATGCCAGAAGACTGAGATTAAGGTAGCCACCCGCGAGGAAGCCCAGGAAGAAGAAAGGCATCAGGTATTTCACGCCCATCATGCGCAGCACCATGGCATAACCGACCACGACGATAAAGCCGCCAGCAATCTGTAATCCTCGGGTCACAAATTCGGGGATAGCATTCAACATATTGCTCACCATATCGGCGCTGACGAACAATGAGACTATGAGCGCCGGGATGGCGACGCGTAATGCCTGCACTCCAAGCGCGGAGACATGCAGAATATCGATAGTGCGAAAGCGTGCCTCTTCTGCTGCTTTATCTGCCGCATGTTGAAACACCACGGTGATGGTGCGGGCAAATACGGTTAGTACCTGGCCCGCGGCTGCCACAGGAAGTGCGATAGCAATACCGGTAGCGATGCTTTGTTGACCAACGATTACCAGAATGGCAGAGATAATACTGGCAAGTGCTGAATCCGGAGATTGCGCCGCACCGACGTTCATCCAGCCAAGCGCTATCAATTCCAGAGTGCCACCGAGCATAATTCCGGTTTTTAAATCACCGAGAATTAAACCAATAACTGTGCAGGCGATAAGTGGGCGGTGAGTCTGAAACTCGTCCAGTACGCTGCCCATTCCGGCAATACAGGAAAATAAAAATATGGCGATAATTTGTAGGGTACTAATTTCCATAATTTGTCACCTTATAAGTGTACTCGTCCCTGCCTGTTAAAGCATAAATACACAGGCCTGATATTTATTAAGCCGTTACGTGTTCTTTTATTTTTTCGATAATATTGATTGAAGGATCTGTCGCAACTACGCGTAAATCTAGCTTTACGCCTAATTTATCCAGTTCATAGAATGCGTTAATATCATTCTCATCTAATGATACCGCTTTAGTTAACTGTTTTTTACCAGGGCGCCATGCCATTCCGCCAATATTTAATACATTAATATTGACGCCTTGTTTAACCATCGCCAGGGCATCTTGCGGATTGGTAAAAAGATAAAAAACGGTTTCCTCTTTATATTGCGGATTGTGATAAACGGCGACGGCTTTTTCGATATTTACCACATTAACTTTCATTCCAGGTGGTGCCGCCTGCCGTAATAATGTCCGACGCACATCATCATTAAATACATCGTCATTACAAATAATAATCCGCTGAGCATTGGCCACTTTTGACCAGACAGTTGTTACCTGACCGTGGATCAGGCGGTCATCAATGCGGGCAAGAGTAATGTTCATCAGAACTCCTCGTCAGTCGTATCCGGTTGTTGCCAGATAACACAAGTTTGTGAGGCGACTTGCGTCAGGTGTACACACAGTTCATCGACATTCATACTGCTCTGGTTGTCCACCAGTTCCAGCGCCAGAGGGAGCGATAACCCGCTCATGACACGCAGATGTGGGTTTTGCATTGCCAGTGTGGCAGCGGCATTCCATGGACTACCGCACTGTAAGTCCACGGCAATCAGCCATTCATCATGAGCGTGAATGCTTACTAACTTTTCCAGCTTATTTATGATGTCGCTGGCATTTTCTCCAGGTACAAATTCTACGGCTACAACATTGGCGTCGCCGTACACCATCTGTACCGACTCCAGCATGGCGCAAGCTAATTTGCCATGGGCACAGAAGATTGCATTAACCATATCACCTCCTTAACCGCGCGTTTTACCGCCCGCAATGTTAGTGGTTACTCCGGTGATGTAGCTGGCGCGTTCAGACAGCAGGTAGCACACAAAATCAGCGACTTCCGTGAGCCGTCCGGAGCGTCCAATGGGAATCGCGTTCTTGCTGTAGCCTTCACGCAGTTGTGCAACAGTTATGTTTCGCGTCCATGCCAGGGCTTCTTCATACTCTGGTGTGCGCAATCCCGTTTTTTCCAGAATCCCTGGCGCAATACCAACTACACGGATGCCATGCTTACCCAGTTCTTTTGCCCAGGAACGGGTAAAACTGTTCAGTGCAGCTTTGGTGGCAGCGTAGCAACTCTGGCCTTCCGAACCTTCCAGCCCGCTTTCAGAAGAGACGTTCACAATGACGCCGTCACGCTGTTTCACCATCTGCCGCGCCACCGCTTGCGACATCAAAAAAACACCTTTTTGATTGATATTAACCATCTTTTCAAAAGCGGCTTCGTTAAGTTCGTACTTTCCTGCCGGGGCTTTTTCATCTACCAACAGACGCGGATAGTTAACGCCAGCGTTATTGACCAGACCATCAATCCGACCAAAACGCTGAATTATTTCCGCAATGGTGTCTGTCACTTGTTGTGCGTTGGAAATATCTGTTGGCCAGAATTGATAGCCAGCATTATTTTCACCAGCATTGATATCCACCATCTGGACGTTTGTGCCATGAGTTATTAACTCCTCGACGATAGCACTACCTATTCCCGATGCACCTCCCGTCACAATAATTATTTTGTCAGATAAGTTTAACCATGATTGCATAATTTTCTCTCCATACAGATAAATTGATTCCCCATAAAATAAATTATGTCGAATCAGAGTAAATAGTGTTTATTGCAATAGTAATTCGGCGGTTTGGTAATTGGTGACTAAACAGTTAATATATTTTCCACGTAACGCACCAAGAATCCCACTTAGTTTCTCTTCTCCCATGGCAATACCAATAGAATAACGTGCATTTTTTAATTTATGGATTTCGATAGACAACGTTTTTTCGTTTATCTGCGTCTCGACGGTTGCGCCGTTAATATCATAAAAGCGAGAGCAGATATCACCGGCAATTTGCCCTGCATATAAATCATCACTCTCTTCCCGACCATAAAATGCGTGCCAGATTGCACCATCACGTATTGCAGGGGAACCTATCCCCACCAGAGCAATATCGATGTTATTCCAGTAATCTGCAATGGTGCGAAAGTGTTGGGACTGCATGATACCGTTACGAATCAATGCATTATCCAGTAGTGCTGGAAAGTCTGCGAGATGAGATTCACCTTTCAGTTTTGCAGCAGCACCGTAGGTAAGGGTGTTCACATGGTAACGGCTTTCCAGTTTTCCCGAAGGTCCCCCGATAACAGGTACACAAATATGCTGATGTGACTGGCTGGCTGTCGATAGCCCCTCAACCATCGCCCGTACCGCACGTCCCCAGGAAAACCCGATGATATCGCCTGGCTCCAGTAGTCGTTCCAGTAGCTGTGCGCCATGTACACCCATTATTGCCAGTTGCTCTTCTTCCTGTTCTTGTTGGCAGGGCACTACCACAGCTTCTTTAAGAGCAAATTTTTGTTTTAGCTGCTGCTCCAGCCACAAGTTATCGTTGTAGTTGTAATTGATTGCGATGGTCACTAAACCCAGTTCACGACCACGTTTAAGCAGACGACTGATGGTCGTTCGGTAGATACCTAGCTCGCGGGCGATTTGTGCCTGAGTCATTTCTTGATCGTAATAAAGCTGCGCTATTTTCACGATCAGGCGAATATCGTCACCGTTTTCTACCGCCATACTGGCCTCCTGCACGTGCACATTTGTGCAAATCTCATTTTTTACCGCTTGATCTGATATAACCTCATCAACAGAGTGTTTCAAAAGGATTTTTCACTATTTATCCGCAAAAAATACAAGGTTAATTGTGCACATTTGTTTTTGTGTATCGTTAAGGCAAGCACATCTGTGCGTTATTATTTAACTAATTGATATTTATATGTATTTGTTGGTCTTGTTACTGACTTCGATGCCGTTGATTTTTGTGCAGAAAATTGTGGTGGATCACAATTAATTTCACTGTTGCGAAGAAACGCTGTTTTTCCTGCATCAGAGTCAGGGTATATTCCGCGTTTTACAGGAGAATTTATGCTGTCCGACTCATCTATCCGATTAAACAAATACATTAGCGAAAGTGGAATTTGCTCACGACGCGAAGCGGATCGCTTTATTGAACAAGGCAATGTGTTCATCAATGGCAAACGTGCCACCATTGGCGACCAGGTTAAACCAGGCGACGTCGTGAAGGTAAATGGTCGGTTGATTGAGCCGCGTGAAGCAGAAGACTTAGTGCTTATTGCTCTGAACAAACCTGTAGGGATCGTTAGTACTACTGAAGATGGCGAGCGCGACAACATCGTTGATTTCGTCAACCACAGTAAACGCGTGTTCCCGATAGGTCGTCTGGATAAAGACTCTCAGGGGCTGATTTTTCTCACTAACCATGGCGATCTGGTCAATAAGATCCTCCGTGCTGGCAATGATCATGAAAAAGAGTATCTGGTGACGGTCGATAAACCGATCACCGATGAATTTATTCGTGGTATGGGGGCGGGAGTACCGATCCTCGGAACGGTGACGAAAAAGTGCAAAGTCAAAAAAGAAGCACCATTTGTCTTTCGCATTACCCTTGTGCAGGGGCTGAACCGTCAGATCCGGCGCATGTGCGAGCACTTTGGTTACGAAGTGAAAAAGCTGGAACGTACGCGCATTATGAACGTCAGCTTAAGCGGCATTCTGTTAGGTGAGTGGCGCGATTTAACCGACGATGAGCTAATTGATCTCTTTAAATTAATTGAGAATTCTACTTCCGAGGTGAAACCTAAAGCGAAGGCCAAACCGAAAACGGCGGGCATCAAACGCCCGGTGGTGAAGATGGAAAAAACATCAGAAAAAGGTGGCCGCCCGGCGTCAAATGGTAAACGTTTCACCTCGCCGGGGCGTAAGAAAAAAGGGCGCTAATCAGCGCCTGCCGCGCGTCGACGTATTTGCCGACCAGCTAAATGACGCTTCGGGATCGGGTTTATAAGCCTGCTTTTTTTTCAACTGGCGGGCTTTTTTCGCTTCAGCCTCACGTTCAACCATTAATTTATCGATGTACTCTTTCTTGATGCTGTTGGTTTCGGAGTTGGTCAGTACGCGACCATGCGCAATCCGCGCCCGATCCAGCAGTGTTTTAAGTTCACGTTGCTCGCGTTCAGTCATCTCTTTTTGGGTAATACGCGGGAGTGCCATGATGTTGCCCTCAGTTAGCCGATGGATTCAGTGTACGGGAATTTATTTGCAAGCAGAACTGATAATATTCCCTTGTTCTCTTCTTAAATATTTATCTTTCTTGATAATTGACGATAAATACAGATACAAATTTGGTGAAAAATTTTCCCTCTACAAACAACAGTAATTTATTAACTCTTTATTTTTCATTTGGTTAAAAATATTTCTCAATTCTGGCACGCTTTTCGCAATAACACTTTTGCGTTGATACTGAATTTCAAAGGGGGTTAAACCCCGTCGGCACACCAGGAACGGCCAGGCTGTTTTCCGGGCGTGTTCCGTCAGCCTTTGACGCTAATTACGGGTTCGATTCCCGAATTCATTCCTGAAATGAATACTGGTTGTAACTTATTAAATAAAAAATGGGGGATTGCGCAGTCAGCGATCCCCGATAACGTCGCCGATAAAGACGCCGGGATACAGGCAAAAGGGAATTCCCCTGTCTCTTCGTGTCTGCTTCCGCGACGGCTATTAAGCAAGGAATGGATAATGATTAAAAAAATAAGCGTAAGAAAAGATCAGCTGGCATTACTCTCCAGAAATGGCGATTACTACAAAGTGCTGCCTGCAGGCGAGCATCTTTTACCCTAGTTAAATACGCCAGAAGTCTTGCTGATTATGCTCGATGGCAGCGAAGTTCCCGACGTGCTGGCGGATTATTTGCGTCGCTTTCAGCCAGAGTGGGTGGAAAGATATTGCGTGGTGGCCGACTTGTCGGAGACTGAAGCCGGGGCGTTGTATATGGACGGTATTTTGCTGGAGATCCTGCCGCCATCAACGCGTCGTTTGTACTGGCGTGTAGAGGATGATTTGACGCTGGTACGGATGAATACGCAGCAAGTCCAGGTTCAAACGGAGGTGATGAATGCGGTATTGCAGCCACGGCGCAAAGGGGCAGTTAAAGGCCGCGATGCGATACTGACGGTGCAGGTTCCGGCCTGGCACGTAGGCGTGCTGAAAATCGATGGTGAAACGCAGGCGCTGTTACCGCCGGGGCTGACCGCATACTGGAAAATAAATCATCTGGTTGAAGCTGAAGTTGTCGACACCCGCTTACAGGTTCTGGAAGTCAGCGGGCAAGAAATCTTAACGAAAGATAAGGTCAATCTGCGGATTAACCTCGCCGCCAACTGGCGCTACAGCGACGTGTTATTGGCATTTAGTCAGTTAACGAAGCCGATTGATCATTTGTATCGGGAATTGCAATTTGCACTGCGTGAAGCGGTAGGTACGCGTACGCTGGATGAGTTGCTGGAAGATAAACAGGTCATTGATGACGTTGTCAGCGAACAGGTGAAATCGCGCATGTTGCCATTTGGTATGGAGATTGCCTCATTAGGGGTGAAAGATATCGTCCTGCCTGGTGATATGAAAAATATCCTTGCGCAGCTGGTTGAGGCAGAGAAATCTGCGCAGGCCAATGTGATTCGCCGACGTGAAGAAACGGCAGCGACGCGCTCGTTGCTGAACACCGCGAAGGTCATGGAAAACAACCCGGTAGCGCTGCGTTTAAAAGAGCTGGAAACGCTGGAGAGAGTGGCTGAGCGGATCGATAACATCTCTGTATTTGGCGGTCTGGACCAGGTTCTGCACGGGTTAGTTAATATCAAAGGATGAGTCAAATGCCAATAAATGGAGTCAGTGCTGCGATGCGCGAACGGGTATCGCAGCAATTAAAAGAAATAGAACGTCGCTATGGCGTGAAAGTGCTGTACGCCTGCGAATCGGGGAGTCGCGGTTGGGGATTTGCCTCTCCCGACAGCGACTACGATGTACGATTTTTGTATGTTCACCCGCTGGAATGGTATCTGCGGGTGGAGGCGCCGCGCGATGTTATTGAGTTGCCTATTGACGACGAGTTAGATGTTTCAGGCTGGGAGTGGCGCAAGGCGCTGGGATTACTGAAAGGCGCTAATCCGACGCTGATTGAATGGCTGGATTCTCCGGTGGTCTATCAACAAGATGAAGAAACGATAACGCCGCTTAAGGCAATGGTGCCGAAGTGGTTTTCTCCGCTGCGTGCGCGTTGGCATTATTATTCGATGGCGCGGAAAAACTTTCGCGGTTATTTGCAGGGCGACGTAGTTCGGCTGAAAAAATACTTTTACGTGCTGCGACCACTACTGGCTGTGCGTTGGGTTGAAGCGGGAAAAGGCGTACCGCCAATGCGCTTTGCTGAGTTACTGACGGGAACCGAACTTGATGCGCCGTTACGCGCAGAAATAGACGAGCTGCTGGAACGTAAACAGCGCGCGGGAGAAGCGGAATATGGTCCGCGTCGTCCATTGTTACATGCATTTATTCGCGCGGAACTGGCGCGCGGGGAAATTCCACCAGTGTTACCGGACAGCAGGGACGGAGATGCCAGGGAACTGGATGGGTTGTTGTATCAAACAGTGATACGCCGGGCGTGATGCCCGGCGCCTTCCAATAAAAAAGTTTTTTACCGAAGAGAATATTTGAGCTGTTTAAATTTGCTGCAGAGTGTGTTTTTTATGCTGAAACCTGGAACCCAGTGGAGAGCTGTGTTCCAGGGACGAGGTGAACCGTGAAAACATACAATTTTTGCATCCGATGGCAATTCTCCGTTTGCTTTACCATCGTGTAAGTCAGGATTAAAGCCTATCATTTTAGGCGTCGCTATATTCGCTTTGTAACTGATAATTTGTCCTGGAAAAATATCCTGCCATCTTTCAGCGTCATGACATACTCTGCCGATAAATCCCTGATCCCCATGATATGGCGGCTTTCTGGTTGAATTTATTTCAGTTTCAGGCGATCTCATAAACTCTTCCCAGACAAGTTTTTTGGCGTCCGCAGGAATGAACATTATTCCAGTCGCAGGAGCAGCATTGGAACCATGCTGCGAGAAGTCGTTCAGTAATGTTACTTTTTTCATTTTAGTAAACTGTGTAATATCACCGACGATTACAGTATCAATATCAATATAAAGTATATCTTCATTCCCGAGAACAGGATGTTCGGGATTAAATAGCTCTAATTTTGCCCACCATCCTGGCCAATTATACAGTAATGGAGTGGTTTGAACCCCTTTGATTTCTGAAGCATCCGTCATGCAAATGGAATTATACCCATCCAGCTGCTGGTGAAGCCATTGTGCATGTTTAATAGTGAAATCCTTACTTTGTCTGAGAACGGAGACAATAAACATGTAATTTCCCTGTAGCGATTAGCAAAATATATAAGTAGTGAACTATATTTGATGTAATTTACAATGCAATAGTTATTGTATTTAAATTCTTTTATATTCACTCAGTGGATGGTTAGTATGGAAATATAATTACTGTGAATATTTATAAGCATGTGCTTTGTTTGTGATGGAATATACAGCCTGATTAAAGCCGGGCTTGAAGCCCGGCGTAGTTTATGGTTGATATTGCCAACTGTTAACTAAAGCGTACAAGTGGTTTGGGGAATAGCGCCAACTTTCTTTTAATTGCAGAAATTCGGCACAAAATTCGCTACAAAACAGGCGATCGCGCTGTTCTTTATTGCCGGTGATAATTCCTAAGGCTCCACGCCAGTCGTATTTTTTGCCATCATGTTTACGGAAAAAGCTTCTACATCCTGAAGGCTGACCTGGAGCGGCAGCATATCCCACTTGTCTGGCGGTAAAGGCATTATCTTTCCACGAACGCCTCGATCGCGCAGAGAGGCGGAGTAACAAAGGTAACTCTTTTCTCCATGTGCTACGGCTAATTCACAGTGGGAATAACTGCCGCGAGTGATTTTGCGTGTAAGCCAGTCAGCCAGTCTCGCAATAACCCGGTGCTCTGTTCGCCCTTTATAGCAAGCGAGCCAGACTGTAGTTTTACTCATGGTTGCCAGCCTGTTGAATAATCGTAGTCGAGTACCGACTGAATATCGTCCAGAGCTTCCACCGCCGCGATATGGCGTTGGCAAACAAGCGTATATCGTGATCCATTGTGACGGATTCAAACTGGGCAGCGATTTCGTTGGTTAACTCAGTCAGACCATTATTTTTAGTTTTCCACATTAAACCTGGCGGAATTTTTTTCTCCGCTCCCATTTTTGTGAGTGAGAGTTGTTGGATGCGGCTGCTTGTATCACTGTGGAAGTAATTGTCGTTGATGATGATGTAGTCGGTAGTGATGGAGTCGCGCAATGTTTTGATTTCGGCACATTTCGCCTGTTTAGCATCATCAATTGATGGCTGCCATTTTTCGCCATCCCAACGCTCAAAAGTACTGGTAGGGGAAATGATGGTGACAGTTTCAGGCAATTGACCCAATTTATTAATAATAATCTGGCTGCCATCAACTTTGTTATAAACAGTTTGGCCTCGATGATCTTCAATAAGTTCCCATTTATTAATTGACCATATAGAAGTAAAACCTGCAATTTTTTGTGGTGGTGGTGTTAATGTGCAGTAACTCGGTAGTCCAGTGTTTGGTGCTATATATACATTGGACTCACCAATAAATTCTTGTGTGTCTGGTGAAAAATTAAAAATAGATAAAATTTGTGCGTTATCGGAAAAAGTAAAAGTATTCATGCAAGCCTCACAATATAATTGAATGCAATGTTTTTAACAGTATTTTCTGTATTGCCAGTGTTATTGATGATAATTGAGTGATTATGTGTACCTAACACAATATTATGTGTATGACTTCCCAGTGCGATTGTATGTGCATGGGCGCCAATCGTAATACTATGATAATGACTACCAGCAGACTCAGTAGGTTCTCTGTAGTTCTCATCTGAATTGGGGCTGTTCCATAAAGACGGTCCATCTTTACCTTCTGCACCATCAGTTGGTATTCGGTGTGTATGTTCTCCAGATGTGCTTGTATTTCTACTTCCATGATTAAATGAAGCTGTAGTTTTTGTTCCTAAGTCCGTAGAGGTAGATGTTATTGTCCCTAAATTGGTACTAGAAATACTGCCCGTATGGTTATGTGATTTAACTCCATCCAGTTCAGTAGATAATATAGCGCGCCCACTGGATGGTTTTCCTTTAATTATCCATCCGCGCATATCAGGAATAACGCCAGATGGATATGCAATTGCCAGTTTGGGATAGGAGGTTTTATTAAATGTCTGACCAGTCATCAGAGCGTAGCCTGAAGGTACAGAATCAGATGGCCAGGGTATAGGCATCCCTACAGGACAGCTTTCCGCAGCAATAGCCTTATCCATCGCTGCCTTAACCGCGTTCGGCGTTGCAGCTTCCGTCGTACTGGTGCTGTTGGTCGCATTATTAAGTTTCACGACCCCTTTTTGTGTCAGCGTACCGTCGGGGATACCTGTTATTTGCCCCCAGGCATGGGTATGGCTGGACGGTGCCGCAGCAATAGCCTTGTCCATCGCTGCTTTAACAGCACTTGGCGTTGCAGCTTCCGTTGTACTGGTGCTATTTGTTGTGTTGTTAAGTTTAACGACTCCTTTCTGCGTCAGTGTACCATCAGGGATACCAGTAATCTGATTCTAGGCATGATTATGACTGGTGGCAGCTTTGCTATTTGCCAGGTCATATGCCGTTTTTACCGCTTTTGGCGTGGCCGCTTTGGTTTCATCATCGCTATTAGTCGCATTACTCAGCTGCGTAAAACCTTTTTGTGTCAGCGTCGCATCAGGATGATTTCGTGATTGCTGATGTGTTTTCAACGCGTCATCGACATATTCCCTGGTTGCCACAACGACTGAAGGGTCGATCAAAAGCGTCACCGCATCTGCATTGGTGACTTCCATGACCGCGCGTATAACGATTTGCTTACTGGCCCCCGCAGGTAATCGTGGCTTATAGGTTTCCGGAAATTTACCAATAGCGACCAGCGTGCCGTCGGTATCCAGTAACCCAACTTCGCGTACATACCAGCCTCCGACTTGTTCGGGAATAATCGCTTCTGCGATAACCCAGGCCGGATTATCTGGCGCAATTTTTAATGTATTGAGCTGACCACGCCAGACCTCATGGACTACTTTGGTCTGACTTTCTGTCGGTTCGATATATTTACCATTACCGTCGCCAACTACCATAGTTTGCAGACGGATCTGTTTTTGCTCGGCCAGTGCTGAGGCAATTTTGGCTTTGCCAGCAGCAGTTAATATTGTAAAAAATTCACTTGCCATTATTACTCCGGATATACAGACATAATTTCGGTGCTCCAGTATCCTGTGCCGACCTTCATCGGTTGGGATTGTGTAAGTCGATCGGGTTGATAAGGTAGTAGTTGAATATATTCCTCCACACAATAACCCGTCGCTAAAAATATTCCTGATGACTGGCTGAGGCTTTCTGCAACAGGAGGCAATACTGTAATGACTTCCCCTCCTTGCATGGCGCTGCCAATAACTGGTATTGGGCTTCGATTAATAAGCCAAATAACAATGCTTTCCAGCTTTGAACGAACATTTTTATATTCATGAATTAATGTGATAAGTGCATTGAATTCATCTTCATTTAATCCTTTTTCCTCTAGTGTAATATTTACCTTAAAAAAATAAGCCCTTCCCCCATATTCAAACCATTCTGAAATAGTTCCGGGTAAGGAAAGTATTTCCAGCACCCGCCGTACCGCCCAAATTGTTCCTTTATATTTATGCAGTTCAATGGCTTGTTTAATTAACTCGCGTTTCTCCCGTTCATCGGTGGTAAATAACCAACCTTCCAGCCCCTGAACGTGAAATTGTTCTGCAAGGGCTGGTAATGCCGAAGCATCAACCAGGTCGACCAGATAAACCATCAACGCCGTCAGATCGAGTTGGGCAAAACGCTCGGCGGCGATGTTTGCCAGAATCGAAAAACGCTCATCGCTGGCAAGCGGCGGCGGTGGCAGCAATTTATCCATCGCTGACTCCGGCAATCGTGACGTCTATTGCAGTGCATTCCGCCCATTCATGCGCCTGCAAAATACGTTTTGTAGGCATATTCAGCGCAACGTCATAGACGCCATCGACCTGTAACACTTTGATTATCTGGTTTGGCACAATGTCCTGCCCCAGATGTTTCTGCCGCTGTTGCGTCCAGAGGCTAATCGCTTTACGCGCCGCAGCCAGCGTTGTCTCCTGATCGGCGGTGGTAAACAGCGTTAGCTGAGCACGGATCTCATACGGCACTCGAAGAGCGCATTTCGCACTCACTTTGTCGGTCAGCGGACGTTTTTTCTCCTTGCTAACCTCCTGTTCGATTTGCGCGAGCAGTTCTATTCCTGGCAGTCCGTTCAGGGTTAGCGGGTAGATCTCCACGCAGCCTTCTGGCAATCCCTCGTCCGGCCCCAGTACTGCAACGTCAATAATCGACTGGCTAACAGAAAGCGTATGAAAGCGGTATGCGCCATAGCTGCCCGCATTACTAAAGCTTTCTGGTGCCAGTTGGATACGCTGGCGCAATGCGTCATCGCTCTCTTCACCGCAGCCGCCCGTTGACGCAGTCAGGTTGGTTACGTTGATGTCATAATGACCAATCCTGTCGACCAGTGCGCTAATTTGTGCAGGCTGCCAGCCGTTGCCCTGTTCACCTGCTGCGAGGCTGGTGGCAGGAACGGCGATATGCAAACTCCTGGCCGGAAGCAGAACATCTTCATCGGTGGCGAACATCACGCTATCAGAGGCACTGGCCCGCGTCCCCTGGGGAATCAGGATATTGCTGGTATACGCACTGACGACCGAAAACTGCAACGTCGTTTTTGCAGGCTGCGCAGGCAAACGGTGAACGCCCACCAACTCCCCTAAATAATCCAGCATTGGCGCGCGGGAATACGCGACCAGGTTTTGTTTCGCCGCTTCCTGAATGGCGATGCGTACAAGGTTTTCACGATAGGCAAACAGGTCGATGAGCAACCGCTCAGCCTGTGCCGGATAGAGTTTTTTACCACTGGCATCTTCGTATTGCGCAATCATCTCACTGGTAATTTGCGCAGGATCGCGGTCAATAAAATTGGGTTCGGCTATCGCCATAACACCTCCGTTGAGTTGATAACGCCGTCAGCGGCGCGCCATTGCACACGTAACGTCAGATGTTCGCCGTCGATTACTGGTGTCAGCTTCAGCAACCGACAGCGCGGTTCCCACTGGCGGATGGCTTCCACCGACTCCCGTACCACATGCGGGATTGCCCGCTCGATGGGGTAATCGATGTAGTGCCACAAGTTGCTGCCAAACAGCGGTCTGTGGGGATCACTGCCGCGCGGTGTACGCAGAATGATGTGTATTGCCTGGTGAATATCATCCAGCCCGCAGACGTATTCTTCAGGCCGCTGCAAGGCCGGTTGCCAGTGCAGCGTTGAGGGTCGTGTTTTTGTGTTCATGAGGGTATTTTCGCCCTGAACGGGCTGTGGCGATATTAAAGCGATTTAGAAAACTGATTGATTAAAAAGAGAAAACCCGCCATCAGGCGGGTTAAAAGTCAGTGTGAATGGTGGTTGGAGTTGCCACCGCTGTCCTGCAATGCGCCGCTGGCCTGAACGTTGCCGATCACGTTGACATTGCCGGTTATCGTGGCTGCGTTACCGATGCCTCCACTTCCTGCCATCCCGCCAAGCCAGGTGAGTTTTTTCATTACCGTGACGTTGCCAGTAAAGGTGCTCATGGGCGCATCTACCGTCACTGCTGCTGCTTTAACATCGACCTTAGTGGCGTCGATGCTGACATCGGTCGCTTTAACATCGACAGTATCGGAAGTCACGATGACCTGTTGGGCTTTAATCTCAACGTTGGGTGATGTCAGGCGGGTACTGTCGATAACCTCAATCACGATTTTCTCGATACCGCCGTTAATCGTCAGCTGGTGCGTGCTGCGGTCATATTCAAACGCTGCGCCATCAGAAAACTGGACGTAACGTTTATCGCGCGAGGCCACAGGCGCGGTGTCAACCGTAGAATAAACTGCGCCCAGCACCACGCCATCTTCACCGTTATTGTCCAGCAGAACTTCCACTTGCTCGCCCATATCCGGTAGCCAGTAGTCTTTATTGTCCTGGGAATTGCGTTGAAGTACCGCAAGCCAGTTGCTCTTCAGATTGTCACACTCCGGGAGCGTGACCCGCACCCGAACGCTGGTTTCGTCAATATCGCTGATAATCCCCGTTTGCCGGGTTACTCCTTTCATATTTCCTCCTTACTGGCTGGTCGCTGGCCCGCGCGACACGTCGATTTCAGTGGTATAGCCGCTGCGCACAAAACTGTGAGTAGATTTATCAATTAGCCATTGACCGGAAAGCACGCCAAAATCGGTTAGCTCGATTTTATTGCCCGCCGTCAGTTCCGGGCAGCCCATCATTGTGAGCGTCCCGGTTTGCTGATATTCGTTGTGGCTGTCGAGTGCAGCGTTGGCCTTTGCCTGTGCTGCGCCAACGTCCGTCGCCCGACTGTTCAGTTTTAGCGTGTCGGCACTGGTGCCGACTCCACGGGCAGACGGTTTTTGCTGGCTGTCGTGGGTGTAGATAACCAGTTCTTTTTTCTTACTATTTTGATGCTGTACGGTGGCGTTTTTGTAGATACGGTTAATGGTATCTTTGAAGGTGAAATGCGAAACGTCTTTGCGGTCGATCGTTTTTACCGGTGCCAGGCAGCGCAGCGTGGGTAAATGTGAAAAAATCAGCTCTTTTGTCGTCACTTTTACGGCATAACCATATTCGCTGGCCAGGCGCTTGAGAAATCCAACATCGGTTTCGCCGTACTGTGTCACCCGGTCAATCGTCAGCGGCTCGATTTTGCCCACCAGCTTCAGGCCGTGAGTTTGTGCGATACGGCTGGCGATAGCCGAAAGCGTCGTTTCTTCAAAGCCCTGGCTGTTACGGGTGCGCAGCGCCTGATTGACGGAAGTGGCGATGCCATCAATATTTACCGTAGAAGGTGGCGCTGAAATATCAATTTTATCAATAATATACTGACCACAATCGAGCAGCTTCTCTCCCTGATAACCCATATGCAGCGCCAGCGTATCGCCTTTGCCGGGATACCACTCTTTTATCCAGCGTCCATCTGTGTCATCCAGTGTAATTGCGATGGTATCTGACTCGTTTTTGATGCTGTCGTGGTAACTGATGCTGGTGACATAGGGTGTGATGTCATAAGTGATATCTTTATGCCCATACCAGAGGGTAAAAATGGGCGCGAGCGTGGCAAAGACGCCGCCAGTTACGCTTATCTCAGCCATGGTGGGATCTCCGATACGGTTTTGTTGACGGAAATGACCGGAATGATGAGCTGAATGCCGGAAGGTAGTACCGGGTAAATGGCGACATGTGGATTGGCGGCGATAATGCGTTCATAAGCCAGCGCATCGCCATAGTAATGCCATGCCAGATTATCCCAGCGTTCGCCGTCGGTGGTGATATGTTCAAGGTATCGCATCACCAGCTCCTCGTAATGGTTGCGGCAGCAAACTGACTCACTGCTGGAGTGGTTCGTTGTACCGTTGTTCGTGCCTGATCAACCAACGTTGCTGCTTTATCAAACGTCGTTTCGGCGATGTCGCTGGTAATGTCATCGAAAAGCGCCTGAGCATGGTCAACCAGCGTACTGGCGTCATTGGCGCAGTCCCGGATACCTGGCATGTTACCCAGTAAAGCTTTAATCTGCGCCGACAACGCTTTTGGGAGTCCTGCCAGCGTTTGCAGATCCATCGGCTGTTTAAACAGGGTTTCGATGGCGTCGATTGTCTTTTTCAACGACGTAATTATCTTTTCACACTTTTCTTTTAACGCTTTGGCCTCTTTAATCAGTGCTTTCACTTTTGCCACTGTTTTTTTAATATCTTCAATGGATTGCGCCAGTTCATCGAGCATCTCTTTGGCTTTGCGCATACCTTCTTCAATGGCGTTCAATATCTGATCTAACCAGGACTCCTCCTTATTCGGAAAATCGCTCGCCTTTTCCTCGATATTAGGCTCCTGGGTGGTAATTGCCGGGGGCAGCAGTGGGTTTTTCGGATCGCCGGTATACTCCTGGAGCGACATTGTTCCACTTTGGGCAATCACATTGCCCCAGGGATCGGTGTGCTGGTGAGTGGCGGTTAACTCTGTAATTACAAACCAGCCGCGATAATCTCCGTTGCCAAACACCAGCGCCATTGCTTTGTGGGCGAGCATGGCTTCACGCAGTCGATTCAGCTCTGTTGTGGGTTGGCAAAACTGGCTGTGCAGGGAAAATTCCAGCGCCAGCATATCCAGCTTATCGCCAATAAACTGTACGCCAGGTTTGCCTTCAATACGGGCATGTGTGGCGTAATCCACGCCCATTGTGCTCTTAAAGCCATCCCAGAACGTGACAACTTTAAATTCAATCTCTCCTAAAACGGCATACATCAGGCATACCCCCGGCGCTGCTGCTGCGCCATTACATCGTTAATCATTCTTTCCAGTTCGCGTTTACTCATCGTCAACACGTTCTGAATCTCTTTAGTGGTGTTTTGTCCGTTACCCTGCACGGTAATTTGTGGCGAAAAATTCACCTGAACTTTTCCTGAGGAACGGGAAGGTAGCGTCGCCGCTTTGGTTACGGATTTACCAGGTAAAGAGGCCGATGCTTGTTTGGCGGCTGTATTTTTTGCCGCTGATGCCGATGGTAGCGTTGTCGTTTTACTGGATGGCGCGAGTTGTTTCCCCACTGGAGGCGTTAAAATCGCACCGGCAACGCCTGGAACAACGGTCGTGGAGGAGACGGATGCGGTATTACTCGTGCTTGTAACAGCCGTAGCCGATCCTTCTGTACTAATACCCATCGTGGTTTTTAGCCAGTCCGGTAAGGCGTTTTTGATCTGGTCAATAATGCCTTTCAGAGCGGGGAAGGCATTTATTATGCCGTCAACCAGACTGCCCAGAAGATTGCTGCCGAACTCGCTAAAACTTGCAGGCATCTCGACACCAAACCAATTCATCACACTGGAAAAGGCGCTATAGAACAACTCCAGCGGTGACCAGTCGAGAATCAACCGACAAATTCCTGCAATGCCGCCGTCAAAGGCCGTGGTGATACGTTGCCAGATGGTCGAAAAGAACCTGGAGATAGGCTCCCAGTTGCGACAAATCAGATAAGCAGCGCCCGCAATCGCAGTGATGACCAGACCAATGGGATTCATCAATAAAACCCTACCCAACCAGAAGACGGTCTGACCTACCTGTTTCAGTGCGCCAATCAGGCCACGATCAAGCAGTTGCATTAGCCATTTTGCGCCGCCACCCAATGACTTAACCGCTGATAGCATCTTACTTGCCCCGCCTGTGAGCGCCAGACTTGCCTTGACTTTCAGGAAGATATCGACCAGACGAATAAACGGCGAGGTGATGAGGTTCGCGCCCAGCTTTAAAACATTCAGCGCACCGTTAAACAGCCAAATCGCCCCGACGATTTTCGCGATGTTTTGCACCAGTGTCGGGTGCTCACGTAGCCAGGCGCTGAACTGACGAATAACCGGCGTAAGGCTTTGTGCCAGCTCGCCAATCAGCGGCATTAATTGCAAGCCAATGCTGAGCCATAAATCATTTAACGCCAGCTGTAACGCTTTAGTCTGTTCAATGGGCGAGGCCATTTGCGCAGAAAAGTCGGCATCAATCAGATTCTTGCTGGTGGCTTGCATGGCAGAGGTTTTTAACTGGCGATATTCCTCCATATTCGCCAGCATAGGTGCCAGGAATTCCACCGTTTGCGCATCGCCGAACATTTCGCCCAGATTAAATTGCGTCACCATCGATTGCAGCGCATTGCTGCGAGCAGATAAATCTTCAATCTGCATAGTGCGTTTGAAGGTGTCGAGGATCGCCGGATTCATCTTCTCAAGCTGCATTTGTACGATATGAGTCATGGCTTCGCTAACACCCATACCGTTTTGCTGATGTTCAAGCAGAGAGCCTTGCAGATCGACGCCCTGGCTGGCGAACCAGTTATCGGTCTTTTTCGAAAAGGTGGTTTGCAGAAAGTGGTCGAAATTCTCCGCCGCCGCACTGGCGCTGGCTCCGTTTTTCATGGCGATCTGCATGGCGGCAGTCTGTTCAGCCATACCTTCCAGACCCTGAGCGCCGGTTTTACCTGCAAATTTGTCTATCCACAGCGTTTGCTCGGCAACGGCAGGCCCACCGCTTTTGCTAATGCCGTACATCATGTTTTGCGCGACGTGGAAATTTTCTGGCGCAATATTCAGTCGATCATGGGTTGCGAGCGCGGCATTCGCCCATGTTTCAGCACTTTCGCGCGTGGCGGTGGCAGCTTTGGCGATCTCCGGCATATAACGGTTGAGATCCTGTATCGACGACAAATTGCCTTCGATCAGCGTTTGGGCTGCGTTCTGTAAGGTGGTCTGATGCTGGTTAAAATCCATGCTCCAGTCGCGCAGATTAAGGCTGAGCGTCTCGCGAGTTGTATCATTCATCCCACCTTTGGTCGCCATATTGACCATGTTGTCCTGGAACTCATACGGCAACTTCCAGTCGGGGGCTTCAACATTGAATACTTTGCTAAATTGCCCGGCAAATGTGTGGGTTTTCTCCATCAGATTAGCGCGGCTGCGGCTATTTTCCTCCAGGCGGAGAGCGGAATCGGCAAGCCGCTGCGTTAGTTTGATAACTGTCGCTTGCTGAGTAGAGAGAGCTAACAATGTTCTGGCGTTGAGTGAGCCGTAACGGGCTATTGCCTGCGTCAACGTCTCATTACGCGCCTGAAGCTGGGTAATAATATCGTTGGCCAAAATTGTTTCTCTTATAGATTGGTGATGGCCCGCTGGTTAGTTTTCTGAAAAATGGGCTGGGAAGAAATAAACCTGGCGGGCTTTGAAGAACTCGCAGACATCAGGTCTGCGAGTCATATTCGATCTTTATTTGAGCGCTGGCTTCATCCAGCCAGTTGCTAAAGTCATCTATGGTGAGCGCGTCGATCTCACTGGGTGGAAAGCGAAACCATCTCGCCAGTAGAGCCATTGCCTGCCATAGCAGGGGAGGATTCTGTAACCACGGTAAGCATGGATTGAAATCGTTTCTGCAATGCCTGGTAATCCAGCAAATCCATTTCAGCTAAATCTTCTGGCACCAGTCCGGTCATCGCCGCCATCAGCGGTTCATCCCACTCTTCTGGCTTTTCGCTGATCCGGCGGGCGTTGCGCATATCTTTTACTTTCAGGCGACGTAATTGCAGCGTGTCGATATTATTTCCTGCTGCCGACGTAAATGGAAACTGCAAGATATAATGCTCTTTCATTTTGTATCCTTATTTATTTTGCGAAGTTCGGGGCCGTAGCCCCGAATAACTTAGCCACCGATGTTATTGCGATAGGTACTTAATTGATCCACGCTGTTAACACGGAAAATATTCGCCAGGTAATCCAGCTCCAGCAGTGTTTCACCATCGACCACCTGTTTAATATAAGTACAGCCAAAGGCGCTGCTGAATTCCGGGTTTTCATTCTGTTTAAATGTGCCCAGGGGATTTTTTTTAAACATCACGGTTAAATGTGTCACTAACGCTAATTGATTCGCTTTCCCCTGGGAGTTATAGCAATCAATACTGGAGCGGCACTGTAATGCCACCGCCTGCCACGGGTTTGCCGTTTTACGCATGACGTCCTGATAAAAGGAGTTCCATTTAATTTCGCCCTCCAGTTTATCGAAACCTGCCGGGAGTTCGATTTTACCCACCATGCCCAGTGCCTTATGCTCTTGCATAATTAAACTGACATCCGGCAATTTAATTTCGGTTGCACGACCTAAAAGGTTATTACCATCGAGATAAATATTGGCGTTGGTAATACGGTTAATTTGAATTTTTCCAGCCATTAGCTATTGCTCTCCAGAGAGACTAAATATTCAGAAGTAATTTCAGTTTCAAACGTCAGACGTTCCAGCGGCGGTGGCGGGGTGAATTTATAGCTCAGCAATAAATGCCCGGCGCTTAGTTCGGTCGGTGAATTTCGCGCCGGATCGTACCAGCACTCAAAGCCAAGCAGTGCGCCGTCGGCAATCAGCTTACGGCCCCAGGTATTTACCGATTCGGTCAGGGCATCAATCAGCGCCTGATTAATCGGCATATCAATATACTGCTGACTGAAATAACGGATTGACTCATTAATTACATCGCCTGTCCGGCGGGCGTTTTCAAAGTTACGCATATGGGTCACGGTAGGCCATGCCGCTGTGCGGTTGCCCCACAAGCGCAGACCAGAGCCGTAACTATTGAAAATAGTGGTAATGCCGTTTTCGTTGAGCTGATTCACTTCGCTTTGAGGATCATCAATCATTGCGGAAAGCGAACGTTCAATACCGGTAATACCCTGAATTTCCTGGTTTGAGTTGCTCCACCAGAAACCTTTTTCGAGGTCGACTTTGGCACGTAGCCCGGCAGCGCGCGAAGAGAGCGGTTCGAGAACTTCCTGGTTAGTGATGCCATCGTAAACTTTGACGTGTGGGTAACATAAACGCGCACGATCAGAGCTGGTGTTGAAGTTGATAGCCCCTTGCGAACCGCGTCCTGCCAATACCTGCTGGAATGTCGTCCCAATCGGGGCATCAATGTAGGTAATCGCACCAAGTTTTTCCGCTTGTGCAATCAGCTCGGTAGTTACTGATTTTTGCGTACAGAACACGGGAGCAAGCAGGATTTTGGCGTAGAAACCATACAGGTTATAGGTGTCCTGTAGCAGTTTCATCCCCGTGCGATCGCCTGCGGTATTAACGGCACCGATAATATCGGCTGCGGTGACCTTTGTAGGGTCGCACCAGGAATAATAGGCGCAAACTTTCGCACCAGGAGGAATGTCGGCTCCTGTACGGGTAATTATGCCTGTTTGTTCATCTACGCTAAATGCTGCGGTGTTATAGGTTGATGAATTTGATGAAGAGGGCTTTAGAACCACGTTACGCACATTGCGGTGAGCGAGTTTCGCCTGGTTGTTAGCGTCAAAAGTGATACTCTCATTGCTGATGTTGGAGCCATGTTTTGCCGGATCCAGCACGTTAATCACCACCACCGTACCGGCACCGTGGTCATAAATCGCCTTCAGTGCCTGTGGGATCGTAAAGTTAGCCTGAGTCGAACCAAACTGCGCAGCATCGCTTTCAGAAAGGCATAATGTTGGTTTATTTACCGGACCACAGGGGGCCGTACCGATTAAAGCGATGACGGCGGATTTTACCGCTTTAACCGGACGCGGGCCGGTTTCAATTTCAATGGTTTCTACACCGTGCAGATAATTAGCTGCCATGTACAATTTCCTCTCCGTTATTTTGTTCTTCCTGAGTGATGACAGGAGTCAGATGATTGCGGGCAATCATGGTCATGACCCACTCGTTGTCTTCTGGCAGATCAATTTCACTGTTCGGCCACAATAAGATTTCTTGTCCGTCGGCAAGGGTGACGCCGCTTGCCGGGCCGTTGTAGATGTATTTCATTCAGTTTCCTCGTAATTAACTTCAGTAAGCAGGGTAAGGTCCGTGCTTTCCCGTTTCGCGATAAACAGCGAGCTGGTCGCCATTTCCAGGATGTAGCGGCAGAAACCACCGCTCTCGCCTGCATTGATTTCTTTTTCAAGCCAAAGAAGACGCTCGCAATCAGGAAGCTGGATCCCCCCCAGTGCGCTGCGTATGCGGTCCAGTGCGTTTAACGCGTCACAATTTTTGCCAACAATAACGGTGGCAGTTAAACGGAGCGTTTGCTGTTGCACGAGAGCATCACTGCTTTCAGACATGGCAAATAGAGAACCGCTATAATTAATAATCACTGTAACTTGCTGCGTCTGCGGAATATATTTATGGGCATCAACCGATGAAATAGATACATCCATTTCGGGATTCTGTTCACATAATCTGGTCACAACAGAATTCATTACTGATAAAATTTCCATATAGGGTATCCCTTAATTATCGCTGATTCGTTAACGCTCACTTCGTTATCGTTGAAATGTATTCTGACGTAGTGAAGGTGAAGGATCTTTTAATCTGCTTTAGAGAAAAAATTGAATTTAATAGCTACCGCGTTGTAATAGCTCTATTTTGCTATATAAGGCATCCAGCTTTGCTTCTAATACTGCCTGGCCACGAAGATAATCTTCTCTGCGGACATAATGCAGCGGAAGCTCGGCACGAAATTCGAGAAATTCTCTTTCCAGTTTCGACCAGTTTGTTTCTGATTCCCGGCGCGCGTTTTCCAGAGATTCAAAACGCTCATTAAGTCTTTTTTCAATTTGTGCTAACAGCAATTTTCCGGCAGCAAACATTAATCCAACGAAGGAAAGCATAAGGGAGATCACTTCCCAAAAATCGATACTGAGTTTCATCGGCCCCTCTGATTAGTGAAGACAGCTTGCCTGTCCCCAGAGTAAATAGCGGGCGGCGTGTTGATAGAGAATCATCTTTGGATAGCGACGATTTTCTCGCCAGTTCGTGGCGCTGCGCCCGGCGTTGACTTGCTCAACATGACCAAACCAGAGAGTGGCATCTAGCCCTTTGGATACAGCCAGTTTTTTATCCCGATTAACCCATCCCTGACCGCCGTTATAGGCGCTTAGGGTAAACGCCATACGCTGACAATCATTTTTCGCAGAGATGTTTTTCCACAAATACTGGTCATATTGCACCAGCGCGCGAATCGCCCAGGTTGGGTTATACGGTTTGTTTTCACGCAACTGCGGATACAACTGGCTTACCCATGTCGCTGTAGCAGGCATGAATTGCGCCATACCTTGTGCGCCAACGGGGGAACGTACCATTGGCTGCCAGGCGGACTCCTGGTGTAATTGCCCGGCAAAGTCGGCCACTGGGGCATTCAGTCCCCAGACTTCTCGAGCGGTACGAATTAGTTCGTTTCGCCATGCCAGAGAGGCTCTCGGCGGTTCAGAGGCGTTGAGTGGGAAAAGAACGAAAATAATCATAGACGCGATATATTTCAGCCACATCACTATAGCCCTAACGCGACGGAAAGGCAGACGGCAGCAACGATGATAGCCCGGCGAATCATTGCCGCCGCGCAGCAACGCGGTTCCTTCCAGGGGCAAAAAGAGTCAGGCCGTGCCCAGGGGAACAAACTGCGATCGAGCCAGTATCCCAGCACCGCGGAAAGCGAAACCAGGCTTAGTTTATAAATGACGACCGGGATTTGTGCTGAAGAGGTCCAGCCGATCACGACAAACAGCGCGACGGAAGCGACCAGCCAGCCGGAAAGCCGGGGAAATGTGATTTTTTTCATACGATATCTCCTGATAAATGAGCGTTTAGTGTCGTCAGAACCCGCCAGTGAAGAATGAAAAAAGCTTTAATAAATAAGTTTAAAAAATAGATTCTCTATAAATGAACATGCCCGCTAATAAATCCACCCGTCAATAAAAGAGCAAAAGGTGACCTGGCGAACAAGTGCATCATTATGCAGGGGAAAGATGATGGTGGATCGTAGGAATATTCGATAGTTATTTGATTTTTAAAGTTTGTTTAAGAAAGTCAGCGACTGTGAGGGAAACGATCTTTTTACACTACAAGTAAAAATAATACTGTATGTGTATACAGTATCGTGTAAAATGATACACCTGTTGACAAGAAACATAACGCAAACAATATATCTATTTCATGAATTTATGGCGTTCATTAATATTAAAAATTTATATTTTTGTTAATTGTTTATTTGTTTGTTGAATGTATTGAGTAGCAGTAATGACAACTGCTTAGCGTATATCCGTGGTTTTACACGCATCGGGTCTTATTCAGGATGCAAGATATATGGAGATGAAAAATGATACGAAAATCAAAAGAGATGGCCCGGACACCGGAGATCATTAACGACCTGGCTTTTCATGCATCGCAAGTTCTGATTGAAAGCATCAATCTCGACAGTTCATCGGCAGAAAATGTGGGCTTTGCCATTGCCGACCGAATGATGCGTAACTGGGGCGGACAAAGCATTTATTTCCCTAAGGGGATCTCCGGACGAGCATCGGAGCGTGACTACCAAATCTATAGCGAGTGCGATGGGCGCAACTACGCCGAATTAGCGAAGAAATATAATCTGACGCTGCAATGGATTTATAAGATTGTGAAGCGGGTGCACGCAGAAAAACAGCAGCACCGTCGGATGTAAATCGTCAGCATAAATGAGTCATTTAAAGGCTAATATCAGAAGTGGCTTGTCATGGTGTAAGCGCTATAAGATAGCGCTTACACCAGCAAGACGATTTACGCCGCCGTGATATTGGGTTTAGCTAATACGCCGGGTGTAATTCCCGGCGTTATTTCACGCCATCAGCCCTTATTATTCTTGTGAATTCCCGCTGATTTCATTCTGGATAAGCGTCGCAATATTGTCATTCGTTGCCGCTTATGAACTAAATATCATCTTCTTACGCGAATACACCGCAAACTTATCTGCCAGGTTCGAAGCAAACACCTTGCTGGCATTTTCTGCCAGCAAATCGGTGACGAGATCGTGGTGGTTTTTATCCACTTTTCGGGCGATATTTCCCGCCTCTTTGTCCTTATTATACCGTTCATTGGTGCTTTCCCAGCTTACCGTCGCTGAGGTGGTTTTTATCATGACGTTTGTTTGGTAGCCTGCATCTTTGAGTTTTTTTAATGTTTGTAGCGGCGTAGCGGCATTACGAAATGTTCCTTCGACAACAATGTTGAGTTTACCGACTATCGCTCTCTCAATTGCTCGTTCGACCGTTTCGCCGGAAAATTTCGCCGTATGGGTAACAAAATCATCCCCATAAGTTTGGTAGATATAATTAAAATCAGGGTGTAGAAACCGGAAATCATCACCGTTAATAATCATTATATTATTCTTTGTTTCCCTTTTTGCTAATTCAATCAGCGATGATTTACCCGCTCCGGGTTGCCCACCTAAAACAAAACCAATGGGATGCTGTTGCGGTGTGACTTCATGATTTGTCAGACGCTGCCAAATAGAATCAAAAGATACTTTATTTTCTGAATGTGCAGTATTATTGAATTCACGCTGATATTGAGTTCTTACCTGCTGAAGGTGACTCTTTCCCGGTGTAAAATCAACAAATTCAGCTGGAGTGGAATAAAGATAATCGCGATAGCCGACTAATCGTGTGAGATCATCGACTGAATCCTGACATGACGAAATGGAGCGATTATCAACGATATTTGATAAAAACGCGATGCACTGACTGGCTCCGTTTAAAAGAGCATCTTTTTCCATTAATGCAGCCATTAACACTCCTGTTAAATGATATTTTTCGGTGATTATAATACTGTTCTACAGGAGTGATTTTATTTTTCAGATATTATTTGATCTATGTTTTCAGTGAGGATGGCGTATAACAATTGGTGAGCGTTATACGCCAGTAGGAAAATATTACTCAAACAAATTAAAATGCAGCTTCTGCACAACTTTCTCGGCATCTTCGCCTGGCACCAGGAAGCACAGGTTATGGCTGGAAGCACCATAGCAAATCATGCGAATATTAAACGGTTCCAGCACGCCAAAGACCTCTTTGCCAACGCCGCAGGCTTTTGACAGGTCATTACCAATCAATGCCACCAGCGCCAGACCTTCTTCCACTTCTACCCGGCACAGTGCAGACAGCTCCATCAGCAGGGATTGTGTTAACAGGGTATCTCCCGTTGACGTCGAACCCGTAGTGTCGAGAGTCAATGCGATACTAACTTCAGAGGTCGTGATCAAATCAACCGAAATATTATGCCGTGCGAGAATGCCAAAAACTTCTGCAAGAAACCCGCGAGAATGCAGCATATTCAGGCTGTGCAAAGTGAGCAGAGTCTGATTGCGACGAAGCGCCAGCGCACGGAACAATGGCGGGTCTTCGGTTTTATTACACACCAGAGTGCCACCAGCACGAGGATCTTTGCTGGAACCGACAAACACCGGGATATCGCTGCGCACTGCAGGCAGTAACGTTGCCGGATGAAGTACTTTGGCACCAAAGGTTGCCATCTCAGCCGCTTCTTCAAAGGCGATTTCATCAATTCGTTTAGCATCAGGCACAACGCGCGGATCAGTAGTATAAATTCCCGGAACATCTGTCCAGATATCGACACGAGCAGCGTGTAATGCTTCTGCCAACAGTGCTGCGGTGTAGTCACTACCGCCGCGACCAAGTGTTGTAGTGCGCCCTTTACTTTCACTACCAATAAAGCCCTGGGTGATGACTAAACCTTCACTGAGACGTGGGGTCAATTGCAGCGCAGACAGTTCCGCCAGCGCAGCAATATCTGGTTCTGCGCGGCCAAAACGATCATTAGTACGCATCACTTTACGCACATCGAACCACTGAGCCTGAACATTGCGTTCACGCAGAATCTCCACAAACAGCAGGGTAGACATCAGTTCGCCGTGGCTGACCAGTTCATCTGTTAATGCCGGAGAAGTTGCCAGCGCAGCTGCTTCCGCCAGCACCGTAATATTCTCCATCAGCCGTTCAATCTCATCACGGATGACATTGGGGTAGCGCAGACGTTCTACAATTGAGAACTGAATATTGCGAATAGCATCGAGTTTTTCGAAACGTTCAGTAGGTTCCAGACCTTCAGCCAGTGCCACCAACAGATTAGTGATCCCGGCGGAAGCTGAGAGGACGACTAAACGTACATTGGTATCAGAAAGCACAATGTCAGCACTGCGATTCATGGCGTCAAAATCAGCAACGCTGGTACCACCAAATTTAGAGACAACAATATCGGGCATAACTACCTCGTGTCAGGGAGTGAAAGAAGCGACCATGGCACAAAGGCAGAACTGAAACCGGTGCAGGCGCAAACCGTATTTATAAATAAAAGGTGCGGGGGAGGCTGTCAACGCTGGGATTATGCGGATTTTTCATGCAGCGGGGATGCTCAGAAACTGTGCTTATAACAGCTATACTTTTTATCCTCTTTCGCAGTTCGCCGAGCTAACGGCACTAAAACCATCACATTTTTCTGTGACTGGCGCTACAATCGTCCACAGTCACAATTCTCAAATCAGAAGAGTATTGCTAATGAAAAATATCAATCCAACGCAGACCGCGGCCTGGCAGGCACTACAGAAACACTTCGATGAAATGAAAGACGTTACGATCGCCGATCTTTTTGCTAAAGACGGCGATCGTTTTTCTAAGTTCTCCGCAACCTTCGACGATCAGATGCTGGTGGATTACTCCAAAAACCGCATCACTGAAGAGACGCTGGCGAAATTACAGGATCTGGCGAAAGAGTGTGATTTGGCTGGCGCGATTAAGTCGATGTTCTCTGGCGAGAAGATCAACCGCACCGAAAACCGCGCTGTTCTGCACGTAGCGCTGCGTAACCGTAGCAATACCCCGATTCTGGTTGATGGCAAAGATGTTATGCCGGAAGTCAACGCGGTGCTGGAGAAGATGAAAACCTTCTCGGAAGCGATTATTTCTGGTGAGTGGAAAGGCTATACCGGCAAAGCAATCACTGACGTAGTGAACATCGGGATCGGCGGTTCTGACCTCGGCCCATACATGGTGACTGAAGCACTGCGTCCGTACAAAAATCACCTGAACATGCACTTTGTTTCTAACGTCGATGGAACTCACATCGCGGAAGTGCTGAAAAAAGTAAACCCGGAAACCACCCTGTTCCTGGTAGCGTCTAAAACCTTCACCACTCAGGAAACTATGACCAACGCCCATAGCGCGCGTGACTGGTTCCTGAAAGCGGCAGGTGATGAAAAACACGTTGCGAAACACTTTGCGGCGCTCTCCACCAATGCCACAGCCGTTGGCGAGTTTGGTATTGATACCGCCAACATGTTCGAGTTCTGGGACTGGGTCGGCGGCCGTTACTCTTTGTGGTCAGCGATTGGCCTGTCGATTGTTCTCTCCATCGGCTTTGATAACTTCGTTGAACTGCTTTCTGGCGCACACGCGATGGACAAGCATTTCTCCACCACGCCTGCAGAGAAAAACCTGCCTGTACTGCTGGCGCTGATTGGCATCTGGTACAACAATTTCTTTGGCGCGGAAACTGAAGCGATTCTGCCGTATGACCAGTATATGCACCGTTTTGCGGCGTACTTCCAGCAGGGCAATATGGAGTCCAACGGTAAGTATGTTGACCGTAACGGTAACGTTGTGGATTACCAGACTGGCCCGATTATCTGGGGTGAACCTGGCACGAACGGTCAGCACGCGTTCTACCAGCTGATCCACCAGGGTACGAAGATGGTGCCGTGCGATTTCATCGCCCCGGCTATCACCCATAACCCGCTCTCTGATCATCACCAGAAACTGCTGTCTAACTTCTTCGCTCAGACCGAAGCGCTGGCGTTTGGTAAATCCCGCGAAGTGGTTGAGCAGGAATATCGCGATCAGGGTAAAGATCCGGCCACGCTTGGCTACGTGGTACCGTTCAAAGTGTTCGAAGGTAACCGCCCGACTAACTCCATCCTGCTGCGCGAAATCACTCCGTTCAGCCTGGGTGCGTTGATTGCGCTGTATGAGCACAAAATCTTTACTCAGGGCGTGATCCTGAACATCTTCACCTTCGACCAGTGGGGCGTGGAGCTGGGTAAACAGCTGGCGAACCGTATTCTGCCAGAGCTGAAAGATGACAAAGAAATCAGCAGCCACGATAGCTCAACCAATGGTCTGATTAACCGCTATAAAGCGTGGCGCGGTTAATTAAATAACCTTAATAACAATGCCGACTATAAGTCGGCATTGTTTTATCAGATAAATCCCCTTGTCTGTGATTTAACAGAAATCATACCGTGAGGTTAATCCTAAAATAGATTTTTAATTGTGGTTGATTTCGGAAAATACGCAGGTTCATTCCTTTTTGTTTTATTTTAAGTTTATGGTTTTCAATGTTATTTATATATAAGGTGAAACTTATATTTGATAATCATTCCAATTATCTTAAAACCCCATCACTAATTACCCTCACCGTAATTCGCATGCTTTAGTTGTGTATACTCGATCCCGCCCGAAATGTTTTTGGGTAAATCTCCATTCATTCAATGAAGGGAAATTGTTATGAAAAAAGTTCTGTATGGCATTTTTGCCATATCTGCGCTTGCGGCGACTTCTGCGTGGGCTGCACCTGTACAGGTGGGCGAAGCGGCAGGGTCGGCAGCAACGTCGGTTTCGGCGGGTAGTTCCTCCGCGACCAGCGTCAGCACCGTAAGCTCGGCGGTAGGTGTCGCGCTCGCGGCAACCGGTGGCGGTGATGGTTCTAATACCGGGACCACAACAACCACGACCACCAGTACCCAGTAATAAAGTATGTATCCCCAAAATAATTCGAGTCATCGCATCTGTGGCTTGAAGTATGACGGGGATTAACCATAACCACACTCCGGTGTGGTTATTCTGCCCCTCTGGAGAAGAGTCGTGAAGCGACCTGCACTCATTCTTATCTGCCTGCTATTACAGGCCTGTTCAGCCACGACTAAAGAGCTGGGCAATTCACTGTGGGACAGTCTGTTCGGTACGCCAGGCGTACAGCTGACGGACGATGATATTCAAAATATGCCCTACGCCAGCCAGTACATGCAGCTTAATGGCGGGCCGCAGTTGTTTGTGGTGCTGGCCTTCGCTGAAGACGGGCAACAAAAATGGGTCACTCAGGATCAGGCCACTCTCGTCACACAACATGGTCGTCTGGTGAAGACTTTGCTTGGCGGCGACAACCTGATTGAAGTGAATAACCTTGCCGCCGACCCGCTGATAAAACCCGCACAAATTGTTGATGGCGCAACCTGGACGCGCACGATGGGCTGGACCGAGTACCAGCAGGTGCGCTACGCCACCGCACGCTCGGTTTTCAAATGGGATGGCACCGATACCGTCAAAGTCGGTAGCGATGAAACTCCGGTTCGTGTGCTGGACGAAGAAGTCTCCACCGACCAGGCGCACTGGCATAACCGCTATTGGATCGACAGCGAAGGGCAAATTCGCCAGTCGGAACAGTATCTCGGCGCGGATTATTTCCCGGTGAAAACCACTCTCATCAAGGCGGCAAAACAATGATTAAACAAACTATTGCTGCGTTGATTATGAGCGTGGGAGCGTCATCGGTCTTTGCGGCAGGCACCGTCAAAGTGTTCAGTAATGGCAGCAATGAGGCCAAAACGCTGACAGGCGCAGAGCATTTAATTGATCTGGTAGGTCAACCGCGGCTCGCAAACAGTTGGTGGCCCGGTGCGGTGATTAGCGAAGAGCTGGCAACGGCGGCGGCATTACGGCAGCAGCAGGCGTTGCTGACAAGGCTGGCAGAACTGGCCTCAGAATCCAGCACCGACGATGCCGCCGCCATTAACGCCTTACGCCAGCAAATTCAGGCGTTGAAGGTGACGGGCAGACAAAAAATCAATCTTGATCCTGATATCGTGCGCGTTGCCGAACGCGGTAACCCGCCGTTGCAGGGCAACTACACGCTGTGGGTCGGACCACCGCCGTCCACGGTCACGTTGTTTGGGCTTATCAGCCGTCCTGGCAAGCAGCCATTCACTCCCGGTCGCGACGTGGCGAGCTATCTCTCCGGGCAAAGTCTGCTTAGTGGTGCGGATCGCAGCTACGCGTGGGTGGTTTACCCGGATGGACGCACGCAAAAAGCGCCGGTGGCTTACTGGAACAAGCGTCACGTAGAGCCGATGCCCGGCAGCATTATATATGTTGGCCTCGCGGACTCTGTCTGGAGTGAGACGCCTGATGCCCTTAACGCTGACATTCTTCAGACTCTGACGCAGCGGATACCGCAATAATGAAAAAAAGACATCTGCTTAGTTTACTGGCGCTGGGCATTAGCACGGCTTGCTATGGCGAAACATATCCTGCGCCCATTGGTCCGTCGCAATCGGATTTCGGTGGTGTAGGATTATTACAAACACCTACCGCGCGCATGGCGCGGGAAGGGGAGTTGAGTCTGAACTATCGCGATAACGATCAGTACCGTTATTACTCAGCTTCAGTGCAACTCTTCCCGTGGTTGGAAACAACGCTGCGTTATACCGACGTGCGCACTCGGCAGTACAGCAGCGTCGAAGCGTTCTCTGGTGATCAAACGTATAAAGATAAAGCCTTCGATCTCAAACTGCGTTTATGGGAAGAGAGTTACTGGCTGCCACAGGTGGCGGTTGGTGCGCGGGATATCGGCGGTACGGGGCTGTTCGATGCGGAATATCTTGTCGCCAGCAAAGCCTGGGGGCCATTCGATTTTACGCTCGGCCTGGGCTGGGGATATCTGGGCACCAGCGGTAACGTGAAAAATCCGCTCTGTTCAGCCAGTGACAAATATTGCTATCGCGATAACAGCTACAAACAAGCGGGATCTATCGACGGTAGTCAGATGTTCCACGGTCCGGCCTCACTGTTTGGCGGCGTGGAATACCAGACGCCCTGGCAGCCGCTGCGTCTGAAACTGGAGTATGAAGGCAATAATTATCAGCAGGATTTTGCCGGGAAGCTGGAGCAAAAAAGTAAGTTTAACGTCGGGGCGATTTATCGCGTTACCGATTGGGCCGATGTTAACCTTAGCTATGAACGCGGTAACACCTTTATGTTTGGCGTCACGCTGCGTACCAACTTTAACGATCTACGCCCGTCCTACAATGATAACGCCCGTCCGCAATATCAACCGCAGCCGCAGGATGCCATTTTGCAGCATTCGGTGGTGGCGAATCAGTTAACGCTGTTGAAATACAACGCCGGACTGGCCGATCCGCAGATCCAGACGAAAGGCGATACGCTGTACGTCACCGGTGAGCAGGTGAAATATCGTGATTCGCGTGAAGGGATCATCCGTGCTAATCGGATCGTGATGAACGATCTGCCGGAGGGGATCAAGACGATCCGCGTTACAGAAAATCGCCTTAACATGCCGCAGGTGACGACGGAAACCGATGTAGCCAGCCTGAAAAATCATCTTGCCGGAGAGCCGTTGGGCCACGAAACGACGCTGGCGCAAAAACGCGTCGAGCCGGTAGTTCCTGCGTCCACCGAGCAGGGCTGGTATATAGACAAATCACGCTTTGATTTCCATATCGATCCGGTGCTGAACCAGTCGGTCGGTGGCCCGGAAAACTTTTACATGTACCAGCTGGGCGTGATAGGAACGGCGGATTTGTGGCTGACGGACCATCTGCTGACCACCGGTAGTCTGTTTGCTAACCTGGCGAACAATTACGACAAGTTTAATTACACCAATCCACCGCAGGACTCGCACTTACCGCGCGTTCGTACCCATGTGCGTGAGTATGTGCAGAATGATGTCTATGTGAATAACCTGCAAGCCAACTACTTCCAGCATCTGGGCAACGGCTTCTACGGTCAGGTCTACGGTGGTTATCTCGAAACCATGTTTGGCGGCGTGGGGGCAGAGGTGTTGTATCGCCCGCTGGATAGCAACTGGGCGTTTGGTCTGGATGCTAACTACGTTAAACAGCGCGACTGGCGTAGCGCAAAAGATATGATGAAATTCACCGATTACAGCGTGAAAACTGGTCATTTGACCGCCTACTGGACGCCATCTTTCGCTCAGGATGTGTTAGTGAAAGCCAGCGTCGGGCAATATCTGGCAGGGGATAAAGGCGGCACGCTGGAAATCGCCAAACGCTTTGACAGCGGCGTGGTAGTGGGTGGGTATGCCACGATCACGAATGTTTCGAAAGAGGAGTACGGCGAAGGGGACTTCACCAAAGGCGTGTATGTCTCTGTACCGTTGGATCTCTTCTCGTCTGGCCCGACTCGTAGCCGTGCAGCAATTGGCTGGACGCCGCTGACGCGTGACGGTGGTCAGCAACTTGGGCGTAAGTTCCAGTTGTATGACATGACCAGCGACCGAAGCGTCAATTTCCGCTAAGTCATGGGAAAGGTGCCAGTTTTCGCACTCACTGGCACCTTCATTCTTAATGGCCTGTCGAGCCATCAGGAACGCAGTTCACCCCCGGTTTGCGATCTGGTGTGTAAAGGCGAAAACATTCTGTCTTCCTGTCCGTCGATATTGGTTGCAGGTCTGGTTGCCTGAGCGACTGGGCCATCATTGGGCTGGAGACATTGCTTTGCGGTAGGTCGGCTTTATCAGCAGTACCGAGTGGACCAGCATAAGCAGGAAGGACAGAGACTGATAACATCAAAGCAGCAAAATAAGGCTTCATTTTTACCACCTTTATCAGGTTACGTTTCATTTGTTCCAGAGGAACATTGTCGATTTTTCGCGCATTGCTGGTGGCTGGGAATCACCTGAATGGGTGATTTTTTGGGCTGTGTGTTTTGCCAGATGCGACGTTGGTTGGGAGATGCCCACTTAATCGATCTGAACAAAACATACACAAAAAATATAGATCTCCGTCACATTTTTGCGTTATACAGGAAGCTCGCCATTGTGAAGGAGGTACTGCTATGACGTCACTCTCTCGTCCGCGCGTGGAGTTTATCTCCACCATTTTGCAGACCGTTCTCAATCTTGGCCTGTTGTGTCTCGGCCTGATTTTGGTTGTCTTCCTCGGCAAAGAAACGGTGCATCTGGCTGATGTGCTGTTCGCGCCAGAACAAACCAGCAAATATGAGCTGGTGGAAGGGCTGGTGGTTTACTTTCTCTATTTCGAATTTATCGCGCTGATTGTGAAGTACTTTCAGTCCGGTTTTCACTTTCCCTTACGTTACTTTGTCTATATCGGGATCACCGCCATTGTGCGCTTGATCATCGTCGATCATAAATCACCGCTGGATGTGTTGATCTACTCGGCAGCGATCCTGCTACTGGTGATCACCTTATGGCTGTGTAATTCGAAACGGCTGAAGCGGGAGTAAAAAGACAGCACGCCGAACTGGCGCGGCGTGCTGGACAGGAAGATTACAGCGTAGCAGTTTGTTGTGTTTTCTTCGTTTCCGGTTCCCAGAGCGCTTCCAGCTCCTCAAGGGTTTTACCTTTAGTTTCCGGGACAAATTTCCACATAAACAGTGTCGCCAGAACGCCCATACAACCGTAAATCCAGTAGGAGAAACCGTTGTGGAAATGGGCCACCAGCCAGGAGTTTTTGTCCATCATCGGGAAGGTCCAGGAGACGAAGTAGTTCGCCAGCCACTGGGCCGCCACCGCGATTGCCAGTGCTTTACCACGAATGGCATTCGGGAAGATTTCCGACAGCAGTACCCAGCATACCGGACCCCAGGACATGGCAAAGGCGGCAACATAGAACAGCATCGATAGCAGCGCCACAATACCCGGTGCCTGAGTGTAAAACGCAGTACCGAGGCTAAACATACCGATTGCCATTCCGAGCGCGCCGATAATTTGCAGTGGCTTACGACCAAATTTATCCACCGTCATAATTGCCAGAACGGTGAAGGTGAGGTTGATAACTCCGACAATAATGGTCTGCAACAGCGCGATATCGGTGCTGGCCCCCAGCGTTTTGAACACTTCCGGCGCGTAGTACAACACCACATTGATGCCAACAAATTGCTGGAAGATGGAGAGCATAACGCCGATTACAATCACGCCCACGCCAAACATCAGCAGACGACCACCGGTTTTGCGGCCATGATCCAGGGAGTGTTTAATTTCCTGTACTGCCTGAGTTGCAAGGGTGTTGCCCATAATTTTGCGCAGGATACCTTCCGCCTGTTCCTGTTTGCCGCGCGACATCAGCCAGCGAGGACTTTCTGGAACGGTATACAGCAGCATTAAGAACAGCAGTGCAGGGATACATTCCGAGGCGAACATATAACGCCAGCCGTCAGTATTCAGCCAGGTGGCATCGCCGGAACGGGCAATAAAATAGTTCACGCAGTAAACTAAAAGTTGCCCGAAAATAATGGCAAACTGGTTAAAAGAGACCAGTTTCCCGCGAATATGAGCTGGAGCCAGTTCCGCAATATACATTGGCGAGAGCATTGAGGCTAAACCAACACCAATACCGCCAATAATGCGATAAATAACAAATTCCGGGACATAACCTGCCAGATAAACAGGCACTGTGTTGTCCGGGTTTATTGAGGTAAAACCAAGTTCTGGCCAGGCAGAACCTACACCAGAAATAAAAAACAGGACAGCAGCAATCTTAAGTGAATCACGACGACCGAAGCGGTTACTGCAATAACCACCGAGGGCACCGCCGATGATGCAACCAATCAGAGCGCTGGCTACGCAAAACCCTAACAGGGAATTGGCAGCGGATTCACTTAAGTTTTGTGGAGCAACAAAGACGGTATTGAGTGACTCAACAGTACCGGAAATAACGGCGGTGTCGTAGCCAAATAATAAACCACCTAATGTAGCGACTAAGGTAATCGAAAATATATAACTGGAATTATACTGGGTACTCATTCAGACCTGCCTTAGGCTATTCCATTATTTTATCAGTACATTGATGTTGGAATTGTCTGGCAGTTATGACAATTATCATTTTTTACAACGCTTTTACGTTATGTATTTTCTGTGATCTTAATTCGGAAAATTTGTTGCAATTGATGAAAAAAAGAGTGTTGCCGTGACTCAGAGCACGAATAAGAATTATCGTAAGTATAAAAACATATAACGTAATAAATTTTGTATATTGGAAAATATTAATCGTTGAATAATAAAACTTGTGATTGGACGAAAAAATGGCGCTCCGTGGAGCGCCGAATAACAGTCACAAGATGGAATAACAGACTTGAGGGTGCAGTGGCATAGCCCGTTTCCGGGCTGGGTTACAGCTAAATATCGACAACAATTAACCTTTCACACCACCCGCCGTCAGGCCGTTGACCAGCCAGCGTTGGGCCAGCAGGAAAACCAGAGTGATAGGAATGGCTGACAGCACCGCCGCTGCAGCAAAGTCGCCCCACAGATAGTTTTGTGGGTTGAGATACTGCTGCATACCAACAGCCAGCGTGTAGCTGTTTACATCACGCAACAACAGTGATGCGACAGGAACTTCGGTGATTGCGGCGATAAACGACAGAATAAACACGACTGCCAGAATCGGTACTGACAATGGCAGTAGTACCAGACGGAAGGCTTGCCATGGTGTTGCGCCATCCAGCGCCGCAGCTTCTTCCAGTGAGCCATCAATGGTTTCGAAATAGCCTTTAATTGTCCAGACATGCAGGGCAATACCACCGAGGTAGGCGAAAATCACACCGCCATGAGTGTTCAGACCAATAAACGGGATGTACTGGCCGAGGCGATCAAACAATGCATACAATGCCACCAGCGAAAGCACTGCCGGGAACATCTGGAAAATCAACATTCCTTTCAGCAGTGTTGCTTTCCCCGGAAAACGCATTCGGGCGAAGGCGTAGGCGCAAGTGGTGGAAAGCGCCACAATACCCAGCGCGGTGATGCCAGCAATTTTTACCGAGTTCCACAGCCACAACAGTACCGGGAAAGGTGGTGGCGTGACGCGACCGTCGGCGTGCTCTACGCTGAAACCTAATGCCAGTTTCCAGTGCTCCCAGGAGATATGTTCCGGGATCAGGCTACCCGTGGCGAAGTTACCTTCGCGCAGGGAGATGGTGATAACCATCAGCAACGGGAACATAATTGCTGCGATGAAAACCAGTAACCCTACGTGGGTGATGAATAAACGCAGTTTTTGCGATTTAGGTTGGACCATTGCCATATCTATTGTTCCTTAATCAAACTTCATCCGCGTGGCTTTCAAATTCACAATCGCCAGTGCACCAACCAACAGGAAGATCAGCGTGGCAATCGCTGCCGCAAGCCCAAAGTCCTGCCCCCCGCCACCTTCAAAGGCGATACGGTAGGTGTAGCTAACTAACAAGTCGGTGTAACCGGCTGGCGTGGTGGTGCCGAGTCGATCAGGTCCGCCATTAGTCAACAGCTGAATCAGCACAAAGTTATTGAAGTTAAAGGCGAAGCTGGCAATCATCAGCGGTGTCAGCGGTTTGATCAACAGCGGTAATGTGATCTTGAAGAAGTTCTGTAACGGACTCGCACCGTCCATTGCTGATGCTTCATACAGGTCGTCAGGAATCGCTTTTAACAAGCCCATGCACAGGATCATCATGTATGGATAACCGAGCCAGGTATTGACGATGATAATCATCAAACGGGCGGTATTCGGATCGCTGAACCAGGCCGGTTTAATGCCAAACAGCGAACTGAGCATCATGTTGATTTCACCGAAGCTCTGGTTAAACAACCCCTTGAAGATCAGAATCGAGATAAATGACGGCACGGCGTAGGGCAATATCAGCAATACGCGATATATCGCTTTACCTTTTAACGCTTCCCATTGCACCAGGCAGGCCAACACCATGCCTACCGCGACGGTCAGCAAAACTGTTAACACTGAGAACACCACGGTCCAGGCGAAGATGGCCAGGAACGGCTTCTGAATACCTTCATCGGTAAAGACGCGGGAGAAATTGTCCCAGCCGGTGGTGACGGTATAACCGGGACTTAATTTTTCATCGCCCCAGTGACCATCAGCGGTCAGTGACTGGTAGTAACCAATCTCATTGTTCGGGCGATATTTCACGCCGCTCTGATTATTGGTCAATGTGCCATCTTCAGACAGCGTGTAGAGCGGCTGCGTGCCGGAAAACTGGCGCAGCGAACTCATTATCACTTTGTTGTCATTAGGCAATATGGCGGTGATATCGTTTAATGCCTGGCGGTTTTGCGTGATAACGCGCAGTGTTGCGCGTTCGCCTTCAGGAAGCGTATCGCTCTCTTTCAGTTGTAGCTTCTGCACGCCGCCAAATTTAAAGGCATCAGAAAGATAATATTTGCCACTTTCTCCATCAGTAAGGGCCAGTTGCCACTCATCACCCGCTGGATAAAGGCCAAAGTTATAGGTTTTTCCTGACTGCCAGGTACGGTCTAACAACACTTCCTGCGCGCGTTCAAAAGTCAGCTGGTTAGTGCTGCTGTAGTTGGTAAAAGCAATAGCGATGGTACAAACTAATGGGAACAGGACAAATAGCCCCATACCCGCCATACCAGGGTAAACATAGCGCCAGGCGTAAGTCTTACGATTGGCAAAAATATACAGGCCAGCAGAGCTTAAAATCAGCGTCATGATGGCGAACAGGTATTCCCCTTGTGCGTACATTAAAACAACAAGGTATCCCACCAGCAGACTTAGCAGACCAATAACTGACCATTTCAGTGTGTCGCTTTGCCACCAATGTTTCTTTTTAATGACATCCATGGGGATCTTCCTCATTCCAGAACGGATAAAGCGTTTACGCTGCATCCGACAACAACCGCCTGATACGACGCTGACGCGTCTTATCAGGCTTACATTCGTTTCGGTTTTGTTGGCCGGATAAGGCGTTCACGCCGCATCCGGCATTTCACAGCATTACTTGGTGATACGAGTCTGCGCGTCTTTCAGGGCTTCATCGACAGTCTGACGACCGCTGTCAGCGTTAATTACCGCAGTACGTACCGCATACCAGAAGGCAGACATCTGCGGAATATTCGGCATAATTTCGCCTTTCTGGGCGTTATCCATGGTGGCGGCAATACGCGGATCTTTCGCTAACTGCTCCTGATAAGATTTCAGTGCAACAGCGCCCAGCGGTTTGTCTTTATTCACTTCTTCCAGACCCTGATCGGTCAGCAAGTAGTTTTCGAGGAACTCCTTCGCCAGTTCTTTGTTCGGGCTGGCGGCGTTAATACCGGCACTCAGAACACCAACGAACGGTTTAGACGGCTTACCTTTGAAGGTTGGTAGCAGCGTCACGCCGTAGTTCACTTTGCTCTTATCGATGTTGCTCCATGACCACGGGCCGTTGATGGTCATCGCTGTTTCGCCTTTGTTAAAGGCAGCTTCTGCGATGGAGTAATCGGTGTCTGCGTTCATGTGTTTGTTTTTGATCAGATCAACCAGGAAGGTTAAACCGGCTTTCGCCCCTGCGTTGTCCACACCGACATCTTTCACGTCGTATTTGCCGTTCTCATACTTGAAGGCGTAACCACCGTCAGCGGCAATCAGCGGCCAGGTGAAGTACGGTTCTTGCAGGTTGAACATCAGCGCGCTCTTACCTTTCGCTTTCAGTTCTTTATCCAGTGCCGGAATTTCTTCCCAGGTTTTCGGTGGGTTCGGAACGAGATCTTTGTTGTAAATCAGAGACAGCGCTTCAACCGCAATCGGGTAGGCGATCAGTTTGCCGTTGTAACGAACGGCATCCCAGGTGAAGGGATAGAGTTTGTCCTGGAAGGCTTTATCCGGGGAGATTTCTGCCAGCAGGCCAGACTGTGCATAGCCACCAAAACGGTCATGCGCCCAGAAAATAATATCCGGGCCGTCGCCAGTAGCAGCTACCTGCGGGTACTTCTCTTCCAGTTTATCCGGATGTTCGACAACGACTTTGATACCCGTGTCTTTCTCGAATTTCTTACCGACTTCAGCCAGGCCGTTATAGCCTTTATCGCCGTTAATCCAGATGACCAGCTTGCCTTCTTCAATTTTGGCGAGTGCCGTGGCGGAAAACATCAGTGTTGTCAGGGCCGACAAAGCAAGGATGCGTGCGCCAGTTTTAATTTTCATATAACCCGTCCTTTTCCATTTGTGTATATTGCTCGTGGATACGCAGAGGTCGCTTAACGGTCTTTAGTTTCTTTCTATGACATCCTCTTTCCATCCTCCTTTCCCCTACGCCCCATTGCTGCTTTATGTGATCTGTGTTGCATAAATGAGCGTAATGCGGGGTGGCGCACATAAAATAGACATGTTTTTTGCAACGGGGGTCACGAAATTCCTCCTGGTTGCCAGCCATCCGTCGCAGTACCTGCTTTCTCATCCTCCCGCCTCCTCCCCCATAAAAAAGCTGGGGGGTGGAGGATTTACCTAATCATCTGATGCCGCATAGTCAGCCCATCATGAATGTTGCTGTCGATGACAGGTTGTAACGAAGGGAGAAGGGCATGGCGAGCGTACAGCTACGAAATGTAACGAAGGCCTGGGGCGAAGTGGTGGTATCGAAAGATATCAATCTCGACATCCACGAAGGAGAGTTCGTGGTGTTTGTCGGGCCATCAGGCTGCGGTAAATCAACATTACTACGTATGATCGCCGGGTTAGAAACCATCACCAGTGGAGACTTGTTTATCGGGGAAAAGCGGATGAACGACGTGCCGCCTGCAGAACGCGGTGTCGGTATGGTGTTCCAGTCCTATGCGCTTTACCCCCATCTCTCGGTTGCGGAAAACATGTCGTTTGGCCTGAAGCTGGCGGGCGCTAAAAAAGAGGTGATTAACCAGCGAGTTAATCAGGTCGCTGAGGTGCTGCAACTGGCACATCTGCTGGATCGTAAACCAAAGGCGCTTTCTGGTGGGCAACGTCAGCGTGTGGCAATAGGCCGTACGCTGGTGGCGGAACCCAGTGTGTTTTTACTCGATGAACCGCTCTCCAACCTTGATGCCGCGCTGCGCGTACAGATGCGTATCGAAATCTCCCGCCTGCATAAACGTCTGGGCCGCACCATGATTTATGTCACTCATGACCAGGTCGAGGCAATGACGCTGGCGGACAAAATCGTGGTGCTGGATGCCGGTCGTGTGGCGCAGGTCGGCAAGCCGCTGGAACTTTACCACTATCCGGCGGATCGCTTTGTCGCGGGCTTTATTGGTTCACCGAAGATGAACTTCCTGCCAGTGAAAGTGACCGCGCTCGCCATCGATCAAGTGCAAGTTGAACTGCCGATGCCAAATCGCCAGCAAGTCTGGTTGCCGGTAGACAGCCGCGATGTCCAGGTTGGGGCCAACATGTCATTAGGTATTCGCCCTGAGCACCTGTTACCGAGTGATATCGCTGATGTCACGCTGGAAGGCGTGGTGCAGGTGGTAGAGCAACTGGGCAACGAAACGCAAATTCATATCCAGATCCCTTCAATACGTCAAAACCTGGTGTACCGCCAGACTGACGTGGTGTTGGTAGAAGAGGGTGCCACATTCGCTATCGGCCTGCCGCCAGAGCGTTGTCATCTGTTCCGTGAAGATGGCACTGCATGTCGTCGACTGCATCAGGAACCGGGCGTTTAAGCATTCCACAACAGACACAACGTCTCTACAAGGCGATGTGTAAAAAAAGAAAAGCAATGATCTCAGGAGATAGAATGATGACAACTCTGCGCAAACTCCCCCTGGCAGTTGCCGTCGCAGCAGGCATGATGTCTGTTCAGGCAATGGCCGTGGATTTCCACGGTTACGCTCGTTCCGGTATTGGCTGGACGGGTAGTGGCGGTGAACAACAGTGTTTCCAGACCACTGGTGCACAAAGTAAATACCGTCTTGGTAACGAATGTGAAACCTATGCGGAATTGAAACTGGGCCAGGAAGTGTGGAAAGAAGGCGATAAGAGTTTCTACTTCGATACCAACGTAGCCTATTCCGTAGCACAGCAAAACGACTGGGAAGCTACCAGCCCGGCCTTCCGTGAAGCGAACGTTCAGGGTAAAAACCTGATCGACGCGCTGCCGGGTGCCACCATCTGGGCAGGTAAACGCTTCTACCAACGTCATGACGTTCATATGATCGACTTCTACTACTGGGATATTTCAGGTCCTGGTGCTGGTCTGGAAAACATCGATCTCGGTTTCGGTAAACTTTCTCTGGCAGCTACGCGTTCTTCTGAAGCGGGCGGTTCTTCCTCTTTCGCCAGCGATAATATCTACGATTATGTTAACGAGACCGCGAACGATGTGTTCGACGTACGTTTAGCACAAATGGAAATCAACCCAGGCGGTACTTTAGAACTGGGTGTGGATTATGGTCGTGCAAACTTACGTGATGATTATCGTCTGGTTGATGGCGCTTCTAAAGACGGCTGGATGTTCACTGCTGAACATACCCAGAGCATGTTAAAAGGCTTCAACAAGTTTGTTGTTCAGTACGCAACTGACGCAATGACGTCTCAGGGTAAAGGTCTGAACCAGGGCTCGGGCGTCGCGTTTGATAACGAGCACTTTGCTTACAACATTAACAACAACGGTCATTTGTTGCGTATCCTCGACCACGGTGCAATCTCCCTGGGCGACAACTGGGACATGATGTACGTAGGTATGTACCAGGATATCAATTGGGATAACGACAACGGCACCAAATGGTGGACGGTCGGTATTCGTCCGATGTACAAGTGGACGCCGATCATGAGTACCCTGCTGGAAGTGGGCTACGACAACGTCGAATCCCAACGCACTGGCGACAAGAACAACCAGTACAAAATCACCCTTGCTCAACAATGGCAGGCTGGCGACAGCATCTGGTCGCGTCCGGCTATTCGTGTCTTCGCCACCTACGCCAAGTGGGATGAGAAATGGGGTTATGACTACAACGGTAGCTCCAAAACTAACCCGAACTACGGCAAAGCCGTTCCGGCGAATTTCGAAGGCGGTAGCTTCGGTCGTGGCGACAGCGACGAGTGGACCTTCGGTGCCCAGATGGAAATCTGGTGGTAATAACGCACTAACCTGACCTGATGAGGGGCGTAAGCCCCTCTGTTTATCGGGTTTGGCGCGCTATTGCCTGGCTACCGCCTGACCCCCGCTTTCTGAGGTGATAACAATGAAAATGAAAAAAAGTCTCGTCGCCCTTTGTTTATCTGTAGGGCTATTGGCTGGCGCACCGGGAATCACTCTGGCAGACGTTAACTACGTACCGCAAAACACCAGCGATGCCCCCGCCATTCCCACCGCTGCGCTGCAACAACTGACCTGGACGCCCGTCGATCAAGCTAAAGTCCAGACCACACAGTTGGCAACGGGCGGCCAACAACTGAACGTAGCAGGTATCAGCGGCCCGGTTGCGGCGTACAGCGTACCGGCTAATATCGGTGAACTGACTTTGACGCTGACCAGCGAAGTGAATAAGCAAACCAGCGTATTTGCACCGAACGTATTAATTCTTGATCAGAACATGACGCCTTCTGCTTACTTCCCCAGCAGCTATTTTACCTACCAGGAGCCTGGTGTAATGAGCGCCGATCGTCTTGAAGGGGTAATGCGCCTGACGCCTGCTTTGGGTCAGCAGAAAATTTATGTTTTGGTCTTTACTACTGAGAAAGATCTCCAGCAAACCACGAAACTGATTGATCCGGCAAAAGCCTATGCCAAAGGCGTGGGTAACGCCGTACCGGATATTCCTGATCCGATTGCCCGCCATACCACTGATGGTTTGCTGAAACTGAAAGTGAAAACCAATAGCAGCTCCAGCGTTCTGGTTGGGCCACTGTTTGGTTCTTCCGGTCCGGGGCCGGTCACTGTAGGCAACACTGCTGCACCTGCTTATGCAGCACCAGCACCGACAGCAACGCCAGCACCAGCGAAGAAAAGCGAACCGATGCTGACAGATACCGAAAGCTATTTTAATCAGGCGATCAAAGAGGCGGTGGCAAAAGGTGATGTCGATAAAGCGCTGAAACTGCTTGATGAAGCTGAACGTCTGGGCTCGACCTCTGCCCGTTCCACTTTTATCAGCAGTGTAAAAGGCAAGGGGTAACCACTCCCCGCAGTGCTGATTTTGCAACAACTGGTGCGTCTTCTGGCGCACCTTTTTTTATCATTTTTTGCGATTGTTGCGTTTTTGTTGCGCAATAGATCACTTAATTTTGTTTCCTTCTCCCGTAATCTCTTTTCTGCGATACAATGCCTTCACGTTATAGAACGGAGAGTTCGCATGTCACATCCCGCGTTAACGCAACTGCGTGCGCTGCGCTATTTTGCTGAGATTCCGGCGCTTGATCCCGCACAACTCGACTGGTTATTACTGGAAGATTCCATGACCAAACGTTTTGAGCAGCAGGGAAAAAAGGTGAGCGTGACAGTAATCCGCGAAGGCTTTGTCGGGCAACAAGATGTTGCCCTGGAGTTATCGCAGTTGCCGCAAGAGCCTCGCTACTGGCTGCGGGAAATTTTACTTTGCGCAGATGGTGAACCCTGGCTTGCGGGGCGCACTGTGGTGCCAGAATCAACGTTATCTGGCCCTGAACTGGCATTACAAAAACTGGGTAAGACCCCGTTGGGGCGCTACCTGTTTACATCATCAACGTTGAGCCGTGATTTTATTGAGATTGGTTGTGATGCAGAGCTATGGGGGCGGCGTTCACGTCTGCGGTTAAGCGGTAAGCCCCTGATGCTTACTGAACTGTTTTTGCCTGCATCACCGTTGTACTAAGAGGAAATAAAGATGGAGTGGAGTCTGACGCAGAATAAGCTGTTGGCGTTTCACCGCTTAATGCGTACGGATAAGCCAATTGGCGCGTTACTACTGCTCTGGCCAACCCTGTGGGCACTTTGGGTGGCTACACCAGGCGTGCCACCATTGTGGATTCTGGCAGTATTTGTGGCTGGAGTCTGGCTAATGCGGGCCGCCGGGTGTGTGGTTAACGATTATGCTGACCGTAAATTTGACGGTCATGTTAAACGCACCGCAAACCGACCGTTGCCCAGCGGTGCGGTAACCGAAAAAGAAGCCCGGACGTTGTTTGTGGTGTTGGTGCTGCTGGCATTTTTGCTGGTACTGACACTGAACACGATGACGATTCTGTTATCTGTAGCCGCACTGGCACTGGCCTGGGTTTACCCATTTATGAAGCGCTACACGCATTTACCGCAAGTGGTATTGGGCGCGGCATTTGGTTGGTCGATCCCTATGGCTTTTGCTGCGGTTAGTGAGTCGGTGCCGCTTAGCTGCTGGTTGATGTTCCTTGCGAATATCCTTTGGGCAGTGGCTTATGATACTCAGTACGCGATGGTTGACCGCGATGACGATGTTAAAATTGGCATTAAATCCACGGCGATCCTGTTTGGGCAATACGATAAATTTATTATCGGCGTATTACAGATTGGCGTGATGGTATTAATGGCGCTGATTGGTTGGCTTAACGGCCTGGACTGGGGCTATTACTGGTCGATTCTGGTTGCAGGTGGTCTGTTTGTTTATCAACAAAAGCTGATTGCCAACCGTGAGCGTGAAGCCTGTTTTAAGGCGTTTATGAATAATAACTATGTTGGCCTGGTGCTGTTTTTAGGGCTGGCAATGAGTTACTGGCATTTTTAATTTTGTTAATTTAATAAAAAAACCGGTCACTTGACCGGTTTTTTATTATCTTGATTTACTCGCCCTGCGTCGCACTTTCAATCGTCAGACGCACATCAGACGTAATCAACTCCGCCAGCATCTGATACACCTTCAATGTCTCTGCCGGTTCGGCGTCGCCACTATCGCTGATGTAACCTTCATCACGCAGAGTCAGTACCAGAGAACTGAACACTGCTTTGTCGAAGAACTCCGGCGCGTTAATGCCATGCAACACTGACAGACGTTGCGCCACGGTGCGACTCTCTTTCTCCAGCGAACTGCGGTTGATTGCCGGATTAGCGCTTAGCAGCCAGAAAGTGATGGCATAACGCTGCAATGTTTCGCGTGCACCAGCGGCCAGCAACTGCAATGTGCGGGAGTGTGAAGGATTAATTTGCAACTCGTCATTTTGCAGGGTAATCAGCCCTTGACGCGCCATCTCACGCGCCAGTGCATCAATAACATCTGGTAATTCGTCGCGATCCCAACGCAGGAACAGCTCAGCTTTCAGCATTGGGTACAGCACTTCAACGTGGTGCAACAATGCCTCACGGGAGATGTGACGGTGCTGCGTGACAATTGCTGCCATCAACGAAGGCAGTACCAGCATATGTGCAATGTTGTTGCGGTAATAGGTCATCAACACTGCCTGTTCACGCGGCAGAATGATGATGTCACCAATGGTGTCTTTCTCCACCTCAAACTTATTCATCTGCAGCGCGTGGTCAATCAGTTCACTGGCGCTGGCAGAAGGTACAGTCGCATCGGGGGAGTACGGCACATTGCGTAACAGATCAAGATAGCAATCTAACTGCTCGGTCAATTGCTCACGGGTAAGTGAACGCTGACGAGATGCCAGTAACGCAGTACAACACAGGTTCATGGCGTTAGCCGCCCCGGCGTTATTAATACGCACCATCAAATCGGCAGCAATGTTATTTACCGTCGGTGTTAACCAGGCCGGACGCACCGCTTCGATCGGGTCGATAGATTCGCGCCATTCTGGTACGTGCTGGTTGAGATAGGTCATCAACGGAATGGGTTCGCCAAAATTGACATAGCCCTGACCGAGATTACGCAGCTTGCTTAGACCACGCAGCATCTGCGCCATGTTCTCTTTCTCTTTGGTTGCCCCACGCAGTTCTTTCGCGTAGGTGCCCACCTCCATCACGTGCTCATAACCGATGTAAATCGGCACTAAGGTAATAGGACGAGTACCGCCACGCAACATTGCCTGAATGGTCATCGACAACGTACCGGTTTTCGGGTCCAGCAGACGACCAGTACGTGAACGGCCCCCTTCAACAAAATACTCTACAGAATAGCCACGGCTAAACAGCTCACCCAGATATTCACGGAATACAGTAGAGTAGAGTTTATTGCCCTTAAAGGTACGGCGGATAAAAAACGCCCCCAGACGGCGGAAAATCGGCCCTGCTGGCCAGAAGTTCAGGTTAATCCCGGCGGCAATATGTGGCGGTACCAGCCCCTGGTGATATAACACATAGGAAAGCAGCAAGTAGTCCATATGGCTGCGATGGCACGGCACATAAACAATTTCATGACCATCGTGCGCCAGTTGCCGTACACGCTCGGCATTATGAACATTAATGCCCTGATAGAGACGGTTCCAGGTAAAACCGAGAATACGGTCGGTAAGACGGATCATCTCATAAGAGAAGTTAGCTGCGATCTCTTCCATCAATGCGACGGCATTTTGCTGCGCTTTTTCATGGGAGATTTTCTTGCTACGCGCTTCGTCTTCTACCGCTTTGGCGATCGCACGGGAGGCGAGCAGTTTATTAAACAGATCCTGACGGGCAGGCAGGCGCGGGCCAACTGCTGCAAGTCGCTGACGAGCGAAGTGCATACGCGCGACACGTGCCAGTTTCTGAGCAATAGTTTTATCCGTGCCGTGTTCATCTGCCATATGGCGTAAAGAAACGGACGGCGAGAAACGCACAAAGCTGTCACGGCCTAACCACAGAACAGCAAAGAATTTTTGCACACCGTTGAGCATACGCAATGGTGGATTAACTTCGCCTTTTTCACGCCCTGGTGAACGACCAAACATTACCGATACTGGCACCATCTGGACGTCGAGATTGGGGTTACTGCGGTGTAAGTCGAGATAGTCGTGAAACAGCTTGATCGACTCTTCTTTTGGCGTGTAATAAGTGAACACGCGTGGACCGCCGTGAATAAAGACATAGCGAGGCAGCAGCGTACCGTCGATCTCCAGTGGATCTAACGGGTCAGGGAGATCGTGCGCCAGACACTGGGCACGTAGGGTCAGCAAATCCGCTTTTGAGTTGTACGGTAAAACGTACATAATTGGACGAGAGGTATCGAGCCCCAGTTCCGGGGCAGGATCTGCCGGAATAGACTTGCTTTTTACCAGGATGCTTAATGGTAAATTCAGTAATTTGTAGTAAATTCGTGGCCAGCCGGACATAAACGATGTAAAGCCTCTGGTTAATAATGCAAATGCGCCGCAAGGATAGCAGAAAGTCGGTTGAAATTCTGTTGTATCCCTTCAACCTTCGCGTCGCGTTGTTGTCACCCGAATTACACGGGTAAACAGTTCTTTTTTATTGACGCTAATAAAGCAAAAAGGTTCTTTCAATGGCCAATAATACCACTGGATTCACCCGGATTATCAAAGCAGCAGGTTATTCCTGGAAAGGTTTTCGTGCTGCATGGGTTAATGAAGCAGCATTTCGCCAGGAGAGCGTCGCAGTATTGCTAGGCGTGGTCATCGCCTGCTGGCTGGATGTCGATGCGATTACCCGCGTATTATTAATTGGTTCAGTAATGCTGGTGATGATTGTCGAAATCCTTAACAGTGCGATCGAAGCAGTGGTTGACCGCATTGGTTCTGAATATCACGAACTTTCCGGGCGAGCCAAAGATATGGGGTCTGCCGCCGTTTTACTTTCTATTATCGTCGCACTGATAACCTGGGGCATCCTGTTATGGTCGCATTTCCGATAATGCTTCCAGATTTCGCTAAAACTCTCGTTTATCGTGTATTTTGTGATTCCAAATTCGCCTTTCGCTGTATATACTCACAGCATAACTGTATATACACCCAGGGGGCGAAATGAAAGCGTTAACGGTCAGGCAGCAAGAGGTGTTTGATCTCATTCGGGATCACATCAGCCAGACAGGTATGCCACCGACGCGTGCGGAAATTGCGCAGCGCTTGGGGTTTCGTTCCCCAAACGCTGCTGAAGAACATCTGAAGGCGCTGGCACGTAAAGGCGTCATTGAAATTGTTTCTGGTGCTTCGCGTGGTATCCGACTGTTGCAGGAAGAAGAAGAGGGGCTGCCGCTGGTTGGGCGTGTAGCTGCTGGTGAACCACTTCTGGCACAACAGCATATTGAAGGCCATTATCAGGTCGATCCTTCTCTCTTTAAACCCAATGCGGACTTCTTACTTCGCGTTAGCGGCATGTCGATGAAAGACATTGGTATTATGGACGGCGACCTGCTGGCAGTACATAAAACACAGGACGTACGTAATGGCCAGGTCGTTGTGGCGCGTATTGATGACGAAGTTACCGTTAAGCGTTTGAAAAAACAGGGTAACAAAGTCGAACTCCTGCCAGAAAATAGTGAATTCAAACCTATTGTTGTCGATCTTCGTCAACAGAATTTCACTATTGAAGGTCTGGCTGTAGGCGTAATTCGCAACGGCGACTGGCTGTAATCAAGCTTTTAATACCGCGATGCATCAGGCATCGCGGTCTGTTTTTCACTTCTTCTCATCAGGCTTGTCTGCATGGCATTCCTTACCTCATCTGATAAAGCACTCTGGCATCTTGCCTTACCCATGATCTTCTCCAATATCACCGTCCCGTTACTGGGTCTGGTCGATACGGCAGTTATTGGTCATCTTGATAGTCCGGTTTATTTGGGCGGTGTGGCTGTAGGGGCAACGGCGACCAGCTTTCTCTTTATGTTGCTGTTGTTTTTGCGTATGAGCACCACCGGTCTTACCGCCCAGGCTTATGGTGCAAAAAATCCTCAGGCTTTAGCACGAGCACTGGTGCAACCGCTGTTGCTGGCATTAGGGGCTGGAGCATTAATTGCTCTGTTACGCACACCGATAATCGCTCTTGCTTTACATATTGTCGGTGGCAGTGAGGCTGTACTGGAACAGGCACGACGCTTTCTGGAAATCCGTTGGTTAAGTGCTCCGGCATCACTGGCTAATCTGGTATTACTTGGCTGGTTACTTGGCGTGCAATATGCCCGTGCGCCGGTTGTTCTGCTGGTGGTCGGTAATATCCTCAACATTGTGCTCGATATCTGGCTGGTGATGGGGCTTCATATGAACGTGCAGGGCGCGGCGCTGGCGACGGTTATTGCGGAATATGCAACATTGCTGATTGGTCTGCTAATGGTGCGTAAAATCCTCAAACTACGCGGTATCTCCGGTGAAATGCTGAAAACAGCCTGGCGAGGCAACTTCCGCCGCCTGCTGGCACTTAACCGCGATATCATGCTGCGTTCGTTATTGTTACAACTCTGTTTTGGCGCAATAACGGTTCTTGGCGCGCGACTGGGAAGTGACATTATCGCCGTCAACGCGGTCCTGATGACGCTACTCACCTTTACCGCCTATGCGCTGGATGGTTTTGCCTACGCGGTTGAAGCGCATTCAGGTCAGGCGTACGGTGCACGCGACGGGAGCCAGCTACTGGAGGTCTGGCGTGCAGCGTGCCGCCAGTCGGGGATCGTAGCGTTGCTGTTTTCTGTGATTTATTTGCTGGCGGGTGAACATATCATTGCCTTACTGACCTCGTTAACCCAGATCCAACAACTGGCCGATCATTATCTTTTCTGGCAAGTCATTTTGCCGCTGGTGGGGGTCTGGTGTTATCTGCTGGATGGCATGTTTATTGGTGCAACACGCGCCGCCGAAATGCGCAATAGTATGGCGGTCGCAGCAGCAGGATTCGCGCTTACGTTACTGACCTTACCGTGGCTGGGTAATCATGGTTTGTGGCTGGCATTAACCGTATTTTTGGCACTGCGAGGGCTTTCTCTGGCTTATATCTGGCGTCGTCACTGGTGTAATGGCACTTGGTTTGCAGAAACGTGATGGTTAAAAATTCTGATAAATAATTCTGATTCCAGATTCCTGACTACACTTAATCTCACGTTCAGCAGAAAACATAGCGATGTTGGACGCAATACTCTCGCTATTCACAACCTAACGATGAGGACTTGAATATGAATAAAGACGAAGTCGGCGGTAACTGGAAACAGTTGAAAGGTAAAGTGAAAGAGCAATGGGGCAAACTGACCGATGATGATATGACGGTCATTGAGGGCAAACGCGATCAGCTGGTGGGGAAAATCCAGGAACGTTATGGCTATCAGAAAGATCAGGCGGAAAAAGAGGTCGTAGACTGGGAAACCCGTAACGACTATCGCTGGTAACCCTCATGCCTGTAAGTACAAGGATGTACTCCCTCTGTAAGACAATGTTGTTAGCGCGGCTTTTTCTTCACCTGAATGGAATGGTCGTGCTGGCACTTTTCAGGATGACGACACGCTTCAACTTCAACACACGCTGCACATAATCCATGTGCTTCAATCACATTATGCCGCAAGGCAAAGCCCATTTTTGCCGCCAGAGTATGCATAATATCTTCCACACCTTCCGCACACTCTTCTTTCACCGCGCCACAACGATCGCAAATAAACATCGCAGACGTATGGGTCGGCTGATCAAACAGATGGCAGAGTACATAGCTGTTGGTGGATTCCACCTTATGTACAAATCCCTGCTCCAGCAGAAAATCCAGTGCACGATAAACCGTCGGTGGTTTGGCTTGTGGTTCGGATTCGCGCAATAAATCCAATAGATCGTAAGCACTGATAGCGCCTTCCTGGAGGCTCATCAGACGTAGCACTTCGAGGCGCTGCGGAGTCAGGCGCACATTACGCTGGCTGCAGAGTTTTTCAGCCTGCGCCAGTAACTCCTGCGTTGTGGTCATTTCCATTTAGCACCTCAAAATATGGGAAATAAGGAAGTCCTTACTTTATCATGTTCTCTGTTAAACGCCGAGATCCCCGGTTACTCAAGCCCTTCACCAGAGCATTGCCTTCTGGCTTAATCGTTATGCTATAGTAGCGCCCCCATTTACCAAATGATTAAAAAATCGCCATGTCAGCAGAATCACAAACCGCTTATCCCGCATACCGTTTCTCCATTGCTCCGATGCTCGACTGGACAGACAGGCATTGCCGTTATTTCTTGCGTCTGCTCTCTCGTAATACGCTGCTCTATACCGAGATGGTGACCACGGGGGCGATTATTCACGGTAAAGGTGATTACCTGGCATACAGCGAAGAAGAGCATCCGGTGGCATTGCAACTGGGTGGTAGCGATCCGGCGGCGCTGGCACAGTGTGCGAAACTGGCGGAAGCGCGTGGATATGATGAAATCAACCTCAATGTGGGCTGCCCGTCTGATCGCGTACAGAACGGTATGTTTGGTGCGTGCCTGATGGGTAACGCGCAGCTGGTGGCGGACTGCGTTAAAGCGATGCGTGATGTGGTGTCGATTCCGGTGACGGTGAAAACGCGTATTGGTATTGACGACCAGGACAGCTACGAATTTCTTTGTGATTTTATCAACACCGTTTCCGGTAAGGGTGAGTGTGAGATGTTTATCATCCACGCCCGTAAAGCCTGGCTTTCCGGTTTAAGCCCGAAAGAAAACAGGGAGATCCCGCCACTTGATTATTCTCGTGTCTATCAGCTGAAGCGCGATTTCCCCCATTTAACAATGTCGATTAACGGCGGGATCAAGTCGCTGGAGGAAGCCAAAATGCATCTGCAGCATATGGATGGCGTAATGGTCGGGCGTGAGGCTTATCAGAATCCTGGTATTCTGGCGGCGGTAGATCGAGAAATTTTTGCTTCTACAGATACAGATGCTGATCCGGTCGCAGTGGTGCGAGCAATGTACCCCTACATTGAACGTGAACTTAGCCAGGGAACGTATCTGGGGCATATCACGCGGCATATGCTGGGGCTGTTCCAGGGGATTCCAGGAGCACGTCAATGGCGGCGTTATTTAAGCGAAAACGCCCATAAACCCGGCGCGGATATTAACGTACTGGAACATGCTTTAAAGCTGGTTGCAGATAAGCGTTAATTTTTAACCAAAACTTAGTCAAATTCACCACGCCCTGCGTTAACTCGCGGGGCGTTTTGTTTATAAATCAATAGATTATTTGTTGGCATGATTCTTGTAACGCCAGCAAGAGATTTCATTTTTGGGAGAACATCATGCTGGAACTACTTTTTGTGATTGGCTTCTTTGTCATGTTGCTGGTCACCGGCGTCTCTTTTCTCGGGGTAATTGCTGCCCTGGCAGTGGCGACCGCATTTATGTTTTTGGGCGGTATGCTGGCACTGATGATTAAGTTATTGCCGTGGTTGTTGTTAGCCGTTGCGATAGTGTGGGTTATCAGGGCGATTAAATCGCCAAAATTGCCACAATATCAGCGCAATAACCGCTGGCGTTACTAAGGGATTGTGCGGAGGATCACAACCTCAGTTTTTGCCCTTAGAACAAAATAGGAATTGATAATTAAATCTGTCACTATTGCGCGTCAAACAAATTCATCGAGCTGTACCCTACATACAGCCGAACTAAAAAAGAAAGGGCTTCCCAGGTGGAAGCCCAATTTCTTTCTACAATACTCAAGGAATCAATAAACTGGAGCCTTGTGTCGCCCGGCTTTCCAGAACTTCATGGGCACGCTGCGCCTCAGTAAGCGGATATTTTTGCGCATCCGCAACATCCACTTTAATCACGCCGCTGGCAATCAATGAAAATAGCTCATTGCTGGCTTCGCTCAATTCATCTCGCGTGGTGATATAGCCTTGCAGGGAAGGGCGCGTCACATACAACGAACCTTTCTGATTCAAAATCCCTAAATTAACCCCGGTTACTGCGCCAGAAGAGTTACCAAAACTGACCATCAGACCACGACGTTGCAGGCATTCGAGCGACGCCTCCCAGGTATCTTTACCTACCGAGTCATAGACCACACGGAGTTTCTTGCCGCCAGTAATCTCTTTGACTCGCTCGACCAGATTCTCTTCGCGATAATTAATAACCTGCCACGCTCCTGCTTTTAACGCGCTCTGTGCTTTTTGCGCTGTACCAACAGTGCCGATAAGTTTGGCCCCTAATGCCTTCGCCCACTGGCAGGCGATCAGACCGACTCCGCCCGCAGCAGCATGAAACAGAAATTGTTCGTCAGGTTTTATTTCATAGGTTTTACGCAGCAGATAAAACACCGTTAAGCCTTTCAGGAACGACGCGGCTGCCTGTTCAAAAGAAATGGCTGCTGGCAGAATTGCGGCTTTATCGGCATTAACATTATGTACGGAGCTGTATGCGCCCAGTGCCGACTGCGCATAAACCACGCGATCACCGGCTTTGATATGCTTCACGCCGCGACCGACCTTGCTCACTACCCCCGCCGCTTCTGTACCTAATCCACTGGGCATAGACGGTGGCGGATAAAGACCACTACGGATATACGTGTCGATAAAATTAACGCCGATGGCTTTGTTTTCTACCTGGATTTCATTCTCTGCCGGATCGGTAGGAGTGAACTCCACGGTTTGCAGAACTTCCGGGCCACCATGTTGGTGAAATTCGATTTTTATTGCCATCGTTCGCTCCTGTACTGTGCGGAAATTACCCAATAAGCCTAACAGTAAGAACTTAAGTACGGGTAATTATTTATACCCAGAAGTTAGTTGCATCGGCTGGAAAGGAAACTGATAAGCTGATGAGGTCAATAAATCCAGGGAGTGGTGATAATGAGTGGTGGATTGTTAGATTTCTCGAGTTTAGTTATAACATTTGGTTTGGTCCTTATCCTGGTTGCAGGACTAATATGGCTTTTGGGAAATAGCTTCAAATCAAAGCCAATCAAGACAATATGCAGACTTATTAGTACGGTGATTTTTTCCTTTGCCGTTGTTTTGCTTCTGGATGAGTATGATCTTATAGATACGCCATTGTGACATGCTGGTGAGCCACTTTGTCTGTCGACCGACCTGGCCAATTCTCATATCCACCGGAAAGCGGGGACGTTAAATGCTGTAGCGAGAAACTGTTTCTCGCTATACTCTCTTGTCCCCCATTCAACAGCAGGTAACACCATTCGTTATGGCAGGCAATAAACCTTTCAACAAACAACAGACTGATAACCGCGAGCGCGATCCTCAAGTTGCCGGGCTGAAAGTGCCTCCGCACTCGATTGAAGCGGAGCAATCAGTGTTGGGCGGTTTAATGCTGGATAATGAACGCTGGGATGATGTGGCTGAGCGCGTTGTCGCGGATGATTTCTACACCCGACCGCATCGCCATATCTTTACCGAAATGGCGCGTTTGCAGGAAGGCGGTAGCCCGATTGATCTGATAACACTGGCGGAATCACTGGAGCGCCAGGGGCAACTTGATAGCGTCGGTGGTTTTGCTTATCTGGCTGAACTGTCAAAAAACACCCCAAGTGCGGCGAACATCAGCGCTTATGCCGACATCGTGCGCGAACGTGCCGTTGTTCGCGAGATGATTTCCGTTGCTAACGAGATTGCCGAAGCCGGTTTTGATCCGCAGGGGCGTACCAGTGAAGACCTGCTGGACCTGGCTGAGTCTCGCGTCTTTAAAATTGCCGAAAGTCGGGCGAACAAAGACGAAGGACCGAAGAATATCGCCGATGTACTCGACGCAACCGTCGCGCGTATTGAGCAGTTGTTCCAACAGCCGCACGATGGCGTGACGGGGGTAAATACTGGCTATGACGATCTGAACAAAAAAACCGCTGGCCTGCAGCCGTCGGATTTGATCATTGTTGCAGCACGTCCGTCGATGGGTAAAACGACATTTGCGATGAACCTCGTCGAAAATGCGGCGATGTTGCAGGATAAACCGGTGCTTATCTTCTCGCTGGAGATGCCATCGGAACAGATTATGATGCGTTCTCTGGCGTCGCTGTCGCGCGTTGACCAGACTAAAATCCGTACCGGGCAACTGGATGATGAAGACTGGGCGCGCATTTCCGGCACGATGGGCATTTTGCTGGAAAAACGTAATATCTATATTGATGATTCCTCCGGCCTGACGCCCACAGAAGTGCGCTCCCGCGCCCGCCGCATTGCCCGTGAACACGGCGGCATCGGGCTTATTATGATCGACTACTTGCAGTTGATGCGTGTACCGGCACTTTCCGATAACCGTACTCTGGAAATTGCTGAGATCTCCCGCTCATTAAAAGCCCTGGCGAAAGAACTCAATGTGCCCGTGGTGGCGCTCTCACAGTTGAACCGTTCTCTGGAACAGCGTGCCGACAAACGCCCGGTTAACTCCGACCTGCGTGAATCCGGCTCCATCGAGCAGGATGCGGACTTGATCATGTTTATTTACCGTGATGAGGTTTATCACGAGAATAGTGATTTAAAAGGCATCGCGGAAATTATTATCGGTAAACAACGTAACGGCCCTATCGGTACGGTACGTTTGACCTTTAATGGTCAGTGGTCACGCTTCGATAATTACGCAGGGCCGCAGTACGACGATGAATAATCAATTTGCCGGTTAAACACCGGCAAAATTTTTATCGGCGGGATTGGGCCTGATTATATTGCTCTTCTTTATAATCTTCAGGTTGAAGACTATCGTAATCAATATTGTCATAGATAGCTTCTATGTCGCCAGCAACGGTGAATCCTGCATCAGTCAGTAATTTTTTAACACGATTGTATTCATGTTGTTCAGTATCTTCATCGCCATAAAAATAGGTGAACATCAGGTAATTGGGCACGGTATCTGCGACTAGTTCATAGTTAGCTTCATCATTCAGCCGAACCACTTGCGCTTTATCGAGGGGGATCGTATTGGGACCTCGCCATAAGCCGACAAAACCTTCATGATCTTGCCCAAACCAGCTGATTAATTTATTCGTCGCCTTTATTGCCGTCACATTATCCTGAATTTCAGGGATGGCGAGTTCTTCTTCATTTAAATAACTGTTATCAGAAGGGGCATCCCAATTTGGATCGTCGGTTAATGTAAGCTGTAGCTCATCAATGATTTCTTTAATTTGATTACGTTTGTTTTTGAGTAGTTCCAGGTCTGGGGTCATTACTATCTCCTTGTAAAATGCTTTTCCTGAGTTCGTTGAACTGCTTTATTCCGCCGGGCTTTCAATCCCTTTTTTTAGCCACTCTTTAAGGCTCAGAACCGAGTTATCTTCGTCTTCGTGGAATATGATATTGTCGATCCGCCAACAGCCATCATCAGCGGAACGCGCCATTAGCGCTTCGTCCTGCCAGGCCTTTTTATCATCAACGGTAAAATGAAAATGGAGGGCGACAGTGACGTTGTTATCACCAGGTTTATACGATGACGGTAGTGTCACGCCATCAAATTTCTCATAGTAACTATCCGAAGGATAAGACGTGAAAATAATCCCGTCACCAAAAGTAGGTTTGGCCGTGGGATCGATGGCGTAGTCGCGTTTATTTCTGTCATACGCGCCAACAATCAGTTGATAAAGCGAGGGGGTGAGGTATTTCTGAAAAAATGTCAGCTGGTCTTTTTCACTCTTAAAGCTGGTATCAGAAAAAACATAGGTTGAGTAAAACTTATCTGCGACACCGTCAGGTGTCTGCGCCGGGCAAGCCCCCGTCGCGGCAGGCGTTATACCTGCGATTAGCAGAAAAAAGAAAACAAATTTTATCTTTGTCATGGCTGAAAATCCGATATCATCTTGCCGTTTATAAACCCATCCCTGGATGTGGAATAGCATACTCCGGTCCTATCTGTTTAGCGAGGTTTTGCACGGGTGGGCAGAACCTGAAAAAAAGGAATACAAATGCAAGCGGCAACTGTTTTGATTAACCGCCGCGCTCTGCGACACAACCTGCAACGTCTGCGTGAACTGGCCCCCGCCAGTAAACTGGTTGCGGTGGTGAAAGCGAACGCCTACGGTCACGGTCTGATTGAGACCGCGCGAACGCTCCCCGATGCTGACGCCTTTGGCGTTGCCCGTCTCGAAGAAGCCCTACGGCTGCGAGCGGGGGGCATCACGCAACCTATTTTGTTACTGGAAGGTTTTTTTGAAGCAGGCGATTTGCCGACGATCTCCGCTGAACATCTGCAAACCGCAGTCCATAATGAAGAGCAGCTTGTCGCCCTCGAAGCCGCTGAGCTTAAAGAGCCTGTCACCGTCTGGATGAAGCTCGATACCGGAATGCACCGTCTGGGCGTATTGCCGGAACAGGCCGAGGCGTTTTATCAGCGTCTGAGTCAGTGTAAAAATGTCCGCCAGCCGGTGAACATTGTCAGTCACTTCGCCCGTGCCGATGAACCGCAAAGCGGCGCGACTGAAAAGCAGCTCGATATCTTCAACACCTTTTGTGAAGGTAAACCGGGGCAACGCTCAATTGCGGCATCAGGCGGCATTTTGTTATGGCCACAGTCGCATTTTGACTGGGCGCGTCCGGGGATCATTCTTTACGGTGTTTCGCCGCTGGAAGATGGCACGACCGGGGCGGATTTTGGTTGTCAGCCAGTCATGTCTTTAACCTCCAGTCTGATTGCCGTACGGGAGCATAAAGCCGGAGAACCAGTAGGTTATGGCGGAACCTGGATTAGCGAACGTGATACCCGTCTTGGTGTTGTGGCAATGGGCTATGGTGATGGTTATCCGCGCGCTGCGCCGTCTGGTACTCCGGTACTGGTCAATGGTCGAGAAGTGCCCATTGTCGGTCGGGTAGCAATGGATATGATCTGTGTGGATTTAGGTCCGCAGGCGCAAGATAAAGCCGGAGATCCGGTCATTCTGTGGGGTGAAGGGTTACCCGTTGAGCGTATCGCTGCAATGACAAAAGTAAGTGCTTACGAACTTATTACGCGCCTGACCTCAAGGGTAGCGATGAAATACGTGGATTAATAATCGTCTCCAGGGAGGGACAATGTCTTATTCAGAAATCGCCGCGTGTCTGGCATACGCGGTTTCCGTCTGGCTGGCCGCCAGAAACAATGTGCATACCTGGTGGATCGGCATTATTGGCTGCATTTTGTACGGTTGGGTTTTTTGGTCCGTGCAGCTCTACGCTGATGTGACACTCCAGTTGTTCTTCATTGCAACCAGCATCACTGGCTGGATCCACTGGCTGAAAGGTCAGGGTGGCGACATCTTGCCGGTGCGTCGTACACATGCGAAACACTTTTTCCTCTTGTTGCTTTGTGCTGTTGTTGTTGCAGGCGGCTACGGCTTTTTACTCCACACCTTTACCAATGCCTGGGCCCCCTGGCTGGACTCACTGATTTTGACCTTCAGTGTCCTGGCGCAATTCATGTTGATGGGAAGACGTATCGAAAACTGGTACGTCTGGTTAGCGGTGAATACCCTGGCAGTACCGCTGTATATGACACGTGGGTTGAATTTGACCGCGGGTTTATATTTCTTGTTCTGGATTAACGCCTGGCATGGTTTGTATCAGTGGCGCAAGGAGCTACAGGCATAATGAAACCTTTCTCAACGGGTCTGGTGGTCGGCAAGTTCGCTCCCTTACACTGTGGTCATGAACGGTTGATTAATACCGCACTGGCGCAGTGTGAAGAGTTATACATCATCAGTTATTCCGTACCAGAAATGCCAGGCTGTGAACCGGAGAAACGGTTGAGTTGGTTACAATTACGCTTCCCGCGAGCGAATATCCTGGTCCTTACTCCTGAACTTGTTGCGAGCTATAACCTGACTGCAATACCGCCTAATGATGCAGATGAGGATATTCATCGCCATTATGTCGCGACGATATGCCTGCAAGTATTACATTGTCGTCCACAAGCCGTCTTTACTGCGGAAGATTATGGAGATGGCTTCGTTAAGGTGCTGGCACAGCGATTTGCACAGCCTGTTAAGCATATTCGATTGCAGCGTCCTGTTGGCGATGAAGCGCCTTCGGGAACACTGATTCGTTCCGATGTTCACCGTTACCGCTACATGTTGGCCTACGACGTATATCGTAGTTTTGTTCACCGGATCTGCCTGCTTGGTGGGGAATCGACAGGTAAAAGCACGCTTTCAAAAGCGTTGGCGGAGGTGCTTGGGACGGCGTATGTCGCCGAATTTGGGCGTGAGTATTGGGAAGAGAAAAACGGTATCCTCACTGGAAATGATTTGCTGCATATTGCTCGTGAGCAGGTACGCCGGGAACAACATTCTTCAGCAAATCATTATCTTATTTGTGATACGTCGCCCCTTACAACGTTGTTTTATATGCTTGATCAATATGGTCATGCGCCACAAGAGTTACATCGTTTGGCAGAACGGGAATATTCACTGGTCGTGCTTTGCGGTGCTGAATTTCCGTTTATGCAAGATGGCACCCGGCAAGGAGAAGCATTTCGTGCGCGTCAGCAGGCGTGGTATGAAATGGAATTAACGCGCAGGAATATTCCTTATCTTTCCGTTGCAGGTTCGTTGGCTGAACGATTAAGACAAATTCTCGACCATCTACCCGATAGACTTTAAACATCCTCTCGATCTTCTCCCGCTTCCGGTTTATTGTGTTTTAACTACCTGCCTGTAAACCTGGAGAACCATCGCGTGTTTCAAAAAGTTGACGCCTACGCTGGCGACCCGATTCTGTCGCTTATGGAGCGTTTCCTGACCGACCCCCGTAGCGACAAAGTGAATCTCAGTATCGGTCTTTATTACAACGAAGACGGCATTATTCCGCAGCTTAATGCTGTCGCAGAGGCTGAAGCACGGCTTAATGCGCAGCCGCATGGCGCTTCACTTTATTTGCCGATGGAAGGGCTGGGAAGTTATCGACAGGCCATTGCTCCGCTGCTGTTTGGTGCGGAACATCCGGTTGTTGAGCAACAGCGTGTGGCAACCATTCAAACGTTGGGCGGTTCCGGCGCGTTAAAAGTGGGTGCAGATTTTTTGAAACGTTACTTCCCTGATTCTGGCGTCTGGGTAAGTGATCCCACATGGGAAAACCATATTGATCTGTTTGCCGGTGCGGGTTTTGAAGTCAGTACTTACCCCTGGTATGACGAAGCCACTAACGGTGTACGCTTCAATGACTTACTGGCAACACTAAAAACATTACCCGCGCGTAGCATTATTTTGCTGCATCCTTGCTGCCATAACCCGACAGGGGCTGATCTCACCAACGACCAGTGGGATGCGGTAATTGAAATTCTCAAAGCACGTGAATTAATCCCGTTCCTTGATATTGCTTATCAGGGATTTGGTGCAGGAATGGACGAAGACGCATATGCACTTCGCGCCATTGCCAGTGCAGGTTTACCGGCATTAATCAGCAATTCATTTTCGAAAATCTTCTCTCTGTACGGCGAACGCGTTGGCGGTCTTTCGGTCATTTGTGAAGACCATGAAGCCGCAGAGCGTGTACTGGGGCAACTGAAAGCCACGGTACGGCGTATTTATTCCAGCCCGCCGAGTTTTGGCGCTCAGGTTGTGGCGACCGTGCTGGGTGATGAAGCGCTGAAAGCCAGCTGGCTGGCGGAAGTTGAAGCAATGCGTACCCGTATTCTGGCGATGCGTCAGGAAATGGTGAAAGTGCTACGCGCAGAAATCCCCAATGGGAATTTTGATTATCTGCTTAAGCAGCGGGGCATGTTTAGTTACACCGGACTAAGCGCTGCTCAGGTTGATCGCCTGCGTGAAGAATTTGGCGTGTATTTGATCGCCAGCGGTCGCATGTGTGTTGCCGGACTTAATGCGCAAAATGTACATCGTGTTGCGAAGGCATTTGCTGCGGTAATGTAATTGGATTCAGCAGGCGGGTATCTCTCCCGCCTGTTCCTGATACCAGCCATCTTCTCTTTCCCTGTTCCATTTTTCACTCACCTTTGCATGGATTCGCAGAGATAACTTTATGAAAAATAATGTTTTTAACTGTTGGTACGGATTGTGCAATACCGTTGCCGTCTATGACCATCAGGAGAAAAACATGGAGAACATGACCTCGCCCGGCACGCTGCTTAGTGGAGATAACGCGACCTGGCTTGAAGAGTACTACCAGACCTGGTTGCGTGCGCCGGAACAACTCCCGGAAGACTGGCGGCGTTTTTTTCTTTCACCTGAACTGACTGTCCAAAGCGTATCCGGTGATAACAATGTCAGCGGTACGACCTTAAAAAAACAGGCTGCGGTAATACAACTGATCAATGCCTGGCGCACACAGGGGCATTTGCGCGCAAAGCTTGATCCCCTTGGTTTGAATCCCCCGGCTGACGTTCCCTCCCTCCAGCCGGGTTTTTGGGGATTAAGCGAAGAAGACTTGTTGCAGGAGTTTAGCGTCACCTTTGGCGCACACACCACGCAAATGCCACTTAAGCAACTGCTTAACCTGCTGGAGCAAGCCTGGGCGGGTAGCCAGGCTTATGAACTTGCTCATCTGGAAAATCGTGAAGAAATCAACTGGCTGTTATCACGGATTGAGAGCAGCAATGCGCCACAAGCTGATGCCCAAACCTGCATTGCCCGTTTTGAAAAACTGATGGCGGCAGAGACGTTAGAGCGTTATCTGCATACCCGTTATGTTGGGCAGAAACGGTTTTCTCTGGAAGGAGGAGAAAGTGCAATCCCGGCACTCGATACGCTGACAAAACGCCTGCGTGCGCAAGGCGTAGAGGAAATGGTCATTGGCATGGCGCATCGGGGAAGACTCAATGTGCTGGTGAATCTGCTGAATAAAGATCCGGCGCAGCTGTTTGCCGAGTTTGAAGGTAAGCAGATGATCGGCAGTGGTTCAGGTGATGTGAAATACCACATGGGATATTCCAGTAACCTGGAAACACCTGCCGGTTCGTTACATGTAGCGCTGGCGTATAACCCCTCACATTTAGAGATTGTGAATCCGGTGGTGCTGGGCCAGGTGCGAGCCAGACAGGAACGTCGTGGAGAGAATGGTCAGGCGCAAGTGGTCGGGGTACTCATTCACGGCGATTCTGCACTGGGCGGTCTTGGTGTCAACCAAACCACGTTTAACTTATCGCAGACCCAGGGCTACGGTACGGGCGGCACGCTACATCTGGTGATTAATAATCAGATTGGTTTCACCACTTCCCGCTTGCAGGATATGCGTTCATCACGCTACTGCACCGATATCGCCAAAATGGTTGCGGCACCGGTTATCCATGTTAATGGTGATGATGTCGATGCTGTTTGCCAGGCAATAGCGTTGGCGTGCGACTGGCGAAATACCTTCCGGCGCGACATCATCATCGATATTTGCTGCTTCCGTAAGCACGGACACAACGAAAGCGATGAGCCACGTCTTACCCAGCCACAAATGTATCAGGCAGTGGATGCTCACCCTGGTACCCGCGCCCGTTATGGTGAATCTCTTGCCCGCCGTGGCCTGTTAACTCAGACGCAACAAGATGAGATGACGGCACGCTATCGTGACTGGCTGGATAGCTGTCAGAAACGTGAACCGCTGCCTGTGACACCCGCGACGCATTCTTTTAGCGCCAACTGGAGTGGGCTAACGAATCCTCGCTGGAGCAGTCCCGTAGCGACGGCATTACCCCTTCAGACACTGGCAGCGTATGGTGAAATCATTTCTACACTGCCGCCAGATGTGGTCGCGCATCCCACCATTAAACGTCAACTGGCATTACGCCAGGAGATGGCCGCAGGTACTCAACCAGTAGACTGGGGTATGGCGGAAATGTTGGCTTATGCTTCGCTGGTGGATGCCGGTTTCGGTGTGCGTCTTTCTGGTGAAGACTCAGGGCGTGGCACGTTCAGTCATCGTCATGCAGTGGTACATCATCAAACTGAAGCCCGTCGTTATCTGCCGTTACAGCATATCCGCGCTGGTCAGGCATCTTTCGATGTTTATGATTCGGTGCTTAATGAAGAAGCGCTATTGGCATTCGAATATGGTTATTCAACGTCTGCGCCTCAGCAACTGGTTATTTGGGAAGCACAGTTTGGTGACTTTGCCAACGGCGCTCAGGTTGCTATTGACCAATTTATCTCGTCTGGCGAAACCAAGTGGGATCGCTATAGCGGTTTAACCATTCTTCTGCCGCATGGCTATGACGGACAAGGGCCGGAGCACTCTTCCGCACGCCCTGAGCGCTGGCTGCAACTGTGCGCAGAAAACAACATGCAAGTGGTGATGCCCAGTGAGTCGGCACAGATGTTCCATTTGTTGCGCGGTCAGGCATTACGCCCAATGCGCAAACCGTTAGTAATAATGATGAGTAAGCGTTTACTTCGCGTTAAAGGCGCGATGAGCGATCTTTCTGAATTCACTGATGGCGCTTATAAACCGGTAATCACCGATCCGCAATTGCATCAGTCCCAGAAAGTGAAGCGCGTCATTTTGTGTAGCGGTCAGGTCTATTACGACGTACTGGAAGTCCGTAAGCAGCGTGAGTGTGAAGACGAGGTGGCGATTGTTCGCCTGGAGCAACTCTACCCGTTCCCGGTTACAGAACTGAATGATGTTCTGGCGAATTGGCCGAATTGCTGCGAATGGATTTGGTTGCAGGAAGAGCCAGAAAACCAGGGTGCGTGGCGGCAGATTCGTCATGAGCTGGCGGCACTGAAAATTAACACTCCTTACTGGCAGTATGCAGGCCGCCCGGCAGCGGCAGCTCCGGCGACCGGTTATGGGCGTGTACATAAACAACAAATCGACGAATTTCTTGCTGCTGCGTTTGCAGATATTCAGCCATGAAAGGCGCACAAAAATAATAAGGAGAACATTTTATGATCGAAATTACTGTCCCTGTATTACCGGAATCTGTCACGGAAGGCACGCTGACAACCTGGTGTAAACAAGAAGGCGAGCACGTAAAGCGTGATGATGTGATTGCCGAGCTGGAAACCGATAAAGTCATTCTGGAAATCCCGGCTCCGCACGATGGTGTGTTAAGCAATATTATCGTCAGCGAAGGTAGCACGGTCACGTCAGCGCAACTGTTGGCGCATCTTAAGCCGCAAGCTGCAATAGAAGAAACTGTCACACCAGTCACCGAAATCCTGGCGATGCCTTCCGCACGGCTGGAGGCACAGCGTAGTGGTGTCGAACTTGCTGACGTTGCGGGGAGCGGGAGAAATGGACGTATCCTGAAAGAGGATGTGCAGCGCGTTACTCCTGCACCAGCCACTCAGCCTGAACGGGTGGTGGAGATCGCGCCAGCTAAACCCTTGACACCGGGTGCTCGTCAGGAACGTCGTGAGCCGATGTCGCGCTTACGTCAGCGAATTGCTGAGCGTCTGCTGGCTTCCCAACAAAATAACGCCATTCTTACCACATTCAACGAAGTAAACATGCAGAGCGTGATGGATTTACGCACCCGCTGGAAAGATCGTTTTGCCGGGAAGCACGGCGTGAAGCTGGGCTTTATGTCCTTCTTTGTTAAGGCCGTTACCCGGGCGCTGGAACGCTTCCCCATTGTTAATGCCAGCGTCGATGGCAACGATATTATCTTGCGCGATTACTGTGATATTGGCATTGCGGTTAGCAGCAACCGTGGTCTGGTGGTGCCCGTATTACGCAATGCGCAATCACTCTCTTTGGTGGAAATTGAACGGCAAATTGCCGAATACGCCACACTGGCACGCAATGGCAAATTGCCGCTGGAGGCGTTACAAGGTGGTACGTTCTCTATCACCAACGGCGGAACTTTTGGTTCGATGATGTCAACGCCAATCATTAACCCGCCGCAGTCAGCCATTCTCGGTATGCATGCCATCACGCCGCGTCCGGTGGCAGAAAATGGTCAGGTTGTTATTCGTCCGATGATGTACCTTGCTCTCAGCTATGACCATCGCATTATTGATGGTCAGGAAGCCGTGCAGACGCTGGTGGCAATACGCGAGCTACTGGAGTCACCGGAACAACTGTTGCTGGATCTTTAAGGAAAGCGCCAATGATTACAATTTTCGATGTGGCAGTTATAGGTGGTGGGCCAGGTGGTTACGTAGCGGCACTGCGGGCTGCGCAGAATGGGCTTTCCGTAGTATGTATTGATGATGGTGTGAATGCTCAGGGCGAACCTTCGCCTGGCGGTACGTGCCTCAATGTCGGCTGCATTCCGTCAAAATCGTTACTGCAATCTTCTGAGCTGTATGCGCAAGTACAGCATGAGGCAAGCATTCATGGCGTTAACGTTGAAGGCGTATCTTTCAATGCTGCCGCGATGATTCAACGCAAAGACGCCATAGTAAGCCGCCTGACAATGGGCATCAGCTTGCTGTTTAAGAAAAATAAAGTGAAGCACCTGTGCGGCCTCGCAACGATAGAATGTGCTCAGGATGAGATTTGGCAATTACGCGTAAACGATCAACACCTTCACGCCCGTAATGTAGTGATTGCAACAGGTTCTCAGCCGCGTCAGCTGCCTGGCGTTACCATTGATAATCAACAGATCCTCGACAATCGTGGCGCCCTGGCATTGAGCGAAGTGCCACCGCGTCTCGGTGTGATCGGTGCTGGCGTGATTGGCCTTGAACTGGGGTCTGTGTGGAATCGGGTCGGTTCAGACGTCACGTTGCTGGAGATGGCGCCAATGTTCTTGCCTGCACTGGAAGCTCGCCTGTCGAACGAAGTCCGTAAAGCAATGATTGCCAGTGGGATGAAAATGCAACTGGCAGTAGAGATTGAGGCTATTGAACAACGGGATGACGGTGTGCATGTGCGCTGGCGGCAGGGTGAGAAGCAAGAAGAAAGCCGCTTCGATAAATTAATTCTTGCCATTGGGCGTGTACCGCGACTTTCTGGTGTCGATCTCGTGCAGCTCGGTCTGGAAGCCGACAACCGTGGCGGTATTGCCGTCGATAACTTATGCCGTACCGGGAAAGCCGGGCTGTGGGCGATTGGTGATGTCGTACGAGGGCCGATGCTGGCGCATAAAGCGATGGCCGAAGGTGTGGTGGTGGCTGATCAAATTGCCGGACTGGCGGTAGAGCCGGTTAATTTCGCGCTGATCCCTTCGGTGATTTACACCCAACCGGAAGTCGCGTGGGTAGGGGAAAATGAGGCCTCACTGAAAGCCGCTGGCAGAGCCTTTAACAAAGGAAATTCTCTGTTTGCCGGTAACGGTCGCGCCTTAGCATTAGGTCAGGAAGGTGGGCGTTGTACGTTATACAGCGATAAACACTCTGACCGCGTACTTGGCGGAGCGATTGTTGGCCCGCAGGCATCGGAGCTGATTAATGAAATTGCGCTGGCGATGACTTTTAGCGCCTCTGGCGAGGATATTGCCTGTGCGGTACATGCGCATCCGACGTTAAGCGAAGTCATCCACGAAGCAGCAATGGCCTTGAATAATAAAGTATTACACGGATAACACACACCACTGAGGGAATATATGAATTTACATGAGTATCAGGCCAAATCGTTACTGGCTGGCATGGGGATGCCGTGTCCAAAAGAGATAGCTATCCAACAGATTTCGCAACTGGCAGATGCCTGGCAACATATTGCTTGCCCGAGTAAAGGCGCGGTACTTAAAGCGCAGGTACACGCTGGTGGGCGCGGTAAAGCTGGCGGCGTAAAAGTGCTTAAGCAGCTGCCGGAAGCACAGGCTTTTGTACAGCAAATGCTGGGATCGCAACTGGTGACTTATCAGACCGGGCCAGAAGGACAGTATGTCCGCAGTATTTTGCTGTGCGAAAACATTTATCCGGTACGCCAGGAACTCTATTTTGGCATGGTGGTGGATCGTGAAAGCCAGCGGGTCACGTTTATTGTCAGCCCGGAAGGTGGTGTGGAAATTGAAAAAGTCGCCCATGAGACACCGGAGAAAATCAGCAGTGTCAGCATTGATCCACTGACAGGCGTGCAGCCTTGCCATATCCGCGAAATGTTTGCTGTTCTGCAACTGGAACACGGGCTATTTGCTGCCTTTAGTCGCCTGGTTAATCAGGCGTGGAAAGCCTTTAACGAACTGGATTTTGCCCTGCTGGAAATTAACCCTCTGGTGTTGCGGGAAACGGGCGAATTTATGTGTGCAGACGCGAAAGTATCGCTGGATGATAACGCGCTGTATCGTCACCCGGAACTCCAGGTGCTACGTGATGAAACCCAGGAAGATCCGCGCGAAAGCCAGGCGGCGAAGCTTGATCTTAACTATGTCTCGCTGGACGGAAACATCGGCTGCATGGTCAATGGTGCCGGATTGGCTATGGCAACCATGGACATCATCAAACTGTACGGTGAACAACCCGCAAACTTCCTGGATGTTGGCGGTGGCGCAACCCAGGAGCGCGTCAGTGAAGCCTTTCGGCTGATTGTTTCCGACAGCAAAGTGAAAGCCATTCTGGTCAATATTTTTGGTGGGATTGTTCGTTGCGATATGATCGCCCGAGCCATTATTCATGCACTGAATGAGGCCAGCATCACCCTGCCTGTCGTGGTGCGTCTCTCCGGTAATAACGCCGTCGAAGGGCAGCGGTTACTGGCAGAAAGTGGCCTGACGGTGGAAGCCGTCGATTCTCTGGATGATGCCGCGAAACGCATCATTGCGTTACTGAATTAACAGGAGGTTAAGATGAGCGTTTTGATCAACAAACACACGCGGGTACTGGTGCAGGGCATTACTGGCAAAAACGGCACATTTCATACAGAGCAGGCTATTGCGTATGGTACTCAGATTGTCGGTGGAGTGACGCCTGGCAAGGGCGGGCAACTGCATCTGGATCGCCCGGTTTTTGATTCAATGAAAGAAGCGATGCGACAAACTGAGGCTGATGCCAGCGTAATTTATGTGCCTGCGCCGTTTGTGCTGGATTCTGTCGTTGAGGCTATTGAGTCTGGCGTCAAATTGATTGTGGTGATTACCGAAGGTGTGCCAACACTGGATATGGTGAAAGTTCGTCGGTTGCTTGACTGCCACCCGGATGTGCGGCTGATTGGGCCAAACTGCCCAGGAATCATCACACCGGGCGAGTGCAAAATCGGCATTATGCCGGGAGAAATCCACCGCCCAGGGCGTATTGGGATTGTTTCCCGCTCCGGTACATTAACCTACGAAGCTGTAGCGCAAACCACGGCGCTGGGACTTGGGCAATCCACCTGTATTGGTATTGGCGGCGATCCGGTTCCGGGGACTAACTTTATTGATGCGCTGCGTTTATTCGAAAATGATCCGCAAACAGACGCGGTAATTATGATCGGTGAAATTGGTGGTAATGCGGAAGAGCGCGCTGCAGAATTTATTCGCCATGAAATGAATAAACCGGTCGTAGGTTATATTGCCGGTGTTACTGCACCAAAAGGAAAACGCATGGGGCACGCCGGAGCCATTATTTCTGGCGGTAGCGGCAGTGCGGAGGATAAATTCCGTGCGTTCGATAAAGCAGGCATGGCATGGACAAGAAACCCGGCGTTACTTGGCGAAACATTATGGAATGTTATTAAGTAATCCATAAATCTATCTCAAGGGAGCATATCGCTCCCTTTTTTTATCTGTGTGGTAAGGGAATCATCTTTTAATAATTGTGCGGAAAACCGCGCATAAAATAAAAAGGATAAATAGTTAACTCATTAAATAACAAAGCATTATTAAAAAATTAAAGATGGCATAGCTCCTGCAATAGCCAGGCAGGTTTTTTATTTTTCACAATGAGGTGAATATGTCATCAATATCCCATGACGCGTCACAAAAGCGTCGAATTATCCCTAATCCCGGCCTGTGGTTGGCGATCATTGCCGGAATTATTATTACCCTTCTGCCACTGGGCGATACATTGCCCGTCGCCGGACAAAATATGATCGCCATTCTGGTGTTTGCCATTATTGTCTGGATCAGCGAAGCGATGGATTACACCGCCAGTGCAATTGTTATTTCCGCACTGATTATCTTTATGGTTGGTTTTGCCCCGGATATGAATCACCCGGACACGATCCTTGGCACCGCGAAAGCGCTGAAAATGACTCTGTCGGGTTTTTCTAATTCTGCTCTGGCGCTGGTGGCAGCAGCAATGTTTATCGCGGCGGCAATGACCATTACCGGGCTGGATAAACGCATTGCGCTATTTACTATGTCGAAAATAGGTGCCAGCAGCCGTAGCATTATTATCGGTGCCATTGTGGTGACCATCGTCCTGAGTCTGGTCGTACCCAGTGCCACTGCCCGTACGGCTTGCGTGGTGCCGATTATGATGGGCGTCATTGCGGCATTTAAGGTGGATAAACATTCACGTTTAGCGGCGTCAATGATGATTGTTATCGCCCAGGCGACCAGTATCTGGAACGTTGGTATTCAAACATCGGCGGCGCAAAACCTGCTTTCTATCGGTTTTATCAATAAAACTTTCGGCGCCGGGCATTCTGTCAGCTGGCTTGACTGGCTGTTAGCGGGCGCGCCCTGGAGCCTCACCATGTCGGTGATCCTCTATTTCCTCGCACGTAAATTGTTGCCACCAGAAACGGAAGCTGTTGAAGGGGGGAGCGATGCCATTAAAAAAGCACTCGCAGAGTTAGGACCAACCACCGGTAAAGAAAAACGCTTGATCGGTATTTCGCTGTTGTTACTGCTCTTTTGGTCTACTGGCGGAAAATTACACAGTATTGATACCACCTCTGTCACCCTTGCCGGACTGGCGATTATGTTGCTGCCTGGCATCGGTGTAATGAGCTGGAAAGAGGTCGAAAAACGTGTGCAGTGGGGCACGTTGCTGATGTTTGGTATTGGTATCAGTCTGGGGTCCACGCTGCTTGATACACAGGCAGCTTCATGGATGGCGAACTATGTGGTGAAAGGTTTTGGTCTCGACGGCTTGCCATCATTAGCCATCTTCGCGATTCTCGCGGCTTTCTTGATCATCATCCATCTGGGCTTTGCCAGCGCTACTGCATTAACTGCTGCTTTGCTGCCTATCCTGATTAGTCTGTTAAGCAGCCTGCCGCCAGAACTCGGTGTTAACCCGGTCGGCATGACTATTTTGCTGGCCTTCAGTGTCAGTTTTGGCTTCATTCTGCCAATTAACGCGCCACAAAATATGGTGTGTATGGGTACAGATACCTTCACGCCACGCCAGTTTACTCGTGTGGGACTGTACCTGACAGTGATCGGCTACCTGCTATTACTGCTGTTTGCCGCCACATGGTGGAAGATCCTGGGACTGATGTGAGGAAACCAACGATGTCATTACAAATTGCGGTAGAAAAAGTGCGTTGGTTGACGGCCGGATTGCTGGAACTTAATGGCTGCGATGCTGATATCGCTCAGGATGTGGCAGAACATATGATTGAAGCTGAACGTTATGGCTTTGCCAGCCACGGTGTCACGCTGTTACCGAAATATCTGGAGAATATCGCTCGCGGCGATGTAACTGCGAATGCCCGCCCGGAATACCTGGCGAGTGAAGGTAATTTACAGCGTTTTCATGCCCACAATGGCTTTGGTCAACACGCCGGAAAAGTGGCAGTCAATGCTGCTATTGAACAAGCAAAACGCCGTGGTTTTTGCCTGTTAACGTTGTGTCATGCACATCATTTAGGGCGTATGGGGCATTACGGGCAAATGGTTGCTGATCAAGGCCTGGCGATGCTGGCAATGAGCAACGTTACCGGGCGTCCGGCGCTGGTCGCGCCCTGGGGCGGTGCGGAACCGCGTATGACCACTAATCCTTTTTGTTTTGCCTGGCCGTTCAGTGATGGGCGTCCGCCGATTCTGGTTGATTTTGCTACCAGTAGCATGGCGCTGAATAAAGCGCGGGTGATGTCGGCTGCCGGGAAGCAGGCAGCTCCGGGACAATTGATCGATGCACAGGGGAATCCAAGCAGCGATCCTGGCGTGTTATTCAGTAACCCTCCAGGAGCGTTACTGCCATTTGGTGAGCATAAAGGATTTGGCCTGGCACTGATGATTGAAATGATGGCAGGGATCTTATCTGGTGGTGACACGATCGCCGAAGATCATCAGGCGGATGGATCTGCGCATAATCATCTTTTTGCGTTGGTCATCGATCCTGATCAATTCACCGATCTGGCAGGGGAGAAAGGGCTGTTCTTTGCGAATTATCTGTTAGCCACGCAGCCTCAACCTGGCGGCAATCCGGTGATTTACCCCGGTATGCCAGAAGCTGCTAACCGGGAACGCAATGCGAAGATGATTACGATCCCGGTGTCATTCTGGTCCTGGGTGGTTGAACATTACGCCCGCAAAGGTATCGATTTGGGGTTACATCCTCAGGAATCAGCATTAGCTGGATGAATCCAGCCGATAAACTTGTGGTTGAATCTGATGCTTGTTGAGTTTGTCGTATAACGTCTTGCGCGGCAGTTGTAATAGCCGCGCAGTCAAACTGACCTGGCCTTCCGTTTGTCGCAGCATATCTTCGATTAACTTTTTCTCGAATGCATCAATGCAGGCGGTAAGGCCACTCTCTTCTTGCTGAGTCATTGGCACTGGCTGGTGGTGGGTCAGTAAACCGAGAACAAAACGCTCTGCATTGTGTTTGAGTTCACGTACATTGCCAGGCCAACTTTGTGACTGCAACCAGGCCAGTAACATGGGAGAAATATCAGGCAGAGGGCGATTATATTTTTGTGCCGCCTGACTGGCGAACCAGTAAAACAGTTCAGGGATATCTTCTCGTCGCTGGCGTAGAGGTGGAATATTCAGGTTAACCACATTCAGACGATAATAGAGATCGAGGCGAAACAGATGTTCTTCGCTGCGACGCAGTAAATCTTCCTTGGTCGCTGCGATAACACGGCAATTCACCGGAATTAATTGATTGGCACCTAATCGTTCAATGGTTCTTTCCTGCAATACACGCAGCAGTTTTACCTGCATCCCTGATGGCATTCCCTCTATTTCATCGAGAAATAACGTACCACCATTTGCATGTTCAATTTTTCCAATACGCTTTTTAACCGCACCGGTAAATGCGCCCGCCTCATGACCAAATATTTCGCTTTCAAACAGCGTTTCTGGTAAGCCTGCACAGTTTAAGGCAACAAACTGCCCCTGACGGCGGGTACTCCAGTGATGCAGCATTCTGGCGACGACTTCTTTACCACAACCTGTTTCACCATAAATAAGGACATCGGCACCGGTATCTGCGACATTAAGGATCATTTTACGCAATTGCTGCATCTGCGGACTACGACCAATCAGCACCGGGCCATTTTCCTGTTGCAGATTCGCCAGTAATTGCTGATTCTCTAAAACCAGCCGTCGCTTTTCTACTGCTCTGGCAATAATACTGAGTAATTTATCTGAGCTACAGGGTTTCTCAATAAAATCAAACGCGCCATTACGCATCGCCTCAACGGCCATTTCCACATCACCATGCCCGGTAATTAAAATGACTGGAATCTTGTTGTCCATTTCATTGATATAGTTTAATAACTCCAGTCCTGAGATACCCGGCAACCTGACATCAGTGAGGACAATTATATTTTGCAGGCTTTGGATTAAAGAAAAACTGTGTTCTGCATCGCAACAGGAAATAACACGATAACCAGCCAGCGTGAGCGTTTGTTCACAGGCAAATCGGACATCATCGCTGTCTTCAATATAAATAATGGTAATGTCATCGGACTTATTTATCATGATCTTCTCGCCATTCTGGCCAGGTTAATGTCATCACCGCGCCGCCTTCAGGATGATTACTGGCGTGGATAGTACCGCTTGAATTTCGGACAATTTCGCTGACGATCGCCAGCCCCAGTCCCATTCCTCTGCGTTTAGTAGTAAAAAAAGGTTCAAATATACGATCGATAACTTGTGGAGCAAACCCTGCGCCACTATCTTTAAGTGTAATAATGACTTTGTTATCGGTTTGGCGAATGGCAATATCCAGTCTTTTATTAGGACGGCCCTCCATAGAATCTAAGGCGTTACTAATTAAATTACTGAATATCTGCTCAAGTCCGAATTCATCGCAATTGACAAATAATGGCATGGAGGGCGCTTTTATTCGCCGCTCAACATTATTTTTTTCCATACTGTGATTAAGTAGCGCCACGGCGCTATACATTACTTTGATGACATCGGCAGAACCTTTTGGTACGCGATGGCGTGAGGCAAATGCTTTAAGCTCGGATATAAGCTGTGTCATCCGTTCAATCACTGAAATAATATGTTTCAGATTCTGTTCAACCTGCGGATACATCTCTTTTTTCAGCATAATACGCGCGTTATCCGTAAGAGCATAAATGGCAGCTAATGGTTGATTTTGCTCATGGGCAATTTCGGTTGCCATCTGCCCAAGTGCCGCCAGTTTGCTGGACTCTGCCAGTTCACTGCGCGTAATTTGTAATACTTGCTCAGCCTGACTGCGTTCTTTCATCTCCTGGAGTAATTTTTGATTGATCAATTCCAGGGCAGATGTACGCTCTTTAACTTGTTTTTCTAATGTTTCATTTGCCAGCGTTAATAATTGTTGTGCATGGGATCGCATTCGCCAGTATTTAATAAATAACAAAAAGAGCAGATAAATAATTAGTGTTATAACTAACGAAATAGCCCATGACCAGTACAGGTTATCTAAGGGAACCATAATTATCATTTTCCAGTTAAATTCTGGAATGGCGATTTGCTGTGTATAATATTTTGGAAATAAGCAGAGTTGTTCTTTTTTATCTTTCAGGAAAGTATAATTGCTAACGGTATAACAAGGGTAATAATCCGCCGGTAAAAGATTGTCGAGACTATATTGACGGGTAGATTGTAGTTTTTGTTTTGCCTGAACAGGTAACGGTTGCAGCGTTCTCATTCGCCATGGCGATTTTGAACTTAAAAATATAATCCCATGTTCATCATTAACGATGATGTTTTCAGGACCTTCGGACCAGGCTTTTTCAATTTCATTAAGACTTATTTTAACTACTACAACACCGACAATTTTTCCTTTATCTTTAATACTTGTAGAGAGGAAAAAACCTGGTGTATTCGTGGTGCTGCCGATACCGTAAAAGCGTCCATTTAAGCCAGACATGGCGTGTTTATAATAGGGGCGATAGCTATAATTTTGCCCCACATAGCTGCCGGGTTCCTGCCAGTTGCTGGAAGCGATGGCTTTACCTTGGGTATCCAGAATAAATATTGCAGCGGTTTTGAGTTGTGTATTGAAATGAGCAATTCGTTGATTGAGCTCGCTGGACATCATATCGGCAGGCGTAATTACTGCCTGACGGATGATATGGTCTGTTGAGAGCATATAGGGTAAAACATAAAATTGCTCGATGGTGGAATATAATGTGGACTTATACATTTCAAGCCGCATTTTATCGGTGCCGGATAATGTTATAAAACGCAAGTGCAAAAAAGCGATTGAAACCGCTAACATGATAAGAAAAAGTGAAATGCTTGTAATGTGAAATCGCCATTCGTTCTTAAATATATAATTCCACGATATTTTCATTCATCATCCATTGAATGTGTTTATATTTAACCTCAGTATATTCCCTGAAGAATGTTCGCGAGAACCAAAAGAGTGTCATTGTGTGAATGTGTAAGCAGAATAACCGTGGCAATGTGTGGTTTATCGCACAGGTATTCCAAATGTGATCGTGCTCTTTTTCTCTAACAAAACCGCAGATAATCCTTCCTTTCCCTTGCTGCTGGCGTTATGGTCAGATGGTTTTTTCAACAAATTACATAATAAAAAATCCAACAAACTGATTATTTAGGGAAAAATATGCGCAAGATCACACAGGCATTGAGTGCCGTTTGCTTATTGTTCGCTCTAAACAGTTCCGCTGTTGCCCTGGCCTCCTCACCTTCACCGCTTAACCCTGGTACTAACGTTGCCAGACTCGCAGAGCAGGCTCCTGTTCATTGGGTTTCAGTCGCACAAATTGAAAATAGCCTCACAGGGCGTCCACCGATAGCGGTGGGGTTTGATATTGATGACACGGTGCTTTTTTCCAGTCCGGGCTTCTGGCGTGGCAAAAAAACCTTCTCGCCAGAAAGCGAAGATTATCTGAAAAATCCTGTATTCTGGGAAAAAATGAACAATGGCTGGGATGAATTCAGCATTCCAAAAGAGGTCGCTCGTCAGTTGATTGATATGCATGTACGCCGAGGTGACGCGATCTTCTTTGTGACTGGTCGTAGCCCGACGAAAACAGAAACGGTGTCAAAAACGCTGGCGGATAATTTTCACATTCCTGCCACCAACATGAATCCGGTAATTTTTGCAGGCGATAAACCAGGTCAAAATACAAAATCGCAATGGCTACAGGATAAAAATATCCGAATTTTTTATGGCGATTCCGATAACGATATTACCGCCGCACGCGAAGTCGGTGCTCGTGGTATCCGCATTCTACGTGCCTCCAACTCTACCTACAAACCCTTGCCACAAGCGGGTGCGTTTGGTGAAGAGGTGATCGTCAATTCAGAATACTGACAGAGCGGGAGAGCGTGACACTCTCCCGAATGCTGTTTTTTTAATCACACCTTTATCCTTTCGCTGTCTTGCTGCAAACTGATTAAGAGAGTTTTATCAAGGAGCAGCACATGTGGTATCAAAAGACGCTCACGCTTAGCGCCAAATCTCGTGGGTTTCATCTGGTAACGGATGAAATTCTGAATCAGCTGGCTGATATGCCGCGCGTTAACATCGGCTTACTGCATCTGTTGCTGCAACATACCTCCGCCTCTCTGACACTTAATGAGAACTGCGATCCCACCGTACGCCACGACATGGAGCGTTTTTTCCTCCGCACCGTTCCCGATAACGGAAATTATGAGCATGACTATGAGGGTGCAGACGATATGCCTTCTCATATCAAATCCTCAATGTTGGGAACATCGCTTGTATTGCCGGTGCATAAAGGGCGTATTCAGACCGGCACCTGGCAAGGCATCTGGCTGGGGGAACATCGTATCCACGGCGGATCGCGTCGCATCATCGCGACACTACAAGGGGAGTAAAAAATGACCATTTCGGAGTTGCTACAATATTGCATGGCAAAACCAGGCGCAGAACAGAGCGTGCATAACGACTGGAAAGCGACACAAATCAAAGTGGAAGATGTGCTTTTTGCGATGGTAAAAGAGGTTGAAAATCGCCCGGCCGTTTCGTTGAAAACCAGCCCGGAGCTGGCTGAGCTGCTACGGCAGCAGCACAGTGATGTGCGCCCCAGCCGCCATCTGAACAAAGCACACTGGAGCACCGTGTATCTCGACGGATCGCTGCCGGATTCGCAAATCTATTATCTGGTGGATGCGTCTTATCAGCAGGCGGTGAATTTGCTGCCGGAAGAAAAACGTAAATTGCTGGCGCAACTCTGAAAGAAGGCCGCTCAGAAAGCGGCCTTAACGATTACAGCATCGGCTTGAGGAAGCGTGCCGTGTGTGATGCTTCGCACTCCGCGACGGTTTCTGGCGTACCGGAGACGAGGATTTCGCCGCCACCACTGCCGCCTTCCGGTCCCAGGTCGACAATCCAGTCAGCGGTTTTGATCACGTCGAGATTGTGCTCAATCACCACGATGGTATTGCCCTGATCGCGTAGTTTATGCAGCACGTCGAGCAGTTGCTGAATATCGGCGAAGTGCAGACCGGTGGTCGGCTCGTCGAGAATATACAACGTCTGCCCGGTGCCGCGTTTTGACAACTCACGCGCCAGCTTCACTCGCTGGGCTTCACCACCAGAAAGTGTGGTTGCGGACTGCCCCAGGCGAATGTACGTCAGGCCAACATCCATCAACGTTTGCAGCTTACGTGCCAGAGCTGGCACCGCATCAAAGAACTCACACGCCTCTTCGATGGTCATATCCAGCACTTCGTGGATGGTTTTGCCTTTGTACTTAATCTCCAGCGTTTCACGGTTATAGCGTTTACCTTTGCACTGGTCGCACGGTACGTAAATGTCCGGCAGGAAGTGCATCTCCACTTTGATCACGCCGTCGCCCTGACAGGCTTCGCAGCGTCCGCCACGGACGTTAAAGCTGAAACGTCCTGGCGTATAGCCGCGCGCACGGGATTCCGGTACGCCCGCAAACAGTTCACGTACAGGCGTAAACACGCCGGTATAGGTCGCCGGGTTAGAACGCGGAGTACGACCAATCGGACTTTGGTCGATATCGATGACTTTGTCGAAATGCTCCAGTCCCTGAATATCGCGATACGGTGCCGGTTCGGCGATGGTCGCGCCGTTCAACTGGCGTTGGGCAATCGGGAACAGCGTGTCGTTAATTAGCGTGGATTTACCGGAACCTGAAACACCTGTAATGCAGGTAAACAGACCGACCGGCAGTGTCAGCGTTACGTCTTTCAGGTTGTTGCCACGGGCCCCTGTCAGCTTCAACACTTTTTCCGGATCTGCCGGAACGCGTTTCTTCGGCACTTCAATCTTGCGTTTGCCGCTCATGTACTGCCCGGTTAACGACTCTGGCACGGCCATAATCGCTTCCAGCGGACCTTCCGCGACCACTTCACCGCCGTGTACACCCGCGCCCGGGCCAATGTCGATAACGTGGTCAGCGGCGCGAATAGCGTCTTCGTCGTGCTCCACCACAATCACGGTATTACCGAGATCGCGCAGGTGGATAAGCGTACCCAGCAGGCGTTCGTTATCGCGCTGGTGCAGGCCGATAGACGGTTCATCCAGCACGTACATAACGCCAACCAGTCCCGCGCCAATCTGGCTCGCCAGACGGATACGCTGGGCTTCACCGCCGGAAAGCGTTTCTGCCGAGCGGGAAAGTGTCAGATAGTTCAGACCGACGTTAACGAGAAATTTCAGGCGGTCGCCAATCTCTTTGAGGATTTTTTCCGCAATCTTCGCGCGTTGTCCTGCGAGCTTGAGATTGTTGAAAAACTCCATCGCATGACCAATGCTCATGTCGGAGATAGCAGGCAGCGGCGTATTCTCGACATACACGTGGCGCGCTTCGCGACGCAGACGTGTTCCGTCGCAGCTGGCACACGGACGATTGCTGATGAACTTGGCTAACTCTTCGCGTACCGCGCTGGATTCCGTCTCTTTATAACGGCGCTCCATATTGTGTAGCACGCCTTCGAACGGATGACGACGAATGGAGGTGTCGCCACGATCGTTCATGTATTTGAATTCGATGTTTTCTTTGCCAGAACCGTACAGCACCACTTTATGCACGTTCGCGCTCAGGCTGCCCCACGGCGCTTCGACGTCGAACTTATAGTGATCTGCCAACGATTTTAGCATCTGGAAGTAATAGAAGTTGCGGCGATCCCAGCCACGGATCGCACCGCCAGCCAGCGACAGCTCCGGGTTTTGGATCACACGATCAGGATCGAAATATTGTTGTACGCCGAGGCCGTCACAGGTCGGGCAGGCCCCCGCCGGGTTGTTAAATGAAAACAGGCGTGGTTCCAGCTCACGCATACTGTAGCCGCAAATCGGACAGGCGAAGTTGGCAGAGAAGAGCAGCTCTTCCGCTTTTGGATCGTCCATATCAGCGACGACCGCTGTACCGCCAGAAAGCTCCAGCGCCGTTTCAAACGACTCTGCCAGACGTTGGGTGAGATCGTCGCGCACTTTGAAACGATCAACCACCACTTCAATGGTGTGTTTCTTTTGCAGTTCCAGTTTTGGCGGATCGGAAAGATCGCAGACTTCGCCATCTATGCGCGCACGGATGTAGCCCTGACTTGCCAGATTCTCCAGCGTTTTCGTGTGTTCGCCTTTGCGCTCTTTAATGATTGGCGCCAGCAGCATCAGACGCTTACCTTCCGGCTGCGACAGCACGTTATCCACCATCTGGCTGACGGTTTGTGCCGCCAGCGGAACATCGTGGTCCGGGCAGCGCGGCTCACCAACGCGAGCGTACAGTAGACGCAAATAGTCGTGGATTTCGGTGATTGTCCCCACCGTAGAACGCGGGTTATGAGACGTCGATTTCTGCTCAATTGAGATGGCAGGAGAAAGCCCTTCAATATGGTCGACGTCCGGCTTTTCCATCAGTGACAGAAACTGCCGCGCGTAGGCGGAAAGGGATTCAACGTAACGACGCTGCCCTTCGGCATATAAGGTGTCGAAAGCGAGCGAGGATTTGCCAGAACCCGAAAGCCCGGTGACGACAATCAGTTTGTCGCGGGGGATAACGAGGTTGATATTTTTGAGATTATGGGTGCGGGCGCCCCGAACTTCGATCTTATCCATTCACCTTTCCCGGATTAAACGCTTTTTTGCCCGGTTGCATGGTGCTACCGGCGATCACAAACGGTTAATTATGACACAGAATGACCTGAATGAATATACAGTGTTGGAATGCGAAACCCAGAGCGCTATGTAACAATGTTTGACCAGAATTGTTTAGCGGAACCGAGGTCACAACATAGTAAAACCGCTATTGGTAATGGTACAATCGCGCGTTTACACTTATTAGAACGTTTTTTTTCAGGAGACATGAACATGGCCAGCAGAGGCGTAAACAAGGTTATTCTCGTTGGTAATCTGGGTCAGGACCCGGAAGTACGCTACATGCCAAATGGTGGCGCAGTTGCCAACATTACGCTGGCTACTTCCGAATCCTGGCGTGATAAAGCGACCGGCGAGATGAAAGAGCAGACTGAATGGCACCGCGTTGTGCTGTTTGGCAAACTGGCTGAAGTGGCTAGCGAATATCTGCGCAAAGGTTCCCAGGTTTATATCGAAGGTCAGTTGCGTACCCGCAAATGGACCGATCAATCCGGTCAGGATCGCTACACCACGGAAGTGGTGGTGAATGTTGGCGGCACCATGCAGATGCTGGGTGGCCGTCAGGGCGGTGGTGCTCCGGCAGGCGGCAATATGGGCGGTGGTCAGCCGCAGGGCGGTTGGGGTCAGCCTCAGCAGCCGCAGGGTGGCAATCAGTTCAGCGGTGGCGCGCAGTCTCGCCCGCAGCAGTCCGCTCCGGCAGCGCCGTCTAACGAGCCGCCGATGGACTTTGATGACGATATTCCGTTCTGATTTGTCATTAAAACAATAGGTTATATTGTTTTAAGGTGGATGATTAAAGCATCCGCCAGCCATAAAAAAGAAGCCTCCGTTATGGAGGCTTCTACATATCAGGTCATAATCATTGGCCATTCGGGTGGCGCCTGATTCATGACTTCTACCATCACTGATTCAATATTGTGCCAGATGGCAGAAATATCCATCATCGTGATGCCCAGCAAGCCTGTGGCAAACCAACATGCTGATACAACACCAAGCCCGCTGCTGATCACTGCCAGTCCGATGTAATCAGATTTGCGAAAACGGATGTTGAGCGTACTGGCCAAAAACATCAAAACCGCACTCAGTAACTGCCAGCGAAGAAGCACCACGCCAGTGGTTATGGTCGCCATGAAAGAAATCCTCTGAAGTTCGCAGGCCCTGGACAGCGCGGCGTTGCTCACTAAAGAGGCTTTACACTCTGGCTATCTACGGGCGTTCACATTGAATGTAATGAAACATTCATTAGTTTCATTATTTTGTGAACTATATCACATTGGTTTATTTGTTCGCCAGCATGGCGCCTGGAAAAACATCAACTTGTGGTGGTGAGGCGGGGGTGAGAATGCCCGCCATCATACCGGCGGACATCAGGTTTACAGGCGGTGGCGATAATCGCTGGGTGTACGATCAAATTCGCGGCGAAATACGCGGGAAAAAGTTTGCTGAGATACGTAGCCCAGATCCATAGCAATATCAAAAATGGGGCGCTCAGTCGTGCGCAGTTCAACGGCGGCCAGTAAAAGACGGCGCTGGCGAATATATTCACCCAGCGTCTGGTGCATCACTGTGCGGAACATCCGCTGCAAATACCACTTCGAGTAACCCGATTTTTTAGCGACCACATCAATGTTCAGCGGTTGGTCGATATGTTCATCAATCCATTCAATAAGTGCCTGAATAATTTGCTGATGGGACATAAAGCTGCCTCTTTTTCAGTGTTCGATTCGTCGTTTAGTCTGTGGGTGAGTATAATTCCTCAAGTTAACTTGAGGTAAAGCGATTTATGGAAAAGAAATTACCGCGTATTAAATCCCTGCTTACACCTGGTGAGGTGGCAAAACGTAGTGGTGTTGCAGTTTCAGCACTGCATTTTTATGAAAGCAAAGGGCTGATAACCAGTATTCGCAATAGTGGCAATCAACGGCGATACAAGCGCGATGTGTTGCGTTATGTCGCAATCATCAAGATTGCGCAGCGGATTGGCATACCTCTGGCAACCATTGGCGAAGCGTTTGGCGTTTTACCGGAAGGGCACACATTAAGTGCAAAAGAGTGGAAACAACTCTCCTCCCAATGGCGAGATGAGTTGGATCGGCGCATCAATACACTGGTGGCGTTGCGTGATGAACTTGACGGCTGTATTGGTTGCGGATGTCTTTCCCGAAGTGACTGTCCGTTGCGTAACCCCGGTGACCGTTTAGGAGAAGAAGGGACTGGAGCACGCTTGCTGGAAGAGGAGCAAAACTAAAGCGCCACAAGGGCGCTTTAGTTTGTTTCCGGTCTTTGTCTTTCTCTCTATCCCGTTGGTTCACGGGAGGGTTTCCCCCGACTTCAACACACCTCATTCGAGCACGTGGTGGAGGTTCCGGCTTGCGTTGATATTTTAATTTTATGCCACCTCCGAATATTCGCCAGCCAACTCTTACTCTTTTTAGCCGCAAAATTTGCGCTATCTTGCGCAATTTTTTGCCGCAACGAAATTCACAGTTTGTCGATTTTATCGATCGATTTGCTACTTAATCGCAGGAAAAATGTTGCAACATTGCGCACCGACGATAACGTTTGCGCATCGCTTGTGTTTTTTTTCATCACGGGTATAAGGAAAGGGCAAAAAAATCGCAATATCAGGTTGAAAATGCCTCTTTGATCGCTGGATAATCGTTTGCTTTTTTTTATCACCCGTTTTGTATGCGCGGAGCTAAACGTTTGCTTTTTTGTGACGCCCCTTATTGTCGCAAACCTGGACCAGGAAGATAACGTGACGCTGGCAGTGGATTGTCCACCTCGCATACCGACGAATTAATAAACTCTCAGGGGATGTTTTCTATGTCTACGCCATCAGCGCGTACCGGCGGTTCACTCGACGCCTGGTTTAAAATTTCACAACGTGGAAGCACTGTCCGTCAGGAAGTGGTTGCCGGGTTAACGACCTTCCTGGCGATGGTCTACTCCGTTATCGTCGTTCCGGGAATGCTGGGTAAAGCGGGCTTCCCGCCAGCAGCCGTTTTCGTTGCTACTTGTCTGGTTGCGGGAATCGGCTCGATTGTGATGGGGCTGTGGGCTAATTTGCCGCTGGCTATCGGCTGTGCGATTTCCCTGACCGCATTTACTGCGTTCAGTCTGGTGTTAGGGCAACAAATTAGTGTTCCGGTGGCGCTGGGTGCGGTATTCCTGATGGGGGTGCTGTTTACGGTAATTTCCGCCACGGGTATCCGTAGCTGGATTTTACGTAACTTACCGCAAGGTGTGGCGCATGGTACGGGGATTGGTATCGGCCTGTTCCTGTTATTGATCGCAGCCAACGGTGTTGGCCTGGTTATCAAAAACCCACTGGATGGTTTGCCTGTTGCGCTGGGTGATTTCGCCACTTTCCCGGTGATTATGTCACTGGTAGGTCTGGCGGTGATTATCGGCCTGGAAAAACTGAAAGTACCGGGCGGCATTCTGCTGACCATTATCGGGATCTCTATTGTTGGTCTGATTTTCGATCCTAATGTGCAGTTCTCCGGTGTTTTCGCCATGCCGTCGCTGAGCGATGAAAATGGTAATTCACTGATTGGCAGCCTGGACATTATGGGCGCGCTAAATCCACTGGTTCTGCCGAGCGTGTTGGCACTGGTGATGACCGCAGTCTTTGACGCCACCGGGACAATCCGGGCTGTTGCCGGACAGGCGAATCTGCTGGATAAAGACGGGCAAATTATCGACGGCGGGAAAGCGTTGACAACCGACTCCCTGAGCAGCGTTTTCTCTGGTCTGGTTGGGGCCGCTCCAGCTGCGGTTTATATCGAATCGGCCGCAGGTACGGCAGCAGGCGGTAAAACCGGTCTGACGGCGATCACCGTGGGCGTATTGTTCCTGCTGATTCTGTTCCTTTCTCCGCTTTCTTATCTTGTGCCGGGTTATGCAACAGCTCCGGCGCTGATGTACGTTGGCTTGCTGATGCTGAGCAACGTGGCGAAAATTGATTTTGCTGACTTTGTCGATGCGATGGCAGGCCTGGTGACAGCGGTGTTTATCGTGCTGACATGTAATATCGTGACCGGCATTATGATTGGCTTCGCGACGCTGGTGATTGGTCGTCTGGTTTCCGGTGAATGGCGTAAACTGAACATTGGTACAGTCCTGATTGCTGTCGCTCTGGTTGCTTTTTATGCAGGCGGCTGGGCAATCTGATTCTGATTTTATACAGAAATCCGAAAACGGGCGGCTTTTGCTGCCCGTTTCTATTTTCTGCGCCCATCGCGGGAGCTTTTGCGATATTCTGAAAACGCGAGAAATCAGGCATAACGCCTTTCTCTGATCATAAGAAACATTGCAAACAGGGAACGCATGGAAATTTTCTTTACCATACTCATCATGACCCTTGTGGTCTCGCTGTCCGGGGTGGTCACACGTGTACTGCCCTTCCAGGTCCCCCTTCCATTAATGCAAATTGCCATTGGTGCGCTACTGGCGTGGCCAACGTTTGGCCTGCATGTGGAGTTCGATCCCGAACTTTTCCTGGTGTTATTTATCCCGCCACTGCTGTTTGCTGATGGCTGGAAAACACCAACCAGAGAGTTTCTGGAACACGGGCGAGAGATATTTGGCCTGGCACTTGCGCTGGTACTGGTCACTGTGGTCGGTATCGGTTTTCTCATCTACTGGGTGGTGCCGGGGATCCCGTTGATTCCAGCCTTTGCCCTGGCAGCGGTACTTTCTCCTACTGATGCGGTCGCTCTTTCGGGGATTGTCGGTGAAGGGCGTATCCCGAAAAAAATCATGGGCATTTTGCAGGGCGAAGCGTTGATGAATGACGCCTCTGGTCTGGTGTCATTGAAATTTGCTGTTGCGGTGGCGATGGGCACAATGGTGTTTACTGTTGGTGGTGCCACCGTTGAGTTTCTTAAAGTCGCCATTGGCGGCATTCTTGCGGGCTTTGTGGTGAGCTGGTTGTATGGGCGTTCACTGCGCTTCCTGAGCCGCTGGGGTGGTGATGAGCCGGCAACGCAAATAGTATTGCTGTTCTTGCTGCCGTTTGCCTCTTACCTGATTGCAGAACATATTGGTGTTTCTGGCATTTTGGCTGCGGTCGCCGCCGGGATGACGATTACTCGCTCTGGAGTAATGCGCCGGGCGCCGTTGGCAATGCGATTGCGTGCTAACAGTACCTGGGCGATGCTGGAGTTTGTCTTTAACGGCATGGTGTTCCTGCTGTTAGGGCTGCAATTGCCAGGAATTATGGAAACCTCACTGATTGCTGCAGAGGCCGATCCCAACGTCGAAGTCTGGATGTTGTTTATGGATATCGTCCTGATTTATGTCGCTCTAATGCTGGTGCGTTTTGGCTGGCTGTGGACGATGAAAAAACTCAGCAAGCGCTTCCTGAAGAAGAAACCGATGGAGTTTGGTTCGTGGAGTACGCGCGAAATCCTGATCGCTTCTTTTGCCGGCGTGCGTGGGGCGATTACCCTTGCGGGTGTGCTCTCAATACCGCTGTTATTGCCGGATGGCAATGTCTTCCCGGCACGCTACGAACTGGTGTTTCTTGCGGCGGGTGTCATCCTCTTCTCGTTGTTTGTCGGCGTGGTGATGTTACCGATCCTGTTGCAACATATTGAAGTTGCTGATCACTCACAGCAACTGAAAGAAGAGCGTATCGCCCGCGCAGCGACTGCAGAAGTCGCAATTGTTGCGATCCAGAAAATGGAAGAACGTCTGGCGGCAGATACCGAGGAGAACATTGATACGCAGCTACTTACGGAAGTGAGTTCGCGTGTTATTGGTAACCTGCGGCGTCGTGCTGATGGGCGAAACAATGTAGAAACGTCGTTACAGGAGGAAAACCTTGAGCGCCGTTTCCGCCTGGCCGCATTACGCTCTGAACGAGCTGAACTTTACCATTTGCGCGCCACACGTGAGATCAGTAATGAGACGCTGCAAAAGCTGTTGCACGATTTGGATTTGCTGGAAGCGTTATTGATAGAGAATCAATAAATTTAATCTGCCGGAATGGGCGTTAATACGCCCTCCGGCATTTTTAATCAGTAGGTGGTGAGATTAGTTCTTCTTCACAAATTCAGATTTCAACTTCATCGGGCCAAAACCATCGATTTTGCAATCAATGTTGTGGTCGCCTTCAACCAGACGAATGTTTTTCACTTTCGTACCGATTTTCAGCATTGAAGAGCTACCTTTTACTTTCAGATCTTTGATAACGGTGACGCTGTCGCCGTCTGCCAGCAAATTGCCGTTCGCATCTTTTACGATCAGCTCATCGCTTTCTTGTGCCGGTTCTGCATCGTTCCATTCGTGAGCGCATTCCGGGCAGATATACATGCCGTTATCTTCATAGGTGTATTCGGAGTTGCATTTAGGGCAGTTTGGTAATGACATGGTGATTTCCTCAAAAGTCAGTAGGGCAAAAGCACCTAAAATGGGGCAGATTGCCGCAAAAGGCCGCAATTATACACAAAATCCCTGTAGTTGTCGGGGATAATTATTGATTAAGGGTTACGCTATTTGGGGCCGATAATGAGAAAAAGATGTAAATAAATTATTTTAGACCTTAAATTGCCTATCTTTATTATTTGCGTTATGGTTGTCATTTATAAGTAATTTGATGTCTTGCATATGATTTTATTACAATCATAAATTATAGAATTTATTACTGAATAACCATAAAGCCATATATAACAAAAACTTAGTTAAATTATTTAATTCCAGGCGTAATTATCAAAGCTGTAAACACAATATTAATAATAAACGGCTTAGTAAAATAATTAAAATTTGCGTTAAGGAAGTATTTTATGTACACACAAACAATATATGAATTAAGCCAGGAGGCTGAGCGATTATTGCTGCTTGCCATTGAACAGCTTGATAGCGCGCAACATTCATCTGCCAGCCAGCAAGATACGGGTGTACCCACGGTAACTGAAGTAAAAGCCCAACGAGAAATGCTGCAAAACGAGTTATGCAAAGTGACGCGGCTTGAAATGGTGTTAGCCATTGTAGGCACGATGAAAGCAGGTAAATCGACGACAATCAATGCCATTGTTGGCACAGAAGTATTACCTAACCGCAACCGGCCAATGACCGCGCTTCCTACTCTTATTCGCCATACTCCAGGGCAAAAAGATCCCATACTGCATTTTTCACACGTTGCCCCTATCGATCAGTTAATGGCGGAGTTGCAACAGCGAATGCACACTTGTGATTATGCTTATCTGACCGAAGTCCTTGAGATCGATAAAGATATGCAGGCATTGCTGCAGCGAATAGAAACCGGGCTGGGGTTCGAAAAGCATTATCTTGGCGCACAGCCTATTTTTCAGTGTCTGAAAAGTCTTAATGATCTGGTGCGCTTATCAAAAGCGCTACGGGTGGATTTTCCCTTTACCGACTATGCCACCCTTGAACATATTCCAGTAATAGAAGTGGAGTTTGTTCATCTCGCCGGGCGTGAAGATTATCCGGGGCAATTGACGCTTCTCGATACACCTGGGCCAAACGAAGCCGGGCAACCTCACCTGCAAAAAATGCTGAGAGAGCAACTGGCGCGAGCATCTGCGGTACTGGCGATTATGGATTACACGCAACTTAAATCGGTGTCGGATGAAGATCTCCGCCAGACAATTGCCGCTGTTGGAAAATTGGTTCCGTTGTATGCGTTAGTGAATAAATTCGATCAACAAGATCGTAACAGTGATGATGAAGATCAAGTCAAAGCATTAATATCGGGCACGCTGATGAAGGGCTCGATTTCCCCAGGGCAAATTTTTCCAGTGTCGTCGATGTGGGGGTATCTGGCGAATCGTGCACGGTACGAACTACAGCAATATGGGCGATTACCGGATCCTGATGAACAGCGTTGGGTGCGAGACTTTGCAGATGCAGCGTTGGGCAGGCGTTGGCGTAATACTGATTTGACCGATAGCACCGCTATTCGCCAGGCTGCTGACCAGTTGTGGGAGGATTCGCTACTGGAACGCCCCATTCAGGCATTACTTCACGCAGCTTATGCAAACGCCTCGCTTTTTGCCTTGCGCTCGGCATCACATAAGATATTGAATTATGCGCAAACGAGACGTGATTCGCTTAATTTTCGTGAGCGAGCACTCAGTGTGGCCACTGAACAGTTACAGCAGCACATTGCACAGCTGGAAGATGATTTGCAGTTATTGAAAGTGAATCAGATGCAGGTTAACGATGAAATTAACCATGAAATCGTGCTGGCGCTGGCAGCTGCGGACCACTATTTGCAGCAACGCCAGAGCGATATTTTGCGTCAGTTCGTCGCGTTGTTTAATCGGAAAAATGTTCACGATAAGGCCATGCGAGAAGGCTGGCTGCCGCAAGCAGACATCACTGACGAGACCTTAGTCTTACCCGACGAAGGCCAGGCGCAGATCGTGCTAAGTAAAATTCGCGCGTCGTGTGAAGGCGTTTTGCTGGCGGCACAGGATGAGATTAGCCGTGATATGACGCTTCGATTCACCCAACTGGAATCGACCCTTAACCGGACCTTAACTGAAGCCGTGCGTCCCATTGAACAGCGGGTGGTATCAGCGTTGAATCATTCAGGATTTCATGCCCGTATACGTTTAGCACCATTGCACAGAACGATATTTAACTTCAATATCCGGCCATTTTTCGTGGAGGCGATAGCGGAGGAAGCTCCTCCTGATCGCCAGGGACGAATGCGTGAAACCTTCTCCCGTTGGTTTAATCAACCAGACTGGAGTGGTAACGAATATCTCAAAGAGAAGAGACGCTATACCCTGGAAATAACACGCCTGCACCAACACCTGACAGACTATGTTCAACTGTTTTGCCAACAAATCAGCAAAGCTTTAGCCGCTCACATCGATGTTTCTGTTACCGCCGCAATGGCAGCTTTCTTTAGCGATTTCACGCGCGAACTGGCTGAAATTCAGCAAAACCTGCGCGAAAGCCTGGTTGTGCGTCAGCACAATGAATCAGCACTCAATGTGTTACGAGAACAGTTAAAACAGACAATTTCCTCTACCGGATGGATGCTCGAAGATGCCCGTTTGCTTCGTGATGATATCCAGACACTTTTATTAACCGGGCATAATGATGACTAACGCGATACTGACCGGGCCTGGACGCGTACTGGAATCGGTGCAGCCAAAGTTTATGGTCTCCCTGCTACAGGATGATGACGCTACGGGTGAGATGCCGCAGCAGCAGTTTCGCCAGCGTTTAACGCAGGAGATCCTTGTCCAAACGCAACAACAGTGGGTTGCGCCCGGTGTCTACAGTAAGCAACTGGCGATGTCACTGCAATTGATGGAAAAACTGGTCGCGATACATGATCCCGGGCATCTGGCACTCACTCTGATTAACCAGCGTTTGCAGCATTTGTTGAATACAGAAAGCCCAGGCGCACTACATTACCCAATGCTTATCCTGCTTCATGAAAAATTCGTCGCCCGTTGTGCCTGGAAAGAGAAAGCACTGATGCAGCGTGGGCTGACAGTTCAGGCGGGTAACCACTGCGAGCAAATTTTCACGCGCTGGCGTGCAGGTGTGTATGACACATGGTCTTTGTCCGGGCGCTGTTTTATCGCCCTGGAGGAGCTGCGCTGGGGAGCGTTTGGCGATGCTTGTCGTCTGGCGGGGCCTGATGTGGCGACCCTGCTGATTGATAATTTGCGTTCGATGGCAACGGAGTATCTGGCACTCAGTATTCATGCCGCGCCTGCAACACGCCATTTTTATCACCACTGGATAACGCCGATGAACGGGAAAGGGGAATATAGCGAGTTATTAAGCTGGATGGGTGACTGGTGTGATGTGGACAAACATCCGGTGTGCTGGTCGGTGAGTCAGCGTTGGCAAAACGTTGCGTCGGGGATGCCCCGGCTCTGTTCCGCCGGGCGTCTTGCAGCTGCCATGATTGAGGAAATGTTTTAACTGTAAACTCATTGTGAATAATTGTTTACACCAATGAAATTGAATACGGTTTTTGGTGTGAAGTTGATCACAAATTTAAACGCTGGTAGGGTAAAAAGGTCATTAACCGCCCGCCTCAGGCGTCAACAGGTTCGGTTGTACAGTCCTTAACCGGACCGTGTAAGTAAACCTGCTACGCTTGTTTCAACGATTGCACCCTGCAATTCCCGCTTACCGTTAGCGGACGCCACGCTGAGTCATTTGGCGTGTGCGTACTCGGGCTTAGTCTGCGAGGACAGCTATGCTGAAAAAGAAAAAAGTAAAACCCATTACGCTTCGTGATGTCACGATTATCGATGACGGAAAATTGCGAAAAGCCATTACCGCAGCCTCGCTGGGTAACGCAATGGAATGGTTCGATTTTGGTGTTTATGGTTTTGTTGCTTACGCATTAGGTAAAGTGTTCTTTCCGGGAGCCGACCCCAGCGTGCAGATGGTTGCCGCACTTGCCACTTTCTCCGTTCCCTTTCTGATTCGACCGCTTGGCGGACTTTTCTTCGGTATGTTGGGCGATAAATATGGTCGCCAGAAGATCCTTGCGATCACCATTGTGATTATGTCGGTCAGTACTTTCTGTATCGGTTTAATTCCTTCCTATGCCTCCATTGGTATTTGGGCGCCGATCCTGTTGCTGCTCTGTAAGATGGCGCAAGGTTTCTCCGTCGGTGGCGAATATACCGGGGCATCGATATTTGTTGCGGAATACTCTCCTGACCGTAAACGTGGCTTTATGGGCAGCTGGCTGGACTTCGGTTCCATTGCCGGGTTTGTGCTGGGGGCAGGCGTGGTGGTCCTTATTTCGACCATTGTTGGCGAGGAGAATTTCCTCGACTGGGGCTGGCGTATTCCGTTCTTTATCGCTCTGCCGTTAGGGATTATTGGCCTTTACTTGCGTCATGCGCTGGAAGAGACACCCGCGTTCCAGCAACATGTTGAGAAACTGGAGCAGGGCGACCGTGAAGGTTTGCAGGATGGCCCAAAAGTTTCATTTAAAGAGATCGCCACTAAACACTGGCGTAGTTTGCTGGCATGTATTGGTCTGGTGATCGCGACGAACGTCACTTACTACATGTTGCTGACTTACATGCCGAGTTATCTTTCGCATAACCTGCATTACTCGGAAGATCACGGCGTGTTGATTATCATCGCTATTATGATCGGTATGCTGTTTGTGCAGCCAGTGATGGGGCTGCTTAGCGACCGGTTTGGCCGTCGTCCGTTTGTTATTCTCGGCAGTATTGCGCTGTTTGTGCTGGCGATTCCGGCGTTTATTTTGATTAATAGTAATATTATCGGCCTGATTTTTGCCGGGCTGTTGATGCTGGCGGTGATCCTCAACTGTTTTACCGGGGTCATGGCCTCCACGCTTCCGGCGATGTTCCCGACGCATATTCGCTACAGTGCACTGGCAGCTGCGTTTAATATTTCGGTATTGATTGCTGGTTTGACACCAACCGCAGCAGCCTGGTTGGTGGAAAGCTCGCATAATTTGATGATGCCAGCGTACTACCTGATGGTGGTGGCGGTGATTGGTTTAATTACTGGCATTACCATGAAAGAGACGGCGAATCGTCCGCTGAAAGGTGCGACACCAGCGGCGTCAGACTTGCAGGAAGCGAAGGAAATTCTTGGTGAGCATTACGATAATATTGAGCAGAAAATCGATGATATCGATCTCGAAATTGCCGATTTGCAGGCGAAACGTTCTCGTCTGGTGCAGCAACATCCGCGCATAGTGGAGTAACCTGACGCGATGCTGCACGCTTAAGGTTCACTTAATCTCCAGGATGCATACTCTCCTCCAGTTCAACGGAGGAGAGTGTCATGAAAAACCGTGTTTATGAAAGTTTAACGACTGTGTTTAGCGTGCTGGTGGTCAGCAGCTTTCTCTATATCTGGTTTGTGACTTACTGATTTTTTTAACTTGACCCAGGCTCTTGTGCCGCTGGCATCTTTACGATTTTGCAGGAAAAATTGCCCGTGATGCAGTTGCGTAATGCGGCTGACAATACTTAATCCCAGGCCAATTCCACCATAGCGGCTGTCCATGCGCACAAATGCTTTGCTCAGTTCCCCACATTTACTTTCGTCAATGCCGGGGCCTTCATCTTCTACCGCCATAATGACACCATCATCAGCATCATCGAGATAAATCGTAATACTGGTTTCTTGTGGGCTATAGCGGTACGCATTTTCCACCAGATTTCGCAACAGCATCCGTAGTAACGTTGCATCTCCTTGCACCACAAAATCAACTGCACTTTCCGGGAGTAACAGCGTTTGCTGGCGTTGATCCAACATGGTGCTTAGCTCCTCGTAAGAAGGCACAATCACATCGTCAAGCAGTTTTACTTGTTGATAATTGCCCGAAGAAAATGACTGCCCGGCACGCGCCAGTTGCAGTAGCTGCGAGACGCTGGCCATCATTTGATCAAGGCGTGCCAACAGAGGGGATACATCCACATGATGCGTTTTTGCCAGTAACTCCAGATGGAGGCGCACGCCAGCCAGTGGAGTGCGCAGCTCGTGAGCGACATCAGCAGTGAATAACCGTTCATTATCCAGCGTGTTGGTCAGGCGAGTGACAAGGTCATTCAGCGCCGTCACCACTGACATAATCTCCAGAGTCGAACTTTGAATATCAATAGGTGCCAGGTTATCTGCCGTGCGGGCATCCAGCTCTTTTTGCAACTCAGCCAGTGGGCGAGTAATACGATGAACGGCCTGATAACAAATAAACAGTGTCAGACCCACCATAAACAAGCCGGGAACGATCAGGCTGGCCACTGCCTCACGGACTTCTTCCATAATACGATGGTCATTATTACGGTTGTCGCGGATGGCTTGCTCGAAAAACTGAATTTGCTCAATGCTTTCATGCCATAGCCAAATAGAACTAATAAGCTGAAAGACAACCAAAATCAGCCCAACGGTGATCATCAGCCGTTGACGGAGTGTCATTGGGTGATTCAAAAAGCGCTTCAGATTCACTTAGCTTCCTCAGAGGTAACCAGCATATAGCCAAAACCGCGCACGGTGCGGATTCGCTCCTTGCCGATTTTGTCGCGCAGGTTATGGATATGCACTTCCAGCGTGTTGGTGGAAGGCTCGTTATCCCAGTTATAAATATCGTTGTAGAGAATTTCCCGGTGTACAGGGCTACCTGCTTTGAGCATTAACCGCGACAGCAGCGCGTACTCTTTTGGCGTCAGGATCAGTTCTTCATTCCCCATCCACACCTGGCGTCGTCCCATAATCAGCTTAAGATTGCCAATATTGAGTTCACTTTCACCCTGGGTATTGTGTCGGCGTAACAAGGCGCGGATGCGGGCATGTAGCTCCTCCAGCGCAAAGGGTTTCACCAGATAATCATCTGCACCGACATCCAGCCCGGCGATTTTGTCAGTGAGCGTGTCGCGTGCAGTCAGAATCAGAACTGGCAGAGTGTGTTTTTTCTGCCGGATACGAGCAAGAAAGTGCAAGCCATCTTCGTCGGGCAAGCCGAGATCGAGCACAACCAGGCTGTAATGCCCGCTCTCCAGAAACTGCTCGGCAGCGCGAGCCGTTGAAACACCGTCGCAGGCATAACCTTCGGTTTGCGCAGCAAGGATTAATCCCTGTAGTAACAATGTATCGTCTTCAACAATTAAGATTTTCATCGAGCGTTTCTCCGGCATTGCTGCAAAATATCATCTGTGGCCTGGTAATACGATGTTTGTACGCCCGTAAGTCCCAGCATGGTTGAGAATAAATTGTCCTGCGAATAATGCTGTGTCGCGGCCTGTTTTTGCAGGCAACTCTGGTCGACACCATAGCGTTTTTGATAGTCCTCTGACAGCCAGAGCAGCATCGGTACCTGTTTTTGCACATCCGGGGCGATGGCATATGGCAACCCATGCAGGTAAACACCGTTATCCCCCAGAGATTCCCCGTGGTCTGAGAGATAAACCAGGCTGGTGGTGAATTTGTCCTGATGCGCTTTCAGAAGATTAATCGCTTTATCAACAATATAGTCAACATACACCAGCGTATTGTCATAGGTATTCACCAGTTGTTCCTGCGAACAAGTCTGGATTTCGTTGGTATCGCAGGTGGGGGTAAATTTCCTGAACTGCGGTGGGTATCGGTTGAAGTAGGTGGGGCCGTGGCTACCAATAGTGTGTAACACGATGACGCCATCGCCTTGCAGATTATTTATGTAATCTTCAAGCCCATGGAACAGCACTTCGTCATAGCATTCGCCGTTAATACATTGACCGGGCAAATTCAGTGCAGTCATATTCTGATGTGGCACACGGTCACAGGCACCTTTACAGCCACCATCATTGTCATTCCACAAAACATTGATACCCGCACGCTGAATCACATCCAGCAGACCTTCCTGATGCTGCGCCAGTTCTTCATCATAATGTTTGCGCGGCATATCTGAGAACATGCAGGGTACGGATACTGCTGTCGCAGTTCCGCAGGATGCAGTATTCGGGAAGTAGACGACATTATCTTTTGCCAGACGAGGGTTGGTATCACGGGGGTAACCGTTAAGTGAGAAATTCTCCGCCCGCGATGTCTCGCCAACGATCAGAATGGTCAGGTTTTTGCGCTCCCCTTGTTGCATCAGTGGTGTGCGATGCGCATCTTCGCCAATACGCACCAGCGGCAAGTGCGCCAGGCGCTGATGAGAGTACCATGACCAACTGGCAACGATGCTGTTCGACGGGCTGAGCGATTTCACCAGCTCTTTATTATTGCGAAAGAGTGACGCGTAATCTTTATAGAACAAGGCTGCAATAAGCAGAATGATCAGCACTGAGACCAGTACATTTGCACCACGAATTAGCCCGCTGCGTAACCGTGATGGTGCTGGCGTAATTTTGATCCAACACGCAATGAACGCGGCCAGAATGCCACTCAGACCCAGAGTCAGCAGCATTTGTGGTGTCATTAATGCAAAGGATTCGGCGGGAGTGGTATCGACGATATTGGCAATCATTGAGCGGTCAATGACGATACCATAAGTCATGATGAAATATTGTGCTGATGCTGCAACCAGAATAAACACACAAGCCAGCAGGCGGTGCAACCACAAGAACGACGCCAGTGTCAGTACTATATTGATCACGCTAAAAGCGACAAACGGCATGGAGATGAAGACCAGCACATTACGCGTTGAATCGAGGGGCAGCACCCGCATCACCTGGTTGTAAAAGGCGACGTTCAGGCACACGGAAATATAGACTGAAACCAGAAGTAGCCAGCTTGTCAGGCTAAGAGAAGGTCTTTTTAACAGGAGCTTAAACATTACGGTCTTTCCATCGAATAGATGGCGATATCTTTTCAGAATAAAATTAAGCCAACCTTAAGATCTTAAGGTTGGCTTAAAGACAGCTTTCATTAACACATTGCTTACTGACGAATCCGATGTTCGGCAACGTAGTGCAATGGCGTCATACCATAAAATTCTTTAAATACGGCAATAAAATAGGATGTGCTGTTGTAACCGCAGGACTGTGAAACCTGAGAAATATTTTTATCATCCATCAATAATTGATTTACCGCATAGCGCATTCGGCAGGTGGTGATTATTTGGCTGTAACTGGTGTTTTCACTTTTAAGCTTTTTCTTTAACAAACTGGGGCTGAGACATAAACAGCTGGCTACCATACTAAGATTCCAGTCTTTATGGATGTCGCTCTCGATAATATGATAAACGCTGTCACTGACGCAGCTGCGTAGCATATACATCAACAGCGGGATAAATTTTTTACTTTCGAGGAAACGGGATAAAACAGTGAATAACAGTGAGCGGGTACGTTCTTTTTCAACTTCGTTCTCGGGGTCTTTAGCGCTGTGCTGCGCGGCGACACGAAAGACGTCGGGAGTCAGGCTGGTCGCGGTGAGAAGCGGGGTTGCACTTCGTTGCCAGAGAGGAAACTGAGAGAGGTCTTTATTCAGAAAGCGGAGATAATCTTTGATGATGTCGAGACTTATGTGGGCAACAAGCTCATTATTCAGTGAGGAGATATCGACAATATTATTATCACAAGCGATTAACGCCATGTTATTCGCTTTTAAATTTACAGGCTCCTTGCCATTTACCCTAAGCCAAACATCCTTCTCGGTTAATACCACGACACAAGGTTGACTGCTGCAAATTCTCATACCCGAACTCCAGGAATAAGTATTAAAAAGTGATCTCACCAGAAGGATAAGATAACAAAATGTTAGATTTGTATGATGATTCAAAGATGCATAAAATAGCGCGTTAATTTTTAAATGCAATATTAAAAAAGGCAAATGTTCTGTACAAAAATTTTTACGCTATTGGCAATGCATTAATATCAGGCAAAAAAAAGCGCGGGGTGGGACCGCGCAAAGAGGTATGACGTGTGATGTATTTGCAGCAATACTCAGGACATGCTTGTCATACCAAAATCGTCTTTACCAGGTTTGAAGGAGTGTTTATTGTTGGCAATTATTAATCGCTAATTTTTAGCTGTAAAGTGGTTGAAATTAAAGCGTTTTTATATATTTGTTATTATTTACAGCGAGTTAAATCGAAATTAATGGCTATTTCATTCGAAGATTTTCGACAGCAAAACTATTTTTTTATCTGATAGTGATATTAAAAATCAGGCGACGTTGTTGGTTAAGTTTCACCGGCGACTGACTGCACCGCTAAGGTGCAGTCACTTCTGGTGCTCAGGTGATTAAGCCATAGCGCAGGAGCTGGCGGCAATGAAGGCGGGCAAGCAATAACACCGTCGTTAATGCCCCCAGCAGTGCGCAGAACATATCGGATTGCGTGTCCCACTGGTCGCCCTGTGTACCGAGAAAATCATCCGCTCCCTGGCCCATTGCCAGCGCCGCCCACCACTCGATTAATTCATACATCGCGCTTATCGCCAGTGCCACGCAGCAGACCAGAAACGCTACCATCTTACGTCCGCGAACGTACATCCCACGCACGAGGATCTCTCGTGCCACCAGTGCAGGCACCAGCCCCTGGAAAAAATGCCCCAGCTTGTCATACGGATTACGGCTCAATCCCAACCATTCTTGCACCTCAAAACCAACGGGGACTTTCGCGTAGGTGTATTGTCCGCCGACCATCAGGATGATGGCGTGAAAGAAAATGAGCGTATAGAGCAGCGGCGTTAACGGATAACGTCTGGCGGTGGCAAGCAGTAGCGGCACCACGATAATCACCGGTGTCACTTCCATCAGCCAGGTGAGTTTGTCATGGGTCGAAATGCCGGTATAAATCAGGATTAACGTTAGCGCCAGTGCGCCGGTGTTAAGAATTAATGGCTTGAGTGAGCGGGTCATGGTGAGTTCGCAAGTCAGGAAAAATACTGACTATTCACCAGCAAGCGTGAAATTACAATCGCAAAAGAGGTGGCCCAGGGGGATCACCTGGCAGCGTGCCGCCAGGCGCTGGGCCGAAGAGGTTACTTAGTGCAGTTCGCGCACTGTTTGTTGACGATTTGCTGGAAGAAGTCGTTACCTTTGTCATCGACCAGGATAAACGCCGGGAAATCTTCTACTTCGATTTTCCAGATAGCTTCCATACCCAGCTCCGGATAGGCGACACATTCCAGATGCTTGATGCTCTGCTGTGCCAGTACCGCCGCCGGGCCGCCGATGCTGCCGAGGTAGAAGCCGCCGTGTTTATGACATGCGTCGGTGACCTGCTGACTGCGGTTACCTTTTGCCAGCATGATCATGCTGCCGCCGTGGGATTGCAGCAGATCCACGTAGGAGTCCATCCGGCCTGCGGTGGTTGGGCCAAGTGAACCTGATGGATAACCGGCAGGCGTTTTCGCCGGACCCGCATAGTAGATTGGGTGATCTTTGATGTACTGCGGCAGTTCTTTACCGGCGTCGATCAGCTCTTTCAATTTGGCGTGTGCAATATCGCGACCCACGATAATGGTGCCGGTGAGCGACAAGCGGGTGGATACCGGGTATTGCGAAAGCTGGGCGAGGATCTCTTTCATCGGGCGGTTAAGGTCGACTTTCACCGCTTCGCCTTCACCTGCCTGACGCAGTTCTTGTGGAATGTACTGGCCTGGATTGTGTTCCAGTTTTTCGATCCAGATACCTTCGCGGTTGATTTTCGCTTTAATGTTACGGTCAGCGGAGCAGGAGACGCCCATACCTACCGGGCAGGATGCGCCGTGACGTGGCAGACGGATCACGCGGATATCGTGCGCGAAGTATTTACCGCCAAACTGCGCACCAGGGCCGAGTTTCTGTGCTTCTTCTAACAGTTCCTGTTCCAGTTGCACATCGCGGAACGCCTGGCCGTGTTCATTCCCTTCCGTCGGCAGTTCATCGTAATAGTGAGCGCTTGCTAACTTGACGGTTTTTAGGTTGGTTTCAGCAGACGTACCGCCAATCACAAACGCGATATGGTACGGCGGGCAGGCTGCAGTACCGAGGGTACGCATTTTCTCAACGAGGAAGTTTTTCAGTTTGCCGGGAGTCAGCAGAGCTTTGGTTTCCTGGTAGAGATACGTTTTGTTGGCAGAACCACCGCCTTTCGCAACGCAGAGGAATTTGTATTCGTCGCCATCTACCGCGTACAGGTCGATTTGTGCAGGCAGGTTCGTGCCGGTGTTGACCTCTTTGTACATATCCAGCGGCGCGTTTTGTGAGTAACGCAGGTTATCTTCGATATAAGTGTTATAGACACCTTTCGACAGCGCTTCTTCATCGCCACCGCCGGTCCAAACTCGCTGACCTTTTTTACCGACGATGATCGCGGTGCCAGTATCCTGGCAGGTTGGCAGCACGCCTTTGGCGGCGATTTCTGAGTTTCTTAAGAATTGCAGCGCCACGTACTTGTCGTTTTCGCTGGCTTCTGGATCGTGAAGAATAGCAGCAACCTGTTTCTGGTGTGCCGGGCGGAGCATGAACGAAGCGTCATGGAAGGCTTGCTGCGCCAGCATGGTCAGGGCTTCTGGTTCCACTTTCAGGATAGTTTCGCCGTCGAATTCGGCAACGCTGACGTAATCGGAAGTGAGCAGATAATACTCAGTATTGTCTTTCCCCATCGGGAAAGGTTCCTGATAGATAAAGGGTTTGTTTGACATAGCTTCCAGCCTGTAACTCTGTATCTGTTATACGAAAAATGACGTGCCGCGTGGTGACGAGCGGCACGCAGAGTGTTTTATAAAAAACCGTACATTGCGGCGAAGATCCAGCCAAAGACACAGGATACGCTCACGCCGATCAACCCTGGCAGAATAAAGCTGTGGTTGATAACGAAGCGTCCGATGTGGGTAGTACCGGAACGGTCAAACTGAATCGCTGCCAGATCGCTCGGATAAGTCGGCAAGATGTAATAACCGTAACAAGCCGGAGCGGAAGCGACGATATAAGCCGGGTCAACACCGATTGCCAGGGCTAATGGCACAATCGCCGCCAGCGCTGCCGCCTGCGAATTAACAAACTTGGAGACCAACAGCAGGACAATGGCGTAGGCCCACGGGTACTCTTTCACCATTTCGCCCAGCACTGACTCGATTTCAGCCATATGTGCGCCAAACATGGTTTCTGCCATCCAGGCAATTCCATATACCGCCACGATAGCGATCATACCGGAGCGGAAAACCTCATTTTTTGAAATTGCCGCAGGATTGGTTTTAGTGAGGATGATAATCAGCGCCCCGGTCAGCAGCATAAACATCTGAATGACCAGAACCATCGACAATGCTTTGCCACCAAAGACAGGGCGTAGCTCAGAAAACGCCCCCAGCAGTGCTACCACAGCAATTGCCGCCAGGAAAATCCACATTGCCAGCCAGTTGCTCTTCGGCAGTTTTTTATCCAGCAGCGTAGCGGTATCGCCGTAAACATACTGATAGTTTTCTGGTACAGAGATAAATTTCTGAAACTCTTCGTCTTTATCCAGATCTTTACCACGGAACCAGCTAAAGATACCGATCGCCAGGATACCTAACAGTGTCGAGGGAATAGTAATAGAAAGCAGGTCGAGGAACTCAAGATGACGACCATCGAAAGTGACATTGCCCAGCATTGCGACCAGTGACACGACCGCAACCGACACCGGGCTTGCGATAATCCCCATTTGCGCGCCAATAGAACTTGCCGCCATCGGGCGTTCCGGGCGAATGTTGTTCTTGATAGCGACGTCATAGATGATTGGCAAAATGGTGTAAACCACGTGACCCGTACCGCAAAGAATGGTCAGCGTGCAGGTTACAAACGGTGCGACGATGGAGACATATTTCGGATTGCGGCGCAGCATTTTCTCTGCGATTTGCAGCATCACGTCCAGCCCGCCTGAGGCCTGAAGTGTCGCAGATGCTGCCACCACCGCAATAATTACCAGCATCACATCAACGGGCGGTTTACCCGGCTGAAGATGAAAAACGAAGACCAGAATAACCAGACCGATACCGCCTAATAAACCCAGAGCGATCCCGCCTTTTCTGGCGCCATAGAAGAGACAGATTAATATTATGAGTAGCTGTAATGTAAATAACATTTATAAACCCTCGCGATAAGCATGTAATTTTTGTTAAATAGATCACAGTCTCTTTTTGTCGGTTATGCTTTGTAATGAAGAGACTGGTGTTTATATTTTTATCGTTTTGTGATTAATATCTGCCCTGGTGTTGAGAGATAATAAAAATATTCTGGCGATGGATTTATAAACGAAGGCAGGAGATGCATTGTCTTCTATCTGGCTGAAAACTAGTGATTATTATTGTGTATGTTGTGTTGTTGGCATTGTTCTGTCATACCAGATGAATTAAAGACTACTCCTTTGGGATTAAAAATAAATGCCAAAACGATGCTAAAATAGTTAATTAACTTTTGTTAGCGATTTTGTAATTAAAAACAGCATGAAGAATGAGCCGCTTCTACTAATAGAAATAGTGCGACAGGTTTTTTGATCTGCCGCAATATTTCCCCAGGAGTTGAATTAAGGATATAACAGAATATATACGCTAAATAATTCAAGTTGCAGGAACGCAGTCGCAGCACATGCAACTTGAAGGATGACGAGTATGCGTAATGTTAGGAGTGGTTTTGCTGTTGATTATTATCCCTGACAATATTGTTTCAGCAACGAATAATGTTCAGGTTGAACGCGATAACGATAAACCGGGCGGCCCGTCACACCGTAGTGAATACTGGTAAATAAAATATGGCAATTCACCAACCAGATAAGGTACTTACGGCATGAGACGCGGGAGATATTCACTTCGTTAGCCAGTTCATCAGTGGAAAACTCGTAGTCCTGATGAGCATCTATCCATTGACAAAGGGTACGTAAGGTTTGTGATGTTAATCCTTTTGGCAGGCGGCGGGCATCTTGTTCTTTGTTTGTGCTGCCATGGATTAACTGATCTAATTCCGCCTGGTCGAAATACTGATGCTTCTCCATTGCCTGTTTCTTTTGCCGCCAGTTATTGAGCGCTTCTTCAAAACGGGTCGCCTGAAAGGGCTTGATCAAGTAATCGACGACACCGTAATGCAGTGAATCCTTGATAGTTGCTGCATCTGCCGCAGAAGAGATCACGATAACGTCTATTTTACGGCGTGCGCCATGCAGTATTGGCAGCAAATCAAGACCATTTTCTTTATGCATATAAATATCCAGCAGAATCAGATCAATGTGGATATCGCTGTTGAAAATAAGGTCTTCTGCCTGGACGAGTGTTGATACTGTGCCACAACACTGAAACCCAGGGATCTGCGTGACATAGCGGCGATTTAATTCCGCAACCATCGCATCGTCATCGATAATTAATACATTCATCATCTACTGGTTCTCTCCCTATCCCAGGGTATCTGAACAAAAAACTGGGTGAAAACACCGGGCTCGGATTCAACGGTAATACTTCCGCCAAGCCCTTCTACCTGCTGTTTGACGAGTGCCAGACCGACACCTCGTTCGCTTCCTTTTGTTGAGATACCTTTCTCAAAAATATGACTAATACGATCAGCCGTAATACCCGGACCATCATCACTCACTTCGCAGTGCAGCCAGCCATGGCGATAATGCAGGGCAACACTGATTTCACCACCCTTTTGTGAGCCTGATGCCTCCAGCGCATTTTCAATCAGGTTACCCAGTACGGTAATCAGGACTGCTTTTTGCTCCTCACTGGCGGTGTCCGGGACCAGGCTTTCATTGCTGATAATCAGCGAATGCCCGGCATCGGTAGTACGACTGATTTTGCTGATTAAGAATCCTGCAATCTCTGGCGGTTTAATTTTACCCAGTAGAGAACCGATCTCTTCCTGGTAATTATTCGCCGTTTTGAGAATGTACTCTTCCAATTGTTGATAACACTTCAGATGTAATAATCCGAGGATCACATGCAATTTATTCATAAATTCGTGGGATCGTTCACGAAGTGCATCTGCGTAGTTCACCAGGCCATCCAGACGCTGCATCAACTGCCGAACTTCGGTTTTATCCCTGAACGTTGAGATGGCGCCAATAATTTCGCCATCGATCCGTATGGGAACGGTGTTGATCAACAACAAACGGTCTTTTACTGTTTTTTCTTCATCCCGACGTGAAATCCCGTCGCGCAGCACATCGCTTAAATCAACGACCTGTGCCCAGGCATGGCTTAAAGTTGAAAGATGCGCATCATCCTGCGATGTGTGATAGTTGAGTAGCTGCTGCGCGGCGTCGTTTATCAGCGTAACTTCACCTTTATGATTAACAGCAATAACCCCTTCTTTCATGGATTGCAGCATCGCCTGACGCTGTTCGAAAAGGGCTGATATTTCATAAGGTTCAAGACCGAAAAGAATACGTTTGAGAACTTTTACCAATACCAGGGAGCCAATTAATCCAACCAACATGCCGAATAAAATCGACCAGATAATGCTCCAGCGACTATTGTTAATTTGCTCAGCAACGCGACTCAACTCCATGCCGATAGCGACGACACCAATCTGACGGTGATTTTCGTCATACACCGGGGTAAACACCCGTAACGCCTGAGCGAGAAATCCACGATTAACATCAACGTTTTCCTGGCCTTTTAACGCCAGTAAAATATCGTCGCCTTTAAATTGCTGACCAATCCGTTGAGCTTCCGGATGGGAGTGGCGCAATCCTTGCATATCAGTGACCACAATAAACAGTAGATCGTTACGTTTGCGTACTGCTTCGGCGAATGTCTGGATGCCACTTTCAGTGGGAGATTTCTGTAAACCATTACGAATTTCAGGCGAATGAGCCAAAGAACGTGCCACCGCCAGCGCTTTGTCGGTCAGCGCATCTCGGGTCATGTCGCTGATTTGGGAAAAATAGATCAGATGGACGACTAGCAATACGGAAAATAGTACGGCGCTGACCATTAACATCACCGTCGTACCGAGTTTCATCGGTCGCTTACGTAACATACGGCAGGGTAAGGAATGTCTCATCGCGATCCCGAAAATTCTTATCGTGAGGGTATTATCACTGATGAATCACGTAATTCAAAGGGAGTACGCCGTTTCTATGCGCCAGCGCATATCCCCGCCATATATCAGGATGCATATGCTGCAAAGACGTCAGTTCACCCTGGTCATTGGCTAATGTAAGATTCTGGAGACCTGCCTGTAACACGAATTGCTGAGAGCATAATAAGACAAGATTTCATACGAAAATTTCACTTTGCGGGAGATTACACTTTTTAAATTATCACCTGCAGGATAATTAATTGAAATTTAGATTAACGCTGCGTGATATTTAATCTCAAATGATAATAAAGATGCGTTATCATTTATATTTTGATAATGACCACAAATATTTATATTTGTGCTAAGCACCAAATCTCACTTGATCATAATCAATCATGATGAATTACTAATTCTTTATGATTACCTCATATGTCGTATTAATAATAATTATGAAAACAATGTGAGAAAATAAAATGAAAGAGTTGTTAAATACAACAATCTCCCGACGTGATGCGGTGACTACAACTGCAAAACTGGGAGCTGCCGTTGCACTAAGCAACGCCATCACTTTGCCTTTTTCCACAACCGTCAGGGCCGAAACATCGGATACCGGTAAAACCAACGAAAATGCTGAAACCGTCAGGCATAGTGCTTGCCTGGTGAATTGCGGAAGTCGTTGTCCATTAAAGGTTATCGTAAAAGACGGACGCATTGTTCGTATTGAAGCCGAGGACGCGAAGGACGACTCTGTTTTTGGTGAACATCAGATTCGACCTTGCCTACGTGGTCGTTCCAGCCGCTGGCGTGTTTATAGCCCCGACCGTATTAAATATCCCATGAAACGAGTAGGAAAACGTGGCGAGGGGAAATTCCAAAAAATTTCCTGGGATGAAGCGACAGCATTAATCGCTGCTGAATTAAAACGTATCACTGAAAAATATGGCCGAGAGGCAATTTATTATAATTATCAATCTGGCGCTTACTATCAGACTCAGGGTAGCCCGGCATGGAAACGTCTGCTGAATATTACCGGCGGTTATTTGCGTTACCATAATACTTACTCGACTGCGCAAATTGGTGCTGCAACACCTTATACACACGGTGTATATGTTGGCAGCCATTTCACCGAAGTTGCTAATTCCGATTTAGTGGTACTTTTTGGTCTTAACCTGTCAGAAACGCGTATGTCCGGTGGTGGACAGGTGGAAGAGCTGCGTCGTGCGCTCGATAAATCCAAAGCCCGTGTCATTATCATTGATCCTCGCTATACCGACTCTGTTATCACCGAACATGCTGAGTGGTTACCTATTCGTCCAACTACTGACGCCGCACTGGTGGCGGGTATTGCACACACACTGATCACCGAAAACCTGATCAACGAAGAGCAGGTAAATAAGTACTGTGTGGGTTATGACCGCTCTACACTGCCAGAATCGGCGGCACCGAACGCCAGCTATAAAGACTATGTGCTGGGAACCGGGGAAGATGGTGTGGAAAAAACACCTGAATGGGCGGCAAGTATCACCGGATTACCCGCGACGCGTATTCGTCAGTTAGCAAGGGAAATGGTTGCGGCGAAAGCCTGTTATATCTGCCAGGGCTGGGGGCCGCAGCGTCATGCCAACGGTGAACAAACTGTTCGTGCAATCCAGACTTTGCCAGTACTAACCGGTCATTTCGGCTTACCTGGTACGAACAATGGCAACTGGCCTTACGGTACGCCGTATGGTGTTCCTTCACTGCCGGTGGGTGAAAACCCTATTACCACCTCTATTCCGTGCTATCTCTGGACCGATGCGATCCAAAATCCTGAAAAGATGACGGCCAATACAATGGGCGTAAAAGGTGCGGAGAAACTCAAAACCGGGATCAAACTGATTGTTAACCAGGCGGGTAACGCTCTGTTAAACCAGCATGGAGCAACCAATCGTACCCGTAAGATTCTCGCCGACGATACATTGTGTGAAACCATCATCGTTATCGAAAACCATATGACCCCAAGTGCAAAATATGCAGATATTTTGCTGCCGGAAACCAGCTACCTTGAGGCCGAGGATCTGGTAGACAGTTCATACTCTGCAGGATCGCACAACTATATGATTGCGCTGCAAAGAACCATCGAGCCGATGTGGGAAGTGCGGAGTACTTATGATATTTGCGCCGATATTGCCGGGCATCTTGGTTTGCGCGAGCAATTCACTGAAGGAAAAACTCAGGCACAATGGGCAGAGCTGCACTATCAGCAAATCCGTGAAAAACGCCCGTACCTGCCGGAATGGCAGGTAGCAAAAGAGATGGGCGTTATCGACCAGCGTATCGCGACAGAGAAAGAGAGCATTGCTTTTGCCGATTTCCGCGCTGATCCGCAGGCGAATCCGCTAAAAACGCCATCCGGTAAAATCGAAGTGTATTCCCAGGCACTGGCTGATCTGGCGCAGAAATGGATCTTGCCAGAGGGCGATCGTATTCCTGCTGTGCCTGAGTTCTGTGTGGTGAAAGAGTCACATCTGAATAAAGAACTGACTGCGAAGTACCCGTTACAACTCAGTGGATTCCATACCAAAGGCCATACTCACTCAACTTACACCAACGTGCTAATGCTGCACGAAGCGGTGCCAGATGAAGTATGGATCAACCCGATCGATGCCAGTGCGCGGCAACTGTCGTCTGGTGATCTGGTACACGTGTTTAATGATCGTGGTGTGGTTGAGATCCCTTGCAAAGTGACCCAGCGTATTTTACCTGGCGTTGTTGCCATGCCTCAGGGAGCGTGGACGCGTCTGGACAGCAATGGTGTTGATGTTGGTGGCTGTATTAACACGCTGACAACTCACCTGACCTCGCCGCTGGCGAAAGGGAACCCGCAACATACCAACCTTGTTGAAATTAAACGCGCTTAAGGAGTGATCCACAATGAAACAGTATGGTTTTTACGTTGACTCCTCGCGTTGCTCTGGCTGCAAAACCTGCCAGGTAAGCTGCAAGGATAATAAAGATTTGGATGTCGGACCGAAGCTGCGCCGCGTGTATGAATATGGTGGCGGTAGCTGGGTGAAAGAAGGTGAAAGCTGGCACAACAATACCTTCACTTACTATTTGTCGATTGCCTGCAATCACTGCGATGAACCGACCTGTGTGGCAGGTTGCCCAACCGGCGCGATGCACAAACGCGAAGAAGATGGCCTGGTGCTGGTGGATGACAGTGTTTGTGTGGGCTGTCGTTACTGCGAAATGCGCTGCCCTTATGGTGCACCGCAGTTTGATACACAAGCTAAAGTGATGCGTAAGTGTGATGGTTGCCTTGACCGACTGGAGAAAAATCTCCCGCCTATTTGTGTTGAGTCCTGTCCACAGCGAGCTTTGGATTTTGGTCCTATCGACGAATTGCGGGCGAAATATGGCAGCGAAAATGAAATCGCACCGTTACCTGCCGCTTCGTTTACGCATCCTAACCTGATAATTAAACCGCATCCGCTGGCGCGACCTACGGGCGACAAAGAAGGGGCGATCATGAACATTCGGGAGGTGCGCCATGCATGAGTTACCACTGGTCTTTTTCACCGTATTTACCCAGAGCGCAGTGGGGGCGTTTATTCTGCTGCTGATTGGCGGTGCCATGGGGTTAATTGAGCCACGTCGTATGGCGATTGGTCTCTTTTCGGTGATGTGCTTGTTTGGTGTGGGTGTTGTGCTTGGCACCATTCATGTCGGGCAGCCGCTGCGAGCGCTGAATATGCTATTCCGTGTCGGCAGTTCTCCTATGAGTAACGAAATCGTGCTTTCGGCATGTTTTGCCGCAGCCGGAGGACTGGGATCTCTCGGTTTGCTGTTAAATCGCGGTGGTGCAATGCTTTGTAAAGTACTGGTATGGCTGGCCGCTGCGATTGGAGTCGTGTTTATCTTTGCCATCCCGCGTATTTACCAGTTGGCAACGGTAGCGACCTGGAGTACCTCTTACACCACCATGATGATGGTGCTAACTGCACTTATCGGTGGCGGCATGTTGGCGGCGTTGTTTGGCGTTCGTCGTCTGGGGCTGCTGGTAAGTGTACTGGCGATTCTAGCGAGTTTCTGTTTGCGTCCGGGTTATATTTCCACGCTAATGAGTGCTGATGGCGTTATTACCGCTGCGCAGTCCACCTGGTTTACCGCTCAGGCCATTCTGTTGGCGCTGGGTGTTATTGGGGCACTGCTCTATGCACGCATGAAAAGTGGGCAAGCTGTGCTGGCGATGACTGCACTGGTGGTTATTGCTGCTGAACTGGTTGGTCGGATCGGTTTCTACAACCTCTGGACCATCCCTATGTAACCTGTGAGTGGCCGGTGTCTGTCCGGCCACCTCTGCTTTCAGGAGTGTTTAATCATGCCTTCCCCAGCCGTACTGGTGCGTATTCTTGGTGCCCTGTTTTACTATTCTCCCACGCGTCCTGAAGTTCGGGCACTGTTTGACTGTCTGCCGACATTGGATGAGATATACCCCTGGCGCGATCCCCGCCAGGTGGCTGAATTATGCTCTGACTGGTCACTCCCGGATGAGGAGCAGCATCTCTGGCAATTTTCTGTTCTTTTTGAAGGACAGGGTGAAATGCCAGCACCGCCCTGGGGTTCGGTATATCTCGAAAAAGATAATCTGTTGATGGGTGACAGCACTGCCGAGTACCAGAAGTTCCTTCGTGATCAGGGAATGACGTTTGATTCCTGTATAAATGAACCGGAAGATCAGTTTGGCCTGATGCTGCTTGCCTGTAGCGCCTTGCTGGCAGAGGGGAAAGAACGTGCAGCTAATCAATTGCTGGAAACGCATTTGCTGCCGTGGGGATATCGTTATCTGGAGTTATTACAGCGCAACCCTGTCAGTGCGTTTTACGCGAAGTTGGCGCAGATTGCGACACTGTTTCTGCAGGATTATCAGCAGCAACAGGCACTAAATCCTCCAACCAAACGGCTCTTTCTTGGATGAGTAAGTCAGAAAATTATTATCAGGAGTTAATGTCTCATCGGTATGTTAGCCGACGCGGGCTATTTCGGGCCTTTGTCAGCGCGGCTCGCCCGATAACAACACCGATATTACCTGTGCACTCCTTACCTCCCGGCGCGTTACCTGATGCGCAGTTTCGTGTGCAGTGCACGCAGTGTGATTTGTGTATTAATGCCTGTCCCATGGGCATTCTCAACCGGCATGAAGATGGCTATCCGCAATTGGTGATTGAATTTGCCAGTTGTGACGGCTGCGGCTTATGTATCGCTGCATGTTCTACTGAGGCATTACGTCCGCAGGCTCGTTTCGACACCGGATTTCGTCCCGTTTTTAAAGCAAATTGTGTTAATCCGGTGCGCAGTTGCAAACAGTGTGTCGATCTATGCCCACTTCAGGCATGCTCAATCAACGAAAGCGGAATGCCTGTAATCGATGCTGCAATATGTAATGGTTGCGGTGAATGTTTGGTTCAGTGTGGTTATGACGCGGTAAAACTTGAGATGGTGTGAGGGGCAGGGAGGAACACTCTGTGTATTAACAGATTTCACTTGATGACCTGGAAATTATTATTTTTAGGAATGAGGATTCTTATCCGCATGGAAAATATGTGCACAATTATCCTGCGATAATAATGAAAATCATCTGCTTTTTTTAGCAAAAAACATCACAATAATTACGATAATAATTAACTCAAGTAACATATTGTCATGTGACTCCTCTTTTTGAGTGTGGCGTATTGTTGTTGTTAAATCGGCATGACAGATTGAAAAATATTAGTAAATAGCTGATGATAAAAGCAATAATCCTTGCTGGCATTTTTATTTTCTTATTTTCAATCTTTTTCCGTTGAAGGCCTTATATTATTTCTTATGTGGGAGGACGGGAATAAATTACTTAAATTTTTGCTCTAAATAATTCGCGATGCAAGATTATCCGACGTGAATAATTTGAGCGTGGTTATCGGCCTTTGGGGATTTTTGTCTTTGGCTAAGGGCGTTGGTTTGAATTATTCCAGATACGATTCCATGGGCCCGGAAAGCAAAAACCCGCCTTGTGGGCGGGTTTTCAGGAATTAGTGGTGCCCGGACTCGGAATCGAACCAAGGACACGGGGATTTTCAATCCCCTGCTCTACCGACTGAGCTATCCGGGCAACGGGGCGCATTAAACCGTAATCTGCACATCTCGTCAACTCAATTTCACGTTTTACTGTCTGGTTGCTTATCTTTGCGGCAGTTTGTACAGTTCTGGACCACTATTGAGGAAAATTACATCACTCCCATATCACCTTAACCATGATGGCTGGCAACGGTGCCTATGTAATATTTGTTATTCAACCAGACGGGAATGACGGCAACACGTTCAAAGGCGTAATGCAGAGGCTTTCCAAAGCGGTAGTTATCACCATAGTCCGCTGCGCGGCAAGTGCCGGTGTTGTTGCAGGCGAGTTTCTGGTCTTTATGGCTGAAAGTAAGGCCACTTATGGCATTGGCAAAAAAGGGTATAACGAAAAGACCGGCAAGTGTGGCGTGGTGAAGCAGGCGCATATAATTCCCTTTTACCTATCCGTGTTGGTGGAATTATATGCGTATACGAAAGGACCAGAAATCCGAATTATGTCAGCGCTCCACCCTGGCGGCAGCGGGCGAAGCGCAGGATATCTTCCGCCAGCCGATGTGCGGTATCGACATCGGCCTGGCTGCGATTTACCAGCATCCGGCTCAGGCAACCTTCCAGTACCAGTTCCATCTGCTTTGCCACCATGGCGGGATCATCTACCTCCAGGGTAGTTAATAGCTCGTGAGTGAAATCAAAAGCTGCCTTTTTTTGTTGCTCCGCCAACTGATGAATAGGGTGATCCGGATCAGGATAGAAGGTACAGGCAGCGATAAACAGACATCCGGGGTAGCGGTTATTACTCACGCACTCCGATAATGCCTGGTAACGGGCCAGTAGTTTTTGTTCAGTAGACAGCGTTTCATCCAACATTAACTGACGACGCCAGATATCTACCTTTTGGCTAAGGTAGCGCAGAGCATCGTACAGAATGGCCTCTTTGTCTGGCCAGAAACGTTGCAATTCATCAAGTGGATAATCAATGCGTTCAGCGACCATTTCTGGCGTCGTGTTAGCAATCCCTTGAATTTCTAATAATTTCAGGGCTTCTCCCAGAACATCTTCACGTTGCACGCTATTTTCCTCCGTCTTTCCTTTTGCAAGTGTTGCTCACGGTTGGCGATCACGCAAATGTGCGTCAAAGGTTGTCGCGTCCATATAGCCCGTAACTCTGGCATTTGGTTGTTCATTGCCCTGAGTGTCAAAAAACAGAATTGTGGGTAAACCCAGAACGTTCAGATGTTTCAATAGTGCGACATCCTGGGCATCGTTGGCTGTTACGTTGGCCTGAAGTAAGACCGTGTCTGCTAACGTTTTTTGCACCTGCGGGTCGCTGAAGGTGTATTTCTCAAACTCTTTACAGGCGACGCACCAGTCGGCATAGAGATCTAACATCACTGGTTTGCCTTTAGCTTCAATGAGCGCCTGATTTAACTCATCTACCGTTTTGATTTGTGTAAAGTTGAGATGCGCCTGCGTTTGCGCGGTATGCGTCGCACCAAATGCCCAATCCTGGAGTGGGCGCACGCTAACCAATGCTGCCGCCAGCAGGATAATTTGCACGATACGCATCCAACCGCGTTTGGCCTGTAAGCTGGTGATAAAGGCCCAGCCAAAGAACGCGACACTAAGCACCGACCACAAGCGTAATCCCCAGACATCACCAATCACACGCTCCAGCAGGAAAACTGGCAGTGCGAGGATCACAAAACCAAACGCGGTTTTGACCTGTTCCATCCACGGGCCGCTTTTCGGCAGCAGGCGGTTGCCAAAGACGGTAATTAGCATCAGTGGCAAGCCCATGCCCAGCGCATAAAGATAAAGCGTGCCGCCGCCCAGCCACATGTTCCCGCTTTGGGCGATATACAGCAGAATCGCGCTAAGCGGTGCGGTGGTGCATGGTGAACAGATCAGCCCGGCAATCGCCCCCATAACAAACACACCACCGGGTGAACCGCCCTGTTGGCGATTGCTCATCAGCGTGAGGCGCGTTTGCAGCGAGGAGGGGAGCTGTAAGGTGAATAAGCCAAACATCGACATCGCCAGCAAAGTAAAGACGATGGCGAGGCCGATAAGCACGTAAGGGTGCTGTAGCGCCGCCTGGAACTGTAATCCTGCTGCGGCAACCACCAGACCCAGCGCCGTGTAGGTCAGCGCCATCCCCTGCACATAAATAAAGGTTAGCAACAATGCTCTGGCAGTAGAGAGCCGCTGTTTACCGCCCAGCACGATGCCGGAAATCAGTGGGTACATCGGCAGCACGCAGGGGGTGAAGGCGATACCGATACCGATTAACAACGCCCAGAGTGCGGAAAAGGGCAGTTGTGCATCGGTTTGCTGTTGTTGAGCAGGAGCCGGTTGCGGTGCGTTTTTACTGGCAATGACCGCGCTTAACGGCACTATTTTGGTTTCTGGTGGATAACAAAAACCCGCCTCGGCGCAGCCCTGATAAGTGACGGTCAACGTTGCACCAGCACTCGCCTGGTCGATGGTCACGGGAAGCGTCAGCTTGTCGCGGTAAATCTCACTTTTGCCGTAAAACTCATCTTCATGCCAGACACCTGGCGGCAGTTGCACATCGGCAATCTTCGCCTGCTCGGGCGTGATGTGGATCTGTTTACGATAAAGGTAATAACCGTCTTTAATCTGCCAGCTCAGATTAAGCTCATGTTGGTTTTGCTGAAAATCGAAAGCAAAAGCCTGATCAGCAGGCACAAATTGTGAACGTCCTGGCGCGTCAAATAATCCAGCAAAAACGGACGTGCTGCAAAGTAGCAGGATCAGCGTAAAGATGCGTTGAGCCATGAGAGGTAATCAGTGTCTCCATGAATAACAGGTAAAACCAGAAGCTCAGGTGTTTGATAAGGATGATGAGACTTCAGGCAGTCCAGCAGTGCCTGCTGGTGGGATTTGTCGGTTTTGAAGATCATCTGTACTTCAGATGCTTCTTCAAGCTTACCTTCCCAGAAATAAAAGGACGTTACTCCGGGGATGACTGTGGAGCAAGCGGCCAGTTGCTCTGCCAGTACTCTGGCGATCAATTCCCGGGCTATCGCTTCATCTGGCGCGGTACAAAGCACTACTACGGCCTCAGTATGCGAATTTTTTTCGGCAAGCATAAACACCTCGCAACAACAGATGGAACCGCAAGAGAGAGGTCACTATACAACGGTCGGGGGAAGGATGTTAGTCGGCGGGAAAGAAAGCGGGGCGTGAACGCCCCGCGATTGGTCATTACAGCATTACACTGCCCAGCAGGAAGCCGAAGCAAACGGCCAGAGCAACACCCAGAGTACCCGGGATGAAGAACGGATGGTTGAAGACGAATTTACCGATACGAGTTGTACCCGTGTCATCCATCTGTACCGCAGCAACCAGCGTCGGGTAGGTCGGCAGAATGAACAGACCAGACACCGCAGCGAAAGAAGCAACAGCAGTCAGCGGAGAAACGTTCAGTGCCAGAGCCATCGGCATCAGTGCTTTTGCGGTTGCCGCCTGAGAGTACAACAGAGCAGAAGCAAAGAAGAAGATGACAGCCAGCAGCCACGGATGACCCTGAATCACTTCACCAGCGGTATCTTTGATCCAGTCGATGTTGTTGGAAACGAACGTATCGCCCAGCCACGCAACACCCAGGATACAAATACAGGCGCTCATCCCTGCTTTGAAGGTGCTGGAGTTGAGGATATTGTCAGTGTCCACTTTGCAAAGAACAGTGGTCAGAGTCGCAACGCTCAGCATGATAATCAGAATAGCGTTAGTGGTGTTCATCAGCGGCTTCTCAACCAGACCCATGCTTGGGCTGTTGATAATCGCATAGATAACTACGCCAACTACGCCCAGCAGGAACAGCCAGACGGATGCTTTCGCGCCTTGTTTGATTTCAATTTGCTTTTCGCCGCGCAACTCAATCAAACCTTCTTCCAGACGCTTGAGATAAATCGGATCGTCAGAAAGTTTAGAGTTGAACAGCATGGTGACGATGAAGGACATCACCAGAACAGCCAGCAGAGTGGACGGGATGACCACAGAAAGCAGATGGATGTAGCTAATACCATGACCTTCCATTACAGAAGACATGTACACCACCGCCGCAGAGATCGGTGATGCAGTAATCGCGATCTGCGCGGAAACCACCGCCGTTGACAGCGGACGGCACGGCTTAACCCCTTGTTCCTTAGCCACTTCTGCGATAACAGGCAGCGTTGCCAGGGAGATGTTACCTGTCCCGGCAAAAATGGTCAGGAAGTAGGTCACGATGGGCGCGAGGATCGTGATATATTTCGGGTTACGGCGCAGCAGCTTTTCTGTCTGGTTAACCAGATAGTCCAGACCGCCAGCAACCTGCATGGCAGAGATAGCAGCAATAACTGCCATGATAATGGAAATGACATCGAATGGGATGTTACCGGGTTTGACGCCAATGGCAGCAAGAACCAGAACACCTAATCCGCCTGCAAAACCAATACCTATGCCCCCAAGTCTGGCACCTAAAAAGATTGCCAGCAATACGATAATAAGTTCGACAACTATCATACTAGCCTTCCTTGTTTATTGATTAATTGATATCAATTTGTTGTTATTTGGTTACTACCTTTAAATAAAAAGGCACGTTATTAAACGTGCCTTTTTGGTCCTACACAATTCGATTATTGTTCACTTTCATCAGTATAGCGTTTTGCTTTATAAGCAGGGTGCATCAGGTTCTGTGCAGAGAAAATATCATCAAGCTCTGCTTCAGTCAGAAGCCCGCGCTCCAGAACGACTTCGCGCACGCTCTTACCGGTTTCAGCACAAATTTTACCGACGATATCGCCGTTGTGGTGACCGATGAACGGGTTCAGATAAGTGACGATGCCGATAGAGTTAAAGACGTAGCCTTCGCAGACTTCTTTATTGGCAGTGATGCCGTTAACGCATTTTTCCAGCAGGTTGTAGCAAGCGTTGCTCAGGATATGAATGGATTCAAACATTGCCTGACCAATCACCGGCTCCATGACGTTCAGCTGCAGCTGACCCGCTTCTGCTGCCATGGTAACAGTGGTGTCGTTACCGATAACTTTGAAGCAGACCTGGTTTACGACTTCCGGTACTACCGGGTTAACTTTAGCAGGCATGATGGAAGAGCCAGCTTGCAGTTCCGGCAGGTTGATCTCGTTCAGGCCGGCACGCGGGCCAGAGGAGAGCAGACGCAGGTCGTTACAGATTTTGGACATCTTCACAGCCAGGCGTTTCAGTGCGCTGTGTACCATTACGTAAGCACCGCAGTCAGAGGTTGCTTCGATCAGGTCTTCAGCAGGTACGCACGGGAAGCCAGTGACTTCAGCCAGTTTCTTCACTGCCAGCGGAGAGTACTCTTTCGGCGTGTTCAGGCCTGTACCGATTGCGGTCGCACCGAGGTTAACTTCCAGCAGTAGTTCAGCGGTACGCTGAATGTTTTTAACTTCTTCTTTCAGCAGGATGCTGAAAGCACGGAATTCTTGACCGAGAGTCATCGGAACTGCGTCCTGCAGCTGGGTACGACCCATTTTCAGGATGTCCTGGAATTCGACAGCTTTACGTTCAAAGCCTTCACGCAGTTGGTTAATCGCGTCGATCAGTTTGATGATGGAAGCATAAACAGCGATACGGAAACCGGTCGGGTAGGCATCGTTAGTAGACTGACATTTGTTAACATGGTCGTTCGGGTTCAGATACTGATACTCACCTTTCTGGTGACCCATCAGTTCCAGACCAATATTGGCCAGCACTTCGTTAGTGTTCATATTAACGGAAGTACCTGCGCCGCCCTGGTAAACATCTACCGGGAACTGATCCATGCATTTTCCGTTATTCAGGACTTCATCACATGCGGCAATGATGGCATTCGCTACACTTTTAGGAATGGTTTGCAGCTCTTTGTTAGCTAAAGCCGCTGCCTTTTTCACCATTACCATCCCGCGGACAAACTCAGGAATATCACTGATTTTGTTGTTGCTAATGTAGAAGTTTTCAATCGCTCTCAGAGTGTGAACACCATAGTAGGCTTCAGCTGGAACTTCCCTGGTACCCAACAGATCTTCTTCGATACGAATGTTATTTGACATGTGAACCTTCTTTTTCAAGCTGCCAATGATTTGTTCTAAACGCGCAGAATATATGCGGTTATGAATGTTTTTCGACCGACGATTATCCCCTGCATCGACCGAATACCTGAGATCATATGCTGCTATGCGATTTCTACCGTAATCTGGATCACTTTAAGCGGCGGAAATTGGGGCTGATTTATTGATTTGTGAAATGGATCACCCCTTTAGGATTAATACCATAAATATATCCGATACCCCCTTGAAATTTTGAAAATCATCGCTATATCAGGCGAGTGCGTAACGCAAATTTAACGCGCAGCTGTGGTCAACAGTTGCGAATAACAGGAGAATCCTTTGCGCTGGATACCTTTACTTGCTCTCTTTCTCTACGTTTACATTGAGATTTCGATTTTTATTCAGGTCGCCCATGTCTTAGGCGTTCTGCTGACTCTTATACTAGTAATATTCACCTCAGTTATTGGTATGTCACTGGTTCGCAACCAGGGCTTTAAGAATTTTGTGCTGATGCAGCAGAAAATGGCTGCTGGGGAAAATCCGGCAGAGGAGATGATCAAAAGCGTATCGCTGATCATTGCTGGTTTGCTGTTACTGCTCCCAGGCTTTTTCACCGATTTCCTCGGTTTGCTTCTTTTATTACCGCCGGTGCAAAAGCATCTGACAGTGAAGTTGATGCCGCATTTGCGCTTTTCTCGCATGCCAGGCGGTGGTTTTAGCGCCGGGACCGGTGGCGGTAATACTTTTGATGGTGAGTATCAGCGAAAGGATGATGACCGCGACCGCCTTGATCATAAAGACGATCGCCAGGATTAATGTCGAAACGCCGGATTATGTGGTTATGCCATTTTCCGGCGATTTTCGTTTTGGCAGAAACAGCCATAACCCCGCCAGCATGATCAGCGCATAGAAACTTTTCCAGCCGACCATCGTCAATAACAGAACGCATAACAGCCCGCCAGTCACCGCCAGTAGCCGATAACGTCCTTGCAATAATTTACAACCAGCCAGCATGCATAACAGGTAAATCATAATAAAGATGCCATTGGCATAAATAATAAGAGCGTCCAGATTGATTTCTAAAGCATGGATCACCAACGTGCTCACCACGCAGCAACCGAGCACAGCATTAAGGGCATTATTCGGGATATGGCGAGAAGAGAGGCGTGCCAGGTAGTGGTCAGGATTATGTTGCGCCTGCGACCAGACCAGGCGGGCGAAGCTCTGTATATAAATGTTGAGACTGGCAAAGCAGGCCAGATAGCCAATCACGCAGGCAATCCATAACGCTCCTACACCGAACAGTTGAACTACAATTTTTGGAAGCGATGCTGCCGCCGCCATTTTTTCACCATAGGCGTCGAAGTGTAAGACGACTACCGTACAGCCCCAGTAGACTAATCCTGCCAGCAGCAGACCAATCATCAACGCGCGAGGAAAATCACGCTCTGGATTTTTAAATTCCGAGGCGAGATGGGCAAATGCCTCCAGACCGACAAAGCACCAGAACATCACTGATAACGCAGCAAATAACCCGGTAAGTTCGATATTACCTGGTGCAGGGAAGGGGATATTCGCAGGTTTGATATCACCCGCCCACCAGATGGCGACAATCAGCGTGACGATAAGCCCGGCAATGACCGTTTGTAGATTAGCACTGGAACTGGCACCGCGAGTACCGATATACCACACCAGCGCCAGCGTACCGAGTTCTGCCAACAACAGTTGCCAGCTATGCCAGCCAAACATCGCCTGTCCGAACCCGGCAGCAATTTGTAGCGCGGCAGGCAAACCTACGGGAATGACCGATAAAAACAGCCAGCCGGTGACTCGCTCAAGCCGCGAACCAAACGCCATACCGACGAAGTGTGCGACGCCGCCTGCACTGGGATAGTGGCGACCCAGAATCGCAAACACAATCGCAATCGGGAACACTAAGATAATCAAAACGGGCCACGCCCACAGGCTGGTATTGCCTGCTACCAGTGCAGCTAACGCAGGAACGGCAAACACGCCGGTGCCTAATAATGACGTCGATAGCAGGCCGATGCCCTGGGCCAGCCCCAGTTCTTGTTTGAGTCCACTCATGGGTTGATATCCGATTGCGCCCAAATTTTGGGCAACTGCGTAGATTTTCGATGGTAGCACAATCAGATTCGCTTATGACGGCGATGTAGAAATTGTGATGAAACGTGAGGTGAATCAGGATTTTTACCCGATTTTGTGCTGATCAAAATTTTTTTTCATTTTCCCCCTTGAAGGGGGATAAGCCCATCCCCATTTCTCTGGTCACCAGCCGGGAAACCATGTAAGGTCCGGCGTCACCCATAACAGATACGGACTTTCTCAAAGGAGAGTTATCAATGAATATTCGTCCATTGCATGATCGCGTGATCGTCAAGCGTAAAGAAGTTGAAACTAAATCTGCTGGCGGCATCGTTCTGACCGGCTCTGCAGCGGCTAAATCTACCCGTGGCGAAGTGCTGGCTGTTGGCAATGGCCGTATCCTTGAAAATGGCGAAGTGAAGCCGCTGGACGTGAAAGTTGGCGACATCGTAATTTTCAACGATGGCTACGGTGTGAAGTCTGAGAAGATCGACAATGAAGAAGTGTTGATCATGTCCGAAAGCGACATTCTGGCAATTGTTGAAGCGTAATCCGCGCACGACACTGAACATACGAATTTAAGGAATAAAGATAATGGCAGCTAAAGACGTAAAATTCGGTAACGACGCTCGTGTGAAAATGCTGCGCGGCGTAAACGTACTGGCAGATGCAGTGAAAGTTACCCTCGGTCCGAAAGGCCGTAACGTAGTTCTGGATAAATCTTTCGGTGCACCGACTATCACCAAAGATGGTGTTTCCGTTGCTCGTGAAATCGAACTGGAAGACAAGTTCGAAAACATGGGTGCGCAGATGGTGAAAGAAGTTGCCTCTAAAGCGAACGACACTGCAGGCGACGGTACCACCACCGCAACCGTACTGGCTCAGGCTATCATCACTGAAGGTCTGAAAGCTGTTGCTGCGGGCATGAACCCGATGGACCTGAAACGTGGTATCGACAAAGCCGTTACCGCTGCAGTTGAAGAACTGAAAGCGCTGTCCGTACCGTGCTCCGACTCTAAAGCGATTGCTCAGGTTGGTACTATCTCCGCTAACTCCGACGAAACCGTAGGTAAACTGATCGCTGAAGCGATGGACAAAGTCGGTAAAGAAGGCGTTATCACCGTTGAAGACGGTACTGGTCTGCAGGACGAACTGGACGTGGTTGAAGGTATGCAGTTCGACCGTGGTTACCTGTCTCCTTACTTCATCAACAAGCCGGAAACTGGCGCAGTAGAACTGGAAAGCCCGTTCATCCTGCTGGCTGACAAGAAAATCTCCAACATCCGCGAAATGCTGCCGGTTCTGGAAGCCGTTGCAAAAGCAGGCAAACCGCTGCTGATCATCGCTGAAGATGTTGAAGGCGAAGCGCTGGCAACTCTGGTTGTTAACACCATGCGTGGCATCGTGAAAGTCGCTGCGGTTAAAGCACCGGGCTTCGGCGATCGTCGTAAAGCTATGCTGCAGGATATCGCAACCCTGACCGGCGGTACCGTAATCTCTGAAGAGATCGGTATGGAGCTGGAAAAAGCGACCCTGGAAGACCTGGGTCAGGCTAAACGTGTTGTAATCAACAAAGACACCACCACCATCATCGATGGCGTGGGTGAAGAAGCTGCAATCCAGGGCCGTGTTGCTCAGATCCGTCAGCAGATTGAAGAAGCAACTTCTGACTACGACCGCGAAAAACTGCAGGAGCGCGTAGCGAAACTGGCAGGCGGCGTTGCAGTTATCAAAGTAGGTGCTGCTACCGAAGTTGAAATGAAAGAGAAAAAAGCACGCGTTGAAGACGCCCTGCACGCGACCCGTGCTGCGGTAGAAGAAGGCGTGGTTGCTGGTGGCGGTGTTGCGCTGATCCGCGTAGCGTCTAAACTGGCTGACCTGCGTGGTCAGAACGAAGAGCAGAACGTGGGTATCAAAGTTGCACTGCGTGCAATGGAAGCTCCGCTGCGTCAGATCGTCCTGAACTGCGGTGAAGAACCGTCTGTTGTTGCTAACACTGTTAAAGCTGGCGACGGCAACTACGGTTACAACGCAGCAACCGAAGAATATGGCAACATGATCGACATGGGTATCCTGGATCCAACCAAAGTAACTCGTTCTGCTCTGCAGTACGCGGCTTCTGTGGCTGGCCTGATGATCACCACCGAGTGCATGGTTACCGACCTGCCGAAAAACGATGCAGCTGACTTAGGCGCTGCTGGCGGTATGGGTGGCATGGGTGGCATGGGCGGCATGATGTAATTGCCCTGCACCTCGCAGAAATAAACAAACCCTCAGGCAGAAATGTCTGGGGGTTTTTCTTTTAGTCATCTTTTTAGTATAAGATTCACACACAGACGCGAGTGGCGTCCAGCTCATTGATTATGGGGAATAACATGCACGTAAAATACTTAGCAGGGATTGTCGGTGCCGCGCTACTGATGGCGGGTTGTAGCTCCAGCAACGAATTGAGTGCTGCCGGTCAGAGTGTACGCATTGTAGACGAGCAGCCAGGTGCAGAGTGCCAGCTGATTGGTACTGCGACAGGTAAGCAAAGTAACTGGCTTTCCGGGCAACACGGTGAAGAAGGCGGTTCTATGCGTGGTGCGGCAAACGATCTGCGCAACCAGGCAGCTGCAATGGGTGGTAACGTGATTTATGGTATCAGCAGCCCGACACAAGGTATGTTGTCCAGCTTTGTTCCGACTGACAGCGAAATCAGCGGTCAGGTTTACAAGTGCCCGAACTGATTAATGTGAGAGATGATGAACCCCATCGCTGGGGTTCATTGGTATATCTGCTATTACTTTTGTTCAGCAGCTTTTTGGGCAGTTTGGACTCGCAAATGATGCAGGGCACGTAAACACTGCTCCTGAGTCAATTGTTGCGAACTGTTAGCCGTTAACGTTCTGACAGACACCTGGCACGGTGTTTGCGCGATTTTCTTCAGACGTGGGCTAAAATCAAGCAGTCGACGGGTGATGCCCTCAACTTCTTTACCGCCTGAGGGCGCGCGGGATTTCACAATAGAACCGCAAAACTGTTCTTTGCCTTCCTGATCCTGATAACGATAAATAACTGCCAGATAATGGCTAAATAAATTATGTTTCCACTCTGGCTGATCATAAGAGTCATATTCCAGATTACCGTTATCCTGACAATCGACATCAAATAAAGGTAAGAAATCTAATAAAGAAGTCATTCTCTGAGCCAGTTCGAGCATTTCAGCATTATTGATGGCATGAATGATCGCTCTTGCTATCATTTCAATTTGCAGTTCATTCACCTGTAATTCACATTGACTTCCGTCATGTAAAGTTAATGCGAAAATTAAATCTTCACCCTGATTACTGATTAATGAAAGCGTTTTAATTCGACGATTAATATCGGCATTTTTCAGTTCCTCTACCTGAAGTTCCGGGATGTTTTCAACCATCTTTTTGTTGGCTTTATCGCGGGCTTTCTCGTAGTTCTGTCGCTCATCAGCATTTATCTGCTGTTTTTGCCAGAGTCTGCTTTCAAGCGCGATCAGCAGGTCACGCAGCTCCATAACGGAAAAGAAAAATAATGATTCTTTATTGCGTGGTTCGCGAATTTTTAATGCCAGCGCAATAAAAGTATCTTTTTGACGAATAACACCAGTATTTACGCCTTTAATACTTATGGCCATTGTAGGTTCTCCCTAACCATTACTAAATCTAATTATTATTGAAGATTTATATAGTTAATGAATGATGTAGTGGTAAAGGCGATTAAAATAACACAAATTTGAATGTTTACTCTATGGGTTGAGTAACAAAAAGCATCCAGCAAATTTAATGGTTAAGTTGCAAGCCATAAATAAAGGCGCCTGAAAAAGACTCCTTATATTGAGGACAAAGTGCATTGTACCCATTGCCGGATGCGGCAGAAATGGCTTATATGGCCTACAAATCTAGAAAATTCAATATATTGCAGAAACCATGTAAGCCCGATAAGCATAGCGTATCGGGCAATTTCGCGTGTGTCATTAGCTGTAGGTGACTGAAAAATCCATCTTTTGGTTTAATGCTGACGTAATTGCAGATCCAGCGGCGTTTTACTGGGTTCGCCGCCAATTTCACGCGCCAGTTTCGGCACCAGATATCCCGACACCAGTGTCAGCAACTCACGCATAATCTGCCGTGCTTCGTCATCACTCACCATAAAATGCGCCGCGCCCTGTACTTTATCGAGCACATGCAGGTAATACGGCATCACGCCCGCATCGAACAACGCATTACTCAGGTTTGCCAGCGTTTGTGCGTTATCGTTCACACCACGTAACAGAACGCTCTGGTTCAGCAAAGTAACGCCTACCCGGCGCAACTTAGCCATAGCCTGGCGGAATGTTTCATCTACCTCATTGGCATGGTTGATGTGATTCACTAGCAAGATTTGCAGCGTAGAATGTGAAAAGCGTTCAACCAGCGCATCTGTGATGCGTGCCGGGATCACAATCGGCAGACGGCTGTGAATCCGCAGACGTTTGATATGCGGGATGGCTTCCAGTTGTGTAAGCAACCAGTCCAGCTCGTGATCTTTCGCCATCAGCGGATCGCCGCCGGAGAAAATCATCTCGTCCAGTTCCGGATGCGCAGCAACATACTCAAGTGCAGTCTGCCAGTTACGCTTGTTGCCCTGATTTTCGGCATACGGGAAATGGCGACGGAAGCAATAGCGGCAATTTACCGCGCAGCCGCCTTTGACCAGCAAAAGCGCCCGGTTGTGGTATTTATGCAACAAACCAGGCACTACGCTGTGCTGTTCTTCCAGCGGGTCGGTGGAGAATCCGGGCGCGACGACAAACTCATCTTGCGAGGTAAGTACCTGACGCAAAAGCGGATCGTCCGGATTACCTTTCTCCATGCGATCGATAAATGAGCGGGGCACACGCAGGGCAAACAGCTTTTTGGCGCTGCGTCCGGCCAACAGTTTTTCGTCCGCGTCTATATTCAAAAGACGCAGAAGTTCATCAGGATCGGTCACAACATCGGCAAGTTGCGTTAACCAATCTTCTCTGGATGGGGTATTTAGGGTTACAATATGCGCCATTTTGTGGCTTAGCTACCAATTAACAAATTTCAGAGGGCCTTATGGCAACGTACTATAGCAACGATTTTCGTGCTGGTCTTAAAATCATGTTAGACGGCGAACCTTACGCGGTTGAAGCGAGTGAATTCGTAAAACCGGGTAAAGGCCAGGCATTTGCTCGCGTTAAACTGCGTCGTCTGCTGACCGGTACTCGCGTAGAAAAAACCTTCAAATCTACTGATTCCGCTGAAGGCGCTGATGTTGTCGATATGAACCTGACTTACCTGTACAACGACGGTGAGTTCTGGCACTTCATGAACAACGAAACTTTCGAGCAGCTGTCTGCTGATGCAAAAGCAATTGGCGACAACGCTAAATGGTTGCTGGATCAGGCAGAGTGTATCGTAACTCTGTGGAATGGTCAGCCGATCTCCGTTACTCCGCCGAACTTCGTTGAACTGGAAATCGTTGATACCGATCCGGGCCTGAAAGGTGATACCGCAGGTACTGGCGGCAAACCGGCTACCCTGTCTACTGGCGCTGTGGTTAAAGTTCCGCTGTTCGTACAAATCGGCGAAGTCATCAAAGTGGATACCCGCTCTGGTGAATACGTCTCTCGCGTGAAGTAATGCGGTTGTGGTGCGGCCTGCAGGCTGCACCATCACTTATTCAGGTCAGAGATGATGAAACGCCTTATCGTTCTTGTTTTGCTTGCCAGCACGCTGCTCACGGGCTGTAACACCGCTCGCGGTTTCGGCGAAGATATCAAACATCTCGGCAACTCCATCTCCCGCGCTGCCAGCTAATTTTTCTTCTCTTCCGAAAAATCATCAGATTTCCATCATTTTTGGCGATGTTGTCTATTATTAATTTGCTATAGGCAAACATAAATAACATTACCTAAAAGGAAGACGTTATGGTGAAGAAGACAATTGCAGCGATCTTTTCTGTTCTGGTGCTTTCAACAGTATTAACTGCCTGCAACACCACGCGTGGCGTTGGTGAAGACATTTCTGATGGCGGTAACGCGATTTCTGGCGCAGCAACGAAAGCGCAGCAATAAGCAATAACGGTACGACAGCTGTGTCGTGCCGTTTGTTTTTTCTGCGATAGTCACTAAGGTAATAGTTGAAATTCCCCTGTCACCTGGCAAAATATTCGTTCAACCAACCGCTTTGCAGGACGACCTGCAAACGCGTCTTTTCACCGGGGACGGCCCCAATTCTCCGGAGCCTGATATGTCCTGGATTATCTTAGTTATTGCTGGTCTGCTGGAAGTGGTATGGGCCGTTGGTCTGAAATATACCCACGGTTTTAGTCGTTTGACGCCAAGTGTTATTACCGTGACGGCGATGATTGTCAGTATGGCACTACTTGCGTGGGCGATGAAATCGTTACCGGTAGGGACAGCTTATGCCGTGTGGACGGGTATTGGCGCAGTCGGCGCGGCCATCACCGGTATTGTGCTGCTCGGTGAGTCCGCTAACCCGATGCGCCTGGCGAGCCTGGCGTTAATCGTATTGGGGATTATTGGTCTGAAACTCAGCACTCACTAACTACCGGGCTGCTGTACCCAAATAAACTTACTGACATCAAACCCTTCCCGGGTCGCGACTGCCAGCATTTCCTGTTTCACTTCGTCAGAAATGGTTGGCGTGCGGGAGAGTATCCACAGGTAGTCGCGGTCCGGGCCGCAAACCAGCGCATGGCGGTATTCCCGATCGAGTGCAATAACGTTATAACCGCCATAGAAAGGACCAAAGAATGACACTTTCAGCGCAGCGCGGGTAGGCGCGCCGGTAAAGTACGCTTTCCCTTCACTCTGCTGCCACATTTCTCTGTCAGGATTATAGCCTTTATTAATGACATTCAGGCCGCCGTCATCCCGTAGGCTGTATGTTGCGGTGACTTTTTCCAGTCCACGTTCAAAGCGGTGATCAAAACGGGCAATCTCATACCAGGTACCGAGATAGCGTTTAGCGTCGAAATTATTCACTACGGTCACGCCACGCGGTGGCGTAGGAGAACTGCAGGCAACGACCAGAAATGCAGCTGTCGCTGCGGCAACGAGAGGGAGCAGGCGCATAAATGTTTCCTTACTGGTTTTTTTCTAAGTGTAGATGACAGCAAGGAAAAGCGGAGAAAAGGTCCGAAAATTCGGACCCGATGAAATTTTACTGTAGAGCGTTGAGAATCTGCCAGGCGGCGGTAACTCTCGCTGGATTGGGATAATTTTTGTTAGCCAGCATCACGATACCCAGCTCTTTTTCTGGAATAAACGCGACATAGCTACCAAATCCGCCGGTCGCCCCCGTTTTATGTACCCATGATGCGCGTACTGCAGGAGTTGGGGGCGTAATCGCTTTTACGGGGCGTGCTGCCAGTGCAATTTTATTATCACTGCCGTTTATGATGGTGTCAGGATTTACCGGCCAGTCCAGCATTTCCCAGCCCAGGCCCTGATACATATCGCCGGTTTGCCAGTAGCGAGATTGTGCCAGTTGTATCCCTTGTTGAAGTGTTTTCTCAGTGATATCACGGGGGTTTAAATTGCTTTGCACCCAGCGGGCCATATCTTCAATGGTCGACTTCACACCATAAGCTTCAGCGTCTAATGCCCCTGGCGAAACATGCACTGCCTTACCTTCGCGATATCCCCAGGCGTAATGCTTTTCTTCTGCGGACGGCACATTAATCCACGTATGGTTGAGTTTGAGAGGCTGGAAGACACGAGTTTGCATCGCCTGCTCAAAACTTAAACCAGACGGCTTCACAGCCATTGCGCCGAACAAACCGATACTGGCGTTGGCATACAAACGTTGTGTTCCTGAAGCCCATTCAGGCTGCCAGTTTTGATAGAAGCGCAGCAAGTCGCTTGAGGATTTAACATCATCCGGCACCTGTAACGGCAGGCCGCCAGCGGTGTAGGTCGCAAGATGTAATAGTGTGATCCCATTCCACTGTTTAGCGGTAAGTTCAGGCCAGTATTTTGTTGCGGGATCGCTTAGGTTGATTTCCCCTCGCGCAATAGCGTCGCCACCAAGCACGCCCGTAAATGTTTTGCTGACCGAGCCTAACTCAAACAGCGTTTGCTGCGTGACGGGCTGCTTTTTATCTACGTCCGCATAGCCCCAGGTAAAGTAATAAGGTTTGCCCTGATAAATCACCGTCACCGCCATACCGGGGATCTTTTGTTGCTCTATAAGCGGGGTAATTGTGCGATGCACAATCTCGTTGAGCTGTTGCGGGGCGGAAAGTGCGGAGCAAGAGGCGGTAATTAATAAGGCGCAGAGCGTCGTTTTGAACATAGCGTCTGGTTTCCATACAAAACGGCCCGCCATAGGCGGGCCGGATTTACATTGGCGATGCGTTAGATTGTAACGACACCAATCAGTGTGACAACTGTCAGGATAGCAGCCAGACCGTAGAAAACCCATTTGCCCGCAGGTACGTGGATTTTCAGATCGTGCATCGCGTGGTGCATACGGTGTAAACCACACCACAGCGGCAGAACGATCATCAGGAACAGGAATACGCGACCAATGAAGCTCTGCGCGAACGCCAGAACGCGCTCGTAGCTCAGCGCATCACCCGGAAACAGCCCCAGCGGCAGCAGAATACCCACCAGCAGGATCATCACCGGCGCAATGATGGCGCTCCACATACCACCGGCCCCGAAGAGGCCCCAGAATACCGGTTCGTCAGAACGCTTTGGATTTGGATTAATCATCTCAGGCTCCTTACCAGTACAGGGCAACAAACAGGATTACGATGGTGGCAACCACGGTTACCGCCCAGAGACTTTTGATAATTGGCTCTGGTCCCATTTTTTCGTCTTTTACAATGATATTGGCCGCTTTCGGTGCCAGCTCAAACCAGGTTTTGGTGTGCAGCAGAGCTGCTGCCAGAGTGATCAAGTTAATGATCACGATAACCGGGTTTTGTAAAAAGTCGACGAATCCCGCCCAGGCTTCCGGGCCATTTTTCAGGGCAAACAGCCCGAAAATCAGTTCAATGCTGAACCACACAGCCGGAACTGCCGTGCCTTCGCGCAGCATGTAAAAGCGATAAAACGGCAATTTTTTCCACCAGGTGGACGTCATTGGCCGTACATACGGTTTACGTTTAGTCGTCATGTTGCACTCCTTAGCGTGGTTTCAGGGTCGCGATAAGAAAGTCTTTCGAACTTTCTACTTTGCCCTGCTGAATGGCCGCAGCCGGATCGACGTGTTTCGGGCAGACTTCGGAGCAGTAGCCCACGAAAGTACAGCTCCATACGCCATTCTGGCTGTTCAACTGCGCCATACGCTCCTTCTTACCGTGGTCGCGGCTATCTTCGTTATAACGATGCGCCAGCGTAATGGCAGCCGGACCGATAAACTCTGGGTTCAGGCCAAACTGCGGGCACGCGGCGTAGCACAGACCACAGTTGATGCAACCGGAGAACTGGTGATACTTCGCCATCTGCGCCGGGGTCTGGATGTTAGTACCCTGATCCGCAGTGCGGGAGTTGCCGATGATGTACGGTTTGATCGCTTCCAGACTTTCGATAAAGTGAGTCATATCGACCACCAGATCGCGTTCAATCGGGAAGTTAGCTAACGCTTCAACCTTCATACCGTCGGTGTAGTCACGCAGGAAGGTTTTGCATGCCAGTTTTGGCACGTTGTTAACCATCATGCCGCAGGAACCACAAATCGCCATACGGCAGGACCAGCGGTAGCTCAGGTCCGGTGCCAGGTTGTCTTTGATATAGCCCAGCGCATCCAGTAATGAGGTAGTTGCGTCATAAGGCACTTCATAGAATGCGCTATGCGGTGCGGTATCGACTTCCGGGTTATAGCGCACCACCTCAATTTTCAGGTTTTTCATCTCAGCCATTCGCCTTCTCCTTCTTATTGGCTGCTTCCGCCTTATCGGCTGCATCCGCTTCGCCACCGTAAACGCGTTTAGCTGGCGGCAGCGTAGTAATCTTCACGTCGCTGTACTCCAGGCGAGTAGTGCCATCAGCATCGCGGAAGGCGAGGGTGTGTTTGAGGAAGTTGACGTCATCACGCTCGGTGCAACCTTCGTCCAGACGCTGGTGCGCGCCGCGAGACTCTTTACGTGCCATTGCAGAGTGCGCCATACATTCAGCAACGTTCAGACCGTGGCCCAGTTCAATGGTGTAGAGCAGGTCGGTGTTGAACACGCTGGAAGTGTCGGTGATGCGCACGCGCTTGAAGCGTTCCTGTAGCTCAGCCAGCTTGTCGATGGTTTTCTGCATCAGTTCCGGCGTACGGTAGATACCGCAACCTTCTTCCATAGCCAGGCCCATTTCGTCGCGGATCTTCGCCCAGTTTTCGCCGCCATCCTGGTTAACCAGATCTTTCAGACGTTGTTCAACGCCAGCAGCCTGCGCTTCAATTGCCGCTTCGTTGCCATTACCGGCAGTTGCTGCACGTTCTGTCGCTTGTTCACCGGCCAGACGACCGAAGACCACCAGTTCCGCCAGGGAGTTGGAGCCCAGACGGTTTGCACCGTGCAGACCAACAGAGGAACATTCACCCACGGCGAACAGACCTTTAATGCGGGTTTCACAGTTCTGATCGGTTTCGATACCGCCCATGGTGTAGTGTGCGGTCGGACGTACTGGAATCGGTTCTTTAACCGGATCGACGCCAACGTACGCTTTCGCCAGTTCGCAGATGAACGGCAGACGTTCATGCAGTTTTTTCTCGCCGAGGTGACGCAGGTCGAGATAAACCACATCGCCACGCGGCGTGGAGATGGTGTTGCCTTTACGCCATTCGTGCCAGAAGGCCTGAGAAACTTTGTCGCGTGGACCCAGTTCCATATATTTGTTTTTCGGCTCGCCCAGCGGAGTTTCCGGGCCCATGCCGTAATCTTGCAGATAACGGTAGCCATTTTTGTTGACCAGAATACCGCCTTCACCGCGGCAGCCTTCGGTCATCAGGATACCGGAACCTGGCAGACCGGTTGGGTGATACTGAACGAATTCCATGTCACGCAGCGGAACGCCGTGGCTTAGCGCCATACCCATACCGTCACCGGTAACGATACCGCCGTTGGTGTTGTAACGATAAACGCGACCCGCACCGCCGGTAGCCATAACGACCGCGTTAGCGCGGATCTGCACCAGCGTGCCTTCCATCATGTTCATTGCCACCAGGCCGCGAACATGACCATCATCAACCAGAATATCCAGTACGAAGTGCTCGTCAAAACGCTGGATCTGCGGGAATTGCAGAGAGGTCTGGAACAGCGTGTGCAGCATATGGAAGCCGGTCTTATCGGCGGCGAACCAGGTACGCTCGATTTTCATGCCACCGAAGCGACGTACGTTGACGCTACCATCCGGGCGACGACTCCACGGGCAGCCCCATAACTCAAGTTGAGTCATTTCAGTAGGGCAATGATGAACAAAATAGTCCACGACATCCTGTTCACACAGCCAGTCGCCACCGGCTACTGTATCGTGAAAGTGGTATTCAAAGCTGTCATGATCTTGCGCGACAGCGGCAGACCCCCCTTCTGCAGCAACAGTGTGGCTGCGCATTGGGTATACTTTTGAGATTAGTGCGATTTTTGCATTAGGATTTGCCTGCGCGGCAGCAATTGCAGCACGTAATCCCGCGCCACCGGCGCCTACAATGGCAAGATCGGCTTGAAAGGTTTGCACGACATTCCTCCAGATTATTGTTACTTCGCAGCCTCATAATTCCAGGCAAAGCGCCTGAAAAATACCGACTACGAACGCTATTCCACTGCTCCTTTATAGGTACATCAGTATAGTCTTACGCACTCCTGGAAAATTTGACGTGTTCGAATTTTTTGGCAGGCAAGTGGCCTGAATTATCACTGATTTTGATTAATTTAATTACGAAACCAGCGGTTTGCACTTTTTTTAATCTTTCTTTTTCATCTGAATAATAACGTGCAAAATTTGTCTCCCCGACGCGATACGAGTAGACTTCCTGCCCTTGTCATAAACAGGAGAAAGCATCATGAGCGAAACGGCAACCTGGCAGCCGAGCGCATCCATCCCAAACCTTTTAAAACGTGCAGCGATTATGACGGAAATTCGGCGTTTCTTTGCCGATCGCGGCGTACTGGAGGTGGAAACGCCTTGTATGAGCCAGGCAACGGTTACAGATATTCATCTCGTCCCGTTTGAAACGCGTTTCGTAGGCCCTGGGCACTCTCAGGGGATGAATCTTTGGTTAATGACCAGCCCGGAATACCACATGAAACGCTTGCTGGTAGCCGGTTGCGGGCCAATCTTTCAGTTGTGTCGTAGTTTCCGCAATGAAGAGATGGGGCGACATCACAATCCTGAATTCACCATGCTGGAGTGGTATCGTCCCCACTATGACATGTATCGACTGATGAATGAAGTGGATGATCTACTGCAACAAGTTCTTGATTGTGCCCCTGCGGAAAGTCTTTCATATCAGCAGGCCTTCCAGCGTTATCTGGAGATTGATCCTCTCTCTGCCGACAAAGCGCAGCTTCGGGAAGCGGCAGCAAAACTCGATTTGAGTAACGTGGCTGACGAAGAAGAAGATCGTGACACTTTGCTACAACTGCTCTTTACCTTTGGTGTAGAACCAAATATTGGTAAAGAAAAACCGACATTTGTGTATCATTTTCCGGCCAGTCAGGCATCACTGGCGCAAATCAGTACCGAAGATCATCGGGTCGCTGAACGCTTTGAGGTTTACTATAAAGGTATTGAGCTGGCGAATGGTTTCCATGAATTAACGGATGCTCGTGAACAAGAGCAACGATTCGAGCAGGATAACCGCAAACGTGCCGCGCGCGGGTTACCGCAGCATCCTATTGATCATAACCTGATTGAGGCGCTGAAAGTTGGGATGCCTGACTGCTCTGGCGTGGCGCTGGGGGTGGATCGCCTGGTCATGCTGGCGTTGGGGGCTGAGCGTTTGTCTGACGTTATTGCCTTTAGTGTCGATCGGGCATAATTCTGAAAAATTACTGAATCAACCGCGAAGAATGGCGTGATAGGCGCCATTCTGTAGCATATATTTTCATTTTTCCGCTAAAGACCACAATTTAAGACTGGATATTTGATATCATCCAGGTATCAATTCTGTATTGGTTTTCACGCTGCCCGCTCAATGTTGGGCAGTGCAGTTCAGTGGGCGCGTTTTATACACGCGCTGAAATGAAGGATGGTTTCATGCCTCACACGATAAAAAAGATGAGTCTGATAGGACTCATATTGATGATCTTTACTTCCGTATTTGGATTTGCCAATAGCCCATCGGCTTATTACTTAATGGGTTATAGTGCGATTCCCTTTTATATATTTTCTGCATTGTTATTCTTTATTCCATTCGCCTTAATGATGGCTGAAATGGGAGCTGCTTATCGCAAAGAAGAAGGCGGTATCTATTCCTGGATGAATAATAGTGTCGGACCACGTTTTGCCTTCATTGGTACATTTATGTGGTTTTCCTCTTATATCATCTGGATGGTGAGTACCTCCGCGAAAGTTTGGGTACCGTTCTCAACATTCCTCTATGGTAGCGACATGACCCAGCACTGGCGTATTGCCGGACTGGAGCCTACGCAGGTGGTTGGTCTGCTGGCAGTGGCATGGATGATTCTGGTCACCGTCGTTGCTTCAAAGGGGATTAATAAAATTGCCCGCATTACTGCGGTGGGCGGTATTGCAGTAATGTGTCTGAATTTAGTATTGCTGTTAGTAAGCATTACTATTTTGTTATTAAATGGTGGGCATTTCGCGCAGGATATTAATTTCCTTGCATCACCGAACCCAGGTTATCAGTCCGGTCTGGCAATGCTATCGTTTGTGGTATTTGCTATTTTTGCCTATGGCGGAATTGAAGCGGTTGGTGGTCTGGTCGATAAAACGGAAAATCCAGAAAAGAACTTTGCCAAAGGTATTGTTTTTGCCGCTATTGTTATTTCAATCGGTTATTCGCTGGCAATATTTTTATGGGGCGTCAGCACAAACTGGCAGCAGGTATTAAGTAATGGTTCCGTTAACCTCGGCAATATTACCTATGTGCTGATGAAGAGCCTCGGAATGACTCTGGGTAACGCACTGCATTTGTCACCTGAAGCGTCATTGTCGCTGGGTGTGTGGTTTGCGCGTATTACCGGACTGTCGATGTTCCTCGCCTATACCGGTGCGTTCTTTACGCTTTGCTATTCACCGCTGAAAGCCATCATCCAGGGGACGCCGAAAGCATTGTGGCCGGAACCGATGACTCGCCTGAATACGATGGGTATGCCTTCTATCGCAATGTGGATGCAGTGCGGGCTGGTTACTGTCTTCATCCTGCTGGTTTCGTTTGGTGGCGGTACCGCATCGGCGTTCTTTAACAAACTGACGCTGATGGCGAACGTGTCTATGACGCTTCCTTACCTGTTCCTCGCGCTGGCTTTCCCATTCTTTAAAGCACGTCAGGATCTCGACAGACCGTTTGTGATTTTCAAAACACATATGTCGGCAATGATTGCGACAGTGGTTGTCGTACTGGTGGTGACATTTGCGAACGTGTTCACCATCATTCAACCTGTGGTTGAAGCCGGAGACTGGGACAGCACATTGTGGATGATTGGCGGCCCTGTCTTCTTCTCGCTGTTAGCGATGGCGATTTACCAGAACTATTGCAGCAGAGTGGCAAAAAATCCGCAGTGGGCGGTGGAATAACCCGATGCCCTATCGTCTGCCTGACGATAGGGCGCAATGACAGGGAATTAGCGGGATTTCGTATGCGCTATAGCGAAATTAAGCGACCGATTATCTCATGAGTGCGCGCATGTTTGTCTTGTGCTGCATCTGGTTTGTTGTAGCGATCCCCTGGATAGTCATCACTTCCACGCTGGACAAAGAGTGGATGATTGATGAAGGTGGGGTTAAAAATATCTGCCATGTGCTGGAGTATCTGGAAAATGACGATACCCGTGATGTCGGTGTGATAATGACGTTACCGCTCTTTTTCCCCTTTTTCTGGTTCGCGCTGTGGCGAAAAAAACGCGGTTGGTTTATGTATGCCACCGCACTGGCTATTTTCGGCTACTGGTTGTGGCAGTTTTTTCTGCGCTATCAGTTTTGCTTGTGAGCCGGATGGGGTCATCCGGCACAAAACCTTACAAACTTCCTGCCTGACGACCTTTGCCCGCAGAAGTTAATGTTCTTCCCGTTTGCTTACCGTTGAGGCTTTCCAGACGCATCTGGAAGGGCGGGAATGGCATATCAATACCGTGGGTATGGAATCCTGCCAGAATCAGCTGGTGAATCTCATGGCGTAGTGGCATGCGGTGACCCATCTCAGCGGCGTAAATACGCAGCTCGAAAATCTGAATCCCCTGTTGCAGATCCACCAGGAAGACTTCCGGTGCTGGGTTATCGATTACCAGCGAGCAGCGACGCGCTGCGGTTAGCAGGATTTCCGTCACTTCTTCACTGTTGGCATCGGCAGGGGCCGGAATTGTCAACACCACGCGCGTGACCGAGTCAGAGAGAGACCAGTTGATAAACTGCTCGGTAATAAACGCCTTGTTTGGCACGATTATCTCTTTACGGTCCCAGTCGCTGATGGTGGTGGCGCGGGTGTTAATTTTCGTCACACTACCGGTAAGATCGCGGATCGTTACCGTATCGCCAATGCGAATCGGTTTTTCGAACAGGATTATCAGGCCAGAGATAAAGTTGGCGAAAATTTCCTGCAAACCAAAACCGAGACCAACACCGAGCGCGGCGACCAGCCACTGCAATTTCGACCACTCAATACCAATCATTGAGAAGCCGACCAGCCCGCCAATCAGCATCAGCAGATATTTGGTGATGGTGGTGATGGCGTAACCAGTGCCCGGCGTTAAATCGAGGTGCTGCAAAATCGCCAGTTCCAGCAGCGCGGGCAGGTTGCGCACCAGCTGCGTGGTGATGATAAACACCAGAATGGCAATCAGCACCGCACCGAGGGTAATCGGCTCCAAACTTTCTACGCCCTGTACCGTGGAAGTGACATCCCACAGCGAAATATTTTCAAGGAAGCCGAAAGCGGAATGGATTTCTGACCACAGCACAATGACCGAAAGCAAGGCGATCAACATCAAAATTGAGCGCACCAGCCGCAAGGATTGCGCACTGATGGCATCGAGATCGACTTCACTTTCATCGACTTCAATTGCCCCTTCCGGGCTACTGTGATGATGCGCTTCCTCTTCGCCACGCGCACGCTGCGCTAACATCTCTGCCCGGCGATGCTTCGCCCGGTCAAACGCCAGCCTGCGGCGTTGGATCAGCATCCAGCGGCGGATAACGTGATAAACCACTAATAGTAGGAACCAGATGGCAACTGAGGTTTCAAGCCTTGCTAACAGTGCCTGCGCCGTTGCCAGATAACCCACCGCCGACGCCAGAATGGCAACCAACGGCGCGCCAATCATCATGTTCCACAGCATATGGTTGGTAATGTTGTCGCCGCTGCCTTCTTTGTTGAGATACAACGGAATCCCGGCCTTTTTCAGGCTGAGGGTGACTACCGCCAGTGCACCGCAAATGAGGATAAAACAAAGCCGTCCCAGCGAACCGGAGAATTCACGGTCGTCGAGGTTATCGAACATCATCAGCGCCATAATCAGCGGCACAATAAGCCCGATGCTCATCAGGTAGTAACGCATCCCACGGGAAACCCGTTCGCGTGGCCAGCCGAAATGAGCGATAAACAAGCCGTTCGGACGGGCAAAGGTGGCACAAATCATCACTACCCACAGCAGCGGTACGGTGGCCGTTACGCCATCACCAATTGCGACCGCCAGCGGATAAGGCCACGCCTCGCGCAAGCCGTAACCCAGCGTCATCCACAGCACCGGTAGCGGTGATGCGACGAGAATCGACCAGAAAAGGGTGCGCAACGTCAGCCAGAAGTGATCCTGAGTCACTTTGCCGACTTTCGCCGCCGAACGTTCAAGAAAACGGGTGAAATAGCGGCGTGAGTAAATACTGCAACCGACCAGAATCAACGCGCCAAACAGCGGCAAAATCGTCTCTTTGCTGGTCAGCATCATTACGCTGGCTTTGCCCAACTGACTGAAGGTGTCCAGCGAAATGAGACGACGCAGATCCTGGGCGATCTCCAGCGGCCAGGCGATGGTCATCGGGCGCACGTCAGAAGTCCAGAACAGGTATCGGTGCGTCGCTTCATTCACTTCTTTCAGCGCATCTTCCAGTTGCCCGTTGGAGACTTTCAGCTTGGTCAGCTCCAGCAGTAACGTATCGCCGCCCTGTAACAATGAGTTAAGTAACTCACGCTGAGTGCGTAGCTGTGCTTCCAGAATACGGTTTTGCTCGGCGGTCAGCGGCTGACCGTCTGCCTGATGGATTTGTCGTAGCAGCGGCTGTTTATTAAGCAGATCCTCATAACGTAACCGTTGCACACGCAACTGCGCCATTTCGGTATCAAGCTGTTGTGGTTTTGGCATTTCCGGCAGCCGTGCCACCTGCGCCCGCAACGCTTCGCCGAGCAGGTTGGACGATCCCAGCCATTGTGATTGTTCACGCAGCGTATTCAACGCCTGCCGGACCTGTAACGTCTGGCTGGCAGCCTGACGCTGTTGCGAGGCAACGAGATCCATCCGCTGCGCCTGTTGATTCAACGCCGCCGACAGCTCGCGGTTAATTTTGAATTGCGCGACGATATCTTTCGGCAAATCGGCACTGTTTTCCGCCAGAAGTTCGGTGCTTTCCAGCGCCCGCTCCGCCTCAAGCTGACGTTGGCTGTTCAACTGATTACGCAAGGCCTGCAAATATGCATCCAACTGCTGGCTCTCTTTTTCCGCCAGCTCTGAGCGTAAACGCGCTAATTCCTGGCGGTTATTGGCAGACAGCTGCGCCAGTTCCAGTTCATCAACGAGCGCCTTCAGTCGCGCAGAGTCAGACTGCAAAGCAAAATTTTGCGCCTGATTAAGCGGGGTATTGCCGGTAAGCGTTCCAAGGCGGCGCTCGATTTCATTCAACTGGCGGCGGGCGTCAGTTTGCTGTTGCGGCAGTTGATTCAGCGAATCGGCAATCTCGCGGGCGCGCTCTTGCTCTTGCTGGGCCTGACGGCTCTTATCCAGTAACTGACTGCTGACCTGGAGAATTTCCTGATTCAGCGCGTCGGTAGACATTCCCGGCGTTACGCTGCGCGGCTCGTCACGCATGTTGTTTAATTGCGCGCGCAGAGTAGCGGAGAGTTTCGGGTAATTATCAATGACTTCTTGATATTGCTTGATGCGCTCAAGGGAACCTTTTCGTTCCTCAAGCGCATTTAAGGCGGACTGGAGTGCCTCTACGACTTCCGGCTGAGCGGGTTTCGCCGCTTTTGCCTGCTCCAGTTCCTGGGTGATTTGTTTACTATCGGGGGCCGTCGCGGCGTACGCCCCCCAACTGAGGCACCAGGCCATCAGAAAAGTGATAATCAGGCGCACGTCAGCGTTTCCTTTGATGGATTAGACCTGGTCTTTTTTATCGTCAACCAATGGGCTGGCGTCGTGTTCTGCCTCGATCTCTTCAGCAGGAAGCGGGGCAGGTTCAGAGTCTGGCGTAACAAAGGTTTCGGTAGATACTGCCAGCGGCTGGCCAATTTTCGTGACAGACAGGCTTTCCAGTTGCTCAACCAGATTAACTTTACCCGGTGCAAACAGGTTGATAACGGTAGAGCCGAGTTTAAAGCGCCCCATTTCCTGGCCTTTCAGCAGCGCCACAGAACCGTCGTTTTCTCCGGCAGGCCAGGTCCAACGCTTGATGATGCCTTCGCGCGGCGGCGTAATGGTGCCCGCCCAGACAGTTTCAATGCTGCCAACAATCGTCGCCCCGACCAGAATCTGCGCCATCGGGCCAAATTCGGTATCGAACAGGCAGATCACGCGTTCGTTACGGGCAAACAGATTCGGCACGTTCTGAGCGGTGAGATGGTTAACGGAGAAGAGATCGCCCGGCACATAGATCATCTCACGCAGAATACCGTTGCACGGCATGTGTACGCGGTGGTAGTCACGCGGGGAGAGGTAAGTGGTCACAAACGTACCGTTACGGAAAAGATCCGCCATCAGATAGTTCCCTGCCAGCAGAGCTTCGAGGCTGTAGTTGTGGCCTTTAGCTTGCAGGATTTTATCTTCTTCGATTTTACCTAACTGGCTGATAACGCCATCGGCAGGCATGACCAGTACATTAGGATCGGTATCGATTGGGCGTACTTCGTCACGCAGCGGACGGACAAAGAATTCGTTAAAGGTGCGGTAGCTGGCGGTGTCCGGCTTTTGCGCCTCTTTCATGTCGACCTTGTAGTATTTAACGAACAGATCGATAACCAGTTTTGTCAGCCATCCTGCCCGCTTGCTTGCGCCCCAACCCGCCAGGCGAGTAAGCCATAATTTCGGCAGAATGTACTGTAGCGAAAGTTTAAATGAATTTAACAAGGTAGCCTCCAGGCCATTGTTTTGTCGTTCCTGATCCGGCCTACATGCCGGATCCTGAAAAAAAGGGGACGATTCTAACGACGGTTAGCTTAATTGTCAGTCATCCGTATCAGAAAAGTTTTTACGCGTTTTTACCTGCGCCATGCTTTCCAGAATACGGTGATAGTTTTCGAAACGGGTTTCCGCGATTTTCCCTTCCTCAACCGCTTCCCGGATAGCGCAGCCCGGATCGGTATCGTGTTTGCAATCGCGATATTTACACAGACCTAAGTAGTCATGGAATTCGACAAAGCCCTGAGTGATTTGTTCCGGCTCCAGGTGCCAAAGGCCGAACTCGCGCACACCAGGGGAGTCAATCACATCACCGCCGTGCGGGAAGTGATACAGCCGAGCGGCGGTCGTGGTGTGCTGACCGAGACCCGAGTTGTCAGAGACGTCGTTGGTCAGGATCTCTTTTTGCAGCCCCAGCAACGCGTTCAGCAGGCTGGATTTGCCTACGCCAGACTGCCCGGCAAAAATACTGATGCGCCCGGTCAACGCCTCTTCCAGCGGTTTCAGCCCATCCTGAGTATGGCTGGAAACCATCAATACGCGATAACCGATATTGCGGTAGATATCCATCTGCTCGTTGACGAATGCCATGCCTTCGTCGTCCAGCAGGTCTATCTTGTTGAGCACAATAATCGGCTCAATTTGCAAGGTTTCGCAGGCCACCAGGTAACGGTCGATAATATTGAGCGACAGCTCCGGCAAAATGGCGGAGACAATAACAATCTGGTCGATGTTGGCGGCAATAGGTTTCACGCCATCGTAGAAATCCGGGCGCGTTAACACCGAGGTGCGCTCATGCACCGCTTCCACGATCCCTTTGACATTTACGCCTTCCGCCGCCAGTTTACCCGGACGCCAGACTACGCGGTCGCCGGTCACCAGCGAACGGATGGTACGGCGAATATTGCAGCGGTGAACGTCGCCATCGGCGGATTCCACATCAGCGTGCATACCAAAGCGGCTGATGACGATACCTTCATCAGGCTCGCCAAACAAATTGTCGTCGTAGTCGGGCTTCTCCTTAGACGTTTTAAGACGACGCTGGTGATTGGCGTTCACGCGGCGCTGCTGGCCTTTGGAGAGTTTATTTTTACTCAATCGTACTGACTCCTGGTCGCCCCTGATGGGCAAAACATCTATGATACACGCAATTGTGGATCAATATAGTCACTGTGAATGGGTGGAAAATAGCATGAGTGCCAATGAAAACAACCTGATTTGGATCGATCTTGAGATGACCGGTCTGGATCCCGAGCGCGATCGCATTATTGAGATTGCCACGCTGGTGACCGACGCCAACCTGAATATTCTGGCAGAAGGGCCGACCATTGCAGTACATCAGTCCGATGAACAGCTGGCGCTGATGGATGACTGGAACGTGCGCACCCATACCGCCAGCGGGCTGGTGGAGCGCGTGAAAGCGAGCACGATGGGCGATCGGGAAGCTGAACTGGCAACGCTCGAATTTTTAAAACAGTGGGTGCCTGCGGGAAAATCGCCGATTTGCGGTAACAGCATCGGCCAGGATCGTCGCTTCCTGTTTAAATACATGCCGGAGCTGGAAGCCTACTTCCACTACCGTTATCTGGATGTCAGCACACTGAAAGAGCTGGCGCGCCGCTGGAAGCCGGAAATTCTTGATGGTTTTACCAAAAAGGGGACGCATCAGGCGATGGATGATATCCGTGAATCGGTGGCGGAGCTGGCTTACTACCGCGAGCATTTTATCAAGCTGTAATACGAAATCGGGGCGTGGTGATTACGCCCCGGCAAATGATTACTGTGTAAACCACTTCTCTTGCATTTGCGCGTATTCGGGCGAGGCTTTGACCTTATCAAGTGCCGCGTTGATTTCTGCCAGCAACGCATCATTGCCTTTGCGTACCGCGATACCTAAACCTTTACCGTAATACTCCGGATCTTTTGCCCGTTCGTCCATGATGGCGTAATCCGGGTTGTTTTTAAGCCATTTGCCAATGGCTGCAACATCACCAAAAACACCATCCAGTCGGTTGCTTTTCAGATCGGTAAATGCATTCAGATAACTGTCATAGGCGACAGCTGTAATCTCTTTTTGCTTATCTTGCAGATATCGCTGATGAGTGGTGCCATTTTCCAGACCGATTTTTTTGCCTTTCAGTTCTGCGAAACTGTTGTAAGCCCCTTTGCGAGTGACAACCACAGCTGATAGCCCTTCATAGTAGGGTTGGCTGAAAGAAACCTGTTGTTCTCGTTTGGCTGTCATATCCATCCCCGCGATGACGGCATCAAACTTTTTGAAGCGTAATCCGGGGATAAGGCTGTCAAAGCTCTGATTTGTAAACTGACACTCTGCCTGCATCTCTTTGCAAACTGCTTTGGCAACATCAATATCGAATCCTACGATTTGATTGTCTGCGTCAACAAATTCATACGGAGCATAGGTTGCAGAAGTGCCGAAATGCAGTGTTTTGGTGTTTGCGGCAGTAGCCTGAAAGGAGAGCCCGGCGAGGAGCATGACAAGTAATTTTTGTTTCATCTGATTCCCTGATATTCCATGTTGTGTTGTGGACTGCCCAAGGCTGTGTGCTACGCTTTTATCTGCCTGGGGCAACAGACAGATTCTGTCCTTTTAGGCGGAGAGTGAAAAGTTTTTTGTTAAGCTGTTCGTTTTTCGCTAGATTTGTCGAATAAATCAGCATTCAAACAATTTTTGCGAAAAAATTCGTTTGGGGGGTTGCAGAGGGAAAGATTTCTCGTATAATGCGCCTCCCGTAACGACGCAGAAATGCGAAATTACGAAAGCAAAAATTAGGTAGTACGCGGGAATAGCTCAGTTGGTAGAGCACGACCTTGCCAAGGTCGGGGTCGCGAGTTCGAGTCTCGTTTCCCGCTCCAAAATTTGCAAAGTGCTGTAAAGCACAGACCACCCAAGCGGGAATAGCTCAGTTGGTAGAGCACGACCTTGCCAAGGTCGGGGTCGCGAGTTCGAGTCTCGTTTCCCGCTCCAAAATTTGAAAAGTGCTATAAAGCACAGACCATCCAAGCGGGAATAGCTCAGTTGGTAGAGCACGACCTTGCCAAGGTCGGGGTCGCGAGTTCGAGTCTCGTTTCCCGCTCCAAATTCTTCTCCAAGTAAAATATCCACAGCGATGCGATGCGTTATTGCTGGTTTTTATTGTCTCTGACAAACTCTTGTAAACAGAGTTATCCACAGGCTCAGGCTGATATCTTAATCTCAAAGAAACTTCGCACGGTGAATAGTATTTTTTTAACTTATTGATATATAAGTTGAAAATTAAGATCTCGTTTTGTCGAGTCGATCACTTGACGATTTTATTCGTCTTGAATTGCAATGCGTTTTTATTTTTATTCACAAGCTGTGGATGAATCAGGCATCTCGTGGTAATCCCTTTTCAATGACCCGAACCAGACGCTGTTTTTTCGGTAGTTGTACCTCCACGACGCACGCATTTCGCCTCTCGATTTGCTGCGCAATCGCCCACGCTATGTGCTCATCAAGAAGTGGGTGCTCACCTTTACGACTTTCCAGCGCTGTCAAAATCGTTTTATCCCAGGGGGCATTGCCTAATGCCACGGCGATATTACGCAGCCAACGCAGGTGACCTATACGGCGAATCGCCGAACCTTCCGTGACTTTTAAAAACTTCTCTTCACTCCAGGCGAATAACTCAATGAGTTCCGGTGCGTGTAGTGGTTTGCGCGGGCTGAAATCGTCTTCTTTAGTGAGTTGCGAATAGCGATTCCACGGGCAGATAAGCTGGCAGTCATCGCAACCGTAAATACGGTTTCCCATCAATGGACGCAGCTCTTCCGGGATCGCCCCTTCCAGTTCAATGGTGAGATAAGAGATACAGCGGCGAGCATCGACGGTATATGGCTCGACGATGGCGCCGGTCGGGCAAATCGTCATACAAGCCACGCATTTACCGCATCCTTCCTCGACCGGTTGATCCACGGGCAGCGGAATATCGACCAGTAATTCACCTAAAAAGAAGAACGAACCGGCCTCGCGATTGAGGATAAGTGAGTGCTTACCTGTCCAGCCAAGACCTGCTTTTTCAGCTAACGGGCGCTCGAGAATAGGCGCAGAATCGACAAACGGTCTAAAATTCAGCGAAACACAATGTTGCTGAATCATCTCGCCCAGCTTTTTGAGTCGGTTGCGCAGAAGTTTGTGATAGTCACGGCCCAACGCATAACGACTTACATAGCCGAGTTTGGGGTTTTTCAGCGTGCTGGCAAATGCGGCGTTAGCAGGAAGGTAATTCATCCGCACGCTGATGACGCGCAGCGTACCGGGCAATAACTCGTGGGGGCGGGCGCGCAGCATACCGTGACGCGCCATCCAGTCCATTTCGCCGTGGTATTGTTTGTCCAGCCATGCTTGCAGTTTGGGCTCGGACGCGCTGAGATCGGTATCGGTAATGCCTACCTGCTGAAAGCCCAGTTCTAGCCCCCACTGTTTAATTTTTTGCGCTAACTGATTGAGATCGAGGGGCTCTGACATGACGGACCATACAATGAAGAAAAACCCCGTAAGTATACCACATACCGTCTGGCACGCCGACGATATCCGCCGCGGCGAACGCGAGGCGGCAGATGCGCTGGGGCTTACACTCTATGAATTGATGCTTCGCGCTGGTGAAGCCGCATTTCAGGTGTGTCGTTCGGCTTATCATGATGCCTGCCACTGGCTGGTGCTGTGCGGTCATGGCAATAACGGCGGCGATGGTTATGTGATTGCGCGGCTGGCAAAAGCGGTCGGCATTGAGGTCACGCTGCTGGCCCAGGAAAGTGACAAACCGTTACCGGAAGAGGCCGCGCTGGCACGCGATGCATGGTTAAACGCGGGAGGCGAGATCCATGCTTCGAATATTGTCTGGCCTGAGTCGGTAGATCTGATTGTTGATGCGCTGCTCGGTACCGGATTGCAGCACGCGCCCCGCGTATCCATTAGCCAGTTAATCGACCACGCTAATACTCACCCTGCGCCGATTGTGGCGGTTGATATCCCTTCCGGCCTGCTGGCTGAAACTGGCGCTACGCCAGGCGCGGTAATCAACGCCGATCACACCATCACTTTTATTGCGCTGAAACCTGGCTTGCTCACCGGGAAAGCCCGGGATGTTACCGGAAAACTGCATTTTGACTCGCTGGGGCTGGACAGTTGGTTGGCAGGTCAGGAGACGAAAATTCAGCGGTTTTCGGTAGAACAACTTTCTCACTGGCTGAAACCGCGTCGCCCGACTTCGCATAAAGGCGATCACGGGCGGCTGGTGATTATTGGTGGCGATCACGGCACGGCGGGGGCTATTCGTATGACGGGGGAAGCGGCGCTGCGTGCTGGCGCTGGTTTAGTCAGAGTGCTGACCCGCAGTGAAAACATTGCGCCACTGCTGACCGCACGACCGGAATTGATGGTGCATGAACTGACTATGGATTCACTTACCGAAAGCCTGGAATGGGCCGATGTGGTGGTGATTGGTCCCGGTCTGGGCCAGCAAGAGTGGGGGAAAAAAGCCCTGCAAAAAGTTGAGAATTTTCGCAAACCGATGTTATGGGATGCCGATGCATTGAACCTGCTGGCAATCAATCCTGATAAGCGTCACAATCGCGTGATTACGCCGCATCCTGGCGAGGCCGCACGGTTGTTGGGCTGTTCCGTAGCAGAAATTGAAAGTGACCGCTTACATTGCGCCCAACGTCTGGTACAACGTTATGGCGGCGTAGCGGTGCTGAAAGGTGCCGGAACCGTAGTTGCCGCGCATCCTGACGCTTTAGGCATTATTGATGCCGGAAATGCAGGCATGGCGAGCGGCGGCATGGGCGATGTGCTCTCTGGTATTATTGGCGCATTGCTTGGGCAAAAACTGTCGCCGTATGATGCAGCGTGCGCGGGCTGTGTCGCACACGGTACGGCAGCTGACGTACTGGCAGCCCGTTTTGGAACGCGCGGAATGCTGGCGACCGATCTCTTTTCCACGCTACAGCGTATTGTTAACCCGGAAGTGACTGATAAAAACCATGATGAATCGAGTAATTCCGCTCCCTGATGAGCAGGCAACATTAGACCTGGGCGAGCGGGTAGCGAAAGCCTGCGATGGTGCAACCGTAATCTATCTGTATGGCGATTTAGGCGCAGGTAAAACCACCTTTAGCCGGGGCTTTTTACAGGCTCTGGGTCATCAGGGTAATGTCAAAAGCCCCACTTATACGCTGGTCGAACCCTATACGCTCGACAACTTAATGGTGTATCACTTTGATTTATACCGCCTTGCCGATCCCGAGGAGCTGGAGTTTATGGGGATCCGCGATTATTTTGCCAACGATGCCATCTGCCTGGTGGAGTGGCCACAACAAGGTACAGGTGTTCTTCCTGACCCGGATGTCGAAATACACATTGATTATCAGGCACAAGGCCGTGAGGCGCGCGTGAGTGCGGTTTCCTCTGCGGGTGAATTGTTGCTGGCGCGTTTAGCCGGTTAACCTTTGAAAGGTGGCGGGATGATGTATCGCATCAGAAATTGGTTGGTAGCGACGTTGCTGCTGCTGTGCGCGCAGGCTGGCGCCGCTACGCTCTCTGATATTCAGGTTTCTAACGGTAATCAACAGGCGCGAATAACATTGAGTTTTACTGGCGATCCTGATTACGCGTTTAGCCATCAAAACAAACGCACCGTGGCGCTCGATATCAAACAAACGGGCGTGATTCAGGGGCTACCGTTGTTGTTCAGCGGTAATAATCTGGTGAAGGCGATTCGCTCTGGAACGCCTAAAGATGCACAAACGCTACGGCTAGTGGTCGATCTCACCGAAAATGGTAAAACCGAAGCGGTGAAGCGGCAGAATGGTAGCAATTACACTGTCGTCTTTACGATTAACGCCGATGTTCCGCCACCGCCTCCTCCGCCGCCTGTGGTTGCGAAACGCGTTGAAACGCCTGCGGTTGTCGCACCGCGCGTCAGCGAACCGGCGCGCAATCCGTTTAAAACGGAAAGTAACCGCACTACGGGTGTTATCAGCAGTAATACGGTAACGCGTCCGGCAGCGCGCGCGACGGCTAACACTGGCGATAAAATTATCATCGCTATTGATGCAGGACACGGTGGTCAGGACCCTGGCGCTATCGGCCCCGGTGGTACGCGGGAGAAAAATGTCACCATCGCCATCGCACGTAAATTGCGTACTTTGCTCAATGACGATCCAATGTTTAAAGGCGTTTTAACCCGTGACGGGGATTACTTTATCTCGGTGATGGGGCGCAGCGATGTGGCACGTAAGCAAAACGCCAATTTCCTCGTGTCGATTCACGCTGATGCCGCACCGAACCGCAGTGCGACTGGCGCTTCCGTATGGGTGCTCTCTAACCGTCGCGCCAACAGCGAAATGGCCAGCTGGCTGGAGCAGCATGAGAAACAGTCGGAGCTGCTGGGCGGAGCGGGCGATGTACTGGCGAACAGTCAGTCTGACCCGTATTTAAGCCAGGCGGTGCTGGATTTACAGTTCGGTCATTCCCAGCGGGTAGGGTATGATGTAGCGACCAGTATGATCAGTCAGTTGCAACGCATTGGCGAAATACATAAACGTCGACCAGAACATGCCAGCCTTGGCGTTCTGCGTTCGCCGGATATCCCATCAGTACTGGTCGAAACCGGTTTTATCAGCAACAACAGCGAAGAACGTTTGCTGGCGAGCGACGATTACCAACAACAGCTGGCAGAAGCCATTTACAAGGGCCTGCGCAATTATTTCCTTGCGCATCCGATGCAATCTGCGCCGCAGGGGGCAACGGCACAAACGGCCAGCACGGTGACGACGCCAGATCGCACGCTGCCAAACTAAGGATTATTGATGCCAATTCAGGTCTTACCGCCACAACTGGCGAACCAGATTGCCGCAGGTGAGGTGGTCGAGCGACCTGCGTCGGTAGTCAAAGAACTGGTGGAAAACAGCCTCGATGCAGGTGCGACGCGTATCGATATTGATATCGAACGCGGTGGGGCGAAACTTATCCGCATTCGTGATAACGGCTGCGGTATCAAAAAAGATGAGCTGGCGCTGGCGCTGGCTCGTCATGCCACCAGTAAAATCGCCTCTCTGGACGATCTCGAAGCCATTATCAGCCTGGGCTTTCGCGGTGAGGCACTGGCGAGTATCAGTTCGGTTTCCCGCCTGACGCTCACTTCACGCACCGCAGAACAGCAGGAAGCCTGGCAGGCCTATGCCGAAGGGCGCGATATGGACGTGACGGTTAAACCGGCGGCGCATCCGGTAGGAACGACGCTGGAGGTGCTGGACCTGTTCTACAACACCCCGGCGCGGCGCAAATTCCTGCGCACCGAGAAAACCGAATTTAACCATATCGATGAGATCATCCGCCGCATTGCGCTGGCGCGTTTCGACGTCACTATCAATCTGTCGCATAACGGCAAAATAGTTCGCCAGTACCGCGCAGTGCCGGAAGGCGGGCAAAAAGAACGGCGTTTAGGCGCGATTTGCGGCACCGCTTTTCTCGAACATGCGCTGGCGATTGAATGGCAGCACGGCGATCTCACGCTGCGCGGTTGGGTGGCAGATCCAAACCACACCACGCCCACACTGGCAGAAATTCAGTATTGCTACGTGAATGGTCGCATGATGCGCGATCGCCTGATCAATCATGCGATCCGTCAGGCCTGCGAAAACAAACTGGGGGCCGATCAGCAACCGGCATTTGTGTTGTATCTGGAGATCGACCCACATCAAGTGGACGTCAACGTGCACCCCGCCAAACACGAAGTGCGTTTCCATCAGTCGCGTCTGGTGCACGACTTTATCTATCAGGGCGTGCTGAGTGTGCTACAACAACAGCTGGAAACGCCGCTGCCACTGGACGATGAACATCAACCTGCACCGCGCACCATTCCGGAGAACCGCGTGGCCGCCGGGCGTAATCATTTTGCTGAACCGGCAGTTCGTGAACCGGTAGCTCCCCGCTACTCTCCTGCGCCCGCCTCTGGTGGTCGTCCAGCAGCTTCCTGGCCGAATGCGCAGCCAGGCTACCAGAAACAGCAAGGTGAAGTGTATCGCCAGCTTTTGCAAACGCCTGCGCCGATGCAAAAACCAAAAGCACCTGAACCGCAGGAGCCAGCGCTTGCGGCGAACAGTCAGAGTTTTGGTCGGGTACTGACTATCGTCCATTCCGACTGTGCGTTGCTGGAGCGCGACGGCAACATTTCACTTTTAGCCCTGCCAGTGGCAGAACGTTGGCTGCGTCAGGCGCAGTTGACGCCGGGTGAAACGCCAGTTTGCGCCCAGCCGTTGCTTATTCCGTTGCGGCTAAAAGTTTCTGGCGAAGAAAAATCGGCATTAGAAAAAGCGCAGTCTGCCCTGGCGGAATTGGGTATTGATTTCCAGTCCGATGCACAGTATGTGACCATCAGGGCCGTGCCTTTACCCTTACGCCAACAAAATTTACAAATCTTGATTCCTGAACTGATAGGCTACCTGGCGAAGCAGTCCGTATTCGAACCTGGCAATATTGCGCAGTGGATTGCACGAAATCTGATGAGCGAACATGTGCAGTGGTCAATGGCACAGGCCATCACCCTGCTGGCGGACGTGGAACGGTTATGTCCGCAACTTGTGAAAACGCCGCCGGGTGGTCTGTTACAATCTGTTGATTTACATCCGGCGATAAAAGCCCTGAAAGATGAGTGATATCAGTAAGGCGAGCCTGCCTAAGGCGATTTTTTTGATGGGGCCGACGGCCTCCGGTAAAACGGCGTTAGCCATTGAGCTGCGTAAAATTTTACCAGTAGAGTTGATAAGCGTTGATTCTGCCCTTATTTACAAAGGGATGGATATCGGGACGGCGAAGCCGAACGCTGAAGAGTTACTCGCCGCGCCGCACCGATTGCTGGATATTCGCGATCCGTCGCAGGCTTATTCGGCCGCTGATTTTCGCCGCGATGCGCTGGCGGAAATGGCTGATATCACCGCGGCGGGGCGGATCCCACTATTAGTGGGCGGTACGATGTTGTATTTCAAGGCATTGCTGGAAGGGTTGTCGCCGCTACCGTCGGCAGACCCCGAAGTGCGGGCCAGAATTGAGCAACAGGCGGCAGAGCAAGGTTGGGAGTCATTGCATCGTCAACTTCAGGAGATCGATCCGGTTGCGGCAGCAAGGATTCATCCAAATGATCCACAAAGGCTTTCCCGGGCACTGGAAGTTTTTTTCATTTCGGGTAAAACTTTAACGGAACTGACGCAAACGTCAGGAGACGCTCTACCGTATCAGGTGCATCAGTTCGCCATCGCCCCGGCGAGCCGTGAACTGCTCCATCAACGAATTGAGCAGCGTTTTCATCAGATGTTGGCTTCAGGTTTTGAAGCAGAAGTCCGGGCGCTTTTTGCCCGAGGAGATTTGCATACGGACTTGCCTTCCATTCGTTGTGTGGGTTATCGCCAGATGTGGTCTTACCTTGAAGGCGAAATCTCATACGATGAAATGGTTTATCGAGGTGTTTGCGCCACGAGACAGTTGGCGAAGCGGCAGATAACCTGGCTGCGTGGTTGGGAAGGGGTTCACTGGCTTGACAGTGAAAAACCAGAACAGGCGCGTGACGAAGTATTACAGGTTGTTGGTGCTATCGCAGGCTGAATGTGTACAATTGAGACGTATCGTGCGCAATTTTTTCAGAATCGAAAGGTTCAAAGTACAAATAAGCATATAAGGAAAAGAGAGAATGGCTAAGGGGCAATCTTTACAAGATCCGTTCCTGAACGCACTGCGTCGGGAACGTGTTCCAGTTTCTATTTATTTGGTGAATGGTATTAAGCTGCAAGGACAAATCGAGTCTTTTGATCAGTTCGTGATCCTGTTGAAAAACACGGTCAGCCAGATGGTTTACAAGCACGCGATTTCTACTGTTGTCCCGTCTCGCCCGGTTTCTCATCACAGTAACAACGCCGGTGGCGGTACCAGCAGTAACTACCATCATGGTAGCAGTGCGCAGAATACTTCCGCGCAACAGGACAGCGAAGAAACCGAATAAGGTTTCATGCTGTTTTTTTTACACGGGGAGCCAGCGATCCTGCGTTCCCCGCTGATCTATTTAGAGGGTTATACGCTTGTTTGACCGTTATGATGCTGGTGAGCAGGCGGTACTGGTACACATCTATTTTACGCAAGACAAAGATATGGAAGACCTCCAGGAGTTTGAATCTCTGGTCTCTTCCGCCGGTGTCGAAGCATTGCAGGTGATTACCGGTAGCCGTAAAGCGCCGCACCCAAAGTATTTTGTAGGTGAAGGTAAAGCAGTTGAAATTGCGGAAGCTGTCAAAGCGACGGGTGCTTCGGTCGTTCTTTTTGACCATGCCCTGAGCCCGGCGCAAGAGCGTAACCTGGAGCGTTTGTGCGAGTGTCGTGTTATCGACCGCACCGGCCTTATTTTAGATATTTTCGCCCAACGTGCGCGTACCCATGAGGGTAAGTTGCAGGTTGAGCTGGCGCAGTTGCGCCATCTGGCTACGCGCCTGGTGCGTGGCTGGACCCACCTTGAAAGACAGAAAGGCGGGATCGGTTTGCGTGGTCCGGGTGAAACCCAGCTCGAAACCGACCGTCGTTTGTTGCGTAATCGCATCGTGCAGATACAGTCGCGCCTGGAAAGAGTTGAAAAACAGCGTGAGCAGGGGCGGCAATCGCGTATCAAAGCCGACGTTCCTACTGTTTCGCTGGTGGGATATACCAACGCCGGTAAATCTACCCTTTTCAATCGCATCACCGAAGCGCGGGTCTATGCGGCAGACCAGTTGTTTGCCACCCTCGACCCGACGTTGCGGCGTATTGACGTCGCGGATGTCGGTGAAACCGTGCTGGCAGATACCGTAGGGTTTATTCGCCACCTGCCGCACGATCTGGTGGCGGCATTTAAAGCCACGTTACAAGAGACGCGGCAAGCCACATTGCTGCTGCACGTCATTGACGCGGCAGATGTGCGAGTACAAGAAAACATCGAAGCGGTGAATACGGTTCTTGAAGAGATCGATGCTCACGAGATCCCAACCCTGCTGGTGATGAACAAGATCGATATGCTGGAAGATTTTGAACCGCGTATTGATCGGGACGAAGAGAACAAACCGATCCGTGTCTGGCTTTCTGCGCAGACCGGAGCGGGGATACCACAGCTTTTTCAGGCTTTGACGGATCGTCTTTCCGGCGAGGTGGCGCAGCATACATTGCGTCTGCCGCCGCAGGAAGGGCGTCTGAGAAGTCGTTTTTATCAGCTTCAGGCAATAGAAAAAGAGTGGATGGAGGAGGACGGCAGCGTAAGTCTGCAAGTTCGTATGCCGATCGTTGACTGGCGTCGCCTCTGCAAACAAGAACCGGCGTTGATCGATTACTTGATCTAACGGCGTAGCGTCTGAAGCGTGGAGTCATATCCTCTGGCGTCGAAAGACAACAGGGATCACCGCATAACAAATATGGAGCACAAACATGGCGTGGAATCAGCCCGGTAATAACGGACAAGACCGCGACCCGTGGGGAAGCAGCAAACCTGGCGGCAACTCTGAGGGAAATGGAAACAAAGGCGGTCGCGATCAAGGGCCACCTGATTTAGATGATATCTTCCGCAAACTGAGCAAAAAGCTCGGTGGTCTGGGCGGCGGTAAAGGCACCGGATCTGGCGGTGGTAATTCATCGCAAGGCCCGCGCCCGCAGCTTGGCGGTCGTGTCGTTACCATCGCAGCGGCAGCGATTGTCATTATTTGGGCGGCCAGTGGTTTCTACACCATTAAAGAAGCCGAACGCGGCGTGGTAACACGCTTTGGTAAATTCAGCCATCTGGTTGAGCCGGGTCTGAACTGGAAACCGACGTTTATCGACGAAGTCAAACCGGTGAACGTGGAAGCCGTGCGTGAACTGGCTGCTTCCGGTGTGATGCTGACGTCGGACGAAAACGTGGTGCGCGTTGAGATGAACGTACAGTACCGCGTCACCAATCCGGAAAAATATCTATATAGCGTGACCAGCCCGGATGACAGCCTGCGTCAGGCTACCGACAGCGCCCTGCGTGGGGTTATCGGTAAATACACCATGGACCGCATTCTGACGGAAGGTCGTACCGTGATTCGTAGCGATACTCAGCGTGAACTGGAAGAGACGATTCGTCCGTATGACATGGGTATCACTCTGCTGGACGTCAACTTCCAGGCAGCTCGTCCGCCGGAAGAAGTAAAAGCGGCGTTTGACGATGCGATTGCCGCGCGTGAAAACGAACAGCAATACATTCGTGAAGCAGAAGCGTATACCAACGAAGTTCAGCCGCGTGCGAACGGTCAGGCGCAACGTATCCTCGAAGAGGCGCGTGCGTACAAGGCTCAGACTATCCTGGAAGCCCAGGGTGAAGTGGCACGCTTTGCTAAACTTCTGCCGGAATATAAAGCTGCGCCGGAAATTACCCGCGAGCGTCTGTATATCGAGACGATGGAAAAAGTGTTGGGCAACACCCGCAAAGTGCTGGTTAACGATAAAGGTGGCAACCTGATGGTTCTGCCGTTAGACCAGATGCTGAAAGGTGGTAACGCCCCTGCGGCGAAGAGCGATAACGGTGCCAGCAATCTGCTGCGTCTGCCGCCAGCCTCTTCCTCCACAACCAGTGGAGCAAGCAACACGTCGTCCACCAGTCAGGGCGATATTATGGACCAACGCCGCGCTAACGCGCAGCGTAACGACTACCAGCGTCAGGGGGAATAACGATGCGTAAGTCAGTTATCGCGATTATCATCATCGTGCTGGTAGTGCTTTACATGTCTGTCTTTGTCGTCAAAGAAGGTGAGCGCGGTATTACGCTGCGTTTTGGTAAGGTACTGCGTGACGATGACAACAAACCTCTGGTTTATGAGCCGGGTCTGCATTTCAAGATACCGTTCATTGAAACGGTGAAAATGCTCGACGCACGTATTCAGACCATGGACAACCAGGCCGACCGCTTTGTGACCAAAGAGAAGAAAGACCTGATCGTCGACTCTTACATCAAATGGCGCATCAGCGATTTCAGCCGTTACTACCTGGCAACGGGTGGTGGCGACATTTCGCAAGCGGAAGTGCTATTGAAACGTAAGTTCTCTGACCGTCTGCGTTCTGAAATTGGTCGTCTGGATGTTAAAGATATCGTCACCGATTCCCGTGGTCGTCTGACCCTGGAAGTGCGTGACGCGCTAAACTCCGGTTCTGCGGGTACAGAAGATGAAGTTACTACCCCGGCAGCGGATAACGCCATTGCCGAAGCGGCAGAGCGCGTAACGGCTGAGACGAAGGGCAAAGTTCCGGTCATCAACCCGAACAGTATGGCGGCGCTGGGTATTGAAGTTGTCGATGTGCGTATCAAGCAGATTAACCTGCCGACCGAAGTGTCTGAAGCGATCTACAACCGTATGCGCGCCGAGCGTGAAGCGGTAGCACGTCGTCACCGTTCACAAGGTCAGGAAGAAGCGGAAAAACTGCGCGCGGCTGCCGACTATGAAGTGACCAGAACGCTGGCAGAAGCTGAGCGTCAGGGCCGCATCATGCGTGGTGAAGGCGATGCAGAAGCAGCCAAACTGTTTGCTGATGCATTCAGTAAAGATCCGGACTTCTACGCATTCATCCGTAGCCTGCGTGCTTATGAGAACAGCTTCTCTGGCAATCAGGACGTGATGGTCATGAGCCCGGACAGCGATTTCTTCCGCTACATGAAGACGCCGACTTCCGCAACGCGTTAATATAACGACTGCGGTACAGGTCAATAAAGCCACCGCATCCTCAGGGATGTCGGTGGTTTTCTTTTTCTATAAGGATAATGAATGAATTCGACAATCTGGCTGGCGCTTGCCCTGGTTTTGGTGCTGGAAGGTTTAGGGCCGATGCTTTACCCGAAGGCATGGAAGAAGATGATCGCTGCGATGACCAATTTGCCCGATAATATTTTACGTCGTTTTGGCGGTGGACTTGTGGTTGCGGGCGTTGTGGTCTACTACATGTTGAGGAAAACGATTGGCTGAACAAAAAACAGACTGTTCGAGGTCATTTTTGAGTGCAAAAAGTGCTGTAACTCTGAAAAAGCGATGGTAGAATCCATTTTTAAGCAAACGGTGATTTTGAAAAATGGGTAACAACGTCGTCGTACTGGGCACCCAATGGGGTGACGAAGGTAAAGGTAAGATCGTCGATCTTCTGACTGAACGGGCTAAATATGTTGTACGCTACCAGGGCGGTCACAACGCAGGCCATACTCTCGTAATCAACGGTGAAAAAACCGTTCTCCATCTTATTCCATCAGGTATTCTCCGCGAGAATGTAACCAGCATCATCGGTAACGGTGTTGTGCTGTCTCCGGCCGCGCTGATGAAAGAGATGAAAGAACTGGAAGACCGTGGCATCCCCGTTCGTGAGCGTCTGCTGCTGTCTGAAGCATGTCCGCTGATCCTTGATTATCACGTTGCGCTGGATAACGCGCGTGAGAAAGCGCGCGGCGCGAAAGCGATCGGCACCACGGGTCGTGGTATCGGGCCTGCTTATGAAGATAAAGTGGCACGTCGTGGTCTGCGTGTTGGAGACCTTTTCGACAAAGAAACCTTCGCTGAAAAACTGAAAGAAGTGATGGAATATCACAACTTCCAGTTGGTTAACTACTACAAAGCTGAAGCGGTTGATTACCAGAAAGTTCTGGATGATACGATGGCTGTTGCCGACATCCTGACTTCTATGGTGGTTGACGTTTCTGACCTGCTCGACCAGGCGCGTCAGCGTGGCGATTTCGTCATGTTCGAAGGTGCGCAGGGTACGCTGCTGGATATCGACCACGGTACTTATCCGTACGTAACTTCTTCCAACACCACTGCAGGTGGCGTGGCGACCGGTTCCGGCCTGGGCCCGCGTTATGTTGATTACGTTCTGGGTATCCTCAAAGCTTACTCCACTCGTGTAGGTGCAGGTCCGTTCCCGACCGAACTGTTTGATGAAACTGGTGAGTTCCTCTGCAAGCAGGGTAACGAATTCGGCGCAACTACGGGGCGTCGTCGTCGTACCGGCTGGCTGGACACCGTTGCCGTTCGTCGTGCGGTACAGTTGAACTCCCTGTCTGGCTTCTGCCTGACCAAACTGGACGTTCTGGATGGCCTGAAAGAGGTGAAACTCTGCGTGGCTTACCGTATGCCGGATGGTCGCGAAGTGACTACCACTCCGCTGGCAGCAGACGACTGGAAAGGTGTAGAGCCGATTTACGAAACCATGCCGGGCTGGTCTGAATCCACCTTCGGCGTGAAAGATCGTAGCGGTCTGCCGCAGGCGGCACTGAACTACATCAAGCGTATTGAAGAACTGACCGGTGTGCCGATCGATATCATCTCTACCGGCCCGGATCGTACTGAAACCATGATTCTGCGCGACCCGTTCGACGCGTAATTCTGGTACGCCTGGCAGATATTTTGCCTGCCGGGCTAACAGTGTGATACATTACTGTGTCGGGTAAGCCATTACGCTATCCGACACAGTGTTAAATCCTCGCTTTTTTCCTTCCCCGAACTGAAATAAATTAGCGACACAGCTTGTGGCTGGTTTATCATCAATATAAATGTATTTTTTCCCGCTTTCCCTTTTGAGGTTGATGTGCAGTTAACGAGTTTCACTGATTACGGATTACGTGCGCTGATCTACATGGCGTCATTGCCAGAAGGGCGGATGACCAGTATTTCTGAAGTGACTGACGTCTACGGCGTCTCCCGTAATCATATGGTCAAAATAATCAATCAACTTAGTCGTGCCGGCTACGTGACTGCTGTTCGTGGAAAAAATGGCGGCATTCGCCTGGGTAAACCGGCGAGTGCGATACGTATTGGTGATGTGGTGCGCGAGCTGGAACCTTTATCGCTGGTGAATTGCAGCAGTGAGTTTTGCCACATTACACCTGCCTGTCGGTTGAAACAGGCACTTTCTAAGGCCGTGCAAAGTTTTCTTATGGAACTGGATAACTACACGCTTGCCGATTTGGTTGAAGAGAATCAACCGCTTTATAAATTATTGCTGGTGGAGTGACGAAAATCTTCATCAGAGATGACAACGGAGGAACCGAGATGTCACAAGATCCTTTCCAGGAACGCGAAGCTGAAAAATACGCGAATCCCATCCCTAGTCGGGAATTTATCCTCGAACATTTAACCAAACGTGAAAAACCGGCCAGCCGTGATGAGCTGGCGGTAGAACTACACATTGAAGGCGAAGAGCAGCTTGAAGGCCTGCGTCGCCGCCTGCGCGCGATGGAGCGCGATGGTCAACTGGTCTTCACTCGTCGTCAGTGCTATGCGCTGCCGGAACGCCTCGACCTGGTGAAAGGTACCGTTATTGGCCACCGTGATGGCTACGGCTTTCTGCGGGTTGAAGGGCGTAAAGATGATTTGTATCTCTCCAGCGAGCAGATGAAAACCTGCATTCATGGCGATCAGGTGCTGGCACAGCCGCTGGGCGCTGACCGTAAAGGCCGCCGTGAAGCGCGTATTGTCCGCGTGCTGGTGCCAAAAACCAGCCAGATTGTTGGCCGCTACTTTACCGAAGCGGGTGTCGGCTTTGTGGTTCCTGACGACAGCCGTCTGAGCTTCGATATTTTAATCCCGCCCGATCAGATCATGGGCGCGCGGATGGGCTTTGTGGTGGTGGTTGAACTGACCCAACGCCCGACTCGCCGTACCAAAGCGGTGGGTAAAATTGTCGAAGTGCTGGGCGACAATATGGGCACCGGCATGGCGGTTGATATCGCCCTGCGAACCCATGAAATTCCGTACATCTGGCCGCAGGCTGTTGAGCAACAGGTTGCCGGGCTGAAAGAAGAAGTACCGGAAGAGGCGAAAGCTGGCCGTGTCGATCTGCGCGATTTACCGCTGGTCACCATTGATGGCGAAGACGCCCGTGACTTTGACGATGCAGTTTACTGCGAGAAAAAACGCGGCGGTGGCTGGCGTTTGTGGGTCGCAATTGCCGATGTCAGCTACTATGTGCGTCCGCCAACACCGCTGGACAGAGAAGCGCGTAACCGTGGTACGTCGGTCTACTTCCCTTCGCAGGTTATCCCGATGCTGCCGGAAGTGCTCTCTAACGGCCTGTGTTCGCTCAACCCGCAGGTAGACCGCCTGTGTATGGTTTGCGAGATGACGATTTCGTCGAAAGGCCGCCTGACCGGCTACAAATTCTATGAAGCGGTGATGAGCTCTCACGCGCGTCTGACCTACACCAAAGTCTGGCATATTCTGCAGGGCGATCAGGATCTGCGCGAGCAGTACGCCCCGCTGGTTAAGCATCTCGAAGAGCTGCATAACCTCTATAAAGTGCTGGGTAAAGCCCGTGAAGAACGCGGCGGGATCTCGTTTGAGAGCGAAGAAGCTAAGTTTATTTTCAACGCTGAACGCCGTATTGAGCGTATCGAACAGACCCAGCGTAACGACGCACACAAGTTAATTGAAGAGTGCATGATTCTGGCGAATATCTCGGCGGCGCGTTTCGTTGAGAAGGCCAAAGAACCGGCACTGTTCCGTATTCACGACAAGCCGAGCACCGAAGCGATAACCTCTTTCCGTTCAGTGCTGGCGGAACTGGGGCTGGAATTGCCTGGCGGTAACAAGCCGGAACCGCGTGACTACGCGGAACTGCTGGAATCGGTTGCTGACCGTCCTGACGCAGAAATGCTGCAAACCATGCTGTTGCGCTCAATGAAACAAGCGATTTACGATCCGGAAAACCGCGGTCACTTCGGTCTGGCATTGCAGTCCTATGCGCACTTTACTTCGCCGATTCGTCGTTATCCTGACCTGACGCTCCACCGCGCCATTAAGTATCTGCTGGCGAAAGAGCAGGGGCATCAGGGGAATACCACTGAAACCGGTGGCTACCATTATTCGATGGAAGATATGCTGCAACTGGGTCAGCACTGTTCGATGGCGGAACGTCGTGCCGACGAAGCAACGCGTGATGTGGCTGACTGGCTGAAGTGTGACTTCATGCTCGACCAGGTAGGTAACGTCTTTAAAGGCGTGATTTCCAGCGTCACTGGTTTTGGCTTCTTTGTTCGCCTGGATGACTTGTTCATCGATGGTCTGGTCCATGTCTCTTCGCTGGACAATGACTACTATCGCTTTGACCAGGTAGGACAACGCCTGATGGGTGAATCCAGCGGCCAGACTTATCGCCTGGGCGATCGCGTGGAAGTGCGCGTCGAAGCGGTTAATATGGACGAGCGCAAAATCGACTTTAGCCTGATCTCCAGCGAACGCGCACCGCGCAACGTCGGTAAAACCGCGCGCGAGAAAGCGAAAAAAGGCGATACAGGCAAAAAAGGCGGCAAGCGTCGTCAGGTTGGTAAAAAGGTAAACTTTGAGCCAGACAGCGCTTTCCGCGGCGAGAAAAAAACGAAGCCGAAAGCGGCGAAGAAAGACGCGAGAAAAGCGAAAAAGCCATCGGCGAAAACGCAGAAAATAGCCGCAGCGACCAAAGCGAAGCGTGCGGCGAAGAAAAAAGTGGCAGAGTGATCATTACCCTCTTCAAACAGAAGAGGGTCAGATTGCTGACAAAATGCGCTTTGTTCATGCCGGATGCGGCGTGAACGCCTTATCCGGCCTACATAATCACGCAAATTCAATACATTGCAGGGATCATGTAGGCCTGATAAGCGTAGCGCATCAGGCAAAACGTAAACAACGAGTACATTAATGAGCGAAATGATTTACGGCATCCACGCAGTGCAGGCCCTGCTGGAGCGCGCCCCTGAACGTTTTCAGGAAGTCTTTATTTTAAAAGGCCGTGAAGATAAACGTCTGTTGCCGCTGATTCACGCCCTTGAGTCCCAGGGCGTGGTTATCCAGCTGGCAAACCGCCAATATCTCGACGAGAAAAGCGACGGTGCCGTGCATCAGGGCATTATCGCCCGTGTGAAGCCAGGACATCAGTATCAGGAAAACGATCTGCCGGATCTGATCGCTTCGCTCGATCAACCGTTCCTGCTGATCCTCGACGGTGTGACCGATCCGCACAACCTCGGCGCGTGCCTGCGCAGCGCGGACGCCGCTGGCGTTCATGCGGTGATTGTGCCGAAAGATCGCTCCGCACAGCTCAACGCCACGGCGAAAAAAGTGGCCTGCGGCGCGGCGGAAAGCGTTCCGCTGATTCGGGTGACTAACCTGGCGCGCACCATGCGTATGTTGCAGGAAGAGAATATTTGGATCGTCGGTACGGCAGGAGAGGCGGATCATACGCTCTATCAGAGCAAAATGACCGGACGGCTGGCACTGGTGATGGGCGCAGAAGGTGAAGGCATGCGTCGCCTGACCCGTGAACATTGCGATGAGTTGATCAGCATCCCAATGGCAGGAAGTGTTTCTTCGCTGAACGTTTCTGTGGCGACAGGCATTTGCTTATTTGAAGCGGTACGCCAGCGTAGCTAATTTCTCGGAATTGTGAAAAGCCATCCAAAATTGGATGGTTTTTTTTTATCTATAGCTGATAAGATAATTATTGAAATAAAACATTCATTATATTAATCATTAACCTCAATTTATATGGAATAATATATGGCATGGAACCCATTAGCGCTGGCTGATGCGCTACAAACCTGGCCTGATATTGATATTAAAAATAGTGAAAACGCATTAATCATGAAAATAAATGATTATGGCGATTTACAGATCAATATCATATTTACTTCGCGACAAATTATTATAGAAACATTTATTTGCCCTGTAAGTTGTATTAAAAATCGTGAAGAATTTAATCTGTTTCTGTTAAGGAATCAGAAATTAATGCCGCTTTCTTCGGTAGGAATCTCCAGTATTCAGCACGAAGAATATTATGTGGTATTTGGTGCTTTATCACTCAATTCCTCACTCAGCGACATTATGCTTGAGATTACTACGCTGGTCGATAACGCGATGGATCTCGCTGAAATCACAGAAGAATACTCACATTAATTACAAGGACCAGTATTTATGGGGATTTTAAAAAGTTTATTTACGTTGGGTAAATCTGTGATCTCGCAAGCGGAAGAATCCATTGAAGAAGCACAGGGCGTTAGAATGCTCGAACAGCATATACGTGATGCCAAAGCAGAATTGGATAAGGCCGGTAAATCACGCGTCGATCTACTGGCAAGAGTGAAATTGAGCAACGATAAACTGAAAGATTTACGTGAACGTAAAGCCAGCCTGGAAAAGCGTGCTCTTGAAGCCTTAAGCAAAAACGTCAACCCGTCTTTGATTAATGAAGTTGCAGAAGAGATCGCCCGTCTGGAAAACCTCATCAATGCTGAAGAACAAGTGTTGGCAAATCTTGAAATCTCACGTGATGGTGTGGAAAAAGCAGTATCTGCTACAGCTCTGCGGATCTCTCAGTTTGAGCAGCAGCTGGAAGTGGTGAAAGCGACAGAAGCAATGCAGCGAGCGCAGCAGGCTGTTACCTCCTCAACGCTGGGTGCATCTTCCAATGTTTCTACGGCGGCAGAGTCATTAAAACGTCTGCAAGTACGTCAGGCTGAACGTCAGGCCCGACTGGATGCTGCGGCAGAGCTGGAAAAAGTTGCAGATGGTCGCGATCTGGACGAAAAACTGGCAGAAGCGGGGATTGGTGGCGCCAATAAAAGCAGTGCCCAGGATGTACTGACAAGATTGCAACGCCAACAGGGTGAGTAATTTATTTGCCAGCCTTTATACCAGGCTGGTAGTTATATATTCGTCATGCTTCAAGTTGCTTATGCTGTGTTTGCGGGTTATTCGCCCTTTCAAAGCTAACACCAGTGTTTTGTTCTGTAATTTTAATTAGTTAGAGTATATTTCATTAGGCTTTGAGGATTAAATATGTCTGGTTTTTTCCAGCGTCTGTTTGGCAAGGATGATAAGCCGGTCATCGTTCGAGGTCCGCTAGGTCTGCATTTGAATAGTGGTTTTACGCTCGATACTCTGGCGTTTCGTCTGCTGCAGGATCTGTTACTGGTGGATCTACCGGGTGAAGAATTCACAGTTGCTGCTATTAGCCGTATCGATCTTGGCGGCGGTAGTCAGATTTTCCGATATTACACTTCTGGTGATGAATTCCTGCAAATTAATACTACTGGCGGAATGGACTTTGATGATATTGAAGATATCAAACTCTTTGTTTATGAAGAGAGTTATGGCATCAGTAAAGAGAGTCATTGGCGTGAAACGATTAGTGCCAAAGTGATGGGGACGAAGACATTGCACTGGCAGGAAAAACAGTGGCAGCGCTTTTTTAACAGTGAAGAACCTGGAATTATTGAGCCTATCTACATGCTGGAAAAAGTAGAAAATCAAAACAATGCTAAATGGGAAGTACATAATTTCACAATGGGTTACCAACGGCAGGTAACAGAAGATACCTTTGAATATTTGTTATTAAATGGTGAGGAGTCATTTAGCGATCACGGGGAGCCAGAATGGATATTTTCTCGCGCCCTGGGCGTTGATATTCCTCTGACGTCTCTTAATATTATTGGCTAATTTCAGGGAAGTTTACGATGCATATACTGGAATCATTACTGGCTTTTTGTTCATACTTTTTTATTGGCATAGCTATGGTGATCTGCTTTCTCTTTATCTATTCCAAAATCACACCACATAATGAGTGGCAATTAATTAAAAATAATAATACGGCAGCAGCACTAGCTTTTGGAGGAACATTGCTGGGCTATGTTATTCCATTATCCAGTGCGGCAATTAATGCAGTAAGTGTCCCGGATTATTTTGCCTGGGGTGGAATTGCATTGGTTGTTCAACTATTGATATATGGCGGTGTCAGGTTATATATGCCGGCACTAAGTGAAAAAATCATTAATCATAATACGGCAGCGGGAATGTTTATGGGCACCGCTGCGTTAGCTGGCGGTATTTTTAATGCTGCCTGCATGACATGGTAATGGATGATCATGGCTAAAAAACGCAAATCTACAAAAGGCAATAATACACTCAAACATGCCACCGCCAGCCGTATCAATCGGCCAGCAGGTGCCACGTCTGCCAAACGAACACGTTATACAGAAAAATATCTGACACTGGCGTTAATGGGTACAGCTGCATTTTTTGTACTTAAAGGTTGTAACGACAGTGGTGACGTTGATAACAATAACGACGGCGACGGTACTTATTATTCCAGTGTGCAGGATTGTATTTATGCAGGTAACGATTCTACCGTTTGTGCTGACGGATGGAACAACGCTAAAACCCTATTTTATGCCGATGTGCCGAAGAATTTGTCGCAACATGGCTGCCTGATGCAGTATCAAAATTGCTATTTCGATAGTGGCAATCAGGCCTGGCTACCGGTTGTGTCCGGGTTTCTGCTTAGCCGGACAATTCGTAAAGATCGCGATGAACAGTACGTTTATAACAGCAGTGGATCGTCATACTCATCCCGCCCGGTCTGGCTTTCTACCTATGGGAAATACACCTGGCGCTCAGGGGCAGGAAATAAAAGTACAGCCAGCACCAGTAGTTTTTCAACGAAAAAGGCGTCGACTGTCTCCCGTGGCGGTTATGGGCGTTCGTCCAGTGCGCGTGGGCATTGGGGAGGCTGATCATGTTAAGACATGATATTTCTGTACGTCGCGATCTGGATCGAATTGCCGCCGATCATGGCTTCGACTTTCATATTATCGACGATGAAATCTATTGGGATGAGAGCAGAGCATACCGTTTCACCCTCAGGCAAATTGAAGAACAGATTGAGAAACCGACCGCAGAGCTGCATCAGATGTGTCTTGACGTTGTGGATCGTGCTGTTAAAGATGAGCAGATTATGCAGCAGCTGGCGATCCCACCACTATATTGGGATGTGATCGCTGAAAGTTGGCGTGCCAGAGATCCTTCGCTGTATGGTCGGATGGATTTTGTCTGGTGCGGTAATGCGCCTGTAAAATTGCTCGAATACAACGCTGACACACCCACCTCATTGTATGAAGCATCTTACTTTCAGTGGTTGTGGCTGGAAGATGCTCGACGTAGTGGTGTAATTCCCCGTGATGCCGATCAGTACAACGCAATTCAGGAGCGTCTGATCTCACGCTTTGCTGAGCTTTATAGTCGCGAGCCTTTTTATTTCTGCTGTTGCCAGGATACCGACGAAGACCGTACCACTGTTCTGTACTTGCAGGATTGCGCACAACAGGCAGGCCAGGAATCCCGGTTTATTTATATCGAAGATCTTGGACTTGGTGTTGGTGGGGTACTGACAGATCTGGATGATAATGTGATTAAACGTGCATTCAAGCTTTATCCGCTGGAGTGGATGATGCGTGATGATAATGGCCCACTATTGCGTTCTCGTCGTGAACAGTGGGTGGAACCGCTATGGAAAAGTATCCTCAGTAACAAAGGGCTGCTACCGCTGCTATGGCGCTTTTTCCCCCATCATCCCAACTTGTTACCTGCCTGGTTTGAAGGTGAAAAATCACAAGTCAATGCAGGTGAAAACTATGTGCGAAAACCTATATTTTCTCGTGAGGGTGGTAATGTCACTATCTTTGACGGTAATAATGCCGTTATAGAGCATGCTGAGGGTGATTACGCCGATGAGCCAATGATTTATCAGGCATTTCAGCCTCTGCCGCGTTTTGGTGATAGCTACACACTGATCGGCAGCTGGATTGTTGATGATGAAGCATGTGGCATGGGTATCCGCGAAGATAACACCTTGATCACAAAAGATACTTCACGTTTTGTTCCTCATTACATTTCTGGCTAGGAATGTGTTAGCGATTCCTCTCTGTCATGAATGAATGGCAGTGACCATACTTAAGGTTACTGCCATTGATGGAGGGAGACATAGTGCACTGGCAAACTCACACTATATTCAATCAACCTGCACCGTTGAATAACAGTAATTTGTATTTGTCTGATAGCGCGCTTTGCGAAGCCGTAAACCGTGAAGGTGCAGCCTGGGATAACGAGTTGCTTGCCAGTATTGGCCAGCAACTGGGGACCGCAGAATCTCTGGAGCTTGGGCGGCTGGCGAATATCTATCCGCCAGAGCTGCTGCGCTACGATGCTCAGGGGAGACGGTTAGATGATGTCCGTTTTCACCCTGCCTGGCATTTACTGATGCAGGGATTATGTGCAAATCGGGTACATAATCTTGCATGGGAAGAAGATGCCAGAGTCGGATCATTTGTGGTGCGGGCTGCCCGCTTCATTATTCACGCCCAGGTTGAAGCCGGGACGCTTTGCCCTATTACTATGACCTTTGCCGCCACACCTTTGTTGTTAGAGTTATTACCCGCGCCGTTTCAGGACTGGAAAACACCATTATTAAGTGATCGCTATGATTCTCATCTTTTGCCCGGAGGGCAGAAGCGAGGGCTGCTTATCGGCATGGGAATGACTGAAAAGCAGGGTGGGTCAGATGTATTGAGCAACACAACTCAGGCCGAACGTCTGGAGGATGGCTCGTATCGATTAGTGGGACATAAGTGGTTCTTTTCTGTGCCACAAAGTGATGCACATCTGGTGTTGGCACAGACGAAAGGTGGACTTTCTTGTTTCTTCTTGCCGCGTTTTTTACCTGATGGTCAACGCAATACCATTCGTCTTGAGCGGCTGAAAGATAAGTTGGGCAATCGTTCTAACGCCAGCTGCGAAGTGGAATTTCAAGATGCGATTGGCTGGCTGGTGGGCAATGAGGGGGAAGGTGTTCGCTATATTCTTAAAATGGGCGGTATGACACGCTTCGATTGTGCATTAGGTAGCCATGCCATGATGCGTCGAGCTTTTTCACTGGCTATTTATCATGCTCATCAGCGACAAGTTTTCGGTAAACCTTTGATTGAACAACCACTCATGCGCAATGTCCTCTGCAGGATGGCATTGCAACTTGAAGGGCAAACTTCTCTGCTCTTCCGTTTGGCGCGGGCGTGGGATCGACGTACCGATGAAAAAGAAGCGCTTTGGGCGCGTTTATTTACTCCAGCGGCAAAATTTGCAGTGTGCAAAGCAGGAATGCCTTTTGTGGCAGAAGCAATGGAAGTGTTGGGGGGAATTGGTTATTGCGAAGACAGTGAGTTGCCCCGACTTTATCGGGAAATGCCAGTAAACAGCATCTGGGAAGGGTCTGGTAACATCATGTGCCTGGATGTACTGCGCGTTTTAAGTAAGCAACCAGGCGTCTATGATCTACTGACGGATGCTTTTGCTCAGGTTAAAGGCCAGGACCGGCATTTTGATCGGGCAGTCAGACGTTTCCAGCAGCTGCTGCGCAAACCATCTGAAGAGCAAGGGCGGGAGATCACCCTACAACTTTTCATTTTAGGCTGTGGAGCACAAATGTTACGCCATGCTTCGCCGCCCATTGCTGAAAACTGGTGTCAGTTGATGTTAGGTCATCGTCGGGGTGTTCGGATAAGCGAACAAGTTCAGAATGATTTGTTGCTACGGGCGACGGGAGGCGTTTGCCTGTAGTTTATTGTTCAGCATCGCATCTGGCATTAAGTGCCTGATGCGATGCTGGTACGCATACGCAACTATTTGAAAACGTTACCTTTGTTGGCCGGATAAGGTGCTTTCACCACATCCGGCATTCTTGACCTGGCAATTGTGATGTTCAGGCGTAAAGTATCGCCTGGACACGCCAGTTATCAGGCTGTTGCTCCTCGTACATCTGAATAATTCGGTACCAGGATGCACCTTGCTCATCGGCTTTCAACGCTACGACACGTTCCACATCTTGTGGGTCGCCTGAAATATTTCTGACAGAGATAAGCCCAATTTCATTAAGACCTGTAACGCAATCAGCACTGGCGAATTCGGCAGACTGTGCCGTGGTATCCATCAGGCCGGTTGCTAACCGTGGAGAGGATAAGGCAAGTGATTGTTTCATCGTCAGCTCCATTTTCGTTTCCCCTGAACAGGAGGGGTTATCCATTGTGGAATAAATTTCCGGCTTCCAGCAGGGAATCTATATTGCCCAGATAAACGAATAGAGACGCAAACTAATGTAAAGCTGATAATAATTTCATCTACAACTATACCCGTCATACTTCAAGTCGCATATGCTGCGCTTACGCTCGCTCATCCCAGTCACTTACTTATGTTAGCTCCTGCGGACTCACTCACTTATCGCTTTCCTGTCACTTGAATTATTTAGAGTATTTTGTCGATATAAAATAGCTTGTGAATACCACTGTCCTGTTACGATGGTTTCATCCACCATTATTACGACATAATAATCAGCTTTTGCTGCTGCAGCTTTCGCTCTGATTTCTGCCAGCGCATCATCCGGAGAACCATGTACCATGGCACTCACTGTACCCATCCGTTGTAAGCCTTGGGTCTGATCGCGGCGGATTTCCTGAGGATGGTCTGCGACAGGTGGTGCAGGTTGTGGCGTTCCCTGTAGCGCACTACATCCACTTAACAATAAAACCAGTATCAGAGCGGCAAACCGAAGCATAACTCTCTCTCGTTTCCTGATAGCCATAGTGTAGTACCTAATTAATTTCCCTTAAGAGGGAATGTTCGTGAAGTGTTAGCTGACACGCGATTTTCGAATGAAAATGTTGTGAAAACGTAATCTGCTTCTCAACATTATGCTCCACTCTGCCAGCAATTATTGTTGCGTTAGGTATTTCCTCATGGCATACCAAATTAAAAGGGGGAACACATGATAGAAATAGAAACGCAAAGACTGGCAGATATTCCTGTACTTCACGCTTATCCGGCAAAACAAAATGAAAAGCCGTTACCATGCATTGTTTTTTATCACGGCTTTACTTCCTCCAGCCTGGTTTATAGCTATTTTGCTGTTGCTCTGGCGCAGGCGGGTTTTCGCGTCATTATGCCTGATGCACCTGATCATGGCTTACGCTTTTCTGGCGACGCCGGACGACGGATGTATCATTTCTGGCAAATTCTGCACAAAAACATGGAAGAGTTTTCTGCGATACGCGAGGGGATTATTGCAAAAAACTGGCTGCTTGATGGGCGTCTTGCGGTGAGTGGCGCATCGATGGGCGCAATGACTGCTCTGGGGATTAAGGCCCGCCATACATCGATTCATTGTGCTGCCAGCCTGATGGGGTCAGGATATTTCACCCAACTCGCTCAAACTCTGTTTCCCCCACTCGTACCAGAAACACCTGCTCAGCAGAAAGAGTTCGAGGCGATTCTTGCTCCGTTGGGGCAGTGGGAAGTGACAAAAAAGCTATCACACCTTGCAGACAGCCCCCTGTTGCTATGGCATGGACGGGATGATGATGTCGTTCCGGCCATTGAATCTTATCGCCTGGAGCAGGCGTTAACACAAGCAGGGCTGGCGGATAATCTGACCTGTCAGTGGCAGGAAGGCGTAAGACACCGCATTACACCAGAAGCGCTGGCGGCAACGGTGAACTTTTTCCGCCAGTATCTTTAAACCCGTAAAACGCGGACCCCTTGCGCTTCCAGCTGTTGCAGGATTTCCGGGTTCGCGTTTTTACCTGTGATCAAGGTATCAATTTGGTCGGCACGACTAAACAACATGCCAGCTCGTTCACCCACTTTGCTACTGTCGACCAGTACTACCAGTTTGCCGACTACACTAAGCATCTTTTGCTCTGCCATGGCGGTTAGCATGTCTGTTTTATATAAGCCATCTGCTGTCAGTCCTTTACCGCTGGTAAACATCCAGTGTCCGGCGTACAAACTGTTCTCGCTACCCTGAGGACTTAAGGTAATGGACTGGCTTTTATTATACTGCCCTCCCATGATGATCACGCTTTCATGCTCTTGATCGATAAGATAATTCGCCAGCGGTAAATAATTGGTGATGATTTGAACCGGTTTGCCGCACATTTCACGGCCAAGCAGGAACGCCGTAGAACCGCAGTTAATTACGACACTTTCACCAGGATTCACTAGTTGTGAAGCCGCTTTAGCAATACGCACTTTTTCATCATGATTTTGCGCCTGATGCAAATTCATCGGTGTCCAGCGCGGCCTTTGCTGAGCAATACCCTCAGCACCGTTACGTACTTTTTTTAGCTTGCCACTTTCGTCAAGTTTATTGATATCCCGACGTGCAGTTGCAGGGGAGATTCCCAGGCGTTCGACAACATTCTCTACGGTGACAAAACCCAGCTGGGCCAGCATCTCCAGTAGAATTTGATGCCTTTGTGCTTCTGTCATGAGCTATTCCGATACAATATGATTTATTTAGATGATATTTGAAATAGCCTGAAAATACTACGCCGGATGGCGCGAAGAACGCGACTCCATCCGGCATAGCACGCTGATTACAAGAAAGATTTGAACGGCAGATCAGGTTCAATGGTAAAGCAGTCATCAAAACCGCGTGGATAATGATATTCAAAGTTATCTTTATCCAGAGGCCAGGTAAACTTACCGCCAACCTGCCAGATAAACGGTTTAAAGCCATACTTCAGACGATCTTTTTTCATCTCCCACAACACACGGATCTCTTGTGGATCAGCCTGGAAGTTAGACCAAATGTCGTGGTGGAACGGGATCACAACTTTCGTATTTAGCGCTTCTGCCATGCGCAGGATATCGGCGCTGGTCATTTTGTCAGTAATACCGCGCGGGTTTTCACCGTAGGAGCCCAGAGCTACATCGATCTGATGCTCATTACCATGCTTCGCATAATAGTTGGAGTAGTGGGAATCGCCACTGTGATACAGGGTGCCGCCAGGGGTTTTGAAAAGATAGTTAACCGCACGCTCGTCCATACCATCTGGCAGTACACCAGCTGCTTTTTGCTCGGCAGGAAGGGTGATCAGTGCTGTACGGTCGAAGGCATCAAGCGCATGAATTTCAATGTCTTTCACTTTCACCACGTCGCCTGGTTTAACTACGATGCAACGCTCTTTCGGCACACCCCAGCCAATCCATAAATCCACGCAGGTTTTCGGTCCGATAAATGGTACGTCATCAGCGCAGTTTTGCATCACGGCGGCGGCCACGTTGACGTCGATGTGATCGTTATGATCGTGAGTAGCCAGTACGGCGTCGATCTGGCGAATCGCAAACGGATCAAGAACAAACGGGGTAGTACGCAGGTTCGGCTGCAGTTTTTTCACACCAGCCATGCGCTGCATCTGATGCCCTGCTTTCATCAGTGGATTGCCGTGACTTTGTTTACCCGTTCCGCACCAGAAATCGACGCACACATTGGTGCCACCTTCAGATTTCAGCCAGATCCCGGTGCAACCGAGCCACCACATCGCAAAGGTGCCCGGCGCAACTTGCTCTTGCTCAATCTCTTCATTCAGCCAGCTTCCCCATTCAGGAAAGGTGCTCAGGATCCATGATTCACGTGTGATGCTTTTCACTTTACTCATCGCCATTTACCTTCTCGAGTGTGCAAATTAAATCAATATGTGATTTGTTTTGATTGATACTGGCACTAATTTTTCAAGGTGGCAATGGTGAAATTTTACGGAATGTGATGTAAGTGGAACGATTTGCATTCGTTAATAGAACGTTTTATGACGTGATTTATTTTTTATATATATGAATAAAAAGAAAATTATAACTTCGCCATCTATCCCGCAAATTTAGTGTGTATTTAATTTGCGTACTACGTCACGTTTAATCAAATTTAATCTTGTTGTGATTTAATTTGAAAACTAGAGTGTGGGCACCATCCTGGGCATGGCCTTGCTCAGCAACTCTGATCACTGGAGAGCATCATGGAGATCCTCTACAACATCTTTACCGTGTTTTTTAACCAGGTCATGACCAATGCCCCGTTACTGCTGGGTATTGTGACCTGTCTGGGTTATATCCTGCTGCGCAAAAGTGTCAGCGTGATTATCAAAGGTACGATTAAAACCATTATTGGTTTCATGTTGTTGCAGGCCGGGTCCGGCATCCTGACCAGCACCTTCAAACCGGTGGTGGCGAAAATGTCGGAGGTTTATGGCATCAATGGTGCGATTTCCGATACTTACGCATCCATGATGGCTACCATCGAGCGTATGGGCGATGCCTATAGCTGGGTGGGCTACGCGGTGCTGTTGGCACTGGCGCTGAACATCTGTTACGTGCTGCTACGTCGCATTACCGGTATTCGCACCATCATGCTGACGGGTCACATCATGTTCCAGCAGGCGGGGTTGATTGCCGTTACGCTGTTTATCTTCGGTTACTCCATGTGGACGACCATTATCTGCACCGCGATTCTGGTTTCGCTCTACTGGGGTATTACCTCTAACATGATGTACAAGCCGACTCAGGAAGTGACGGACGGCTGTGGTTTCTCCATCGGTCACCAACAACAGTTTGCATCATGGGTTGCTTATAAAGTCGCGCCGTTCCTCGGCAAAAAAGAGGAAAGCGTTGAAGACCTCAAACTGCCAGGCTGGCTGAACATTTTCCACGACAACATCGTCTCCACGGCGATTGTCATGACCATCTTCTTTGGTGCCATTTTGCTCTCCTTCGGTATCGACACCGTGCAGGCGATGGCAGGTAAAGTGAACTGGACGGTGTACATCCTGCAAACCGGTTTCTCCTTTGCGGTGGCGATCTTCATCATCACTCAGGGCGTGCGCATGTTTGTGGCGGAACTCTCTGAAGCGTTTAACGGTATCTCCCAGCGCCTGATCCCCGGTGCGGTTCTGGCGATTGACTGTGCGGCCATCTATAGCTTCGCGCCGAACGCTGTGGTCTGGGGCTTTATGTGGGGCACCATCGGTCAACTGATTGCAGTTGGCATCCTGGTTGCCTGCGGCTCTTCCATTCTGATTATCCCTGGCTTTATCCCGATGTTCTTCTCTAACGCCACTATTGGCGTGTTTGCTAACCACTTCGGTGGCTGGCGCGCGGCGCTGAAGATTTGTCTGGTGATGGGGATGATCGAAATCTTTGGTTGCGTCTGGGCGGTGAAACTCACCGGTATGAGTGCCTGGATGGGCATGGCGGACTGGTCGATTCTGGCACCGCCGATGATGCAGGGCTTCTTCTCCATCGGTATCGCCTTTATGACTGTCATCATTGTCATTGCACTGGCTTATATGTTCTTCGCTGGCCGCGCGCTGCGCGCAGAAGAAGATGCAGAAAAACAACTGGCAGAACAGTCTGCTTAATAAGGAGTTTTGATTATGACCGTACGTATTCTGGCTGTGTGTGGTAACGGACAAGGCAGTTCCATGATCATGAAGATGAAAGTGGACCAGTTTTTAACCCAGTCGAACATTGACCACACGGTAAACAGCTGCGCGGTTGGCGAATACAAAAGCGAGTTGAGCGGCGCGGATATCATCATCGCTTCTACGCACATCGCGGGCGAGATCACCGTGACGGGCAACAAATATGTCGTTGGCGTGCGCAACATGCTCTCTCCTGCCGACTTTGGCCCGAAACTGCTGGAAGTGATCAAAGAACATTTCCCACAGGACGTGAAGTAAGGGCGCGCTATGAAATTACGTGATTCGCTGGCGGAGAATAAATCTATCCGTCTGCAGGCTGAAGCTGAGACATGGCAGGACGCAGTGAAAATCGGCGTTGACCTGCTGGTGGCGGCGGATGTTGTCGAGCCGCGTTACTACCAGGCGATTCTGGATGCGGTTGAACAACACGGCCCGTACTTTGTGCTCGCACCGGGCCTGGCAATGCCGCATGGTCGCCCGGAAGAGGGCGTTAAGAAAACCGGTTTTGCGCTGGTGACGCTGAAAAAGCCGCTGGAGTTCAACCACGAAGATAACGACCCGGTGGATATCCTCATCACGATGGCGGCGGTCGATGCCAACACGCATCAGGAAGTGGGCATCATGCAGATCGTCAACCTGTTTGAAGATGAAGAGAATTTCGACCGTTTACGCGCCTGCCGTACCGAGCAGGAAGTCCTGGATCTCATTGACCGCACCAACGCGGCTGCTTAAGAAGGAATTGAAAATGTCATTACCGATGTTGCAAGTCGCGCTGGACAACCAGACTATGGCTAGCGCCTACGAAACTACTCGCCTGATTGCCGAAGAAGTCGACATTATCGAAGTGGGCACCATTCTGTGCGTGGGCGAAGGCGTGCGTGCGGTTCGCGATCTGAAAGCGCTTTATCCGCACAAAATCGTGCTGGCAGACGCCAAAATCGCCGATGCGGGCAAAATCCTTTCTCGTATGTGCTTCGAAGCCAACGCTGACTGGGTGACCGTGATTTGTTGTGCAGATATCAACACCGCCAAAGGCGCGCTGGACGTGGCAAAAGAGTTTAATGGCGACGTGCAGATCGAACTGACCGGTTACTGGACCTGGGAACAGGCGCAGCAGTGGCGCGACGCAGGTATCCAGCAGGTGGTTTATCACCGCAGCCGTGACGCGCAGGCCGCAGGCGTGGCGTGGGGCGAAGCGGATATCACCGCGATCAAACGTCTTTCCGATATGGGCTTCAAAGTCACCGTCACCGGTGGCCTGGCGCTGGAAGACCTGCCGCTGTTCAAAGGCATTCCGATTCATGTGTTTATCGCTGGGCGTAGTATCCGTGATGCCGCCTCTCCGGTTGAAGCCGCGCGTCAGTTCAAACGTTCCATCGCCGAACTGTGGGGCTAAGGAGCGGATATGTTGTCCAAACAAATCCCGCTTGGCATCTACGAAAAAGCACTCCCCGCCGGGGAGTGCTGGCTGGAACGGCTGCAACTGGCAAAAACGTTAGGCTTCGATTTTGTCGAGATGTCGGTAGATGAAACGGACGATCGCCTCTCGCGTCTTGACTGGAGCCGCGAGCAGCGTCTGGCGCTGGTGAACGCGATTGTTGAAACCGGCGTGCGCGTACCATCCATGTGCCTTTCTGCTCATCGCCGTTTCCCGCTGGGCAGCGAAGATGACGCAGTGCGGGCGCAGGGGCTGGAGATTATGCGCAAAGCTATCCAGTTCGCCCAGGATGTCGGTATTCGCGTGATCCAACTGGCGGGCTACGACGTTTACTATCAGGAAGCCAATAACGAAACGCGTCGTCGTTTCCGTGACGGCCTGAAAGAGAGCGTTGAGATGGCGAGCCGCGCGCAGGTGACGCTGGCAATGGAGATCATGGATTACCCGTTGATGAACTCCATCAGCAAGGCGCTGGGTTACGCGCACTATCTTAACAACCCGTGGTTCCAGCTCTACCCGGATATCGGCAACTTGTCGGCGTGGGACAACGACGTGCAGATGGAATTGCAGGCCGGAATCGGGCATATCGTCGCGGTGCATGTGAAAGACACCAAACCAGGCGTCTTCAAAAACGTGCCGTTTGGCGAAGGCGTAGTGGATTTCGAACGTTGCTTTGAAACGCTCAAACAGAGTGGCTATTGCGGGCCGTACCTGATTGAGATGTGGAGCGAAACGGCGGAAGACCCGGCGGCAGAAGTGGCGAAAGCGCGTGATTGGGTGAAAGCGCGCATGGCTAAAGCAGGCATGGTGGAGGCGGCATAATGCAAAAGCTAAAACAGCAGGTGTTTGAAGCCAATATGGATCTGCCGCGTTACGGGCTGGTGACCTTTACCTGGGGCAACGTCAGCGCCATTGACCGCGAACGCAGGCTGGTGGTGATCAAGCCCAGCGGCATTGCCTACGAAAGCATGAAAGCGAACGATATGGTGGTGGTTGATATGAGTGGCAAGGTGGTGGAAGGGGAGTATCGTCCGTCTTCCGACACCGCGACGCATCTTGAACTCTACCGCCGTTATCCGTCGCTTGGCGGCATTGTCCATACCCACTCCACGCATGCCACCGCATGGGCGCAGGCGGGGCTGGCTATCCCGGCATTAGGCACCACGCACGCTGACTACTTCTTTGGCGATATCCCCTGTACGCGCGGGTTAAGCGAAGAAGAAGTGCAGGGGGAATACGAGCTAAACACTGGCAAAGTGATTATCGAAACGCTGGGTGATGCCGAGCCGCTGCATACGCCGGGAATTGTGGTGTATCAGCACGGGCCATTCGCCTGGGGGAAAGATGCTCACGATGCGGTGCATAACGCGGTGGTGATGGAAGAAGTGGCGAAAATGGCGTGGATTGCCCGCGGCATTAACCCACAACTGAATCACATCGACAGCTATCTCATGAATAAACACTTCATGCGTAAGCACGGTCCTAACGCCTATTACGGGCAGAAGTAAAACACGCGCTGCGGAAATTTCCTTCTTCGGGAGATAACTGGTCTAAGTCCGCAGCCGTTTTTCAAAAAAAGCCCCCTGAGAAGGGGGCAAAGCAAACTATGGCAATGTTTCGTTGGTTATACCTGGTGCTAGCGATAAATATCCGCGCTGGCGTGCATGTTTCCGTTACTCCCCGGTTCCCGCATCAGAATCACGTGGTAGTACGTTGCGCCCTGCGCATCGGTCTCTTCATTTAATGCCTGACGTGCTTCGCTTTCAGTGGCGAAATTATGATTGATATAAATCACGCCTAAGCTTTGCACATCGTCCATATTTCTGGCCTGGTGGTTATTAATTTCAATGGCTGCCCATGTATTTGCACTTAGCAAAAGCACAGCCAGAAGGGCTAAAACACGGCTGAACATAGATACCTCCTCGACGGCTGACTTTGAGTGCTCTCCTCTTGTGGTGATCTTCTGATTTAATTTTAATCAATGATAAAGAAGTTGATGGTGACCATTTCTGATGCAGTTGTTCAAAAAAACACCATGATGAAGTGTGATGAACTTCAAATCAGCGTGTTAGTACGATTTGGTGAAAGATGAGATTTATTTGTCGGCTGGCCTTGAGTTTAGCGGGGTATGTCAGTACTATAACGCGTCATTTTTCAGCCGACCTTTAACACGTTCCTTGCCTCCCCGGGATTCGGCTGACCCAGACAGGAGGCTGAATAATCCGTAAGGAGCAATTTGATGCGTCATTACGAAATCGTTTTTATGGTCCATCCTGACCAGAGCGAACAGGTTCCGGGCATGATCGAGCGCTACACTGCTGCCATCACTGGTGCAGAAGGCAAGATCCACCGTCTGGAAGACTGGGGCCGCCGTCAGCTGGCTTACCCGATCAACAAACTGCACAAAGCACACTACGTTCTGATGAACGTTGAAGCTCCGCAGGAAGTGATCGATGAGCTGGAAACTACCTTCCGCTTCAACGATGCCGTTATCCGCAGCATGGTTATGCGTACCAAGCACGCTGTTACCGAAGCATCTCCGATGGTTAAAGCGAAAGACGAGCGCCGTGAGCGTCGCGATGATTTCGCAAACGAAACCGCTGATGATGCTGAAGCTGGGGATTCTGAAGAGTAATTTCTGATGACCAACCGTCTGGTGTTGTCCGGCACCGTGTGCAGGACTCCCCTTCGAAAGGTCAGTCCATCAGGAATTCCTCACTGCCAGTTCGTGCTTGAGCATCGTTCTGTGCAGGAGGAAGCCGGCTTTCACCGGCAGGCGTGGTGTGAAATGCCCGTTATTGTTAGCGGACACGAAAACCAGGCCATTACTCACAGTATAACGGTCGGCAGTCGCATAACCGTTCAGGGGTTCATTTCATGCCACAAGGCAAAGAACGGACTGAGCAAAATGGTTTTGCATGCCGAGCAGATTGAATTGATAGATTCTGGAGACTAGCCATATGGCACGTTATTTCCGTCGTCGCAAGTTCTGCCGTTTCACCGCGGAAGGCGTTCAAGAGATCGACTATAAAGATATCGCTACGCTGAAAAACTACATCACCGAAAGCGGTAAGATTGTCCCAAGCCGTATCACCGGTACCCGTGCAAAATACCAGCGTCAGCTGGCTCGCGCTATCAAACGCGCTCGCTACCTGTCCCTGCTGCCGTACACTGATCGCCATCAGTAATCGGTCACGGTCCATTAATACGACTTTGAGAGGATAAGGTAATGCAAGTTATTCTGCTTGATAAAGTAGCAAACCTGGGTAGCCTGGGTGATCAGGTAAACGTTAAAGCGGGCTATGCTCGTAACTTCCTGGTACCGCAGGGTAAAGCTGTTCCAGCTACCAAGAAAAACATTGAATTCTTCGAAGCACGTCGCGCTGAACTGGAAGCTAAACTGGCTGAAGTTCTGGCAGCTGCTAATGCTCGCGCTGAGAAAATCAATGCACTGGAAACTGTTACCATCGCGTCTAAAGCTGGCGACGAAGGTAAACTGTTCGGTTCCATCGGTACTCGCGACATCGCTGACGCTGTAACTGCAGCTGGCGTTGAAGTGGCTAAGAGCGAAGTTCGTCTGCCGAACGGCGTTCTGCGTACCACTGGCGAACACGAAGTGAGCTTCCAGGTTCACAGCGAAGTATTCGCGAAAGTGATCGTAAACGTAGTAGCTGAATAATTCGTTATTCAACGAGACGTAAAAACGCCGACTATTGGTCGGCGTTTTGCTTTTATAGCGAGCACTTGCTGATATCGATAAGGGCCACAATAAGCAGCCCCATGAAGGTAATTACTTAGCCGCCTGAATATCAGCCAGCATTGGGGCAAGGGCAGGGTTATCTTTAGCGAAGTTTGCGTACATCGGTTGTACTTTCTCGATAAACGGTGCTTTATCAACCGGGTAGACTTTTACGCCCATTTTATCCAGTTTTGCAAATTCTTGTTTCTCTTGCTCGCTCCATAACTCCTTCATGTAACTCATCGATTCTTTCGCTGCTTTTAATATAACTGCCTGATTTTCAGGGCTGAGTTTATCAAATGCAGCATTGCTCATCAGAACCACATCGGGCACCATGGTGTGCTCATCAAGGCTAAAGGATTTTGCCACTTCACCGTGACGCATAGTGGTCAGTGCCATCACGCTGTTTTCTGCCATATCGACCACGCCCTGCTGTAAGGCCGTATACAGCTCGCCGTAATCCAGTGGCGTCGGGTTACCGCCCATGACTTTGATCATTTCAACTGCGCCAGGACTTGGCTGGACACGGACTTTCATGCCTTTCAGATCGTCTGGTTTCAGTACCGGTTTATTACCGTAGAAACTGCGGGCGCCTCCATCATAGAAAGTCAGCCCGAAATAACCTTTGCTTTTCGTTGAGTCGAGGATTTTCCTTCCGATATCGCCCTGCATGACCTGATAGTAATGATCACGATCGCGGAACAAATAAGGCAGGCTAAATAATTTATAGGAATTTTCAAATGCTTCCATTTCTGCCGCATTGGTTTTTACCAGTGGAATAGCGCCAGAACGAATCAGCTCCATTGTTTCTCGTTGAGTACCCAATGTTCCATTTGGATAAATACGAATAGTAATATCACCGTTAGAGTACTCTTTACTTTTTTTTGCAAAGAACTCCATCGCTTTATGAACAGGATGCGACTTATCCTGATTATGGCTAAGTTTTAATGTTACTGCCCAGGACTGGCCTGCAGATAACATAAGAACAGCACCGATAATGCCAGCGGATACTTTTATTTTCATAGATGTTCCTTTTCTAATAAATATGGCGGCAGGTGCCGCCAGTGAATGCATATCAGTAGCCCAGTGCTCTTGGCAATGCCATACTGATTTGCGGAATATAGGTAACCATTGCCAGCACCAATACCATCACGGCATAGAATGGCAGCATAGGTTTGATAATTTTATTAATCGGTAATTTAGATACACTACAACCGACAAATAACACACTGCCTACAGGCGGAGTACAAATACCGATACACATGTTCAGTACCATGACAATACCAAAGTGAATCGGGTCCATACCCAGTTCGGTGACAACGGGTAAAAATATCGGCGTAAAAATCAGTACTGCCGGTGTCATATCCATAAATGTGCCGATAATCAACAGGATAATATTGATAATAAGCAGGATGATTATTGGATTGTCAGAAATAGTGTTAAGCAAATCGAGAATCAGGAAGGGAACGTCAGCGTTTGACATTGCCCATGACATTCCCATTGAAGAACCAATTAACAACAAAACAATTGCTGTGGTAATGACGGATTCCAGAAATATCTTAGGTAAATCTTTAACTGATATTTCACGATAAAGAACCAGTGCAAGGAAAAGGGTATAAATTACCGCAATTGCAGATGCTTCTGTCGGGGTAAAAATACCGCTTAGTACACCACCCATAATTAATACAATCAGGAAAATACTGGGGATCGCCATCCATATTGCCACTCCAGCCTGGCGCAAAGTCGGACGTTCTGGTTTTGGATAACCCCGGCGTACCGCGATAATACCAGCCACAGTCATCAGCGCCAGGCCCAATAAAATTCCCGGGACATATCCTGCCAGGAACAGTGCGGCAATAGAAGTACCACCACTGACCAGTGAAAAGACAATTAACGTATTACTTGGGGGAATAAGCAAACCCGTCGGAGCAGAGGCAACGTTAACTGCTGTGCTGAACGCGGGATCGTAGCCCTCTTTCACTTGTTGTGGATGCATTACACCGCCCATCGCTGCGGCAGATGCCACTGCTGAACCGGAAATAGCGCCAAACAGCATATTGGCAAGAATATTACAGTGAGCAAGTGAGCCTGGCAGTCGACCGCCAAGAATTCTGGCAAAGTTGATTAATCGTCGCGCTATTCCTCCGTGATTCATAATGTTGCCAGATAAAATAAAAAATGGGATTGCCAACAATGTAAAGCTATCTAACCCGGAGGCTAACTTTTGGGAAACCACACTCAATGCTGAGTTGAAATCGAGTTGTGTGGAAATTGATGCCAGTGTCGATAAACCAATGGCATAAACAATAGGTACACCTAATGCCAACATAAAAAAGAAGGCACCAAATAACACAATAATCGGTAACCAGTAATCCATAATTTCTCCATTCCTACTATGGTTGGTTGTTGTTTGTTATCTTTAGAGTGGTTGTTTAAGTTCGGTTAAAACCATATCTATGGTGTATATAATAATAAGTAAACCACTAATCGGGATGCTCATATAGATATATCCCATCTGCCAGCCTAAAGCGGGCGAGGTTTGACCTGAATCGAATGTGTCCATCGTTAATAGCCCACCACCATATACCATAATGATGGTAGCGAAGATAATAACGATAACCTGAATACACAAAAATAAATGACGCCGGGCTTTTCCTTTCAGCATCATAGGAAGCAGATCAATCGCCAGATGCCGGTTCTGCCCCGCGGTATAGGCACCACCAAAAAGGCCAAGGCAAATAAAAAGCAAACGACTGAGTTCATCCGTAAATATGCTGGGGCTTTTAAATATAAATCGTGCTACCACCTGCCATGTCACACATGTCACAATGATCGCCAAAATGGTAATATTCAATGTTGCAAGCAGAGCATTAATAGATCTAATTATATTTCGCATAGTGATTAACCTTTGCAATATCATTCATCCTGTGGCTGGTAAATTGTCCCATTAAGAAAACCAGGCCAGTTTTTTTCAAACCAAATGCCGCGGATAATGGGAAACTCACGAACAGGTGCTTTTCTGACGTGAAAGATACCATTGCAATAATGAATAAGTAGTTTATCTTTTTTATCCTCAGTACGCTCTGAACGAAAGCGCCAGGCATCACAAAAACCATTTCGTGTTTGCGGAATAGAATTTCCATCACTGTCGAGAATAATACGTGCTCCCCGGCTACCACCACCTGCGTCAATATAATGCGTCAATTGCGTTAATACGGCGGTAGACGTCAGTGCCATATGCCGCCACATAAACAGCTCGGCAACTTCGCCCACATGTTTGATTGCCAATCCATGCTGTTGGACAAATTCACTCAATAGCAGGGCATCACGAGTGGCACGTCGAACTTTATCGGCATGGCAAATAAATCCCGCATAGTCAGACATTCGTGCCTGAATTTTTTCTCTCACAATCGACAACGGCATCCCGGTCCCGTTATCGTGCGCCTGAGTAATGATCTCTCTTATAGAAGCCAGTGCCGGAGCTACCAGCTGTGCTATATCTCCATCAATATTACGTTTTTGCGTGCAACCAATAAAACGTGCCAGACGAACAGCAAAAACCTGCCCGGCATTCAATGCCGCACCACCAGGGCGAGTGACGCCGTGTGTGCCAGCAACTTCCCCCACGGCGAAACAGCCGGGCAGGGAGGTTTGCCCCCAGATATCCACTTCAATGCCGCCATTCATATGCTGATTATTCATGGCAAACTGCAATGGCTGCGTGGTGAGATCGTAACCGTGCATCTTATACAGCGAGATAGACAGCGGATTCATTCGTTGCAGTCGTTCGATGGGCGATGGTGCCAGAGCGTCGTTATTTTCCAGATACGCGCGAACGTCGTCGTCCAGTCGATCTAATGAGAACGGCATGTCACCCGGCACAGGTTCAGGATTGCGATTGAAATCCATAAATACCTGACGCCCTGATTGCTGCTCTTGCGCTACTGCCATATCTAACAAGCTGGAGCCAAAATCCATCACTCGTGTGGCGTGAAACGGCCACTGATAGCCTTTACGGAAGATGTTTGAAGCCAGCTCCTGGGTGGTGCGATAGTAATCTGCGAGGAAGTTATACTCGTTGCCCCCGGCATCCACGGAATAGATATATGGGATCACCTGTACATAGGTGCCGGACAAATTCCACGGAAACGTGCTGCGCGGCGTGCCTATACCAAACTGGCTTTCGGTCAGATTGGTTAGCGTCAGACCTTCTTCCAGCGCCAGCCCCAGCGAGCCGAAGCATTTATGTGGGTACACACTGTCTCGATAAAGCTCGCCAGGCCCTCCTGTTGCCAGCACCACATTGGGCGCAGTCACAATTGCCAGCCCCCATGGGTTATGGGCGCGATGACCGGTCGCGAGGATTGCCCCCGCCACGCAGTCTTCGCCGTTTTCGTCACGCTGATGCAGCAGTTTAATCACTGTTGCACTGGTCAACACTGGAATGGCGAGGCGCTGTACTTCTTCCAGCAGCACTTTCACCATTAACCTTGAGGTACGTGGCCCACACGAGGTTGCTCGCCCGGCTTCGTCATGATCGGTTTGATAACGAAGAATCGCGCCATAGCGATCTTCCGGTAATTCCAGACCAAGATATTGCAACCCGCCAAGAGTGTGCAGAGAACCTACCGCTTCGACATAAGCGGTGTCGTGATCCATCGCCCCACCGCTCGCCAGTGCCTCTGCCAGTTTGGTGAAGTTGTCGCCATTGCCCGCGGTAGCGGCGGTAAACAGTGTCTGTTTATCGGAACCAGAACATGCCGACGTCCCCATATATAACCCGGCAGTGGCGATCAACACATTTTGCTGGCGGCGTTTAAGTTCCACAGCTGCACGCAGCCCGGCTGCACCACTGCCGACTACCAGGGCATCTGTTTGCCAGAGTGGGTAATCAACACCGTCTACCGTGACAACCCATGCGGGTTCTGCCTGTGCAAAACCCTTCGGGAAAGTGACGTGCGTCAGCGCATCAAGGATGGTGTCATCAAGCTGACTCATGCATCCTCCATCGGCGTAAACAGGCTACTTTCCATCAGGCGTGGCTGATTGATAATTGGACGGAAAGCCATATATGGCAGAATGTCGCGCTCAATCTCCACACCTGGTGCGATTTCAATTAATTCAACGCCTTCTGCCGTTAACTGGAATACTGCACGTTCAGTGATATACAACACTTCCTGACCGCTTTGCTGTGCGTAGGCGTCGCTAAAAGTGATTTTTTCCACCTGGGTAACCAGTTTAGGGATTTGACCTGACTGGGCGATATGCAAGCCATCTGGTGTTACATCAATCTTGCTACCTTTGGCGTCGAACGTGCCACAGAACACCACTTTACGGGCGTTTTGCGCAATTTCGAGAAATCCGCCGGGGCCAATGAGATTGCCATTGAGATGGGAGACGTTGACGTTACCGTACTCATCCATCTCACCCATACCGAGGAAAGTAATGTCGATGCCGCCGCCGCTGTAGAACTCGAACTGATCGAGTGACGGAATAATGGCATCGGCGTTGCGGGCGCAGCCGAACAGAGCATCATCCAGCATCATGCCGTTATGTACGCCCTGTTCTACGCTCAGCCATAAACTTTGATAAGGCACGCCTTCGCGCAGCGCTACTCCTGGAATACCGCCCGGAATACCAAAGCCAAAGTTGGCTGAAGCGCCAGCCACCAGTTCGCGTGCTGCCCGACGGGCAATCAGGCGGCGCACCGGATGACTAACCAGTTCAATTGCGTCGTTAGAACTTAGACGGCGATGCTGACCGCTAATGGTCAGATCGTAACCGCCAAGATAGGTTTGTGGTTGTTCGCGGTGTTCAACGATGCCATCAACCAGAATGCCCGGTAATTTGACCCGGCGTGGTTCAATGGCACCAGCTTCCAGCACATCGCGCACCTGTACGAACACTTTGCCGCCGCTGTTGTGTGCTGCCAGCGCCATGGAATAGCTATCCATATCAATCGCCTCTTCTTCAAGGCTGACGTTGCCTCGAGGATCGGCATAAGTGCCACGCAAAATCGCGTAATCCACTTTGAAAGGGCGATAACGAAGTTTGGTTTCACCGTCGATTTCAATCAGTTCTACCAGATCCTCAGTGGTGCTGGCGTTCGACTTACCGCCGCCGTTGCGCGGATCAACAAACGATCCCAGCCCAACGTGGGTAAAAAGCCCTGGACGTCCGGCACCGATCTCCCGCAGCAGTGCCTGAATTACGCCACCAGGGAAGCAGTAGGCTTCAATAGCATTGTTTTTTACCAGATCCTGCATCTTGGGCGACCAGGTAAAATGTCCGGCAATGATGCGTTTGAGCATATCTGCATGAGCGAAGCGGTTAGTGCCTTTGCAGTCGCGATCGCCAATGCCCAGCGAGTGGATTAATGTCAGATCGCGCGGGTGTCCGGTTTGCAGGAAACGCGCTTCAATAGCAGCCAGAATATGGTCCGCTTCAACCATGCCGCCGCCATTACCGCTAATGGCAATGGTTGCGCCGTCCTGAATTTGCGCCGCCAGTGTCTCGGCGGTTGTTATCTTACGCATACAATTTCCTTATTGATTATGGAAGCTCACGCTGGCTTTTTCGGCAAATGCGCGCGTCGCCTGCTGGCAATCCTGAGTGGCGGACATTAATCCAGCCAGTAACTGGTGCGGGTAATCGGTGTGTTTATTTTCCAGCGCCAGAATCAGTTGCTTAATATGTGCCAGCGCTACCGGACCACATTTTTCCAGTTGCGCTAACTGATTCATCATCCAGCTTTCTACCTGGTCTTTTTCCACCACTTCATCAATTAAATTTGCCGCCTGAGCTTCCTGCGCCGTCAGGCGTTTACCCAGCATCAGCATCTGGCGACCGACCACCGGACCGACCTGATTAAGCACGCGTTCAATGCCCATCCAGCCAGGTACCATGCCGAGCATCACTTCCGGGTTAGAGAATTTCGCGCCGGGGCGGGCAATACGAATATCGCAGCACAAGGCAAGTTCAATACCACCGCCGATGGTATGACCGTTGAGATTCGCAACCGTTAATTGAGGTAAATTGCGCAGGCGATTAAAAACGTCATTGCCGCGTTTAATCCATTTTCTGCCCATATCTAATGGCGAATAGGCTGACCACGATTTAATATCGCCGCCCGCACAAAAGAATTTATCGCCGGTTGCCGTTAATTCGACTAATCGTAATGTGGTGTCGTTTTCAATTTCATTTAAATAATGGTCGAGAGATTCGATCATTTCTTCATTAATAGCATGACATTTATCTTCACGGTTCAATGTCAGGCGGCAAGAAGCCGCCGCTCTGCTGAACAGAACGGGTTGGTCATTCATGATCATTCCTTAGCAATAATGCGCGATGCGATCGACGCTAATATCCAGTGTGCTGTTAATATCTTTTTGCCACCAGTATGGTGAGAATATTTCCAGTTCAATAGCGCCATTAAATCCGGCGTTTTCAACCAGCCGACGAATTGACGGAATATTGATGACACCATCTCCCGGCATTCCACGGTCATTGACCAGATCGGTGGTCGGCACTAACCAGTCGGAAACATGAAACGCGAGGATGCGCTTTCCGGCACGCAGGATCTGACTGGCGAGATCCGGGTCCCACCAGACGTGATAAACATCCACCGCCACGCCGAGGCCAAACTCCCCATCGGGATCGAGTTCATCACACCAGTCCAGCGCCTGACGTAACGTGCACAGGCAAGAGCGATCGGCGGCGGTCATCGGGTGCAGCGGCTCCAGCGCAATTGGCACGCCGACATCTTTCGAATGTGGCAGCAACTGGCGAATCCCTTGTTTCACCTGTTCCCGCGCTTCGTACAGATCTTTTGTTCCCATTGGCAGACCGCCAACCACCTGCATATAACAGGCGGCGTTCAGTACAGCGGCGTCGTCCAGCGCCCGGCGGTTATCATCAATCGCCAGTTTGCGTTCCGCCAGCGTCGGCGCGGTGTAGTAAGTGCTACGGCACAAACCGGAAACGCTCATGTTACTGGCAGCAAGCTGGCGGGCGATTTGCTGGAGATCTTCACCCTGCAACTCTCTGCGCCAGGGGGCAATCGCGCCAATACCGCGTGCGGCGCAGGCATCAATAATGGCAGGTAGCGGCGTTTTATAGCCCAGTGTCGCGGTATTGATACTGAATAAATCCGGGCGTTGTAACAGATCTCTCATGATTCAGCCTCAGAAGCGCGGCATACTTAAGCCGCCGTCGATGGCGACCGCCTGACCGCAGGTGTAAATCAGTTTACCTTCCGCCATCGCGCGGACAGTGGAAGCAATATCAGCCGGATAACCCCAACGTCCCCACGGCACCAGACCTTTGGCAATCAGTTCGTCGTAATAAGCTGTTGCCGGAATAGTCATATCAGTTTTGATTAGGCCAGGGCGCACTTCATAAACGCCAATTTGTTCATTGCAAAGGCGAGCGGCAAACAGACGAGCAGCGGCGGAGACGGCAGTTTTGGCAATGGTATATTCGCCGCGATTCATCGCCAGCATGATGGCATTAATGGAACTGACAAAAATAATCGAGCGGTGTGGTAGCTCCTCTTCCGGCTTTGGTTGTGCCAGTAAGCGCTTACTGAATGCCTGAGCGAGAAAGAACGGTGCGCGGGTGTTAATGGCAATGTTTTGGTCGAAGCTGTCTGGTTCGAGGTCGAGGAGGTCACCGCGTTTTTTCACTGAAATTCCCGCGTTATTGAGCAGACAGTCCAGACGCCCCCACTGGTTTTGCGCCGCGTCGAGCATCTCTTCATGCAGGGAGAGATCACCAACATCAGCAGGGAAGCAAATCACTTCCACGCCTTCTGCCAGACATTCCTGTTGTGTGGCATGTAATTTTTCTATGCTGTCGGCATCTGGACGATCATTAATCAGCAGATTAAATCCGCCACGCGCAAGCTCCAGGGCACAGCCCTTTCCAATACCACGTGCGGCTCCAGTGATGACAGCAACAGGACGTGTTGACTTCATACGATAACCCTCTTTTTGAATATTATTTCCTTAAGTGACGATTAGCTTGCAATGTGTGGCAAGAAAGATCAACCATCTAGTTGGTTGATCTGCGAGAGTGATCACAGGTAATTTGATAACTCAATGAAATTACGACTTTTATCCTTTTTGCTGTCGCTGAGATCAAATCCGGTTATGATAGCCATCACGAAGAGGAAGTGGGGAAGTGGAATGTATCTTGATACCAGTCACGCACAAAACCTGAAGGAAAAATTGCTGCTATGCGCGGTTAATGAATTTGCCGAATATGGTTATGAAGGGGCCAGAGTAGATAATATTGTAAAGGCAGCAGGGTGCAGTAAACAGACGGTTTATCACCACTTTGGTAATAAAGAAAATTTGTTTATTGAAGTACTGGAATATACCTGGAACGATATTCGCGAAAAAGAGAGAGAGCTTGACATTTCAGGGCTTTCGCCGGTTATTGCGATCGAGAAAATAATTGATTTTACTTGGGATTATTACATCAATAACCCGTGGTTTTTAAAAATAGTCCATAGTGAAAACCAAAGTAAGGGCGTGCATTATAAAAAATCAAAACGCCTTGCTGAAATTAACCATGCACATTTGCAGTCAATGGCTTCATTATTAGAAGAGGGGCAGCGGCAGAAAACCTTTAAGAAAAATATTGATCCCTTACAAATCAATATTAATATCGCCGCACTGGGTGCATATTATTTAATAAACCAGTACACACTGGGGATGGTATATCACATTAGCATGGTTTCACCTGAGGCTTTGGAAGCCAGACGCAGGGTGATCAAAGAGACCATCCTGAGCTGGCTTTTGGTGAACCCGGCACGTGGGTAATCAGCGCGCGCGGATGAAATTACCATCAGGTTGGCGGGTGAACAGGACTTGCTGATTATTTCCTGTATCAATGGTTAAGCCGGTAACCACCCCATTCGCATTTTGACGGATTTTAACAATCTGACCATTTTGCAGGTTACTGAGCGGTTTATCCGCGCCCTCGACCTGGGCCATAGCGTACACGTCTGTAGGCGGCAAATTGTGGTCGCGGAACAGCTGGGCAAGGGTTTTACCTGGCTCTACGCGATATGTCCGCCACTGTTGATCAATACCACTTTCCGGTTGGAAAGATTGTGTCTCTGCAACAGGTGGCTCTTCAGGTTGACCTTCCTGAATAGGTTCCGGCGCGACCGGGGCGACCTGATCCGGATCGTTTTGCGGCGTCACTAAATGTGCCTGTAGCTGTGCTTCACCTGGGGAAGGGGATTGCATATCTAACTGCGCTTCGCGGGTGACAACAGGCATCTGGCGTGTTTCATCTCCAGGCAGAAGAATACCGATAACCAGCACTATTGCCGCAATAATGATCCCGCGGCGATGCATCGGCGGCAACGGGTCCATGAGGCGAAAGTTATCTGGTGCGTGCCAGATTTTCACCAGAGTTGGTTTTAGTTCAAAGCGCCCAGGCATGGTTTTCCTCCTGCTCCGCGTCGTGTTCCTCAATCATAGCGTAGTAATAAGCTAACGCTATGATGTCCGTGGTATTACCGCTGTTTTTGTATTCATGCGGATTATCCCTATTGTTTCTGTTTCCCTGGGATTTGTCACTCATCCCGCGACAAAGTTTTACCGGAAGAAGTGTGGCTGATATCCTGCCCGCTACTTTATACCCGAAGAAAGGAAATACGATGACCACCCCAACTTTTGACACCATCGAAGCGCAAGCAAGTTACGGCATTGGTTTACAGGTAGGCCAACAACTGAGTGAATCTGGCCTGCAAGGGCTGCTGCCGGAGGCGCTGGTGGCTGGTATTGCAGACGCGCTGGAAGGCAAACATCCGGCTGTTCCGGTTGATGTGGTACACCGTGCACTGCGTGAAATTCACGAACGTGCCGATGCCGTTCGTCGCCAGCGTTTCCAGGCGATGGCTGCCGAAGGTGTGAAATATCTTGAAGAAAATGCCAAAAAAGAAGGTGTGAACAGCACCGAATCTGGCCTGCAATTCCGCGTGATCACCCAGGGCGAAGGCGCAATTCCGGCACGTACCGACCGCGTTCGTGTTCATTACACCGGAAAACTGATCGACGGCACTGTGTTTGACAGCTCCGTTGCTCGTGGCGAACCGGCTGAATTCCCGGTTAACGGCGTGATCCCTGGCTGGATTGAAGCACTGACTCTGATGCCGGTAGGTTCTAAATGGGAACTGACCATCCCGCAGGAACTGGCATATGGCGAGCGCGGCGCAGGCGCGTCCATCCCGCCGTTCAGCACCCTGGTGTTTGAAGTCGAACTGCTGGAAATCCTCTAAGCAGTGCATTCTGTTCCCCTCAGATTTGAGGGGAATGGACAACAGAGCGTAAAAACTAGAATTTGCTTACTGTCGATATTTTATGTTGCAAATGGCTCTGTTGCGGTTATTTTTGTGAGCTGTTTCGCGTTACCAGAGTGATATGACCCTCAAATTAAACATATAATTAACATTATATTTAAATCTTAGTATTCATCCCGCTTATTCTTACCTAATATCGATGAGTCCCGATACAGATTCGTCGTATCATAGACGTACAAAAGGCCGCAGAGCCTGAACAACACAGACAGGTACAGGAAGAAAAAACATGGTAGATCAGGTAAAAGTCGTTGCCGAAGAACAGGCTCCGGCTGAACAGTCGCTACGGCGCAATCTCACAAACCGACATATCCAGCTTATTGCCATTGGTGGGGCCATTGGTACGGGGCTGTTTATGGGTTCCGGTAAAACAATCAGTCTTGCCGGACCGTCGATCATCTTCGTTTATATGATCATCGGTTTTATGCTCTTTTTCGTGATGCGGGCAATGGGGGAATTGCTGCTTTCGAATCTGGAATACAAATCTTTTAGTGACTTCGCTTCCGATCTACTGGGGCCGTGGGCAGGGTATTTTACTGGCTGGACCTACTGGTTCTGTTGGGTAGTAACCGGGATGGCAGATGTCGTTGCCATTACCGCATATGCGCAATTCTGGTTCCCTGGGCTTTCTGACTGGGTTGCTTCGTTATCCGTGATCATTCTGTTACTGGTTCTAAACCTCGCCACGGTAAAAATGTTCGGTGAGATGGAGTTCTGGTTTGCGATGATCAAAATTGTCGCCATCGTGTCACTGATTGTTGTCGGTTTGATCATGGTGATGATGCACTTCCAGTCACCGACTGGCGTGGAAGCATCATTCACGCATTTGTGGAATGATGGCGGCTGGTTCCCGAAAGGCTTAAGCGGCTTCTTTGCTGGATTCCAGATAGCGGTTTTCGCTTTCGTGGGAATTGAGCTGGTCGGTACAACAGCTGCGGAAACCAAAGATCCGGAGAAATCACTGCCGCGCGCAATTAACTCCATTCCAATTCGCATCATTATGTTCTATGTGTTTGCGCTGATTGTGATCATGTCTGTAACACCGTGGAGCTCCGTTGTTGCTGAGAAAAGCCCGTTCGTTGAACTGTTTGTATTGGTGGGGCTGCCTGCTGCCGCAAGCGTGATTAACTTTGTGGTGCTGACGTCTGCGGCCTCTTCCGCTAACAGCGGCGTCTTCTCTACCAGTCGTATGCTGTTTGGTCTGGCACAGGAAGGTGTGGCGCCGAAAGCGTTTGCTAAACTCTCTAAGCGCGCCGTACCAGCGAAAGGGCTGACCTTCTCTTGTATCTGTCTGCTTGGCGGCGTGGTGATGTTGTATGTGAATCCAAGTGTAATTGGCGCGTTCACGATGATCACGACTGTTTCCGCGATTCTGTTTATGTTCGTCTGGACGATTATCCTTTGCTCGTACCTGGTGTATCGCAAACAGCGTCCGCACCTGCATGAGAAATCAATCTACAAGATGCCGCTCGGCAAGCTGATGTGCTGGGTATGTATGGCGTTCTTTGTGTTCGTGATCGTGCTGCTGACACTGGAAGATGACACTCGCCAGGCGCTGATAGTTACCCCGTTATGGTTTATCTTGTTGGGGCTGGGCTGGTTATTTATTGGTAAGAAGCGGACTGCTGAACTGCGGAAGTAACGGCTTTCTCATGCTGGATGGCGCAATGCCATCCAGCTTTTAGATCACTCACCCGCCAGCGCACGTGGGAACAGTACATTATTTTCCAGACTGATGTGCTCCATCAGGTCATCAATCAGTTCATTAATACCGTTATACATCGCTTTCCAGGTAGTGCAGGCTTCTGGCGGCGGAGTGACGTTATTGGTAGTGTGTTTAATCACTTCCAGCAGTTCGCCCGCTTCATCGTGCTCGCTTTCCATCACGCTAATTGGCCCCATTGCCTGGCTGCCCATGCCTTGTTTGATCATCGGGAAGAGGATCTGCTCTTCTTTCATCATGTGGCTGGAAAGCTCTTCATGCAGCATAGTCAGGTATTTTGTCAGCCCTTTTGGCACGCTCGGTTTGTCGGCGTGAACGCGCTCGACTTTGGTAGCTTGCAGGATCAGCTCCGGCAACTGCTCGCGGTGACGATCGTGGTAGCGCACGATGATATGGTCGATGATTTCTGCCAGTGGGGCGCTACGCCAGTCTTTCTCAATCGGTTGTTCAGCAAGCTTTGCCAGTTCGGCTTCAATGACCTCAACATCCAGTTCTTTACGTGCCGCCGCGCGCGCCAGCGTTTGCTTACCGCCACAGCAGTAATCCATATCATATTTACGAAACAGAGCCGAAGCGCGAGGAATAGAGAGCGCCAGTTCACCTAAAGGTTGGTCGCGATAAGCCATAGCTGATACCTCATTCTTAATAAGATAAGATGTATTTTAAATGCATCTTTAAGGTGAATGCTATAACCCTTACGTAGCAGAGGCTTATTTAACTCACTGCCAGCGTGTCAACTTTCAGAGACAGGTTCAGTTAAGGGTTTTTCCGGTTTTGCTCTGACCGCAATGACTACGCCAACCACTAACAGCGCGATACCGCTCAGTGTCATCAGCGGCGGCATTTGCTGGCGGAGTAAAAAGGTGTACAGCAAACCTGCCAACGTTTCGAAAACAATCAGCGGCCCGAGAATCACCGTTGGTAATCGCTGGCTGGCGACGTTCCAGCAAAGTGCGCCGACCCATGAGCAAAGCACAGCTATCGCAATCATCAGGCTAATAAACACCAGCGGACGGGGGCCAAAAGGTAGGGAGAAGTCCGGCGTTTGCGTATTCAGCCAGTAACAGGCGACGAGATAACCGATGAGCGAAACCGGCAGCGTGACCAGCGCCTGCGCCGTCGCCCACATCATCGGATGTTTGTCTGGGTTTTCCCGCAGCCAACGGGCGTTGCGCAAGGCATACCACGCCCAGCAGACCACGGAGACTAGCGCCAGTACGATGCCTGAGGCATAACGTGCCCAGTCAAAATCGGGGAGTCCGTGGTCTAACTCAGCAATATTTACACATGCAAGACCGATGCCAATACAAACCAGCGCTGGGGTGAGTTTCCCCCACGCGAGTTTACCGTCACGCTGGCTATAAAGCAGATTGGCGAAGACAGGAATCACCACCGGCAGGGTGCCGATAATCATCGTGGAAACAGGCGCGCCAGTACGTTGAATGGCACTGGCAAGACAGAAGTAATAGATAAGGTTGCCCATCATAGTGAGCATCAAGGCGGTAAGCCAGTCGCGACGCGCCAACTGACGCAGACGCACGCGCCCCAGCCAGGCAATGGGTAGCGCAATTAACCCTAACGCCAGATAACGGCCCATCGACTGCAACATCGCCGGGTATTCCGGCACGATCAACGGCCCGACAAAAATAAGCCCCCACATCAACCCTGCTAACAGGGCGTACAGCACGCCGCTAATCATTACTGGCATCCATTGGTCTGTCAGAAGAAATATTCAGGGAACAACCGTAGTCGTTCCCCGCATCCCGTCATTATCAGAGAGGATACGGGAGGATGCCACTTTAATTAACTAGTTATTAACATTAAAAAGATTGCTTACGCTCTCGGCTAATGTTGTCGTTGGGCGGCCAATCAATTTGCTAAGCGTTTTGCTGTCATCAAACAGGCCGCCTTTCGATGCGCCAACGTCAGAATCTGCCAGCATATCCGCCAGCCCGTCAGGCAGACCGACGCTTTTCAGCGCCGCGGCGAAATCGGCTTCGCTCAGGTTTTGATAGGTAACCTGTTTGCCGCTCTGTTTGGTGAGTTCCGCCGCTAACTGTGTCAGTGTCCAGGCGCTATCGCCTGCCAGTTCGTAAACCTTGCCTTCGTGACCTGCTTCGCTAATTACGCGCGCCGCAGCTACCGCATAATCAGCTCGCGTAGCTGAGGCAATTTTGCCATCGCCTGCGGCACCGATAAATACGCCGTGTTCCAGTGCTGCCGGGGCGCTGGCGAGGTAGTTTTCGGTGTACCAGCCGTTGCGCAGCAGGGTGTAAGCGATGCCAGAATCAGCCAGCATTTTCTCCGTCTCGATGTGCTCATCGGCGAGGCCGAGCGGGGAGGTATCCGCATGCAGCAGGCTGGTATAAGCGATAAATTTCACGCCCGCCGCCTTTGCGGCATTAATAACATTTCGATGCTGCGGGGCACGTTGCCCCACTTCGCTGGAAGAGATCAGCAGTAATTTTTCCACTCCCTGAAGCGCAGATGTCAGTGCGGCTTCATCGCCGTAGTCAGCCTGACGTACAGTAATGCCTTGCGCGCTCAATGCCTGTGCTTTTGCCGGGTTACGTGCGATAGCCACTATTTGGCTGGCAGGAACGGTTTTCAGTAAGGAGTTAATAACATGGTGACCAAGTTGGCCGGTTGCGCCGGTAATTGCGATCATGGGAAGCCTCCATCGGTTTGTCTTGTGTTTAAATACGCTACCACCTAAACTTACTTTTAGTAAGTACGTACAAAAAGGTAAGTATGAAATGAGTCAGGTTAGCCTGTCGCAACAACTGAAAGAGGGTAACCTCTTCGCCGAACAGTGCCCGTCGCGCGAGGTGTTGAAACACGTCACCAGCCGTTGGGGGGTATTGATTCTGGTCGCGCTTCGCGAAGGTACGCACCGTTTTAGCGACCTGCGCCGCAAGATGGGTGGGGTGAGTGAAAAGATGCTTGCGCAGTCGTTACAGGCGTTAGAGCAGGATGGGTTTCTTAACCGTATCTCTTATCCGGTGGTGCCGCCGCATGTGGAATACAGCCTCACGCCGCTGGGCGAGCAGGTGAGCGAAAAGGTTGCTGCACTGGCGGACTGGATTGAGTTGAATTTGCCCGAGGTGTTGGCAGTGCGGGATGAACGTGCGGCATAACAGCCGGATGCGCTGCGCTTATTCGGCCTACGGTTCATGACCTGTAGGGCGGATAAGATGCAGCAGCACCGCATCCGCCAATAAATGCCGGATGCGGTTCATATTTATAGACGGGAAAAGTGTTTTACTTACTCAAATCCACCTGATAAATCGCAAAGCCGATATCATCGGTCGCGACTTTATTCATCGGATACTGCCCTTTCTCTTTAATAAACTCTGCGGCTTTATCTGACGGAGAGGTTTCGAAACGAATATCCAGTTTCTTATCGCCGGGAATCGGTGCTAAACGCCAGTTGTTATCTGCCGCCGGGTGAATTTCTCCCGCACGCTTCGACTCATCTGCAATCCACGCTGCCAGCACCGAGCGGTTCTCATCCGGTGAAGCAAAAGCGATATGGCTATCGCCCGTACCTGCAAATTTGCCGCCGTAAGCGCGATAGTTATTGGTGGCAACGAGGAACATCGCGTTCGGATCAATCGGCTTGCCGTTAAAGGTCAGGTTCTTAATCCTTTCCGCATTGGCATTAACCACCTGGCACTCGCCGTCATAGCGGGCGGGCTGAGTAACATCAATCTGATAATTCACACCATCAATGACGTCAAAGTTATAGGTGCGGAAACTATCCCAGTTGATGAGTGACTGCGGTTTCGTGCTGTTAGGATCAATCTGGTTAAACTGTCCGGCGGAGCACTCCAGCCACTCTTTCACCTCTTTACCGCTGGCTTTCACCACAATCAGCGTATTGGGATAGAGATAAAGATCGGCAGCATTACGGAAAGTCAGCTGACCTTTTTCCACTTCCACATAGCTGGCCGGGTCGTTTTTGCGACCACCGACTTTAAACGGTGCGGCAGCTGAAAGCACCGGCAGTTTTGCCAGATCCGGATCGCCCTGAATGTAGTGTTCGACATACGCTTTTTGTGCGTTGTTCACCACCTGCACGGTCGGATCGTCCTGCACCAGCGCCAGATAGCTATACATATTGTCGGCAGATTTACCGATTGGTTTGCTGACAAACTGGCGTGTGGCGTCGTGATCGGCTTTAAGCGTATCGACCAGATTACTGTCTTCCGCCGCGAGAGATTTTTTATTGGCGATATCGTAAATCGGGCGTGCTTCCGCTTTCGCTTGCGCCACCTGCCATTTTCCGCTGTCATTATTGAGTTGCAGATCGACCACGCCGAGATGATCGCCCCACATGCCCGGCATTACCGCCGGAACGCCATTCAGCGTGCCTTTGGCGATATCAGCCCCTTTGATATTCGCAAAATCTTTACTCGGGAAAACAGCGTGAGCATGACCAAACATAATGGCATCAACGCCCGGAATTTCACTGAGGTAATAAACTGAGTTTTCTGCCATCACTTTATACGGATCGGCAGACAGACCAGAATGTGCCAGAACGACAACGAGATCGGCACCTTTCTCGCGCATTTCAGGCACGTACTTGCGCACAGTTTCCGTTATATCGTTAACGGTGACTTTGCCGGACAAATTGGCTTTATCCCACCCCATAATCTGCGGCGGCACGACGCCAATATAGCCAATCTTTAACGTCTGTTTTTTTCCGTCTTTATCGACCACTTCGGTGTCTTTAATCAAATACGGTGTAAACATGGGCTGTTTGGTTTTAGCGTCAATGACGTTGGCATTTACATAAGGGAATTTCGCTCCTGCCAACGCATTTTTCAGGTAATCCAGGCCGTAGTTAAACTCGTGGTTACCGAGTGTGCCGACGGTATAGTCCAGCGTATTCAATGCCTTATAGACAGGGTGAATATCTCCGGCTTTTAATCCTTTCGCCGACATGTAATCGGCCAGCGGACTCCCCTGAATCAAATCGCCATTATCGACCAGTACGCTGTTTTTCACTTCATTGCGGGCATCGTTAATCAGGCTTGCCGTACGTACCAGTCCGAATTTTTCCGTGGCGGTGTCTTTGTAATAATCGAAATCCATCATGTTGCTATGCAGATCAGTGGTTTCCATGATACGCAGATCGACCGTCGCTGCATTCACACTGGCGGCAATCAGCGTGGCCAGGAGCGTTGCGCTAAACTTAATCATCAGGGACATCCTTTTATTATCGGGAATACGAAAGAAAAGGGAGAATAAACGTCTTACTAACAGAACAGCGAAGAATGCCACAATTTAACGCTTTGAAAATGATGACACTATCACAGTTGGCGCATTCTTTATTGATAGGGTATAAGTAAAACAACGAGTTAACACCACTGAAACAAAAGAGGTGGAAAATGTTAGAACAAGTATGCCTACTTGCACGGATGGCGGGCGACGCCATTATGCAAGTTTATGATGGAACAGTACCGATGGATGTCGCCAGTAAAGCCGATAACTCCCCGGTGACGGCTGCAGACATTGCCGCGCATACCGTCATCATGGACGGTTTACGTACGCTGACGCCGGATATCCCGGTTCTCTCCGAAGAAGATCCGCCCGGCTGGGAAGTCCGCCAGCACTGGCAGCGTTACTGGCTGGTTGATCCGCTGGATGGCACCAAAGAGTTTATTAAACGTAATGGCGAATTCACGGTAAACATTGCCTTGATCGACAAAGGCAAACCAATTCTGGGTGTGGTGTACGCGCCGGTAATGAAGGTGATGTACAGCGCGGCAGAAGGAAAAGCCTGGAAAGATGAAAATGGTATACGTAAGCAGATTCAGGTACGTGATGCTCGCCCACCGCTGGTGGTGATCAGCCGTTCCCATGCCGATGCGGAATTGAAAGAATATCTACAACAACTTGGCGAACACCAGACGACCTCAATTGGCTCCTCACTGAAGTTCTGCCTGGTGGCGGAAGGGCAGGCTCAACTCTATCCGCGTTTCGGGCCAACTAATATTTGGGATACCGCTGCCGGTCACGCAGTTGCGGCAGCGGCCGGGGCGCATGTTAATGACTGGCAGGGTAAACCTCTGGATTACACTCCGCGTGAATCATTCCTGAACCCCGGTTTTCGTGTCTCTATTTACTAAGTAATTTATGCAGCAGGTCCATTACCTGCTGCACCTCTTGCTGAGTTAAAGCACCATCCTTCGCCCATTGCACGCGTCCGTCTTTATCCAACACCGCAATGGCTGAACTCTCTTCATCCAGCTGCCAGGCTCCACGTGCTACACCATTGCTATCAACGATAAACTGCGACCACGGATAAAGCTTTTTATTACTTTCCAGAGAACTACGGACAAACATGCCGGAACCGGGAATGGCGTCGTCTGTGTTAACAATGGTGGTGGTCTGATAACGGTCATGAGGCAGCTTTGCCGATTTGATCGCTTCAATCAGTGTGGCATTTTTCTCTTTGGCCGAAGTTCGCCCGGCAATATGTTGCAGGACTCGCACTTTTCCTGGTAACTGTGCGCTGTTCCAGTTTTTATAGCTAAACTGATCTTTATCAAGAATCAGTTCACCACGGTCGGCAATCCCCACCGGTGGTACGCGCTGCCCTGTTTCAAATTTATGTGCGGAGGCCATCATCGGCAGTAACAGGCAGGAGAGCGCCAGAATCTTGCGAAGTGTCATAATTTTTCCTTCTTATCGTGTGCAGGTGATCCGACCACTTGGTCTGAGTTTTAATCATAAGTGCGATCTATTTGTTTTTCCCGCAAGTCTGATGCCAGTTTGCGGACGGGCGCACAAATCATATGAAATATGAATGCTTATACTGAAGACCGTGCTTCACTGAAAAGATAATTCTGAATAACTGTAACCATAAGGTAAAAAAACTTCTACAAAGTGGAAACATTGCGGAGATAGTCTATAGTCAGAAGGCATTAAAATTTGCGCCTCAATAATGTTGGGCCGATTGTGGCACCGCGAAGGCGTTAGACTCAGCAGGAGAAAACAATGAAAATTTTCCAACGGTACAACCCACTGCAAGTGGCGAAGTACGTAAAGATCCTGTTCCGTGGACGGTTATACATCAAGGATGTTGGCGCTTTTGAATTTGATAAGGGTAAGATTCTTATCCCAAAAGTGAAGGATAAGCTGCATTTGTCAGTGATGTCCGAAGTTAACCGTCAGGTTATGCGTCTGCAAACAGAGATGGCGTAACCAAAGTGCTATGCAGTAATAAGACGGCTCCTGAATCAGGAGCCGTTGACGTTTGGGGGGTTATGCGACGCTTTCTTCTTTATCTTTAGCGTCAGGCAGTTTTGGGGAAAGCGCAGTGGCTTTATTGTCGATGCGTGTCACCAGCAGCTGGTCGATGCGGTAGTTATCAATATCCACCACTTCGAATTTGTAGCCGGAGAACTTCACCGAATCGGTGCGTTTCGGGATCTTGCGCAGCATAAACATCATAAAGCCGCCAATGGTTTCGTAGTTGTCTGACTGCGGGAACTCATCGATATCCAACACGCGCATCACGTCATCAATAGGCGTACCACCATCGATCAGCCATGAGTTTTCATCTCGCGCCACAATCTGCTCTTCCAGACCCTGACCAACCAGATCGCCCATCAGTGTCGTCATCACATCATTCAGTGTGATGATCCCCACGACCAGCGCGTATTCATTCATGATTACCGCAAAATCTTCACCTGCAGCTTTAAAACTTTCCAGAGCTTCAGAGAGCGTTAATGTGTCTGGCACGATCAACGTATTGCGAATTTGTACGCCACTGTTCAGTGCCAGGCTTTGGTTAGCCAGCACGCGATTAAGCAGATCTTTTGAATCGACATAGCCGATGATGTGATCAATATCTTCATTACAGACGAGGAATTTCGAGTGTGGATGCTCGGCCACTTTATTCTTCAGGCTTTGCTCATCTTCATGAAGATCAAACCAAACTACATTTTCGCGTGGCGTCATGGAAGAAGGTACAGTACGGGATTCCAGTTCGAACACGTTTTCGATCAGTTCGTGCTCTTGCTTACGCAACACTCCCGCCAGCGCACCGGCTTCTACCACCGCATAGATATCATCGGAAGTGATGTCATCTTTACGTACCATCGGTAGTTTGAAGATGCGGAAGATAATATTTGCCAGGCCGTTAAAGAACCACACCAGCGGGGTGAAAACGAACAGGCAGAAGCGCATCGGGTTGATGATACGCAAAGCGACAGCTTCTGGCGCAACCATACCGATGCGTTTCGGGGTTAAATCCGCAAACAGAATAAAAAGGCCAGTCACTAACGAGAAAGAGAGGATAAAGCTCAGTTGCTCGGAGAGTTCTTCAGGCATATAGCTGGAAAACAAGCTGTGAAACGCCGGAGAAAACGCCGCATCACCCACGATACCACCAAGAATGGCGACCGCGTTCAGGCCAATTTGCACCACGGTGAAGAACATACCAGGGTTAGCCTGCATATCCAGCACCCGTTGGGCATTTATATTACCCTCATCAGCCAGCAGTTTAAGTTTGATTTTGCGCGAAGCAGCAAGTGATATCTCCGATATGGAGAAGAACGCACTTACAGCGATCAAGCAGAGTATGACAAAAATACTGTTTAACATATCTTATCCGACCGTTACGGTCAGATCCTCGGAAGGGGACGTTGATTAATTTGTGTGAAAAACACATTGAAAACTGGTTCGAAGGAAGTGAACCAGCATTTTCAGTGGCTAGTATAGCGTAATCGACTGTAATGCCGCCAGAGGGTTAAATTTTGGTTAGCAAATTTGCTGGATCTACTCATAACGTTGTATACATCTCTGTACAAAAAACGAACTACACTTAACTGGCTTCTCTAACCTGAGGTTACGATCATGCCGTTAAGTCCTTACCTTTCTTTTGCTGGCAATTGTGCCGACGCTATCGCTTTCTATCAGCAAACGCTGGGGGCGGAGCTGCTCTACAAAATCAGTTTTGCTGAGATGCCGAAATCTGCACAGGAGAGTGAAGACGGTTGCCCATCAGGTATGCAGTTCCCGGACAGTGCCATCGCTCATGCCAATGTGCGCATTGCCGGAAGTGACATCATGATGAGCGATGCTATGCCATCAGGAAATGCCCACTACTCTGGCTTTACGCTGGTGCTTGATACACAGGATGTTGAAGAGGGGAAACGCTGGTTTGGTAACCTGGCAGCAGAAGGAAAAATAGAAATGGACTGGCAGGAAACGTTTTGGGCGCACGGATTCGGTAAAGTCACTGACCGTTTCGGCGTTCCGTGGATGATCAATGTCGTGAAACAGCAGGCGCCAACAGAGTAAGTTGGTTGGGGGCGGTGTTTTACTGCACCGCCATTACTTTCAGCCTAACGCGAGTATTCCTCCTCCATTCGTCGCTCTTCATCGTCTAACTGGCGGCGTTCCTGATCAAGCTGACGCTGGCGATCTTCCAGTTGGCGACGGCGATCTTCAAACTGACGCTGTCTGTCTTCATACTGCCGCCGACGGTCATCACTGACTTGCCGTTGCCAGCTCTCATCGCGCGAGTCATCGTAATTGCGATCACTGTCAGGGTTATAAGCATCACTAATCGCCTGCTGAATATTGCCGATAGTGTCATCAATGATATCGGCCCGTACCGGCAGCGTACTTAGTGACAGCAAAGCAAATAAACAAAGTTGGGGAAAAGTTTTCATAAGCCAGCCTCAGTATCAGACAGGCTTACGTTATAAAAGTGTGAATAAAAGCAGTAGCGGAGTAATCTCAATCATCCCGCATTTCAATTGCTTTTATTGCCTCGACCCGTGCCAGATGGCGCCCACCTTCAAATTTTGCATCCAACCAGGCATCGACGATCATCTTTGCCAGCTCCAGGCCCACGACTCGCGAGCCAAATGCCAGCACGTTGGTATCGTTATGTTGCCGCGACAACTGCGCAGAGTACGGTTCGCTACAAACAACCGCCCGAATACCAGCAAATTTGTTTGCAGTAATTGAGATCCCCACGCCAGTCCCGCAAATCAAAATGCCGCCATCTGCTTCCCCCGCCACCACCGCCTGAGCAACTGCACTGGCGTAACGTGGATAATCAGTACGCTCACCAGACCACGTACCTTTATCGAGTACCTCGATTCCGCGTTGGGCTAAATGCGTAAGGATCTCCTCTTTAAGGATAAAACCCACATGATCGCAGCCGAAGGCAATCTTTTTCATTTTCTGCTCCTGAAGACCGCAAACTTCACGGATTTACATAAGTTGTGATATTTATGGCTCTATATGTGCAATAAATATACAGTTACTCTAAAAAGAATTATTTTTCTACTCCCAAAGCTATCACTGCGCAATAGTCTTACTACTTTTAGATTAAGCATTGCTGTAAAGTTGTTTAGTAATAAAAATATATATGTAATTGATTTATATAGATTATATTTGTTAATTGGATTGATGATATGTTGTTTGATTCACAAAATAACAAACTTTATGAATTTAACAGTTTTGTGAAGTTGCCAGCATCTTTTCTGTTTTTGCTGTGGTGTTATAGTGGCGTCTTTATTTCATGGACAAGAGAACGCGATGAGCCAGTCAGAGTTTGATTCAGGGCTTCCTGAGGGAATCGGGCTTGCCCCCTACCTGCGAATGAAGCAGGAAGGCATGACAGAAAACGAAAGTCGGATCGTGGAGTGGTTGCTGAAACCAGGCAATCTTAGTAGTGCTCCAGCGATAAAAGATGTTGCGGAAGCATTAGCCGTCTCCGAGGCGATGATCGTAAAGGTCTCAAAATTATTAGGGTTTAGCGGCTTTCGTAACTTGCGTAGTGCGCTGGAAGACTATTTTTCTCAGTCCGAGCAGGTACTTCCCAGTGAACTGGCTTTTGATGAAGCGCCACAGGATGTCGTGAACAAGGTGTTCAACATCACGTTACGCACCATTATGGAAGGCCAGTCGATTGTCAATGTCGATGAGATTCACCGGGCCGCGCGTTTCTTTTATCAGGCAAAACAACGCGATCTCTATGGCGCTGGCGGTTCAAACGCTATTTGTGCGGATATTCAGCACAAGTTTTTACGTATTGGTGTGCGCTGTCAGGCCTATCCTGATGCTCACATCATGATGATGTCCGCTTCGTTGTTACAAGAAGGCGATGTGGTGCTGGTCGTGACCCACTCAGGGCGAACCAGTGATGTGAAGGCGGCTGTAGAACTGGCGAAAAAGAATGGGGCAAAAATTATTTGTATCACTCATAGCTATCATTCTCCGATAGCGAAGTTGGCTGATTATATTATTTGCTCCCCGGCACCTGAAACACCGTTATTAGGTAGAAACGCCTCTGCCCGCATTTTACAACTTACTTTGCTGGATGCTTTTTTTGTTTCTGTTGCCCAGCTTAATATTGAACAGGCCAATAAAAATATGCAAAAAACGGGCGCAATTGTTGATTTCTTTTCACCAGGTGCGCTGAAGTAAAAAAGTAATCCCGCAATCGCGGGATTACCACTCAACCCTACACTGAGAACATTATTATGAATAAATATCTGAAATATTTCAGCGGCGCTGCTGTGGGCTTAATGTTATCAACCAGTGCATTTGCTGCGGCCGAATACGCCGTCGTATTAAAAACTTTATCTAATCCATTTTGGGTGGATATGAAAAAAGGTATTGAAGAGGAAGCCAAAACACTGGGGGTGAGCGTAGATATTTTTGCTTCTCCTTCAGAAGGCGATTTTCAATCGCAATTACAGCTGTTCGAAGATCTCAGTAATAAGAATTATAAAGGGATTGCCTTTGCACCACTCTCTTCGGTTAACCTGGTAATGCCCGTCGCCCGGGCATGGAAAAAAGGCATTTATCTGGTCAATCTCGATGAAAAGATTGATATGGATAACCTGAAAAAAGCGGGGGGTAATGTTGAAGCGTTTGTCACCACTGATAACGTCGCTGTTGGGGCGAAAGGCGCGGAATTTATTATCGACAAACTGGGCGCTGAAGGTGGCGAAGTAGCCATTATCGAAGGCAAAGCCGGTAATGCTTCTGGTGAGGCTCGGCGTAATGGTGCGACCGATGCTTTCAAAAAGGCCACGCAGATCAAGCTCGTCGCCAGTCAACCTGCCGACTGGGATCGTATCAAAGCGCTGGACGTTGCCACTAACGTGTTGCAGCGTAACCCAAATATCAAAGCAATTTATTGCGCCAACGATACTATGGCAATGGGCGTCGCCCAGGCTGTCGCAAATGCGGGCAAAGTGGGGAAAGTTCTGGTGGTAGGCACCGACGGTATCCCGGAAGCGCGTAAAATGGTTGAGGCGGGTCAGATGACCGCGACTGTCGCGCAGAATCCGGCAGATATCGGTGCCAGCGGTTTGAAGCTGATGGTTGATGCTGCGAAGTCAGGCAAAGTGATTGCCCTGGATAAAGCACCACAATTTAAACTGGTAGATTCTATCCTTGTGACCAAATAATAAGTTGTCATAAACCCCCTTCTGTAGCGTTATGGAAGGGGGTCATTAAAAAGGAAATTATTTATGGTCACGCCATATATATCCATGGCGGGGATCGGCAAATCCTTTGGTCCGGTTCACGCATTAAAATCGGTTGATTTAACAGTTTATCCTCACGAAATACATGCGTTATTAGGTGAAAATGGCGCAGGTAAATCAACTTTAATGAAAGTGCTGTCGGGAATACATCCACCGAGTAAAGGCACGATCACTATCAATAATACGACCTATGACAAACTGGACCATAAATTAGCGGCACAACTTGGCATCGGGATTATTTATCAAGAGTTAAGCGTTATTGATGAATTAACGGTACTGGAGAATTTATATATTGGTCGCCATCTGACAAAGAAAGTCTGTGGTGTCGATATTATCGACTGGAAAGAAATGCGTATTCGGGCGGCAATGATGTTGCTACGAGTGGGATTAAAAGTCGATTTAGATGAAAAAGTGGCGAATTTATCAATCAGCCATAAACAGATGCTGGAGATCGCCAAGACACTGATGCTCGATGCCAAAGTGATCATCATGGATGAACCTACGTCGTCATTGACCAATAAAGAGGTGGATTACCTGTTTTTGATCATGAACCAGCTGCGTAAAGAGGGCACAGCCATTGTTTATATCTCTCATAAGCTGGCAGAGATTCGCCGTATCTGTGATCGCTACACAGTAATGAAAGATGGCAGCAGCGTATGCAGTGGCATGGTGAGTGATGTCTCTAATGACGACATTGTGCGGCTAATGGTTGGACGTGAGTTGCAAAACCGCTTTAGCGCCATGAAAGAAAGCACCGGAAATGTGGCGCGGGAGACCGTGTTTGAAGTGCGAAATGTTACCAGTCACGACCGCAAAAAAGTCCGCGATATCTCTTTCTCGGTCAGTCGCGGTGAAATTCTCGGCTTTGCCGGGTTGGTAGGATCTGGCCGGACGGAGTTGATGAACTGCCTGTTCGGTGTGGATAAACGTGCCAGCGGCGAAATCCGCCTGAATGGTGCAGCTATCTCACCACGTTCGCCACTGGATGCGGTGAAAAAAGGGATGGCTTACATCACCGAAAGTCGGCGCGATAACGGTTTTTTCCCCAATTTCTCGATTGCCCAGAATATGGCGATTAGCCGCAGCCTGAAAAAGGGTGGTCTTAAAGGCGCAATGGGGCTGTTTCATGACCATGAGGAGCAGCAAATTGCTGAGGCGCAGCGGGAATTACTGGCGCTGAAATGCCATACCGTCAACCAGAATATCGGAGAACTTTCTGGCGGTAATCAGCAAAAAGTATTGATTTCTAAATGGTTGTGTTGTCACCCGGAAGTGATCATTTTCGATGAACCTACCCGTGGTATCGACGTCGGCGCGAAAGCCGAAATCTACAAAGTGATGCGCCAACTGGCGGACGACGGAAAAGTCATCCTGATGGTGTCATCTGAGCTTCCTGAAATTCTCGCCGTCTGTGACCGCATCGCTGTGTTCTGCGAGGGGCGACTGACGCAAATCCTGACCAACTGCGATGACCTGAGCGAAGAGGAGATTATGGCATGGGCATTACCACAAGAGTAAAAGGCGAGGTCGCGGAGAAAAAACCGTTCAACTTCGCGCTGTTCTGGGATAAGTACGGCACGTTTTTTATCCTCGCTATCATCGTCGCCATCTTCGGTTCTTTGTCGCCGGAGTATTTTTTAACGACGAACAACATTAGTCAGATCTTTGTTCAAAGCTCCGTTACCGTATTGATTGGTATGGGCGAGTTCTTTGCCATTCTGGTAGCAGGTATTGACCTTTCTGTCGGCGCGATTCTGGCGCTCTCCGGTATGGTGACGGCCAAACTGATGCTGGCGGGGATTGATCCGATCATCGCAGCACTGATTGGTGGTGTGCTGGTAGGTGGCGCTTTGGGGGCTATCAACGGTTGCCTGGTCAACTGGACAGGTCTCCATCCGTTTATTATCACTCTTGGCACAAACGCCATTTTTCGTGGCATCACCCTGGTGATTTCTGATGCCAACTCGGTGTATGGCTTCTCCTTTGATTTCGTTAACTTCTTCGCCGCAAGCCCACTTGGGATCCCTGTTCCGGTGATCTTCTCTCTGCTGATTGCGTTGGTCCTCTGGTTTCTCACTACCCGGATGCGGCTTGGGCGCAACATTTATGCCCTCGGCGGCAATAAAAACTCGGCGTTCTATTCCGGGATCGATGTGAAGTTTCACACTTTGGTGGTGTTCATCATCTCTGGTGTTTGTGCCGGACTGGCGGGCGTGGTTTCCACGGCGCGTCTGGGCGCGGCAGAACCTCTCGCCGGTATGGGATTCGAAACCTACGCCATTGCCAGTGCCATCATTGGCGGGACCAGTTTCTTCGGTGGCAAAGGGCGCATTTTCTCGGTGGTTATTGGCGGGTTAATTATCGGCACTATCAATAACGGTCTCAATATTCTGCAAGTACAAACCTACTACCAGCTGGTGGTGATGGGTGGATTAATTATCGCGGCTGTCGCCCTCGACCGTCTTATCAGTAAGTAAGGAATAGAACATGAAAATCGCTCCCTCATTAATGTGTATGGATCTGCTGAAATTTAAAGAACAGATCGAGTTTATAGACAGTCACGCAGATTATTTTCACATCGACATAATGGATGGTCATTTTGTACCAAACCTGACTTTGTCACCGTTTTTTGTCAGCCAGGTGAAAAAACTGGCGAGTAAACCGCTGGATTGCCACCTGATGGTGACTCGACCGCAGGATTACATCAGCCAGCTGGCGCAGGCTGGGGCTAATTTCATCACGCTGCACCCGGAAACCATTAATGGTCAGGCGTTTCGCTTGATTGATGAAATCCGTCGCTTGGGAATGAAGGTCGGGCTGATCCTTAACCCTGAAACACCGGTTGAAGCCATGAAATACTACATCCATAAGGCCGATAAAATTACGGTGATGACTGTTGATCCGGGCTTCGCCGGGCAGCCATTTATTCCTGAGATGCTGAATAAAATTGCTGAACTAAAAGCATGGCGCGAGCGTGAAGGTTTGCATTATGAAATCGAAGTGGATGGCTCTTGTAATCAGGCTACTTATGACCGACTGATAGCGGCAGGTGCGGACGTGTTTATCGTTGGCACATCCGGGCTGTTTAATCATGCAGATAATATTACTGATGCCTGGCAGGTAATGACCACGCAGATCCTCAATGCCCGTAAAGGAGTGCAGAGTTATGGCAAAACAGCGTAGCGTGGTGGCGGGCGTGGATATGGGGGCGACTCATATCCGCTTTTGCCTGCAAACGGCTGCGGGGGAGATTGTGCATTGCGAAAAGCGCCGTACCGCAGATGTATTGGTCCCCGATGTCGCCAGCGGAATCGCTGCTATGCTGCATCAACAGTTCGTGCATTACGATGTGACCTGTTGTGGGCTAATCATGGGTTTACCGGCACTGGTTGGCAAAGATCAACGCAGCATTATTTCGACTCCCAACTTGCCATTGTCGGCCGGGGAGCTACATGGCCTGGCTGATAACCTGCAAGCTTCACTGAAATGCCCGTTAGCATTTTCCCGTGATGTAAACCTGCAACTCTCCTGGGATGTGCAGGAAAATCATCTGGTCGATCAACTGGTCCTGGGAGCCTATCTGGGAACCGGAATGGGATTTGCCATCTGGATGAATGGTGCGCCATGGACCGGAGCGCATGGTGTTGCAGGAGAATTAGGGCACATACCGCAAGGTGATATGACTCAACACTGTGGCTGTGGCAACTCTGGCTGCCTTGAGACAGTCTGTTCGGGGCTGGCATTAAAACGGTGGTATGAACAACAACCTCGTAACTACACCTTGAGCGAGTTGTTTGTCCATGCCAGTGATGAGTTGTTTGTGCAGTCGCTGCTCGATCACGCCGCTCGCGCAATTGCTTCCAGCGTAAATTTGTTTGATCCCGATGTGGTGATTCTCGGTGGCGGTGTAATGGATATGGTAGCGTTTCCGCGAGAAGCATTGATTGACAAAATTAAGCGTTATTTGCGCCGCCCGTTACCGTATCAGGAAGTCTGTTTTATTCCGGCATCGTCTTCGGCATTTAATGGTGCGCAAGGGGCCGCGACACTGGCAAGCGGACGTTTCTTTGCGAAGCAATGATATTTACAGGACTCAGTGGTGCTGAATATATAATTTTCATATGAATTACATATATACATTATCCACGCAAATCTATTTGCTATTGCGGGAAAAGTTCGCACTAATACCTAACTAAATTATCCACTCAGCTCACACTTCATTTTCTCAAAATGACATTCTCGCCTTTATTATAAGGCGAGGATATTTTTCATTTTGCCGCTTTAAATATTGATGCCATAAATAATTAAATGGAGATTAAGATGAATAACTCCCGGTTATTCCGTTTGAGCAGGGTTTTTATTGCGCTTACCGCCACTGGTGGGCTGCTAATCAACAGCGTCAGTGCCAGCGAATCGACGCACAAGGCGTCTCAATATACTCAACAAATTAACCAGAATTACACAAACTCGCTGCCGTTCAATGATCGTCAGGATTTTGATGATGCACAACGCGGGTTTATCGCGCCATTGCTCGATCAGGGGATTTTGCGCACACCAGATGGCAAAGTGTACTACCGTGGCGAAGATTTTAAATTTGATCTCAATGCGCCAGCACCGGAAACCGTTAACCCAAGTTTGTGGCGCCAGTCGCAGTTAAACGGCATATCTGGTCTGTTTAAAGTCACCGACAAGATGTATCAGGTTCGTGGTCAGGATATTTCCAACATTACCTTCATTGAAGGGGATACGGGCATCATCGTGATCGACCCGCTTGTTACGCCCCCGGCCGCTAAAGCGGCATTTGATCTCTACTTACAGCATCGCCCACAGAAACCTATTGTGGCGGTGATTTATACCCATAGTCATACCGACCATTATGGTGGTGTTAAAGGCCTGGTTTCAGAAGACGATGTTAAAGCCGGGAAAGTGCAGATCATCGCTCCGGCAGGCTTTATGGATGAAGCGATTAGCGAAAACGTGATGGCCGGTAATATCATGAGCCGTCGCGCACTTTACTCCTATGGCCTGTTACTACCACGTAACCCCGAAGGTACTATTGGCAATGGTCTTGGTGTAACGCTGGTAACGGGTGATCCTTCAATTATTGCACCAACAATCACCATAACGAAAACCGGTGAAAAACGGATTATCGACGGTCTGGAGTTTGATTTCCTGATGGCACCAGGCAGTGAAGCGCCGTCAGAAATGCATCTCTATATTCCGGCACTGAAAGCGCTGTGTACCGCAGAGAACGCCACCCATACGCTGCATAACTTCTACACTTTGCGTGGCGCTAAAACCCGTGATACCAGTAAGTGGACGGAATACCTTAATCAGACCCTGGATATGTGGGGTAATGAAGCAGAAGTCTTGTTTATGCCGCATACCTGGCCGGTCTGGGGTAATAAACATATCAATGATTATGTAAGTAAATACCGCGACACCATCAAATACATTCATGACCAGACTCTGCATTTAGCCAACCAGGGCTACACCATGAATGAAATTGGCAACATGCTCAAGTTACCACCGTCACTGGCAAATAACTGGGCCAGCCGTGGTTATTACGGTTCTGTCAGCCATAATGCCCGTGCGGTGTATAACTTCTATCTGGGCTACTACGACGGTAACCCGGCGAATCTCAATCCATATGGTCAGGTGGATATGGGGCAACGCTATGTGAAAGCGCTGGGGGGTTCTGCCCGGGCCATTAACCTGGCGCAGGAAGCCTATAAACAGGGCGATTACCGCTGGGCGGCAGAGCTGCTCAAGCAAGTGATCGCTGCGAATCCGGGTGATCAGGTAGCGAAAAATCTGCAGGCGAATACCTTTGAGCAACTTGGTTATCAGGCGGAATCAGCCACCTGGCGTGGCTTCTACCTGACCGGAGCGAAAGAGTTGCGTGAAGGCGTCCATAAATTCGCTCACGGCACCACCTACTCTCCAGATACCTTGAAAGGAATGTCGGTAGAGATGCTGTTCGATTATATGGCCGTGCTTCTCGATAGCGAGAAAGCCGAAGGTAAGAGCGTCAATCTGAACTTCAATATGGATAATGGCGATAACCTGAACCTTACGCTTAATAACAGCGTGCTGAACTACCGACAAACCCTGCAACCAAACGCCGATGCTTCGTTCTATATCAGCCGAGCGGATCTGCATCAGTTCTTGACCGGGCAGGCAAAAATGGCCGATCTGATCAAAGCGAAGAAAGTGAAAGTGATTGGTAAAGCGGCGAAGCTGGATGAAATTTTTACCAGCCTCGATCAATTTGAGTTGTGGGTAAATATCGTTACACCAAATTAATTAGCGTATAGCTTCCGGGGGTGACCCCCGGAAGCGATTTTTTCAATAAATAGTTTTCACAAAACAATAATGTTAATGAATAAGTTCTGAATGCGGTAAAAGATTAAAGCCATTTCGCAGGTATTAAAAAATCGCCATACTGTGCTCCGGTTTCGCTATTCATATTGACCAGGGATATTATTCGCCGTAAACGGGATGTTTTTATGATGCAAAGAATTAAATCCATTTTAGGAACGCAGTTAAAAAAATTGTTTCTGCTCATACCAGCAATATTATTAACCGGTTGTAAGTTATCTCCTGCAATTCCCGTCATCGGTGCTTACTATCCTGGCTGGCTTTTCTGCCTGATTGCAGGCGTCGTTCTTACCCTTATTACGCGGCAAATCATACTGCGCACTTATAACAACCTGTCATGTGCCGGGCTGGTTTACACCGCGCTGTTTGCCCTCTACTCCACGCTGTTCTGGCTGGTTTTTTTCTAACTTATTTTTGAGATGCGCTCATGGAAAGTACGCCAAAAAACGCTACGCGCAATAAATTACCCGCGTTGATCCTGACCGTTGCGGCAGTCGTTGCTCTTGTTTATGTGATCTGGCGTGTCGATAGCGCCCCGGCAACTAACGACGCTTACGCATCTGCGGATACCGTTGATGTGGTGCCAGAAGTCAGTGGCCGCATTGTGGAACTTGCGGTCAAAGATAACCAACTGGTGAAACAGGGCGATCTTCTATTTCGTATTGATCCGCGCCCCTATGAAGCAAGCCTCGCAAAAGCCCAGGCGTCGCTGACCGCGCTGGATAAACAAATTATGCTCACCCAGCGTAGCGTTGAAGCCCAGCAACTCGGAGCCGCGGCAGTGAAGACATCGGTGGAGAAAGCCCTGGCGATTGTTCATCAGACCAGTAAAACCTTTCAACGTACCGAGTCTCTGTTGGCAGAGGGCTATGTATCAGATGAAGATGTGGATCGCGCCAGAACGGCCCATCGCTCAGCACAGGTTGACTATGCAGCACTGTTACTACAGGCACAATCTGCGGTCAGTGGTGTGGGAGGCGTGGATGCGCTGGTCGCCCAGCGTGAGGCCGTTCTTGCCGATATTGCACTGACAAAGTTGCATCTGGAGATGGCTACCGTTCGTGCGCCTTTTGATGGACGCGTGGTGTCGCTGAAAACATCTGTCGGGCAGTTTGCTTCGGCGATGCGGCCGATTTTCACACTGATCGACACCCGCCACTGGTATGTCATCGCTAACTTCCGTGAAACAGAGCTGAATAATATCCGCGCCGGAACACCCGCGACAGTTCGCCTGATGAGTGACAGCGGTAAAACCTTTGAAGGCAAAGTCGATTCCATTGGTTATGGCGTATTACCAGACGATGGCGGCATGGTATTAGGTGGGCTACCACGTGTATCTCGCTCAATCAACTGGGTACGTGTTGCCCAGCGTTTCCCGGTAAAAATCATGGTAGATAACCCTGACCCTGAGATGTTCCGTATAGGTGCTTCGGCGGTTGCTAACCTTGAGCCACAATAATGAGCGCGCTCAACTACCTTCCGCTACCAATGGTTCGGCTGTTGGCTTTTCTTCATGAGGAGTTAAACGAACAGCGACCGGGGCGTATGGCACAAACCTTCCAGCTATGGGCTGGCTGTCTGCTGGTTGTGCTGATCTCCATGACGTTTGAGATCCCGTTTATGGCAATCTCACTGGCAGTGCTGTTTTATGGTGTGCAGACAAATGCCTTCTATACCAAATTTGTGGCGATCCTGTTTGTGGTTGCTACGGTGCTGGAAATGGGTAGCCTGTTTTTGATCTATAAATGGTCTTACGGCTACCCGCTGATGCGTCTGGTGATTGCCGGGCCGATATTGATGGGCTGCATGTTTATGATGCGTACCCATCGGCTGGGGTTGGTCTTTTTTGCTGTGGCAATTGTCGCTATTTACGGGCAAACCTTCCCGGCGATGATCGATGTGCCGGAAATTGTTGTACGTCTGACGCTGTGGTGCATCGTGGTTGGGCTTTACCCGACCTTGCTGATGACGTTAATCGGTGTGTTGTGGTTTCCCAGTCGGGCAGTAAATCAGATGCATAAAGCGCTAAGCGAGCGTCTGGATGATGCGTTACGTCATCTCACCAACGAGGCTTCACCGTTAGCAGAAAAATATATTGAACGGGAAGCGCTGGCGCTGCAAAAGCTGAACGTCTTCTGTCTTGCCGATGACGCGGAGTGGCGTAAGAAAAGCGCCTGGTGGCAGAACTGTGTTGCTACGGTCACTTATCTCTATACCAGCCTGAATCGTTACGATGTCCGTGCCTTCCCGGAATCCCCGGAAATGACTGTTTTACGTCAGAAGCTGATCAGTGAAGTGCAGTCGCTGCAACAAGCCATTTGCGCAGGTGAAACCTGGCAAAGCAACTGGCAGCTTCGGGAAGATGAACTTACGCTTGCTCATCAATGTGGTTTGTTCAGCCATTGTCAGATGTTGCTGCAACTGGGGCACATGGACCCAGCGACACCCCCCACACCAGCAGCAAAACCGCCATCAATGGTCGCGGATGCATTTACCAATCCTGATTATTTGCGTTATGCCCTGAAAACATTGCTGGCATGTTTGATTTGCTACACCTTTTATTCCGGTGTCGATTGGGAAGGTATTCACACCTGTATGCTGACCTGCGTGATTGTCGCTAACCCCAATATTGGCTCGTCATATCAGAAAATGGCATTACGTTTTGGTGGCGCATTCTGTGGGGCGATTCTGGCGCTGGTGGTCACTATTTTTGTGATGCCGTGGCTGGACAATATTGTCGAGTTACTGTGCGTGCTGGCCCCCATTTTCTGGATTGGCGCAAGGCTGGCAACCAGTTCAGAGCGTTCGTCTTATATCGGCACCCAGATGGTCGTCACTTTTGCCCTCGCCACGCTGGAAAACGTCTTTGGCCCGGCGTATGACCTCGTGGAGATCCGCGATCGTGCCATCGGTATTTTGATCGGAACGGCAGTTTCAGCAGTCATTTACACTTTTGTCTGGCCGGAAAGTGAAGCTCGCGCTTTACCACAAAAACTGGCCGGAGCAATGGCGATGCTCAGCAAACTGCTGCGTATTCCACGCCAGCCGGAAGCCGCCATGGAACGAACTTATCTGAAATTGCGGATTGGCTTACATGCAGCGTTCAACGCCAGTGAAGAGATGTATGAACGCGTCGCGCTTGAGCGTCAGCTTGCAGGAGCAGAACGGGAAGCTCTCCTGCAGCGAGCGAAGGGTGTCATTACTCTTGGTCGGGAAATTATTCACACCTGGGATAATACCGGGATTAACTCGCTTACCCCTGAGCGCGTGAATCAACTTGTCGGAGCGCTGGAATTTTACGCCGCAGGATTGCCACAACATACCAGCCTTTCCCCCACGCTTGTCATGAGTGAATTAAATCAACAGGAGCAGCGCGTCATGCAGTTAATCGCCAGTCTACCTGACTGGACTTCCCCAACGCTTACGCCTGCCACGCAACACGTGCAAGGAGCTACACCATCATGAGCCGTCATCTTTCCCGCTTAATTCTCTGTGGTCTGTTAGGCGGCGCGACGCTGCTTTCTGGCTGTGCCCTGGTACGCAAAGATTCTGCGCCGCATCAGCAGTTAGCCCCCGAGCAGATTAAACTTGCCGATGACATTCACCTGGCAAGCGCCGGTTGGCCACAAGCGCAGTGGTGGCGACAATTTAACGATCCGCAGCTTAACGCCCTTATCGAGCGAACTTTGCAGGGATCACACACGCTTGCAGAAGCCAAATTACGCGTTGAGAAGGCGCAATCGCAGGCGGATTTACTGGAAGCTGGTTCACAATTGCAAGTTGCTGCGCTGGGAATGTTGAATCGCCAGCGTGTCTCGGCGAATGGTTTTTTAAGCCCCTATGCGATGGATGCACCGCATCTTGGTATGGACGGGCCGTATTATACCGAAGCCACCGTTGGCGTATTTGCCGGGATGGATCTGGATCTGTGGGGCGCTCACCGTTCATCGGTCGAGGCCGCCATTGGCGCACAAAATGCCGCGCTGGCCGAGTCTTCGGCGGTGGAGTTATCACTTACCACGGGTGTGGCACAGCTTTACTACAGTATGCAGGCCAGCTACCAGATGTTGGATTTGCTGGAGAAAACACGCGATGTGATTGATTACGCAGTAAAAGCGCACCAAAGCAAAGTCGCCAGTGGTCTGGAAGCTAAAGTGCCTTACCACGGCGCAAGGGCGCAAATCCTCGCGGTAGAAAAACAAATCGCGGCAGTAAAAGGGCAACTCCGTGAAACACGTGAATCCCTGCGTGCGTTGATGGGGGCTGGTGCCAGCGATTTGCCAGAGATCAAACCTGTTGCGCTTCCTCTGGTAAATACCGGTATTCCGTCATCACTCTCTTACGAACTTCTCGCCCGACGCCCGGATCTGCAAGCGATGCGCTGGTACGTCCAGGCATCTTTAAATCAGGTGGACGCCGCGCGGGCGTTGTTCTATCCAAGCTTTGATATCAAAGCATTCTTCGGGCTGGATGCTATTCATCTCGACAGCTTATTCAAAAACACCAGCAGGCAGTTTAACGTCATTCCTGGTCTGAAATTACCGTTGTTTGATGGTGGGCGACTGAATGCCAACCTCGAAGGAACGCGGGCGACCAGTAATATGATGATTGAACGCTATAACCAGTCGGTACTCAATACCGTTCGTGATGTGGCGATAAACGGTACGCGTCTACAAACGCTGAATAATCAGCGAGAAATACAAGCTGAGCGCGTAGAAGCCATTCGTTATACCCAGAAGGCTGCAACAGCGGCCTGGAAGCAAGGGCTAAGCAGCCGTTTGCAGGCAACGGAATCGCAGCTTCCGGTGTTAGCTGAAGAGATGTCATTGCTGATGCTGGATTCACAACGTGTTGTGCAAAGTATCCAACTGATCAAGTCGCTTGGTGGTGGCTATCAGGCAATACCTGCCAGTAAGTAATTCTCACACCGCGCGGTGAATGTCGCGCGGTATCTCACTTCGTCACGTCAAAACTGACGACAGCCTGTTTTTCGTCAGGGTTTTGACCACAATTCACCCGTAATATCAGGGTAAACCCACAAATAAAATGTGGCATAGAAGATGCATACTCAAGGCGACAGCGCGTATGCGCGATTTGATTAACTGGAGCAAGACCGATGAAAAAAGTCGTCACGGTTTGCCCTTATTGCGCATCAGGTTGCAAAATCAATCTGGTGGTCGATAACGGCAAAATCGTCCGGGCTGAGGCGGCGCAGGGGAAAACCAACCAGGGAACCCTGTGCCTGAAGGGGTATTACGGCTGGGATTTCATTAATGATACCCAGATCCTGACTCCGCGCCTGAAAACCCCCATGATCCGTCGCCAGCGTGGTGGCAAACTCGAACCTGTTTCCTGGGATGAAGCGCTGAATTACGTTGCTGAGCGTCTGAGTGCCATTAAAGAGAAGTATGGCCCGGATGCCATCCAGACCACCGGGTCTTCGCGTGGTACGGGTAACGAAACCAACTATGTAATGCAAAAATTTGCGCGCGCCGTTATTGGTACCAATAACGTTGACTGCTGCGCTCGCGTCTGACACGGCCCATCGGTTGCAGGTCTGCACCAGTCGGTCGGTAACGGCGCAATGAGCAACGCCATTAACGAAATTGATAATACCGATTTAGTGTTTGTTTTCGGGTATAACCCGGCAGATTCCCACCCCATCGTGGCGAATCATGTGATTAACGCTAAACGTAACGGGGCGAAAATCATCGTCTGTGATCCGCGTAAAATCGAAACTGCGCGCATTGCTGACATGCATATCGCACTGAAAAACGGCTCAAATATCGCGCTTCTGAATGCGATGGGCCATGTCATTATTGAAGAAAATCTGTACGACAAAGCGTTCGTCGCTTCTCGTACAGAAGGCTTTGAAGAGTATCGTAAAATCGTTGAAGGCTACACGCCGGAGTCGGTTGAAGATATCACCGGCGTTAGCGCCAGTGAGATTCGTCAGGCAGCGCGGATGTATGCCCAGGCGGAAAGCGCAGCCATTCTGTGGGGCATGGGTGTTACCCAGTTCTATCAGGGCGTGGAAACCGTACGTTCTCTGACCAGCCTCGCGATGCTGACCGGTAACCTCGGTAAGCCGCATGCGGGGGTAAACCCAGTTCGTGGTCAAAACAACGTGCAGGGGGCCTGCGATATGGGCGCACTGCCAGATACTTACCCTGGCTACCAGTACGTGAAAGATCCGGCTAACCGCGAGAAATTCGCCAAAGCCTGGGGCGTAGAGAGCCTGCCTGCACATACCGGTTATCGCATCAGCGAGCTACCGCATCGCGCAGCGCATGGCGAAGTGCGCGCCGCGTACATTATGGGCGAGGATCCGCTGCAAACGGATGCGGAACTGTCGGCAGTACGTAAAGCTTTTGAAGATCTGGAACTGGTCATCGTTCAGGACATCTTTATGACCAAAACCGCGTCGGCGGCGGATGTCATTTTACCGTCAACGTCGTGGGGCGAGCATGAAGGCGTGTTTACTGCGGCTGATCGTGGCTTCCAGCGTTTCTTCAAAGCCGTTGAACCGAAATGGGATCTGAAAACGGACTGGCAAATTATCAGTGAAATCGCCACCCGGATGGGTTATCCGATGCACTACAACAACACCCAGGAGATCTGGGATGAGTTGCGTCATCTGTGCCCGGATTTCTATGGTGCGACTTACGAAAAAATGGGCGAATTGGGCTTCATTCAGTGGCCTTGCCGCGACACATCAGATGCCGATCAGGGGACTTCTTATCTGTTTAAAGAGAAGTTTGATACCCCGAACGGTAAAGCACAGTTCTTTACTTGCGACTGGGTAGCACCAATCGACAAACTTACCGACGAGTATCCGATGGTGCTCTCAACGGTGCGTGAAGTTGGACACTACTCTTGCCGCTCGATGACCGGTAACTGTGCGGCGCTGGCGGCGCTGGCGGATGAACCTGGTTATGCGCAAATCAATACCGAAGATGCAAAACGTCTGGGTATCGAAGATGAAGCGCTGATTTGGGTACACTCGCGTAAAGGCAAAGTCATCACCCGTGCTCAGGTGAGTGATCGTCCGAACAAAGGGGCGATTTACATGACCTACCAGTGGTGGATCGGTGCCTGTAACGAGCTGGTCACTGAGAACTTAAGCCCGATTACGAAAACGCCGGAGTACAAATATTGCGCCGTACGTGTCGAGCCAATTGCTGATCAGCGTGCCGCCGAGCAATATGTGATTGACGAGTACAACAAGCTGAAAACCCGCCTACGCGAAAGCGCACTGGCGTAAATCCCTCCACAACAGCCTCCAGCCGGAGGCTGTTTTTTTTCCATGCATTCTATTTATACTGTCTACTCCTTACCCTACATAAAAATGAAAATGAAACGACTATTTGCATTGATGTTTTTACTAACATTCTTTGCCCATGCCGACGAACCGCAGCCCGGAAGCCAATATCTGCAAGCGGCAGAAGCCGGTGACAGACGAGCACAGTATTTTCTTGCTGATAGCTGGCTTAGTTCCGGCAATCTCAGCAAGGCGGAATACTGGGCGCAAAAAGCAGCTGATAATGGTGATGCTGATGCCTGTGCTTTACTGGCACAAATCAAAATCACCAATCCGGTAAGTCTGGATTATCCACAAGCAAAAATTCTGGCTGAAAAAGCTGCTCAGGCAGGGAGTAAAGAAGGCGAAGTCACGCTGGCGCATATTCTGGTAAATACCCAGGCAGGTAAACCTGACTATCCGAAAGCTATTTCATTACTCGAAAATGCCTCTGAGGATTTGGAAAACGACTCTGCCGTTGATGCTCAGATGCTGTTAGGGCTTATTTATGCGAACGGCGTGGGCATTCCCGCCGATGACGAAAAAGCGACCTGGTATTTCAAGCGCAGTTCTGCCATTTCACGCACCGGTTATTCAGAATATTGGGCGGGAATGATGTTCTTAAACGGTGAAGAAGGTTTTATCGAGAAGAATAAACAGAAGGCGCTGCACTGGTTAAATCTGAGCTGTATGGAAGGGTTTGATACCGGGTGCGAAGAGTTCGAAAAATTAACTAACGGTTAAACGGCGCATTCAGCACGAGGTCGGATACGGCGTTAACGCCTTATCCGACCTGAAAAAAACACGCTAAATCAGACTATTGCGCAGTTTTATCAAATTTGCCCAGCACTTCACGCTCATAAGCCAGCGCTTTCTTACGGTCAAATTTGTGTTCCCACTTGGCAATCACCAGCACCGCCAGGGCGTTACCCACCACATTCAGTGCCGTACGTGCCATGTCGAGGATACGGTCAACCCCGGCAATAAACGCCAGACCTTCCAGCGGGATCCCTACGCTTCCCAACGTCGCCAGCAATACCACAAACGATACGCCAGGCACGCCAGCAATCCCTTTTGACGTTACCATCAGCGTCAGTACCAGAACGATCTCCTGCCAGATTGACAGGTCAATGCCGTACAGCTGGGCGATAAAAATAGCGGCAATACTTTGATATAGCGTTGAACCGTCAAGGTTAAAGGAATAACCGGTCGGAACCACGAAACTGGTGATCGACGCCGGTGCACCGTAAGCTTCCATCTTCTCAATAATTCGCGGCAGCACGCTTTCAGAGCTGGCAGTGGAGTACGCCAGAATCAGCTCATCTTTCAGAATACGAATCAGGATCCAGACACTTAACCCGCACAGGCGCGCTACAATTCCCAGTACTACCAGCGCGAAGAACAGAATCGCGAAATGCACCAGCAGCACCAGTTTCGCCAGTGGCCACAGTGAAGAGAAACCAAAGTTAGCCACCGTCACGGCAATCAGCGCAAACACACCTACAGGTGCATAACGCATTACCATGTGAGTCACTTTAAACATCGTTTCAGAGATGGAGCGGAACACTGTCACCAGCGGTTCACGATGCGTTGCGGGCAGAGAGGAAAGCCCCAGACCAAACAGCACCGAGAAGAAGATGATCGGCAGCATTTCGCCTTTCGCCATCGACGCCACGATGTTCGTCGGCACAAGCGACAAAATCGTGCCCATAATACCGTGGGAACTGCTCTGTACCGCTTCTGTAGTGCTCTGATATTTCGAGATATCGACGGTTGCCAGCTGCGACATATCCACCCCGGCACCGGGCTGGAAGACGTTCGCCAGGGTGATCCCCAGAATGATGGCGACAGTGGTGATCACCTCGAAATAGATAATGGTTTTCGCGCCAATACGCCCGAGCTGTTTGGCATCACCAACACCCGCAATACCCACCACCAGCGTGGAAATAACAATCGGCACAACAATCATTTTGATCAGGTGGATGAAGATATCACCCGCCGGAGAGAGCAAATTGACGACCAGCCAGTCGCGGCTGTCGCTATGGTAGTGCAGGTAGCTTCCCAGGAGAATGCCCAGCACCATAGCAAACAGAATCTGCCAGGCCAGGCTGAATTTTATATTTTTCATCAGAATAACTTCCTCAATGGAGCGCCGTTCCCCGTTCAGAAACGCGAGAACGTGACATACTGCCAGGGCATGAATTGTGTTGCGTTGGTTTGTAGATTTTTTTAACGCTTATGATCAGTATCATTTGCGCGGTATGTTGCGCAACCCTTTAACAACAGAGCTTTTCGCTGCATTAATGCATAATAACGCGAGTTTATGGCAGGATTAATGAATAACCATTTGTTATGGAAAGATTTTTATTTGTTTAATCTGCAATAATACCGGTTAGTTATTATTTTGGGCATATGTTCATTCGATTATTTTTTATGCAGCTCAATAACATAATCTTCATCACCAGATGATTAATCTGATCACCGCTGCAACAGTTTCGCCAAATTAATCGACTCGACCAGCTGTGTCCGGTTGATCCGGGGTGAGTTTAAATCCATCACTTTTTGCCATAGTTCGATGGCTTGCGCGTAATTCGCCTGCATAAACGCATCGGAAGCCAGCAGCATCAGAGCGGTGATTTCGTTAGAGTCCAGCGCGAGTGCTTTGTCGATCATTGCGCGAGTCTGGGCGGTCATATGCTGGCTGCCCTGGTAATAAAGCACCGTCGCCAGCGCTGCATACAGTTCAGCGTTATCGCCACGTAGTTGCAACGCCTGACGGTACGCCAGCAGCGAATTACTGTAATCGTTTTGCCACAAATAGTACTCACCCAGTAACGCCCACTGTTCGCTGTTTTGTGGATTAGCGCGGATTTTATCCTGTAATGCCTGAAGCTGCGCTTCCGGGGTTTGCTGGCTGGCAAACTGATATAGCGGATCGTGCTGACGCTGATACTCCGCACGTACCGCCTGCCATTTTGGGCTTAACAAATAACTGCCGACACAGAGAAATACCATCAATATCGTGAGTGTTGTCAGCATTTTCACCGGTATTTGAGGCTGTTTCATCGCTTCGTCCTTACCCGCCAGAGGATCAGTATCATCAGCAGTAACAACACCACTGGCAGCGCCCACAACACCAGCGTCTGACCGGTTAACGGTGGGTTATAGCGAACAAAATCTCCGTAGCGTTCAGTCATCCAGCCAATGATTTCGACTTCACTTTTCCCCTCCGCCACCATGCTGTAAACCTGATGGCGCATACTGACTGCCACCGGCGCATTGGATTCCAGTAAGTTCTGATTCTGGCACTGCGGGCAGCGTAACTGGCTGGCAATAGTTAACGCCTGTTCCTGTTGTTGCGGATTGGCGAATTGCCAGGTGTCTACAACCTGAGCGCGCGCAAAACAGGTAAATAACAGCAGTAGCGTGAGAAGCCCTTTATTCATCGCGCTTCCTCCCCCGCCATCCGCTTAACAATGCGCCCGCAATCATCAACAATCCTCCCCCCCAGATCCAGCGCACACCGCGTTGTACATACAAACGAAAAGCGTAACGATCCGGTCCGGTTTTCTCGCCCATGACCGCATACCAGTCATGGATGCCGTTCCAGCGAATTGCCGGTTCCATCATTTGCTGACGACGTGCTTCGTAAAAACGCCGCTCCGGCGTCAGTTCACCAATGCGTTGCTGATGGTCAAACAGCGCCACTATCGCTTTTTCGCTGGTGTAATTACCTTTGGCTTGCAGATCGAGGCGCTCAAAACGGAAGGTATATCCTGCCAGAGTCACCTGCTGACCCGGCTGTAAATTCAGGCTGATCTCCTGACGGCTGACGCTTGAAACCACGATCCCCGCGGCAAATAACAGCACACCCGCATGCGCCAGCAGCGCCGGAAGCTGCACGCGTTTGCCAGAGACAAACGTCGCCAGCACAATCACCACCAGCATCAACAGACCAAACGGTAACGTCGCGCGGTTAAAATACGGCGCGCCAACGGAGAGGCGTCCCCAGCCCAGCAGGCCGTAAATCATCGGATAAAGCGTTCCCATCAGCACGATCAGTAGCACTGCGCAAAACAGCAACAGCGTAGCGAGGATTAACATTTCCCGCGATAACCCCGAAAAACGCACCGCCGGGCCACCGTCCCGCGCTCGCCAGCCATACAGAGCCAGAGACGCAAGGCTAATCAGTGCAAACAGGCTGAACAACGGCACGGCGCGGACGTTATCCAGCGCGAACGCATGAACCGAAACCAGAATGCCAGAACGGACAATTAAGGTGCCCAGCAGCGACAGCATCAGAGTAACTATCGCCAGCAACAGCGACCAGTGGCGGAAAATCCCCCGCTGGCGTGTCAGGGACAAACTGTGCAGCAGCGCAGTGGCAGAAAGCCAGGGTAATAAAGAGGCGTTTTCCACCGGGTCCCAGAACCACCAGCCGCCCCAGCCCAGTTCGCAATAGGCCCACCAGGAACCGAGGATGATCCCCGCCGTTAATGCCCCCCAGCCTGGTAGCGCCCAACGCCAGCAAATTCGGGCGCTGGCAGCATCAAACTCACCGCGCAGTATACTCGCCAGCGCCACACTCGCCGCCACCATCAAACCACCATAGCCAAGATAAAGCAGGGGCGGATGGAAGATAAGGCCAGGATGTTGCAGCATCGGATTGAGATCGCGACCTTCGATTGCTGGCGGAAATATCCGCGCAAACGGATCGGACCACAGCACCACAAACAGCAACAGTGCGGCGAGCATGAGAGATAAAACGGCTAATGTCAGCGGAAATAGCAGATCGGTTTGCTGCCGATAATGCCAGGCAAACAGCGCGCTCCACGCGGAAAGGAGTAGCACCCAAAGTAGCAACGAACCTTCATGCCCTCCCCACACTGCCGCCAGTTTGAGTTCCCACGACAGCAGGCTGTAGCTATGTTGGGCGACATAAATGACCGAGAAATCGCTGATGAGAAAACAATACGTCAGTACGCCAAAAGCGATCAGCAGGAGCGCGAACTGTGCCAGAGTGCCGATGCAAGTGAGTCGCATCATGGCAGGCCAGCTCAACCGCACTCCCGCAAAGGTTGTCAATGGGGTCAGCACGTTGACCCCAAGACTTAACAACAACGCCAGAAAACCGACTTCAGGAAGGAATACGTCCAGAAACCACCTCTTTTCTGGCTTACGCCACCGTTAACTGCCCGGCATAGAGAATGAAAAAGCGCAGCATCAATACACCGACCAGACTGGCTCCACACGCTGCCAGCACGGCAGGAATGCCGGAACTGCGATTCACCCACGGTTTGAGCAACATTGGCACAATCAGCCCCAGCCCAGCGACACCAAGCCAGAACCACCACGTCCAGAAACCACCGCCCAATGCCGCCACCAGCGCACGCACTTTGCCGTCATCGCCCAGCGCCAGTCCAACAAAAAACGCCACCAGCAGGAAGATTTCGCCCCATACCACAGGGATCTCCATACGGTGTACAAAGTGCGCTTCTGTGGAGTGCGGATTACTGCGCTGGCGTATCGCCATAGCGATCAACGCCACCGCCGCACCGGACGAAATGCCGGAGAAGAGGAACAGCACCGGTAAAATCGGATTATTGAGGAACGGATATGATTTCAGCGCCGACAGCAGAAAGCCGGTATAAGCCCCCAGCAACACCGCCAGCACCAGCATTAGCGTTTCCAGTCCGCGGTGAACGGGCGTCAGCAGACTCAGAACCTTTTGTACGATCCCCAGCTTCGGCAACCAGCGTTGTTGCAGGGCAAGCAAATCATGTTCAAAGATTTTCGCCAGCCACAGCACCAGCACCACCATGTAGAGCTGAAACAGCATCACCCCCATCGACATCACCGAGGTAAAACTGTAATGGAACATCAGCTTCCAGAAGGTCCACGGTCTTGTCAGGTGGAAGACGAGAATCAACAGACCGAGGATCACCGCGCCAGGCCCGACAATCAGCGTGGTGCGCAACAACGTACTGTCTGCACCGCCCGCCTGCGGGTAGAAGCGACGTAACAGCACGGCCAGCGTCACCAGACCGGCAGAAATACCAATCAAAAACAGGTAGATGGCAATCGGCCAGTCCCACACCAGCGATTCAAAATGAAATGCGGAAGTCTGCGTCATTGGCTCACCTCCCCGTATTTAAACGGTACGCGGTACAGCTTCGGTTTGGTTCCCAGCGCCAGCTTGTAGCGGTAAGTGGGCTTCTGGCGTAGCAGTTGCGAAATCTCACTGTTGGGATCGTCCAGATTGCCAAACGTCAGCGCCTTCGTCGGGCAAGCCTCAACGCACGCGGGGAGCTTACCGGCCTGCAAATTGGTCTTACGGCAGAAATCGCATTTGTCCGCCGTCTTCGTGACCGGATGGATAAAGCGCACGCGGTACGGACAGGCGGCGATGCAGTACTGACAACCGACGCAGAGATCCGGGTTAACATCGACAATCCCGCTGGCTGCATCGCGAAAAGACGCACCCGTTGGGCAGACGTCAACGCACGGTGCATGGTCGCAGTGCTGGCAAGACTTACGAAAGAAGCGATATTTCACATCAGGAAATTCGCCCTGCGGCTCGCTACGAATAATTGTCAGGCGCGAGACGCCTTCCGGCACCTTGTTCACTTCCCGACAAGCATCCATACAGGCAGTACAGCCGATGCATAACGACTCGTCATGCACCATGCCGTAACGCACCCCATTGATATTCAACGTTTTCGCCACCACGCGTCCTGCGGTGCCGCTGACGGCTGCCAGCACGCCGACGCCGGTGAGAAACTGGCGACGAGACCAGGTCATGGCTGCTCCTTAAGCAACGGAACAGACGCCGGGTTAAAGTTCGGATTGGTGCGCTGATCGCTGTGGCAATCGACGCAAATCTTAATCCGTCCTTTGTCACTTAACGTCTGCATCGTATCTTGCTGTGGATGCAGGGAATGGCAGCTGGCGCACGCCACTTTGGTTACGTGGACATCGTGCGGCCAGAACGCTTTTTGCAACTGTTCCGGCAGATGGCAGGACATACAGACGCTGTTCTGCTCTCCAACCTTGTACATCGGCTCGTTAAAGCGCATCACATCTTTCACCCCTTCGCGGTGTTGCGGTGATGGCTGGCCGTGACAGTTGGTGCAGGTGACCGGCAGTTTGTTATTCGGGTTGATAACGGAAGCATGTTTGCCATGCATACCTTCGGTATCTGGTTTATGACAGTCCAGACAGGCGGCATCCGGGTTACGCTGCTGGGTAACTTCGTAGCGATCACCAGATGCCTGCGCCGCAGGGGTAGCGGTAATTCCGTTCAGGCTCCACAACAGGCCCGACGCCAGCACCCCGGCAGTTAATAACGAACGTAATACGCTCATATTCACTCCATTGTGTTTTCCGCCCCTTGTGAGGCGGAACGGGGTTATTGGCTTAACAGACCGTTTTTACGTGCCTGCTCTTCCCACTGCGGGATCACCGTTTTGATAAAGTCCTGCTTCTCAGCCTTGATTTGTTCCATGTTCAGGCCAATGGCCTGCTGGGCTTTCTCTTTGGTTGAGATATCCGGGATCTGGATTTCATGGGTGATGCCTTTGGTCGCCAGCAGGCGCGCCAGTTTGGTGCGCGCATCCGCCGCTTTATCCAGCGCCGTACCGAGAATCCTCAGACCTTCTTCCGGTGCGTGCATATGAATGCCGTGGGAAGCGATCGCCAGATCCCAACGCCACTGAGCATGACGGATATCGTCCTGAATCGGTTTCATTTCGGCTTCCGTCGCGCCTGCATCCAGCGCCGCTTTCGCTTCGAAGTGAGCGTGAACCAGTTGATCTTCAACCTTGATTTTCAGGTCGTTAATCGACTGCTTACGTTCCGCGACAACTTTTTGCAAAGCAGCTTTGTCCTGGGTATGGCAGTTCGCACAAGTCTGGGCGAAGTTATCAAACGGATTACCAATTTTATGGTCGGTGTAGAGTTTGCCTTCAGCGTTCTGCACTTTTGGCATATGGCAGTCGATACAGGTCACGTTGTTTTTGCCGTGAATGCCCACTGTCCAGGTTTCATATTCCGGGTGCTGCGCTTTCAGCATTGGCGTTTTCGACAGGGAGTTAGTCCAGTCAGAGAAGGCAATTTTGTCGTAATACTGCTCCATATTTTCGACTTTCATGCCGTCATCCCATGGGAATTTAACGGCTTTGTTTTTGCCATCGAAGTAATACTCCACATGGCACTGACCGCAGACCATCGATTGCTGGTCGAAACGTCCGGCTTTCTCAAAAGGTTTACCAATGGCTTCCATCGCGCGAGCAGCATACGGACGGGAAAGGGTTAACTCCGGTTTGCCTTTGGCGAACTCTGGTGAGGCAGTGTTATGGCAATCGGCACAACCTAAGTTGTTGACGATTTCCGGGCCGCCGCGCGCCCATTTACCATGGAAGTAGCCATCTTTGCCGTCTTTCTGGATCAGACGCGCCACATCCGGGCTTTTACAACTCCAGCATGCCATCGGTAGCGGACCATCTTCAGCGTTTTTCGGCGCACCGGTACGCAGGGTTTCACGCACATCGGTCACAGCAAAGGCATGCCCACGCGGCTTGTTGTAATCGCGCGAGAAAGGATACCCCGCCCACAGGATCACCAGCCGTGGATCTTCCGCCAGGGCGTCAACACGCTCTGACTGTTCCGAGGTGGCTTTCCAGGAGAGATATTGATCGGGATGCTGCGGAGCGAAGGTTTCATTCTTCGCTTCCACGGTTACAGGTTTCGTGGGAGCGGCCGTTTGTTCAGCGTGAACAGAAGTGAAAAAGAAAAAAGGAATCAATAAGCTGAAGATACGGCGTGCGTTTATTTTTATCCTTGTCATAGGGGCTTCATCCGAATTGCGCCATTGTTGCAATGGCGGTTTTTATTGTTTTTCACGACAGTAACCGCACCTACACTGTCATGACATTGCTCGCCCCTATGTGTAACAAATAACCATACTGTGAATGTTGTCTTTAATCAATTGTAAGTGCATGTAAAATACCACTTTAGAGTTAGTCAGTATCTTCCTCTTTTTCAACAGCATGCATAACTGCATGTTCCTCAAAGAATTAATCAACTTTTGTTGGTGACCTTCAAAAATTACCCTGCCGTTTATTTGCACAATTCTACTTTTGCGTGATCTGTCGCCCAAATACTAAACAAAACTGCCAATACCCCTACATTTAACGCTTATGCCACATATTATTAACATCCTACAAGGAGAACAAAAGCATGAGTCAAATTCACAAACACACCATTCCTGCCAACATCGCAGACCGTTGCCTGATAACCCCTCAGCAGTACGAGGCGATGTATCAACAATCTATTAACGCACCAGATACCTTCTGGGGCGAACAGGGAAAAATTCTCGACTGGATCAAACCTTACCAGAAGGTGAAAAACACCTCCTTTGCCCCGGGTAATGTGTCCATTAAATGGTACGAGGATGGCACGCTGAATCTGGCGGCGAACTGCCTTGACCGCCATCTGCAAGAAAACGGCGATCGCACCGCCATCATCTGGGAAGGCGACGACGCCAGCCAGAGCAAACATATCAGCTATAAAGAGCTGCATCGCGATGTTTGCCGCTTCGCCAATACCCTGCTCGAGCTGGGTATTAAAAAAGGTGATGTAGTGGCGATTTATATGCCAATGGTGCCGGAAGCCGCGGTCGCGATGCTGGCCTGCGCCCGCATTGGCGCGGTGCATTCGGTAATTTTCGGCGGCTTCTCGCCGGAAGCCGTTGCCGGACGCATTATCGATTCTAACTCACGGTTGGTGATCACTTCTGACGAAGGTGTGCGCGCCGGGCGCAGTATTCCGCTGAAGAAAAACGTCGATGACGCTCTGAAAAATCCGAATGTCACTAGCGTTGAGCATGTGGTGGTACTGAAGCGTACTGGCGGAAAAATTGACTGGCAGGAAGGGCGCGATCTGTGGTGGCACGACCTGATTGAGCAAGCGAGCGATCAGCACCAGGCGCAAGAGATGAACGCTGAAGATCCGCTGTTTATTCTCTACACCTCCGGTTCTACCGGGAAGCCGAAAGGCGTGCTGCACACTACCGGCGGTTATCTGGTGTACGCGGCGCTGACTTTTAAATATGTCTTTGATTATCATCCTGGCGATATCTACTGGTGCACCGCCGATGTGGGCTGGGTTACCGGGCACAGTTATTTGCTGTATGGCCCGCTGGCATGCGGCGCGACCACGCTGATGTTTGAAGGCGTACCGAACTGGCCGACGCCTGCCCGTATGGCCCAGGTGGTGGATAAGCATCAGGTCAATATTCTCTATACCGCGCCCACGGCGATTCGCGCGCTGATGGCAGAAGGCGATAAAGCGATCGAAGGCACTGACCGTTCGTCGCTGCGCATTCTCGGTTCCGTAGGCGAGCCAATCAACCCGGAAGCGTGGGAGTGGTACTGGAAGAAGATCGGCAACGAGAAATGTCCGGTGGTCGATACATGGTGGCAGACCGAAACTGGCGGTTTCATGATCACGCCACTGCCTGGCGCTACCGAGCTAAAAGCCGGTTCGGCGACGCGTCCGTTCTTCGGCGTGCAACCGGCGCTGGTCGATAACGAAGGTAACGCGCTGGAAGGGGTTACCGAAGGCAGCCTGGTGATCACCGACTCCTGGCCGGGTCAGGCGCGTACATTGTTTGGCGATCACGAGCGTTTTGAACAGACCTACTTCTCCACCTTCAAAAATATGTATTTCAGCGGCGACGGCGCGCGTCGTGATGAAGATGGCTATTACTGGATCACCGGGCGTGTGGACGACGTGCTGAACGTCTCCGGCCATCGTCTGGGAACAGCGGAGATTGAGTCGGCGCTGGTGGCACATCCGAAAATTGCCGAAGCCGCTGTCGTCGGTATTCCGCACAATATTAAAGGTCAGGCGATCTACGCCTACGTCACGCTTAATCACGGGGAGGAACCGTCACCAGAACTGTACGCAGAAGTCCGCAACTGGGTGCGTAAAGAGATTGGCCCGCTGGCAACGCCAGACGTGCTGCACTGGACCGACTCCCTGCCTAAAACCCGCTCCGGCAAAATTATGCGCCGTATTCTGCGCAAAATTGCGGCGGGCGATACCAGCAACCTGGGCGATACCTCGACACTTGCCGATCCTGGCGTAGTCGAGAAGCTGCTTGAAGAGAAGCAGGCTATCGCGATGCCATCGTAACCCACCATTGCCGGATGTGGCGTAAACACCTTATCCGGTCTACACGCCCCTTTCTTTATAGTGGGAAAGGGCAAATATAAAAATTCTCCTAAGTATTTCGCGTTGCAGGCAGGAAGCAAGCGAGCATCTCCCCAGGAGCATAGAAAACTATGTGACTGGGGGAGGCGAGTGCGGCTGACGAACCTGCGGCGTGAAAGACGACGGGGAACCTCTGGAGAATCTGTGATGAATGGCACTATTTATCAGCGGATAGAAGACAATGCGCATTTCAGGGAGTTAGTCGAAAAACGGCAACGGTTTGCCACCATCCTGTCGATTATTATGCTGGCAGTTTATATCGGCTTTATTTTACTGATCGCCTTCGCGCCCGGCTGGCTGGGCACCCCGCTGAATCCGAACACCAGCGTCACACGCGGTATTCCGATTGGTGTTGGAGTGATTGTGATCTCCTTTGTTCTCACCGGTATCTACATCTGGCGGGCAAACGGCGAATTCGACCGTCTTAATAATGAAGTCCTGCATGAGGTACAAGCATCATGAAAAGAGTTCTGACGGCGCTTGCCGCCACACTCCCTTTCGCAGCTAACGCCGCGGATGCTATTAGCGGGGCCGTAGAGCGCCAGCCAACGAACTGGCAGGCAATTATTATGTTCCTGATTTTCGTCGTGTTTACGCTCGGTATTACCTACTGGGCGTCAAAACGCGTACGTTCGCGTAATGACTACTACACCGCAGGCGGCAATATCACCGGTTTCCAGAACGGGCTGGCGATTGCCGGGGACTATATGTCTGCCGCCTCATTTTTGGGTATCTCCGCGCTGGTGTTTACCTCCGGCTATGATGGTTTAATTTACTCGCTGGGCTTCCTGGTGGGCTGGCCGATCATTCTGTTCCTGATTGCCGAACGTCTGCGTAACCTCGGTCGCTACACCTTTGCCGATGTAGCCTCTTACCGCCTGAAACAAGGGCCGATCCGTATTCTTTCGGCCTGTGGTTCTCTGGTGGTCGTGGCGCTTTATCTTATCGCCCAGATGGTAGGCGCAGGTAAACTTATCGAGCTGCTGTTCGGCCTTAACTATCACATTGCGGTAGTGCTGGTCGGCGTGCTGATGATGATGTACGTCCTGTTCGGCGGCATGCTGGCGACCACCTGGGTACAGATTATCAAAGCTGTGCTGTTACTGTTTGGTGCCAGCTTTATGGCCTTTATGGTGATGAAACACGTCGGCTTTAGCTTCAACAATCTGTTCAGCGAAGCGATGGCGGTACACCCGAAAGGTGTCGATATCATGAAGCCGGGCGGACTGGTGAAAGATCCCATCTCCGCGCTGTCGCTGGGGCTGGGGCTGATGTTTGGTACGGCTGGCTTACCGCACATTCTGATGCGTTTCTTTACGGTCAGCGATGCCCGTGAAGCGCGTAAGAGCGTGTTCTACGCCACCGGATTTATGGGCTACTTCTATATCCTGACCTTTATTATCGGCTTTGGCGCGATCATGCTGGTCGGTGCGAATCCGGAATATAAAGACGCGGCGGGCCATCTGATTGGTGGCAACAACATGGCGGCAGTTCACCTGGCCAATGCTGTGGGCGGCAACCTGTTCCTCGGCTTTATTTCAGCGGTTGCTTTCGCCACCATTCTTGCGGTGGTTGCGGGTCTGACGCTGGCGGGCGCATCCGCGGTTTCGCATGACCTGTACGCTAACGTCTTCAAAAAAGGTGCGACCGAACGTGAAGAGCTACGGGTATCGAAAATCACCGTCCTGATTTTGGGCGTGATTGCGATTATCCTCGGTGTGCTGTTTGAGAATCAGAACATCGCCTTTATGGTGGGCCTGGCGTTTGCCATCGCGGCGAGCTGTAACTTCCCGATCATTCTGCTTTCCATGTACTGGTCGAAACTGACCACTCGTGGCGCGATGATGGGCGGCTGGCTGGGGCTGATTACCGCAGTGGTACTGATGATTCTCGGCCCTACCATTTGGGTACAGATCCTCGGTCACGAAAAAGCCATCTTCCCGTACGAATACCCGGCGCTGTTCTCTATCACCGTGGCATTCCTCGGCATATGGTTCTTCTCGGCAACCGATAACTCAGCGGAAGGTGCGCGTGAGCGTGAACTGTTCCGTGCGCAGTTTATCCGCTCCCAGACTGGCTTTGGCGTTGAGCAAGGCCGCGCGCATTAATCTCTACCCTTCCCCGGTCGTTTGACCGGGGAATTTCTCTTCAGGCATCAGGCGGCAGACAGACGCCAATCCCACCGATACCGCAATAACCATACGGATTTTTATGCAGATATTGCTGGTGGTCATCCTCGGCATAATAGAATGGCGTGGCGTTGGCTATTTCAGTGGTGACAGGGCGATCATCATTAGCGGCGATCATCGCGGCCTGAAAACGTTCCCGGCTGGCACGGGCGGCCGAATCTTGTTCCGGTGTCAGCGGATAAATCGCCGAACGATACTGCGTGCCGTGGTCATTGCCCTGACGCATACCCTGGGCGGGATCGTGATTCTCCCAAAATACCTGTAATAGCTGCTCATAGCTGATTACCGAAGGATCGTAAACAATACGTACCGCTTCGGCATGGCCTGTTTCTCCAGAGCACACTTCCCTGTAAGTAGGATTCGGTGTATAGCCTCCTGTATAACCAGCGGCAGTGCTGTAAACACCAGGAAGCTGCCAGAAAAGTCGCTCCACGCCCCAGAAACAGCCCATCGCAAAAATGGCGATGTCCATTCCGTCAGGTACGTTGGTCATTGAGTGACCGTTGACCGCATGCAAGGTGGCTACGGGCATCGGGGTGTTACGTCCAGGCAGGGCATCGGCGGGGGAAACCAGATGCTTTTTATCAAATAAACTCATGGTGTCGTTCTCCCGAAAATCGGTCATTGGCGTTAAGGTTGTAACAAGAGACGTATTTGCACACAATAACCGCTGTGAATAGGTCTAAAGTAAAACATAAGAAATATTTGGGATTTAGTCTGCTTTTTAATCCATGATGTTGGGTTTTTATTAAGCCGTGAAGCGGTGTTCAAGGGGCTGGAATAAAGGATATTCAGGAGAAAATGTGCGCTATATCCGACAGTTATGCTGTGCAAGCTTACTCTGCTTAAGCGGCTCTGCCGTTGCCGCGAATGTCCGTCTGGAAGTCAAAGGGCTATCAGGGGCGCTTGAGAAGAACGTTCGTGCCCAGCTTTCTACTATTCAAAGTGATGAAGTTACACCAGATCAGCGCTTTCGTGCGCGCGTGGATGATGCCATCCGCGAAGGTCTGAAAGCGTTGGGGTATTACCAGCCAACCATTGAATTTGATCTCCGTCCACCGCCAAAGAAAGGGCGGCAGGTTTTGATCGCCAACGTCACGCCAGGCGTTCCGGTGTTAATTGGTGGCACCGATGTGGTATTGCGCGGCGGCGCGCGGACCGATAAAGACTATTTGAAATTGCTCGATACTCGCCCGGCGATTGGCACTGTTCTGAACCAGGGCGATTATGAAAATTTCAAAAAGTCCTTAACCAGCATTGCGTTGCGTAAAGGCTATTTCGATAGCGAATTTACCAAAGCGCAGCTGGGCATTGCGCTCGGCCTGCATAAAGCCTTCTGGGATATTGATTATAATAGTGGCGAACGTTACCGCTTTGGGCATGTGACCTTTGAAGGATCACAAATTCGTGACGAATACCTGCAAAATCTGGTGCCGTTCAAAGAGGGCGATGAGTACGAATCGAAAGATCTGGCGGAACTGAACCGCCGACTTTCTGCTACCGGCTGGTTTAATTCGGTGGTGGTGGCACCACAATTTGATAAAGCGCGCGAAACGAAAGTATTACCGTTGACGGGCGTGGTTTCGCCGCGCACAGAAAACACCATCGAAACCGGGGTCGGTTACTCTACGGACGTGGGGCCACGAGTTAAGGCGACGTGGAAAAAACCATGGATGAACTCGTACGGTCATAGCCTGACCACCAGCACCAGTATTTCTGCACCGGAGCAGATCCTTGATTTCAGCTATAAAATTCCACTGCTTAAGAACCCCCTGGAACAATATTATTTGGTGCAGGGCGGTTTTAAGCGTACTGACCTGAACGATACCGAGTCTGACTCCACGACGCTGGTGGCTTCTCGCTACTGGGATCTTTCCAGCGGCTGGCAACGCGCGATTAACCTGCGCTGGAGTCTCGACCACTTTACTCAGGGCGAAGTCACCAACACCACGATGCTGTTTTATCCGGGGGTGATGATTAGCCGCACGCGTTCTCGCGGTGGCCTGATGCCAACCTGGGGCGACTCGCAACGCTACTCTATCGACTACTCCAACACCGCCTGGGGCTCAGATGTCGATTTCTCCGTTTTCCAGGCGCAAAACGTCTGGATCCGTACACTGTACGATCGCCATCGTTTTGTTACGCGCGGTACGTTGGGCTGGATTGAAACGGGTGACTTCGACAAAGTACCGCCGGATCTGCGTTTCTTCGCCGGGGGCGACCGCAGTATTCGTGGCTATAAATACAAATCTATCGCCCCGAAATACCCGGACGGCGACCTGAAAGGGGCCTCGAAGTTGATAACCGGATCGCTGGAGTACCAGTACAACGTCACCGGAAAATGGTGGGGCGCGGTGTTTGTCGATAGCGGCGAAGCGGTGAGCGATATCCGTCGTAGTAACTTTAAAACTGGCACCGGGGTTGGCGTGCGCTGGGAATCGCCAGTCGGGCCAATCAAACTCGATTTTGCCGTACCGGTCGCGGATAAAGACGAACACGGGTTACAGTTTTACATCGGTCTGGGGCCAGAATTATGAGTTTATGGAAAAAAATCAGCCTCGGCGTGGTTATCGTTATCTTACTGTTGCTGGGATCGGTGGCGTTTCTGGTGGGCACCACCAGCGGCCTGCATCTGGTATTTAAAGCGGCAGATCGCTGGGTGCCGGGGCTGGATATTGGCAAGGTCAGCGGCGGCTGGCGCGATCTCACCTTGTCTGATGTTCGTTATGAGCAGCCAGGCGTGGCGGTAAAAGCGGGTAATCTACATCTGGCAGTCGGGCTGGATTGTCTGTGGAACAGCAGCGTTTGCATTAATGACCTGGCGCTGAAAGACATTCAGGTCAACATCGACAGCAAAAAAATGCCCCCTTCTGAACAGGTTGAAGAAGAAGACAGTGGGCCGCTGGATCTCTCCACGCCCTATCCCATCACCCTGACGCGGGTGGCGCTGGACAACGTCAACATCAAGATTGATGACACCACGGTGTCGGTGATGGACTTCACCTCCGGCCTGAACTGGCAGGAGAAAACCCTGACCCTGAAACCGACGTCGCTGAAAGGCCTGTTGATTGCTTTGCCGAAAGTGGCGGAAGTGGCGCAGGAAGAAGTGGTCGAACCGAAGATTGAAAATCCGCAGCCGGATGAAAAACCGCTCGGCGAAACGCTGAAAGATCTCTTTTCTCGCCCGGTATTGCCGGAAATGACCGACGTGCATTTGCCGCTCAACCTGAATATTGAAGAGTTTAAGGGTGAGCAGCTGCGCGTGACGGGCGACACGGACATCACCGTGAGCACCATGCTGCTGAAAGTGAGCAGCATCGACGGTAATACCAAACTGGACGCCCTGGATATCGATTCCAATCAAGGGATCGTCAACGCCAGCGGCACGGCGCAGCTATCAGACAACTGGCCGGTGGATATCACCCTCAACAGCACACTGAACGTGGAGCCGCTGAAAGGCGAAAAGGTGAAGCTGAAAGTGGGCGGTGCGCTGCGCGAACAGCTGGAGATTGGCGTTAACCTTTCCGGTCCGGTGGATATGGATTTACGCGCCCAGACGCGACTGGCGGAAGCAGGATTGCCGCTCAACGTGGAAGTGAACAGCAAACAGCTTTACTGGCCGTTCACTGGTGAGAAACAGTATCAGGCGGATGATCTGAAATTGAAACTCACCGGTAAAATGACCGATTACACGATCTCTATGCGTACGGTAGTGAAGGGGCAGGAGATCCCGCCCGCGACCATTACCCTTGATGCCAAAGGCAATGAACAGCAGGTCAATCTCGACAAACTCACCGTCGCGGCGCTGGAAGGGAAAACTGAACTCAAGGCGCTACTCGACTGGCAGCAGGCAATTAGCTGGCGCGGTGAGTTAACGCTTAATGGCATTAACACCGCGAAAGAGTTCCCGGAGTGGCCGTCGAAACTCAATGGTTTGATTAAAACGCGCGGTAGTCTGTATGGCGGCACCTGGCAGATGGACGTGCCGGAGTTGAAGCTGACCGGTAACGTCAAACAGAACAAAGTGAATGTTGACGGTACACTAAAAGGCAACAGTTACATGCAGTGGACCATCCCTGGGTTGCATCTGGAACTGGGGCCAAACAGTGCCGAAGTGAAAGGTGAACTGGGGGTAAAAGATCTCAATCTTGATGCCTCCATCAACGCGCCGGGGCTGGATAATGCGCTACCAGGACTGGGTGGTACAGCGAAAGGGTTGGTGAAAGTACGCGGCACGGTGGAAGCGCCACAACTACTGGCAGATATCACCGCGCGCGGCCTGCGCTGGCAGGAACTTTCCGTGGCTCAGGTTCGCGTGGAAGGCGATATCAAATCCACTGACCAGATTGCGGGTAAACTTGACGTACGCGTTGAGCAAATCTCGCAGCCGGATGTGAATATCAACCTCGTCACCCTGAATGCGAAAGGTAGTGAAAAGCAGCATGAGTTACAGTTGCGGATTCAGGGTGAGCCGGTTTCCGGGCAGCTTAATCTGGCAGGCAGTTTTGATCGCAAAGAAGAACGCTGGAAGGGAACACTTAGCAATACCCGCTTCCAGACACCAGTCGGTCCGTGGACGCTGACCCGTGATATTGCGCTGGACTACCGCAATCAGGAGCAAAAAATCAGCATCGGGCCACACTGCTGGCTTAACCCGAATGCAGAACTGTGCGTGCCACAAACCATTGATGCCGGGGCTGAAGGGCGTGCGGTGGTGAATCTCAACCGCTTCGACCTGGCCATGCTGAAACCGTTTATGCCAGAAACCACTCAGGCCAGCGGTATCTTCACGGGTAAAGCGGATGTCGCCTGGGACACCACCAAAGAGGGACTGCCGCAGGGCAGTATCACACTTTCGGGGCGTAACGTGCAGGTAACGCAAACCGTCAACGATGCGGCGCTGCCCGTGGCGTTTCAGACGCTGAATCTGACGGCGGAACTGCGTAACAACCGTGCTGAACTGGGCTGGACCATCCGCCTGACCAATAACGGCCAGTTTGATGGGCAGGTGCAGGTGACCGATCCACAAGGCCGCCGTAATCTTGGTGGTAACGTCAATATCCGTAACTTCAACCTTGCGATGATAAACCCCATCTTTACCCGTGGGGAAAAAGCAGCGGGGATGGTGAGTGCCAACTTGCGTCTGGGGGGTGATGTACAAAGCCCGCAGTTGTTTGGTCAGCTCCAGGTTACGGGTGTGGATATCGACGGCAACTTTATGCCGTTTGATATGCAGCCGAGCCAGCTTGCGGTTAATTTTAACGGTATGCGCTCGACGCTTGCCGGTACTGTGCGGACCCAACAGGGAGAAATCTACCTGAGTGGTGACGCCGACTGGAGCCAGATTGAAAACTGGCGGGCGAGGGTAACCGCGAAAGGCAGTAAGGTACGGATCACCGTGCCGCCGATGGTACGAATGGATGTATCCCCAGATGTTGTATTCGAGGCTACACCAAACCTGTTTACTCTCGACGGTCGCGTGGATGTCCCTTGGGCGCGCATTGTGGTGCATGAGCTGCCGGAAAGCGCGGTGGGCGTTTCCAGCGATGTGGTGATGCTTAACGATAACCTGCAACCGGAAGAGCCGAAAACGGCGTCGATTCCGATTAACAGCAACCTGATTGTCCACGTTGGCAACAATGTGCGCATTGACGCTTTCGGCCTGAAAGCGCGGCTGACGGGCGATCTCAACGTCGTACAGGACAAACAAGGACTGGGCCTGAACGGGCAGATCAACATCCCTGAAGGTCGCTTCCATGCCTATGGTCAGGATCTGATTGTGCGTAAGGGTGAGCTACTGTTCTCTGGTCCGCCGGATCAACCGTATCTTAATATCGAAGCTATTCGTAACCCGGATGCTACAGAAGACGACGTAATCGCCGGAGTTCGAGTCACTGGTCTGGCGGACGAACCGAAAGCGGAGATCTTCTCTGACCCGGCGATGTCGCAACAGGCCGCGCTTTCCTACCTGCTACGTGGACAAGGGTTGGAGAGCGATCAGAGTGACAGTGCGGCGATGACCTCAATGCTGATTGGTCTGGGGGTTGCACAAAGTGGTCAGATTGTGGGTAAAATCGGCGAGACGTTTGGCGTAAGCAATTTAGCGCTCGACACAGAGGGAGTAGGCGACTCCTCCCAGGTGGTGGTCAGCGGCTATGTATTGCCAGGTCTGCAAGTGAAATACGGCGTGGGTATATTTGACTCAATAGCAACACTCACGTTACGTTATCGCCTGATGCCTAAGCTATATCTGGAAGCCGTGTCTGGTGTAGACCAGGCACTGGATTTGCTCTATCAGTTCGAGTTTTAGCAATGCGAATATTTGTCTACGGCAGTTTACGCCACAAACAAGGCAACAGTCACTGGATGACCAATGCCCAGTTACTGGGCGATTTCAGTATCGATAACTACCAGTTGTATAGCCTGGGCCACTATCCAGGCGCAGTTCCGGGGAACGGAACAGTACACGGTGAAGTTTATCGTATTGACAACGCCACGCTGGCCGAACTTGATGCCTTGCGCACCAGGGGCGGTGAATACGCGCGCCAGTTGATTCAGACGCCGTACGGGAGTGCATGGATGTACGTTTATCAACGACCCGTCGATGGATTAAAGCTAATTGAAAGCGGCGACTGGTTAGACAGGGATAAGTAACCATATGCATACGCCACCTTCGGGTGGCGTTGTTTTATCCAGCTGCCTGAATGTATTCCGAATTTGACGCCATTCTTATCTTTTCTTAAATGCTGATTTGTTGTGCAGTGTTATAAACACCTGGCACGCTCAACAAGGACGCGACCTCAATGAAAAAATCTCTTCTGGCTGCACTGCTGACAGGACTGTTTGCACTCGTTTCTCTTCCCGCTTTGGGAAATGTCAATTTCGAGCAATTAAAGCAAAAAGCTGAACGTGGAGAAGCGAAAGCACAGCTGGAGCTGGGATATCGCTATTTTCAGGGTAATGAAACGACAAAGGATCTCACCCAGGCGATTGACTGGTTTCGCCGTGCCGCAGAGCAGGGATACACCCCGGCAGAATTTGTACTGGGGTTACGCTATATGAGCGGTGAAGGTGTGCCGCAAGATTATGCTCAGGCGGTTATCTGGTACAAAAAAGCAGCACTGAAGGGGCTTCCACAGGCGCAGCAGAATTTGGGTGTAATGTACCATGACGGTAAGGGTGTGAAGATTGATAAAGCCGAATCTGTGAAATGGTTTCGCCTGGCAGCAGAGCAAGGTCGTGACAGCGGCCAGCAAAGTATGGGAGATGCATATTTTGAAGGCGATGGCGTAACGCGGGATTACGTTATGGCACGTGAGTGGTATAGCAAAGCAGCGGAACAAGGTAACGTCTGGTCCTGTAATCAGCTTGGTTATATTTATTCCAAAGGTTTAGGTGTTGAAAAAAACGATGCTATATCGGCGCAATGGTATCGAAAACCAGCGACATCCGGCGACGAGTTAGGGCAGCTTCATTTGGCTGATATGTACTATTTCGGTATCGGTGTTACTCAGGATTACACTCAATCGCGGATATTGTTTACCCAGTCGGCAGAGCAGGGAAATGCTATTGCACAGTATCGACTGGGATACATATTAGAAGAAGGTTTGGCGGGTGCGAAAGAGCCGTTAAAAGCACTGGAGTGGTACCGTAAATCGGCAGAACAGGGCAATGCTATTGGGCAATATTATTTAGCTGAAATATATATCAGGCGCGCAGAAGGCATTCCCTATAACCGTGAGCAAGCTATCTATTGGTACACCAAATCGGCAGAACAGGGGGATACTGATGCTCAGGTTAATCTCGGGGCATTATTGTATCGACATGGTTCCGAAGAAGAACAGAGAAGGGCCGTGGACTGGTATCGCAAGGCGGCTGAAGAGGGAGTGGCAATGGCGCAATTTAATTTGGGTAATGCTTTACTCCAGGGAAAAGGTGTTAAAAAAGATGAGCAACAAGCCGCAATCTGGATGCGAAAAGCCGCAGAGCAAGGATTTAGTTCAGCGCAGGTGCAATTAGGTGAAATCTATTATTATGGCTTGGGCGTAGAACGTGATTATGTGCAGGCCTGGGCGTGGTTCGATACCGCATCGACCAATGATATGAATCTTTTTGGTACGGAAAACCGCAATATTACAGAGAAAAAGCTGACAGCCAAACAACTGCAACAGGCTGAATTATTATCGCAACAATATATAGAAAAATATGCCCCGGAAGCCTGGGCGAGAATGCAAAAGCTTAACGCACGATCTACTGTAACGACGGGTAATAAATAACGGGTAACTGTCAGATCAGGTTTGCGCTAATACCACTCAACCAATGCCACCTGCGGGTGGCGTTATTTTTTTGCGAGACGAATCGTATTCTTTTTTGTAACTTCCTCGCCTTTTGCTTTTCCTTCCGAGCCGCTTTCCATATCCGTAAACGCATAAAAAACTCTGCTGGCGTTCACAATTACGCAGGGGTAAAACGGGTACACGCTTTGAACGGTGAGAATGAGTGAGGTTGGCTAACTTCCAGCAAGCGGCTATGAACAGCAAAATGGTGGTCGGGTTTGCTTGTTCTTACCGTTCAAGCCTTTCAACTGCTGAGAATAATGATAGTGGAATAGAGAGTTTATATATTCCGGGCATAAAAAAACCCTTACTAACCGAAGCCCGGCGTTCAGGGTTATTACGCTTGAAGAACTTATTTATTCTTGGCGCGCTCGAAGGAAGCAACGATTTCAGCTTTAGCGGCTTCTGCGTTTTCCCAACCTTCAACTTTTACCCACTTGCCTTTTTCGAGGTCTTTGTAGTGCTCGAAGAAGTGAGCGATCTGAGCTTTCAGCAGTTCAGGCAGATCGTTTACGTCTTTAATGTGATCGTATTCTTTGCTCAGCTTAGTGTGCGGAACAGCAATCAGTTTCGCATCTTCACCGGCTTCGTCGGTCATTTTCAGAACGCCAACCGGACGGCAGCGGATCACTGAACCCGGCTGCAGCGGGTACGGAGTTGGGACCAGTACGTCAACCGGGTCACCGTCCAGAGACAGGGTGTGGTTGATGTAACCGTAGTTGCACGGATAGAACATCGCGGTGGACATGAAGCGGTCAACGAACAGTGCGCCGCTCTCTTTGTCGATTTCGTATTTGATCGGATCTGCGTTAGCCGGGATTTCAATAACAACGTAGATGTCTTCCGGCAGATCTTTACCCGCAGGGACGTTGAGTAAGCTCATGTCTGTTTCCTTTAAAAATATGTGGCAAACAAGTGCCGAGTATTATAGCCAACTCGCGGCGAAAGTCTTCGCTTGTTTTCGCTCACTTTGTACTTCCGCCATCGTTTTAAGACGCTTCGTATAGCAGGAATATCCATAACAACAGTCGCTTTTTTAATGGCGTTATGAAAGCGATTACAAACTTGTGATTAACGTTTTATTTACTTTTTTGAAGTGTGATGTAACGCAATTCGTTACATGACCGATTGTCTATAGTTTTTTCGCGAACATCTTTTAACCAATAATAACTACCCCGACGAGGACAACCCTATGTGGAAACGCTTACTTGTAGTCTCTGCAGTCTCGGCAGCCATGTCGTCTATGGCGTTGGCCGCTCCATTAACCGTTGGATTTTCGCAGGTCGGATCGGAATCCGGCTGGCGTGCCGCTGAAACCAACGTGGCGAAAAGTGAAGCCGAAAAACGCGGTATCACGTTGAAAATTGCCGATGGTCAGCAAAAGCAGGAAAACCAGATTAAAGCGGTACGTTCCTTCGTTGCACAAGGGGTGGATGCGATCTTTATCGCTCCGGTGGTGGCGACTGGTTGGGAACCGGTATTAAAAGAGGCGAAAGATGCCGAAATCCCGGTCTTCTTGCTCGATCGTTCCATCGATGTGAAAGACAAATCTCTCTATATGACCACCGTGACTGCCGACAACATCCTCGAAGGTAAGTTGATCGGTGACTGGCTGGTAAAAGAAGTGAATGGCAAACCGTGTAACGTGGTGGAGTTGCAGGGCACCGTTGGAGCCAGCGTCGCCATTGACCGTAAGAAAGGCTTTGCCGAAGCCATTAAGAATGCGCCAAACATCAAAATTATCCGCTCGCAGTCTGGTGACTTCACCCGTAGTAAAGGCAAAGAAGTGATGGAGAGCTTTATCAAAGCGGAAAACAACGGCAAAAACATCTGCATGGTTTACGCCCATAACGATGACATGGTGATTGGCGCGATTCAGGCAATTAAAGAAGCGGGCCTGAAACCGGGCAAAGATATCCTGACAGGCTCTATCGACGGCGTGCCGGACATCTACAAAGCGATGATTGATGGCGAAGCGAACGCCAGCGTTGAACTGACGCCGAATATGGCAGGCCCCGCTTTTGATGCGCTGGAGAAATATAAAAAAGACGGCACCATGCCTGAAAAGCTGACGTTAACCAAGTCCACCCTTTATCTGCCTGATACTGCAAAAGAAGAGTTAGAGAAGAAGAAAAATATGGGGTATTGAGGGGCATCAATACCTGATGCCGACTTGTATGCTGCCGGATAAGGCGTGTATGCCGCATCCGGCGGTTGTGCAAGATGCCTGATGCGACGCTGTTGTGTCTTATCTGGCGCACGCTTTACAACGGGGGAAACTATGAATACTAACCAACACCTGGAAATCCTCCACACCGAAGGATTAAGTAAATTTTTCCCCGGCGTCAAAGCGTTAGACAACGTTGATTTCAGCCTGCGCCGTGGTGAAATCATGGCGCTGCTCGGTGAAAACGGGGCGGGAAAATCAACGCTAATCAAAGCATTAACCGGCGTTTACCACGCCGATCGCGGCACCATATGGCTGGAAGGTCAGGCTATCTCACCGAAAAACACCGCCCACGCACAACAGCTAGGCATCGGCACCGTCTATCAGGAAGTCAACCTGCTACCCAATATGTCGGTTGCTGATAATCTATTCATAGGTCGCGAACCCAAACGTTTCGGCCTTCTACGCCGTAAAGAGATGGAAAAGCGCGCCACTGAACTGATGGCATCTTACGGTTTCTCCCTCGACGTGCGGGAACCGCTCAACCGCTTTTCAGTCGCGATGCAGCAAATCGTCGCCATTTGTCGGGCCATTGATCTCTCCGCCAAAGTGCTGATCCTCGATGAACCCACCGCCAGCCTCGACACTCAGGAAGTAGAGTTACTGTTTGGCCTGATGCATCAGTTGCGCGATCGCGGCGTCAGCCTGATCTTTGTCACTCACTTTCTCGATCAGGTCTATCAGGTCAGCGATCGGATCACTGTCTTACGCAACGGCAGTTTTGTTGGCTGTCGGGAAACCCGCGAGCTACCGCAGATCGAACTGGTAAAAATGATGCTGGGGCGCGAACTGGACACCCACGCGCTGCAGCGTGCCGGGCGAACATTGTTAAGCGACAAACCCGTTGCCGCGTTCAAAAATTACGGCAAAAAAGGAACAATCGCACCGTTCGATCTCGAAGTGCGCCCCGGCGAGATCGTCGGACTGGCAGGTCTGCTGGGATCCGGACGTACCGAAACCGCCGAAGTGATCTTCGGTATCAAACCTGCTGACAGCGGCACGGCGTTGATCAAAGGCAAACAGCAAACCCTGCGATCCCCACATCAGGCGTCGGTACTGGGTATCGGCTTCTGCCCGGAAGACAGGAAAACCGATGGCATCATCGCCGCCGCCTCGGTGCGGGAAAATATCATCCTCGCTCTCCAGGCCCAGCGCGGCTGGTTACGGCCGATTTCGCGCAAAGAACAGCAAGAGATTGCCGAACGCTTTATCCGCCAGCTTGGCATTCGCACACCTTCCACCGAACAGCCGATTGAGTTTCTCTCCGGTGGCAATCAGCAAAAAGTGCTGCTCTCTCGCTGGCTGCTGACTCGTCCACAATTTCTGATCCTCGACGAGCCAACGCGCGGCATTGATGTTGGTGCCCACGCTGAGATCATCCGCCTGATTGAAACGCTATGCGCCGATGGTCTGGCGCTGCTGGTGATCTCCTCCGAACTGGAAGAACTGGTGGGCTATGCCGACCGGGTGATTATCATGCGCGATCGCAAACAGGTTGCGGAGATCCCGCTGGCAGAGCTTTCCGTTCCGGCGATCATGAACGCCATTGCGGCGTAAGGAGAACTGTGTGATGCCTCAATCTCTCCCGGACACTACGCCGTCGAAAAGGCGCTTTCGCTGGCCAACGGGAATGCCGCAGCTGGCGGCGCTATTGCTGGTGCTGCTGGTCGATAGCCTGGTGGCCCCGCATTTCTGGCAGGTCGTGCTTCAGGATGGGCGTTTGTTCGGTAGCCCCATCGACATTCTTAATCGCGCCGCCCCGGTTGCGCTACTGGTGATTGGCATGACGCTCGTTATCGCCACCGGTGGTATCGATCTCTCCGTAGGGGCGGTGATGGCTATCGCCGGAGCCACAACGGCTGCGATGACGGTCGCGGGATTCAGCCTGCCAATTGTTTTGTTAAGCGCCCTGGGCACTGGCATCCTGGCGGGATTGTGGAACGGCATACTGGTAGCGATCCTCAAAATTCAGCCGTTTGTCGCCACCTTGATCCTGATGGTCGCCGGGCGCGGCGTGGCGCAACTGATCACCTCCGGGCAGATCGTCACGTTTAACTCGCCGGATCTCTCATGGTTTGGCAGTGGATCGCTGTTGTTCCTGCCAACGCCAGTCATTATTGCGGTGCTGACGCTTCTTCTGTTCTGGCTGTTGACCCGCAAAACGGCACTGGGGATGTTTATCGAAGCTGTTGGTATCAACATTCGGGCGGCAAAAAATGCCGGAGTCAACACGCGGATCATCGTCATGCTCACCTACGTGTTGAGCGGGCTATGTGCGGCGATTGCGGGCATTATCGTGGCGGCGGATATTCGCGGTGCCGATGCCAATAACGCCGGATTATGGCTGGAGCTGGACGCCATTCTTGCGGTGGTGATTGGCGGTGGATCGCTGATGGGCGGACGCTTTAACCTGCTGCTCTCGGTGGTGGGTGCGCTGATTATTCAGGGAATGAACACCGGGATCTTGCTTTCTGGCTTTCCGCCGGAGATGAACCAGGTGGTGAAAGCGGTGGTGGTGCTTTGCGTACTGATTGTTCAGTCGCAACGCTTTATAAGTCTGATTAAAGGAGTGCGTAGACGTGATAAAACGTAACCTGCCGCTTATGATCACCATCGGCGTCTTTGTGCTGGGCTATCTCTACTGCCTGACGCAGTTCCCCGGTTTTGCTTCCACAAGAGTGATCTGCAATATCCTGACCGATAACGCCTTTCTTGGGATCATCGCCGTCGGCATGACTTTTGTGATCCTCTCCGGTGGGATTGATCTCTCCGTCGGTTCGGTGATCGCCTTTACTGGTGTGTTTCTGGCAAAAGTGATTGGCGATTTCGGCCTCTCGCCGCTGCTGGCGTTTCCACTGGTGCTGGTGATGGGCTGTGCCTTCGGCGCATTTATGGGGCTTCTGATTGACGCGCTGAAGATCCCCGCGTTCATCATTACCCTGGCAGGGATGTTCTTTTTGCGTGGCGTTAGCTATCTCGTTTCGGAAGAGTCGATCCCGATAAACCATCCCATTTATGACACGCTTTCAAGCCTGGCGTGGAAAATCCCCGGCGGTGGTCGCTTAAGCGCGATGGGGTTGCTGATGCTGGCAGTGGTGGTAATCGGCATATTTCTCGCGCATCGTACTCGTTTTGGTAATCAGGTATATGCCATTGGTGGCAACGCGACGTCGGCGAACCTGATGGGGATTTCCACTCGCAGCACCACTATCCGCATTTATATGCTCTCCACCGGGCTGGCAACGCTGGCGGGGATAGTCTTCTCGATTTATACCCAGGCCGGATATGCGCTGGCGGGCGTAGGTGTGGAACTGGACGCTATCGCCTCAGTAGTGATTGGCGGTACGTTGTTAAGTGGTGGGGTAGGAACGGTGCTGGGAACGCTTTTTGGCGTGGCGATTCAGGGGCTCATTCAGACTTATATCAACTTTGATGGCACGCTAAGCTCCTGGTGGACGAAAATCGCCATCGGTATTTTGTTATTCATTTTTATTGCCTTACAGCGTGGGTTAACGGTGCTGTGGGAGAATCGTCAGAGTTCGCCAGTGACAAGAATCAATATTGCGCAGGAATAATAACGCCTCTCCGTGTGGAGAGGCGCAGGAGATTACGCGTCCGGGAACTCACGGATAAAGCGTTCGACATCTTCAACCATATGGTCATTGCCAACGAAGAATGAACGGCGCTGGTGCAGGGTTTCCGGGATGATATCCAGAATACGCTCTTTGCCATCGCTCGCTTTACCGCCCGCTTGTTCCGCCAGGAATGCCATCGGGTTGCACTCATACAGCAAACGCAGTTTACCGTCCGGGTGGCTGGCGGTGCTTGGGTAGAGATAAATCCCACCTTTCAGCAGGTTACGGTGGAAATCTGCGACCAGTGAACCGATATAACGTGAGGTATATGGACGGTTGGTGGACTTATCTTCTTCCTGGCAGAATTTAATGTACTTCTTCACCCCGTTCGGAAACTTAATGTAGTTCCCTTCGTTGATGGAGTAGGTTGAGCCTTTCTCCGGGAAACGCATTTTTTCCTGGCACAGGCAGAAAACGCCGAGTGACGGATCATAAGTAAAGGCGTGGACGCCGCAGCCAGTGGTGTAAACCAGCATGGTAGATGAGCCGTATACCACGTAACCTGCCGCAACTTGTTTGTTACCAGGCTGGAGGAAATCTTCTTCCGTTACCGGCGTGCCAACAGGTGTAACGCGGCGGTAGATGGAGAAAATGGTACCGACAGAGACGTTAACATCGATGTTGGACGAGCCATCCAGAGGGTCCATCAGCACAACGTATTTTGCGTGTTCACAGCCATCAAAGACGACAATCCCATCTTCTTCTTCGGATGCAATGCCCGCAACGATATCGCGCGCTTTCAGTGCGGCTTTCAATTTTTCATTAGCGAACAAGTCGAGTTTCTGCTGAACCTCACCCTGCACATTCTCAGCACCGCTGGCACCCAGGATATCAACCAGTCCTGCTTTGTTGATATCGCGATGGATAATCTTGGCGCCCAGTTTTATTGCCGACAGCAAAGCAGTGAGCTCACCGGTAGCATGAGAAAACTCGTGCTGCTTTTCGACAATAAATTCACCTAACGTTTTCATAAAACTTTCCCTGCAATGATTATAGAGTAAAGCGACCGCCACAATCTTAACAAATAATCTGAATGTTGCGCTCAGGTGAATCGCGCCAGCAAATTACGGATTATCCTGAAATGCGTTTCTCAGTTGCCCGACATATGCGTAAAATGAACGGCAGATTAAAAAAGGATAGTGACGTATGCGCATTCATATTTTAGGAATTTGTGGCACGTTTATGGGCGGTCTGGCGATGCTGGCGCGCCAGTTAGGCCATGAAGTAACGGGTTCGGACGCCAATGTGTATCCGCCGATGAGCACCTTACTTGAGAAGCAAGGCATTGAACTGATTCAGGGTTACGATGCCAGCCAGCTCGATCCACAGCCGGATCTGGTGATTATTGGCAACGCCATGACCCGTGGAAATCCGTGTGTGGAAGCGGTACTGGAAAAAAACATCCCTTATATGTCAGGTCCACAGTGGTTGCACGATTTTGTGCTGCGCGACCGCTGGGTGTTGGCCGTTGCCGGTACACACGGCAAAACCACCACCGCGGGAATGACGACCTGGATTCTGGAACAGTGCGGTTACAAACCGGGATTTGTGATTGGTGGTGTGCCGGGGAACTTTGAGGTTTCGGCGCGTCTGGGCGAAAGTGACTTCTTTGTTATTGAAGCGGATGAGTATGACTGTGCCTTCTTCGACAAACGCTCTAAATTTGTCCACTACTGCCCGCGTACGCTGATCCTCAACAACCTTGAGTTCGATCATGCAGATATCTTTGACGACCTGAAAGCGATCCAGAAACAGTTCCACCATCTGGTGCGTATCGTTCCGGGGCAGGGGCGTATTATCTGGCCTGAAAACGACATCAACCTGAAACAGACCATGGCGATGGGCTGCTGGAGCGAGCAGGAGCTGGTGGGCGAGCAGGGGCACTGGCAGGCGAAAAAGCTGACCACTGACGCTTCCGAATGGGAAGTCTTGCTGGATGGCGAAAAAGTGGGCGAAGTGAAATGGTCGCTGGTGGGCGAACATAATATGCACAACGGCCTGATGGCGATTGCGGCGGCCCGTCATGTTGGCGTAGCGCCAGCAGATGCTGCTAACGCGCTGGGTTCGTTTATTAACGCTCGTCGTCGTCTGGAGTTGCGCGGTGAAGCAAATGGCGTGACGGTGTATGACGATTTTGCCCATCACCCGACGGCGATTCTGGCAACGCTGGCGGCGCTGCGTGGCAAAGTTGGCGGTACGGCGCGCATTATTGCCGTGCTGGAACCGCGCTCGAATACCATGAAAATGGGGATCTGCAAAGACGATTTGGCACCGTCGTTAGGTCGTGCCGATGAAGTCTTCTTACTGCAACCGGCGCATATTCCGTGGCAGGTCGCAGAAGTGGCAGAAGCCTGCGTTCAGCCTGCACACTGGAGCGGCGATGTTGATACGCTGGCAGATATGGTGGTGAAAACCGCTCAGCCGGGCGATCACATTCTGGTGATGAGTAACGGCGGTTTTGGTGGTATTCATCAGAAACTGCTGGATGGACTAGCGAAGAAAGCGGAAGCCGCGCAGTAATTCGGCCTCAGCCTGAGATAGTATTGCCGGATAAGGCGTTCACGCCGCATCCGGCAAACCATACTCACATCAACAACGAAAATTACCCTTCGTTTTCCGCTAACTCACGCAGATATTGGAAAATCTGGCGCGCGGATTTCGGCGGCTTATTCCCTTCTTTCTCTTTCTTCGCGTTGCGGATCAGAGTACGCAGTTGCTGACGATCGGCATCGGGCCACAGATTTAATACTTCAGCAATGGCGTCATCACCCTGGTCGATCAGACGATCGCGCAGGTTTTCCAGTTTATGGAACAACACCACCTGCTGGTTGTGGCGATTTTTCAGCTTATCCAGCGCCTGACGGATCGGTTCTACGTCGCGCTGGCGCAGCATCTTACCGATGAGCTGCAACTGGCGGCGGCGACCTTCCATCTTAATACGCTGGGTGAGCTCAATAGCCGCGCGCAGATCCGTGTCTAACGGGATCTTATCCAGCGCGTTTTTCCCCAGATCAACAATTTCTGCGCCAAGGCGTTTTAGCTCCTCGGCATCACGTTTAATTTCACTTTTACTGACCCAGATAATTTCATCGTCTTCGTCTTCGATGTCATCACCGGGAACGTCGTCGAGCCAGTCTTCGGGCTGCTTAGTCATCTCAGGCTCCTTAAAAAAAGAGGCTAATGTTACCAGTTAAGATGCGCACTGAAAAACGGTTCTCTGTTAGACTTCAGAGAAACTCTCTACATTATGGCACTTGCAATGAAAGTAATCTCTCAAGTTGAAGCGCAGCGCAAGATTCTGGAAGACGCAGTTTCCACTGCGCTGGAGTTGGCCTCAGGCAAATCGGACGGTGCGGAAGTTGCCGTCAGCAAGACCACCGGCATTAGCGTTAGCACGCGATATGGCGAAGTGGAGAATGTCGAATTCAATAGCGATGGCGCGCTGGGGATCACTGTTTATCACCAGAACCGCAAAGGCAGCGCATCGTCTACCGATTTAAGTCCGCAGGCCATTGCCCGCACCGTACAGGCAGCGCTGGATATTGCCCGTTATACCTCGCCAGATCCCTGTGCCGGCGTGGCAGACAAAGAGCTGCTGGCCTTTGACGCACCGGATCTCGACTTATTCCACCCTGCGGAAGTTTCCCCGGATGAAGCTATTGAACTGGCTGCTCGCGCAGAACAGGCAGCATTACAGGCGGATAAACGCATCACCAATACCGAAGGCGGCAGTTTTAACAGCCACTACGGCGTAAAAGTTTTTGGCAACAGCCACGGCATGTTGCAGGGTTATTGCTCAACGCGTCATTCACTCTCAAGCTGCGTAATTGCCGAAGAAAATGGCGATATGGAGCGTGATTACGCCTACACCATTGGTCGCGCGATGAGCGATCTGCAAACGCCAGAGTGGGTCGGGGCCGACTGTGCTCGCCGTACTTTATCGCGCCTGTCACCGCGTAAACTTTCCACCATGAAAGCACCGGTAATTTTTGCCAATGAAGTGGCAACCGGGCTTTTTGGCCATCTGGTTGGGGCGATAGCGGGTGGATCGGTCTACCGTAAATCCACCTTCCTGCTGGATTCGCTGGGTAAACAAATTCTACCGGATTGGCTGACTATTGAAGAGCATCCGCATTTGCTGAAAGGGCTGGCATCGACGCCATTCGACAGCGAAGGTGTGCGCACCGAGCGTCGCGATATTATTAAAGATGGCATTCTGACCCAGTGGCTGCTGACCAGCTATTCCGCGCGCAAACTGGGGCTGAAAAGCACCGGACATGCGGGTGGTATTCATAATTGGCGGATTGCCGGGCAAGGGCTAAGCTTCGAACAAATGCTCAAAGAGATGGGCACCGGGCTGGTGGTGACGGAGCTGATGGGCCAGGGCGTGAGTGCCATTACCGGTGATTATTCCCGTGGTGCTGCGGGCTTCTGGGTAGAGAATGGCGAAATTCAGTATCCGGTTAGCGAAATCACCATCGCAGGTAATTTAAAAGATATGTGGCGCAATATTGTCACCGTCGGTAACGATATTGAAACACGCAGCAATATACAGTGTGGTTCTGTGCTGTTGCCGGAGATGAAAATCGCCGGGCAGTAAAAAAAGGCGCGACCTGCCGCGCCAAATCTTAATAAGAAAAAGGAAGTGAGCAATGCGTAAAAGCCTGTTAGCTATTCTTGCAGTCTCCTCGTTGGTATTAAGTTCGGCGTCGTTTGCCGCTGATCTTGAAGACAATATGGAAACCCTCAACGACAATTTAAAAGTGGTCGAAAAAGCCGATAACGCGGCGCAAGTCAAAGACGCGTTAACCAAAATGCGCGCAGCGGCGCTGGATGCGCAAAAAGCAACGCCGCCCAAGCTCGAAGGCAAATCGCCAGACAGCCCGGAGATGAAAGACTTCCGCCACGGTTTCGACATTCTGGTCGGTCAGATTGACGACGCGCTGAAGCTGGCTAATGAAGGTAAAGTAAAAGAAGCGCAGGCTGCCGCAGAGCAACTGAAAACGACCCGCAATTCATATCACAAGAAGTATCGTTAATTCCTCATTGGGCGGTGAAGCATCGCCGCCCAACGCTCTCGTCTCCCTTTGTAAAATCACCGCAAAATCTCTTTTCACTACGGCATATTCCTGCGTGTCGTCCTCATTTTTGCGAGGCGTTTTCCAGAAATGAATGTAATGCATATGTAATGCTATAATGCATTACACTTTTCATAATTACCGGAGGCATAATGGCCACACTTAACGTCCGCCTGGATGACAAACTGAAAAATGAGGCTTATGCGGTGCTGGAAAAATTAAATATCACGCCTACCGAAGCAGTACGGCTGCTGTTTCAGTACGTTGCGGAAAACGGGCGAATGCCGGTAAAAACGCTCACTGTCAGTGATAGTGAAGAAGCTTTGTTACGCACTGTCAGGGAACGACTGGCTAATCCACAAGAGGCCAGTAAGGTCCGACTGGAAGAGTGATTAACGCAAATGATGCACCACCTGATTGCTGCTGCCGCGCCAGATCAGGGAAGGGTCTTTTAAATCCTGCATAAACTTGCCGTCGACCAGAACGTTAATCAAATCAACAACTTGCATTTGCGTCGCGTTGAGTTCGTCGAGTTTATAGCCTGTCCATACCCAGATGTCTTTACCAGGGCACTCGGCGCGGATGCGTTGTACCAGCTTCAGAATATCCGGCACGTTTTGCGGATGTAGCGGGTCGCCGCCAGAGAGGGAAATACCCTGGCGTTTGATGCGGGTGTCATTCAGATCGTTGATGATCTGGTCTTCCATTTCTTTGGTAAATGGCTGACCGGAATTTACCCGCCAGGTGCTTTTGTTATAGCAACCAGGGCATTCATGAATACACCCGGAGACAAACAGGGTGCAACGAGTGCCGGGGCCGTTGACGATGTCGACAGGATAGTACTGATGATAATTCATTATTTCGCCTGGCTTATCAGTCCGCGTGTAGGCCGGATAAGGCGTTTACGCCGCATCCGGCAATCAATGCCTGATGCGACGCTGTCGCGTCTTATCAGGCCTACAGCCGTTGCTACAGTCTGGAATTTGTAGGATTTGTAGGCCGGATAAGGCGTTTACGCCGCATCCGGCAATCAACGCCGGATGCGACGCTTTCACATCACATCCGGCATTTGCTTAGCGCAGAGTGAAGATCAACCTATCTGCCCATTTCCCAAATGTTTAACGCGGCGCTTAACTTCTTCCTGCTTGCCGGCGTTAAACGGACGCGCATCCGGGCTACCTAAATATCCGCACACGCGACGAGTCACCGACACACGGGAGGTGTCATGGTTACCACATTTCGGACAAGTGAAGCCTTTGCTGGTGCACTCAAACTCGCCGGTAAAGCCACACTCATAGCATTCATCGATCGGCGTGTTGGTGCCGTAATACGGTACATGCTGATAGCTGTAATCCCAGACATCTTCCAGCGCCTTCAGGTTGTGCTGAATGTTTGGATATTCGCCGTAGCAAATGAAGCCACCGTTCGCCAGCGGCGGGTAAGGCGCTTCAAAGTCGATCTTGTCGTACGGGTTCACCTTCTTCTCGACATCGAGGTGGAAACTGTTGGTGTAGTAACCTTTATCAGTCACGCCCGGCACCACGCCAAACTCCGCGGTATCGAGACGGCAGAAGCGGTCGCACAGGTTTTCACTTGGCGTGCTGTAAAGGCTAAAACCGTAACCCGTTTCTTCTTTCCACTGATCCACCGCCTGACGCAGACGTTCAACAATCGTGATACCTTTCGCGCGAAGCTGCTCATTGTCATACACATGCTTGCCGCCGAACAGCGCGTTGATGGTTTCGTGGATGCCGATGTAACCCAGCGAAATAGACGCACGACCGTTTTTGAAGATTTCAGAAACGTCGTCGTCAGCATTCAGACGAACGCCACAAGCACCTTCCATATAGAGGATCGGGGCCACGCGCGCTTTAACGCCTTCGAGACGAGCGATACGGGTCATCAGCGCCTTACGTGCCAGCACCAGACGTTCATCCAGCAGCTTCCAGAAGGTGGCTTCATCGCCTTTCGCTTCCAGCGCAATGCGCGGCAGGTTCAGGCTGATCACGCCGAGGTTGTTACGACCATCGTGGATCTGTTCGCCGTTTTCATTTTCCCACACGCCGAGGAAGCTACGGCAGCCCATCGGGGTTTTAAACGAACCGGTGACTTTCACTACCTGATCGTAGTTCAGGATATCCGGATACATGCGCTTGCTTGCACACTCCAGCGCCAGCTGTTTGATATCGTAGTTCGGATCGCCTTTTTTATGGTTCAGGCCATCGCGAATCGCAAACACCAGTTTCGGGAACACCGCAGTTTTGCGGTTTTTACCCAGGCCCGCGATACGGTTACGCAGGATAGACTCCTGAATCAGGCGAGACTCCCAGCTGGTGCCCAGACCAAAACCAAAGGTCACAAACGGTGTTTGACCGTTGGCGGTGTGCAGGGTGTTTACTTCGTACTCCAGCGACTGGAAGGCATCGTAGCACTCTTTGATGGTACGAGAGTTAGCGTAGCCTTCGGCGTCCGGGATGTTCCACTCTTCTGCGGTCTTGCGGTGTTTGTTGTAGCTGGCGGTGACAAACGGTGCCAGCACTTCATCGATACGGTTAATGGTGGTGCCGCCATAAATATGACTGGCGACCTGAGCAATAATCTGCGCTGTTACCGCGGTTGCCGTAGAGATCGACTTCGGTGGTTCAATCTCGGCGTTACCCATCTTAAAGCCCTGGGTCAGCATACCTTTCAGGTCGATCAACATGCAGTTGAACATCGGGAAGAACGGCGAGTAATCGAGATCGTGATAGTGAATATCGCCACGCTCATGCGCCTGCACCACGTCACGCGGCAGCAGGTGCTGACGTGCATAGTGTTTAGCCACAATCCCGGCCAGCAGGTCGCGCTGGGTTGGAATCACCTTGCTGTCTTTGTTGGCGTTTTCGTTGAGCAACGAGGCGTTGGTCTGCTCGACCAGACCACGGATCTCCTGATTCAGGCGACCGCGCTTTTCACGTTCAATGTCGCGATCGTGACGGTACTCGATGTAAGCACGAGCCAGTTGTTTGTATGGACCCGACATCAGCTGGTTTTCAACGGCGGTCTGGATCTCGTTGATATCCACCTGGCTGCGGCCCTGCATCTGCTCGCTGACAACCGCGGCAACAGTGGCGCAATAATCTGCATCATCGACTTCCGCTGCTTTAGCTGCACGCAGAATCGCTTCTTTGATGCGCTCTGATTTAAACGGCACTTTGCAGCCGTCTCGTTTCATCACATGCGGTGTCATGATCGCTCCATATTTTTAAGAACAGGTTATCCACAGAAATTGGGAAAGGTGTTTTCCGGTTTTTTCGTTTCGTTTTCCGGCGCTTTCCGCAATCGCCATCCGCTTATCCACAACGCCGCACCTTTTTCGTGGGGAGTTGTAGTAGCAATTATAGTCGATTAATACAACATATTGGGTCGGGGCGCATTTTAAAGTCTATATATAGTGCTTTGCATCAAGGATGTTTGAACTTTTTTTGATGTAGCTCAAAGTAAAAAGCAGAGCGTACGGATGACGGGCGCTACAGCGTTATGTAAATTTTTTAATGAATTTTTTGATTATAAAATCAACAAAAACAACATACTGAAAGGCAAAACCCCGGAATGACCAGTATTACCGGGGCTTAGCGGATACTTACTTCTGTAACCACCAGACGGCCTCAAAAGGCCGTAAAGTCATGGCACAGGGTTGTGCTGAGGCTTCTTCGTAGTTATGCATCACAAGCTGCCAGTTTCCGCGCATTTGCCCTGGCTGCCAGGGTTGGATCTCACGGCTAAGGTTGGCAATGACCAGCAAGGTTTGCCCCTTCCATTCACGGCGATAGCACCACAATACAGGGCTGTCTGGCAGCAGATCCTGGTAATTGCCCCATGTCAGGACGGCTTCTTGCTTACGCAGTGCGATTAACTTTTGGTAGGTGTAAAACACCGAGAACTCATCGGCCAGCGCAGCTTCTACGTTGATTTCTTGATAGTTATCGCCCAGGCCAATCCACGGTTCACCCGTTGTAAACCCGGCATTATCGCCGTTGCTCCATTGCATTGGCGTGCGACTATTGTCACGGGATTTACTGGCGAGGATTGCCAATAACTCGTCGGCGTCACGCCCATCGTTGCGCAGTTCGGCAAACATATTGAGGCTCTCCACGTCGCGATAGTCAGTAATGCGCGTGAAATGTGGGTTAGTCATGCCAATCTCTTCGCCCTGATAGATATATGGCGTTCCCTGCATGCCATGCAGCACCATCGCCAGCATTTTTGCCGCAGGTTCGCGGTAGTCCCCTTCATCACCAAAACGAGAAACAATGCGCGGCTGATCGTGGTTACACCAGAACAAGGCATTCCATGCCACGTTGTGCATTCCTTGTTGCCAGTGGCGGAACAATGCTTTCAACGCCACAAAGTCAGGTTTAGCCAGCGTCCATTTTTCACCACCGGGATAATCGACCTTCAGGTGATGAAAATTAAAGGTCATCGACAATTCACTGCCTGTTAGTGCCGCGTATCGCTGGCAATGCTCAAGGCTGGTGGAGGACATTTCACCCACGGTCATTAAACCGCGAGGCGTAAACACATCGCGGTTCATCTCATGCAAAAACTCGTGTGCTCGTGGCCCGTCGGTGTAGAAGCGACGCCCATCGCCATCCAGGTCATTAGGAAAATGCAGATCTTTAGAGATCAAATTCACTACATCCAGGCGTAACCCATCGACCCCGCGATCGGCCCAGAACTCACAGACTTTTTTCAGTTCTGCGCGTACCGTCGGATTCTCCCAGTTGAGATCCGCCTGTTCTGGTGCAAAGAGATGCAAATAGTACTGTTCGCTTTCTGCATGCCAGCGCCACGCACTACCGCCAAATTTTGAACGCCAGTTATTCGGTGGCGTTTCTGGTTCACCATCGCGCCAGATATAAAACTGACGGTAAGGGCTTTCTTTGCTCAGCGCCTCGCGAAACCAGGCATGTTGGGTAGAAGTATGATTAAACACCATATCGAGAATGATACGAATGCCGCGTGATTTCGCCTGCGTCACCATTTCGTCAAAATCGTCCAGCGTACCGTAAGTGGGATCTATCGCCGTATAGTTCGCTACGTCGTATCCGTTATCGACCTGGGGAGAGACATAAAAGGGGGTTAGCCAGATAGCATCGACGCCCAGGTTATGCAGATAGTCCAGGCGTTGGATAACGCCACGTAAATCACCGGTGCCGCTACCCGTGGTGTCCTGAAAACTCTTGGGATAAATCTGGTAGATAACGCCGTTTTGCCACCAGTGGGGAAGATTTGTCATTACGTTATTCCTGCAAATGCGAGGGGGGCGCAATTGCGCCCCGAAGAAAATTAAACAATGTCCAGCGTGCCCAGGCGGTATTTCCGCTGGTAGATAAACGAGGTGAGTACAATCGGGATGATGATGGCGATAGCCATTGCCAGCGCAAACACTTGCCAGTAGCTCGGTTGAATAGAGAGAATTCCCGGCAGGCCGCCTACGCCGATGCCATTCGCCATAACGCCGTTCAGACCACATAGCAATCCTGCCAGACCAGAACCAATCATCGCGCACAGCATCGGGAAGCGATATTTCAGGTTGATGCCGTACATTGCAGGCTCAGTGACCCCAAGCCAGGCGGAGATAGCGGCAGGTACGGAGATCTCGCGTTCATTGCTCTTGCGGCTGGAAATGATAATGCCTATCACGGCGGAGCCCTGAGCGATATTCGACAGCGCAATAAGCGGCCACACTGGCGTGCCACCCATGCTTTGAATCATCTGCAAATCTATAGCAAGCGTGGTCTGGTGTACGCCGGTGATCACCAGCGGTGCGTAAAGGAAGCCAAACAATGCCGCACCAATGGGGGCAAAGCTGCCGGTCATCAGGTGACGTACCGCAAAGGCAACGCCATCGCCAATCATGCGACCAAACGGACCGATCAGCGCATGGGCGAGGAAGACCGCGAGGATCAGCGAACAGACCGGCACCACCACCAGATAGAGGTAATCCGGCACGATACGCTTAAGGCGAGTTTCTATAACGCCCAGCGCCAGCCCGGCTAACAGTGCCGGAATAACCTGTGCCTGATAGCCCACTTTGGCGATGCTGAACATGCCAAAGTTCCATACTTCCGGTAGCTGCTGCCCGAGCAGATAAGCGTTCATCAACTGTGGGGAAACCAGCGTCACGCCAAGCACGATACCGAGGATCGGCGTGCCGCCCATTTTTTTCACCGCTGACCAGCAAATTCCGACCGGCAGGTAGAAGAAGATCGCTTCACCGATCAACCATAGAAAATCGTAGATCGTTTGCAGGGAAGGGTACATTTGCGCCAGCGTTTGACCGTTGCTCATGGGCAAATCGCCGATCACATTGCGAAAACCGAGGATCAAACCACCACTAATCAACGCGGGCAGCAGCGGGAAGAAGATCTCCGCGAAATGAGAGATCAACTGCTCATGCCATTTCATATTCTGCCGGGCGGCTTTTTTCACCTGCTCTTTATCAACCTGCGCCTGTCCGGTCGTCGCTATCAGCGCTTGATAGTAATCACCCACGTTGGTGCCTATTACCACCTGAAATTGCCCGGCATTGGTGAAACAGCCTTTCACCATGGGGAGTTGCTCAATCTCTTTCGGTCTGGCATTGGCCGGTTGGTTGAGGACAAAGCGCAGGCGAGTAATACAGTGGCTCACCGTCGCAATATTGCCGCGCCCTCCGACCAGTTCAATCAACCGCTCGATATCCGTTTGGTTTATTTTGCTCATCATAAAGCCCCATGGCAGATGACATTTTTGGTTGGCTGCAGAATATAGTGCGCGGAAAAATTTCAAAACGGGAACGTTCCCGAAACGCAGCGAAGATCACAATTTATCGTTCAGGAAACGATCAGGACAGGGTGGCGGGGATGATGATTTGTTGCGGTTCGCTGCGCCCGGTTACCTGCGCAATTAACTGGCTGGCCGCCTGGCGTCCGGCTTCGGCGTAACCTGGGTCAACGGTGACGATCTCCGGATGGAGGAATTTCATTAACGGTGTATTACCGACGCTCGCCAGTTGCAAGGTGTCGATGCGTTGCTCTTGCAGGTATTTACTTGCGCCAAGTGCCAGCGTGTCGGTTGCGCACAGTAACGCGGTGGTTTCAGGGGTAATCACTTTTGTGACATTCTCATAACCTTGCTTCATCGCAAGGCCTGGCAGAGCGGCGACAGGATGAAGTTTATGCGCTTTGCAGAACGCCAGGTAGGCTTCGTGACGTCGCTTACCAGTCGTCACGTCACTGTGCGGCACGCCGAGATAACTGATATTACGATGCCCCTGGTCATACAGCCGTTGCATCAGGATTTTGATTGCCCCTTCGTCGTCATAACAGACCGAAGCAAAGCCTTTTGCGTCACGTGCCAGCAGAACCAGCGATGACTGCCAGTGGGCTAACATGTCTTCGGTTATGCCGGTAAAACCGAACAGCACTACGCCGTCGATATTACGCCGTTTCAGCACCCCCAAATGTTCGGCAACTAATTGCGGAGAAAACTGACTTTCCATCATGATCGGGTCGTAACCTTGTTCATAGAACGCTGGCAGCATGGTTTGGACGGCGAGATTTTCTGACAACGAATCCAGACGGGTCACGATGATGGCGACGACTTTATCGCTTTGCCCACGCATCGCGCGTGCGGAGCGGGAAGGGGAAAATCCATGCTGATTCATCACTGCTTCCACGCGCTCGCGCGTGCGCTGACTCACGCCGCTTTCGTTATTCAGCACCCGGGAAACCGTAGATTTCCCCACGCCGCTTAAGCGTGCGATGTCTATGATAGTCAGCCGATTTTGCATCCTGTTATCCCGTAACGTGTTGTTTAATTATTTGAGCCTAACTTTACCCGCGCATTCAGCAATGGGCAAAGTCTGGTTTATCGTTGGTTTAGTTGCCACCGGGTATTATATCGGTATGACTGCTACGAAAATATCTGAACAAAAAAATAAATTACTGCAAAAATAAAAAAACAAATAAACGTCCAACTTAAATTATAAAGGGCGCTATGGCTTTTATTAATAGAACGAGAGAGATAGATGTCTTCTTTTTTAATGTGTCTGCCAGAGATGTTGCGATACTCGCGGATATAATAAACACAATAGATTAATAAAGGCGGAATTACCCATCCACCTGTAGGTTTGTCAAATATAAGAGTCAGTAGAACAGCGATAGCAAAGAAAACCAGAAAGACGATTTGCGCTTTGGATTCTGTTTTTTTTAATTCGCTTCTGATGCCTTCAGTGTGCTGTTCTTGCCAGCGCCGCAGCGTGCTAACGCTAAATTGATAGTGTTCACATAGCTCCTTATTAGACGCCCCCTCTTTTGACTGCTGTAAAATTTCAGCGATTTGTTCGTCAGTGAAACGGGGTTTAGCCATCTTCAACCCTCCCTGGTTGAATCAGATAACCCAGGCGCAATACCTGGATTATCTTTCAGTAGAGATTAGCGACGAACAGCGATCGCTTCGATCTCAATCTTCACGTCTTTAGGCAGACGGGCAACTTCAACGCAAGAACGTGCCGGGAAGGTGGCGTTGTGTTCGGTGAAGAAGGCTTCGTAAGTAGCGTTTACGGTTGCGAAGTCGTTCAGATCTTTCACAAACACGGTAGTTTTAACGATGTCGCCCACTTTCAGGCCAGCCGCTTCAACGATCGCTTTTACGTTATCCAGCGACTGACGTGCCTGTGCTGCGACGTCTGCCGGTACTTCGCCCGTTTTCGGATTTACCGGGATCTGACCGGAGGTGATGATCATATTGCCCAGATCAACGCCCTGTACGTAAGGACCGATAGCTGCCGGTGCATTTTCCGTCGCGATAGTTTTGCTCATGATTTCTCCTGAATTCAGTGGTAAAAAGTCCCGGTTATTATAGGGAGCCAGACTTTTATTACCAACCGCAATTAATTGGCCAGTACCACATTATGGGAAAACTCTTTTTCACAGTATTTGCATTTGAGCGCGATGTCATTGGCGCGTTTTCGTACTGCAAAGCTGGAAGAAACTGGTTCTGCATGGCTGATACAGTTGCTGTTCGGGCAGACCAGCACATTGTCGATGCGCTCCGGCAGGCTGGGGCGCGATTTACCCACCACTTCATAGTTGTCGATACGGTTAACCGTGGCTTGTGGCGCATACAAAGCCAGTTGGTCTACCTGATCTTCACTCAAAAAGGTATTTTCGATTTTGATCAGATCCTTACGCCCCATCTCACCAGAAGGCAGATTGAGGCCGATGGTAATACGCTGATCAGTCTCGGTAAGTTTGAACAAGGACAATAATTTGAAACCGATCTGCGCAGGGATATGGTCAATTACCGTGCCGCGTTTAATAGCTTCAACCTGCAATTTATTATCGTGTGTCATCTCTATTTCCCCTTACAGTACCAGATCGCGATTCAGAACCAGTGCCAGTAACGCCTGGCGAGCGAAAATCCCGTTGCCTGCTTGCTGGAAGTACCAGGCGTGCGGCGTTTTATCAACATCGGTGGCAATCTCATCGACACGCGGTAGCGGATGCAGCACTTTCATATTGGTTTTGGCGTTGTGGAGATCGCTGGCGCGAAGAACAAACTGCGCTTTCACGTTGGCGTACTCGGACGGGTCCAGGCGCTCTTTTTGCACTCGGGTCATGTACAGAATGTCCACTTCCGCCATCACTTCTTCAATGGAGCTGTGCAGACTCCAGGCGATCCCTTTTTCATCGAGCATATCCAGAATATATTGCGGCATTGCCAGCGCGTCCGGCGCGATGAAGTAAAAACGGTTGCCGTCGAACTTCGCTAACGCCTGGGTCAGGGAGTGAACGGTGCGGCCATATTTGAGGTCACCGACCATCGCAATGTGCAGATTGTCCAGACGCCCCTGGGTTTCCTGAATGGTGAACAAGTCCAGCAAGGTTTGCGTCGGGTGTTGGTTGGATCCATCACCGGCATTCAGCACCGGTACATTGCCGGAAAACTCAGTCGCAAGGCGTGCAGCCCCTTCCTGCGGATGGCGCATAACAATCGCATCAACGTAGGTACTAATTACCGAAATGGTATCTGCCAGCGTTTCGCCCTTTTTGCCAAGCGAGGTATTCGCGCTGTCAGAGAAGCCCACCACGCTGGCGCCCAGGCGGTGCATTGAGGTTTCAAAAGAGAGACGGGTACGGGTTGAGGCTTCGAAGAAGCAGCTGGCAATCACCTTATGCTTCAACAACTCTGGTTGTGGATTTGCTTTTAATTTCGCCGCTGTCGCCAGTACCAGATTAAGTTCATCTCGACTAAGGTCGTTTATGGAAATGATATGTTTTTGATATAGCGGATTAGCCATTTTTATCTCCTGACGCCTGGGCAAAAAAAAGCCCCTCAATTGAGGGGCTTTGTTTGGATGATCAACGGAAAGAAAAACGGCAGGCCTGCGCCCTTTTTCAGACGCGGTAAGACAAATTGTCGAACACACTGAGCCATATTTCCTCCCGGCAAATTGCCCGGCATTATACTCAGCTCTCAGAGAGGATCAAGAAGATGATGCAGTTATAAAGCAAGGCAAACGGTTATCATGAGTAAATATTCAATTTTAATAAATAATTAATCTGCTTGTGCACCAGGGCTGTGCGCTTCACCACACGTGGTGCGACCCAAACGATATTGCTGCCAGCAATCACGCCAAGAATTTCTGGCAAAGCATGGAAATCAAGGATTCGCGCTACTGCCCGACCATATCCGGCGACGGTATGGATAAGGATAAATTCACCATTATGCTCAACACTCAGGACCATTTCAGCGACGGATCGACCTGCGTCAGGTGTGGGAAGTAATTGAGGATTCACCGAATAAATTTTTTGTCCTTTTGTATTTCTAATTTTTATGACTCCCAGCAATTTCAGTAGTCGTGAAACGGTTGACTGACTGATACTGTCAAAGCCATGGTTTTGCAAATCGCGGCGGATTTCCTCCTGCGAAAGATAACTTTTTTCGGTAATCAGGCGCTGACAGACCGCCAGTTGCTTCTTTTCTTTGGCGGAGTAATCATCGTATTCCTTCATAGTGCACCTTTTATTTATTATTAATATCAATGTCCTGATGATATTTTTCACATTTTAAAATGTGAGAGTGGCTCATTTATCACTACACCAGATTTGAAGGCCGCTTTGATAAGCGGCCTGTCGCGTTAAATCATCGCGGCGATACTCAGCACAATCATATTCAACATCGTGAGAATCAGCAGTAGCGGTGCGACCCATTTCAGATAACGGACCCAGGGAACACGGGCAATCGCCAGACCGCCCATCACTACCGCAGAGGTTGGCGTAATTAAATTAACCACCCCGGAAGCGGACTGATAAGCGGTTACCACCAGATCGCGTTGTACATGAGCAAAATCAGCGAGTGGAGCCATTATTGGCATCGTTAACACTGCAAGGCCGGAAGATGAGGGAACCAGAAAAGAGAGCCATACTTCCAGCCAATAGGTCACGTTGATGAAAACAGTGGTGGAAAGCCCTGAGACCAGATTCTCCGCACTGTGCAGAATTGTGTGCGTAATCATGCCGTTATCCATCACGACCACAATACCGCGGGCGATGCCGATAATCAGTGCCACACCAAGGAGATCCCGCGCGCCGTCAATAAAGGTGCTGGTGAAGGTTTCTTCGCCCATGCGGGCAATGACACCCACGATAACCGCAGCTGCCAAAAAGACAGCAGAGATTTCCGCCATCCACCAACCCAGTACCGCTACGCCGTAAATCATAAAGGCAAAGGATGCAGCAAAAAGTATCAGGATTGCTTTGCGCGTGGGGGTAAATTCCAGCATCGTTTCTGAACGATTTCCCAGAAAATGCGCCTGGTTTTCAGCCATCTTATCCGCCACGATAGAGCTTTCCGGGCTATTGCGAACTTTGCGGGCATAACGCATAACCCAGTAAACACAAATCACGTAGCCTACTAACAGCAAAATAACACGCAGCAAAATGCCCTGAGTAAAGGGGATCCCGGCGGCGTTGGCAGCAATGACGGTAGCAAATGGGTTAATGGTTGAGCCCAGCGTGCCAATGCCCGATCCCAATAACACGGTGGCGGCAGCGACCAGAGGATCAAAGCGGGCAGCCATCATGACGGGTACCAGCAACGTGTAGAAGGGGAGTGATTCTTCCGCCATCCCATAAATTGTACCGCCAGCAGCGAAGAGCGCCATCAGGATCGGAATCATCCACTCTTCCCGACCATTAAGGTGAGTTGTCACTCGTTCGATACCGGCATCTATTGCCCCGGTTTTATTTACTACTCCCAAAAATCCACCGATGATCAGGACAAACAGCGCGACATCAATCGCTCCCGCAGTGTAGGTTTGATGGTTGTACAAGCCGTCGATGGGCGCTAACAGGACAGCAGTAATACCCTGTGGTTGTGCCTCAACAGGTGCGTAAGTGCCTGCAACAGGAACTTCCTTTCCCAGTGCGGCATTTGTCACCATCTGATATTTTCCCGCAGGTACAACCCAGGTCATTGCCGCAACTAACGCAATCAGCACGAACAAGATGGTATAAGCGGTGGGAAATTTGAATTTACCCATAATGTGATCTCCATAATCACGGGCATACGCCACTCGTCGACGTATGCCCGTCAGGGTTAGTCGCCGAGAGTTGCTACCATCACCGCTTTAATGGTGTGCATCCGGTTTTCTGCTTCATCGAAAACAATGGAGTGGGCAGATTCAAAAACCTCTTCAGTAACTTCCAGTCCTTTGAGGCCGTAGGCCATCTCGATCTCGCGCCCTACTGTGGTGTGCTCATTATGGAAGGCGGGCAGGCAGTGCATAAATTTAACTTCAGGGTTACGCGTGGCAGTAATCACCTGTTGATTGATCTGATAAGGTGTCATCAGACTCACTCGTTCTGCCCAGGCTTCTTTTGGCTCTCCCATAGAAACCCAAACATCCGTATAGAGAAAATCAACGTCGTATACGCCTTCTTCCACATCCTCTGTCAGGGTGATTCTCGCCCCAGTCACGCTGGCGATCTCACGGCATTGTGTTACCAGCGCTTCATCAGGCCAGAAAGATTTTGGTGCCACCAGACGGATATCCATCCCCATTTTTGCAGCACCAACCATCAGCGAGTTCCCCATGTTATTTCGGGCATCACCAAGATAGGCAAAGCTCAGCTCTGGCAGCGTTTTGCCTGGCGCATGCTCCAGCATGGTCATTAAATCCGCGAGGATCTGTGTCGGGTGAAATTCATTGGTCAGTCCGTTCCATACCGGAACACCAGCGAACTCACCTAATTCTTCAACGATATTCTGACCATAACCGCGATACTCAATACCGTCATACATGCGTCCGAGTACGCGAGCGGTATCTTTCATTGATTCTTTATGGCCGATTTGTGAGCCGCTGGGGCCGATGTAAGTCACCTGCGCACCTTGATCAAAGGCCGCGACTTCAAAGGCACAGCGGGTACGGGTAGAGGATTTTTCAAAAATCAACGCAATGTTTTTACCGACCAGCGTTTGTTTTTCGTTTCCAGATTTCTTGGCGGCTTTAAGATTGATAGCCAAATCAATCAGGTATTGAATCTCTGCAGGGGTGTAATCAAGCAGCTTAAGAAAATTACGGTTTTTCAGTGAAGTATCCATGGGTATGTCCTTATAAAAATAGATCAAGCGTGGTTATGGGTGGTATCAAGGCGAATAAGAGTGCCTTTGTCTCCGGCGAGAATTTCCGGACCATCTGCAAGAGAGCCGATCCCCGCAATGCCCTGGCACTGACTAACAAACTTTGCGCAGGCGGTGACTTTCGGCCCCATAGACCCGGCATCAAATTGCATTTCGTTGAGTAATTCCGGCGTGACCTGGGCCAGCGGGCGTTGGGTTGGCTTGCCCCAGTCGAGATATACTGCGTCCGCATCAGTGAGGATCAACAAGGCGTCAGCATGGATCTGACTTGCCAGTAGCGCGGCTGAAAGGTCTTTGTCGATCACCGCTTCAATCCCATGGTATCCATCGGCTTTTTCAACCACTGGAACACCACCGCCACCATTACAGATCACCAGATGATCGTGGGCGATCAGTGTCTGGATGGCATCCTGCTCGACGATGCGTTTAGGCTGTGGAGAAGGTACGACCCGGCGGAAAGAGTGGCCATCTGCTTTGAAAATCCAGCCTTTTTCTGCCTGTAGTACCTGAGACTGAGCATGGTCATAAATTGGGCCGATGTACTTAGTTGGGGTATTGAAGGCAGGATCGTTGGCATCCACTTCAACCTGCGTCAGCAACACGCTGATCTCACGTTGTGGTAGTTGATTTTTCAGCGCCTGTTGTAGCATGTAGCCGATCATCCCCTGGCTTTCGGCCCCCAGAATGTCGAGTGGATAGGGAGCGACATGGGCATAGGCGCTGTTTTGAAGTGCCAGAAGTCCAACTTGTGGGCCATTCCCGTGAACCAGTACAACCCGCCAGTGTTGAGTCAGTTGGGCGATAGTTTTAGCCGCAAGATCGATATTTTTACGTTGGATTTCTGCTTCGAGTGGTTCGCCTCGTTTAAGCAGGGCATTACCGCCGAGAGCGATAACCAGTGTTGGTTTGTTTTCCATGATGTCTTCCTTAGATACCGTCACGATGCAAAGGGCAGCTCATGCAACGTGCGCCGCCACGTCCGCGGCCTAATTCATCACCGGGGATGGGTAAAACAGTGATGCCTGCTTTGTCATATTTTTCGTTAGTCCAGATGTTGCGCTCGTAGCCCACTACCACGCCCGGCCGAAGCGTGAGCACATTGTTAGCGTCATTCCACTGTTCGCGTTCTGCCTCAAAGGCATCACCACCCGTGGTGATTAAACGTACCTGGTCAATACCGATGGCTTTTTCGATAGCATGGAGGAGTGTGCTTTCTTGAGTACGTTTCAGGCCGCCGTGACCGTCAGGCGTTAGCGTCCAGCAATTAACATCCGGGCGCACAACTTCGGGATAAACCGAGAAGGTGTCGATATCGATATGAGTCATAACGGTGTCAAGATGCATACAGGAGCGGTGTTTAGGCAGTTCAACAGCGATCACCCGTTCAGCCTGACGATGTTTAAACAATGCCTGAGCAAGAAACTCGATTCCTTGTGGCGTGGTGCGTTCAGACATGCCGATCAACACGGCCCCCCGACCAATCACCAGCACATCACCACCTTCTAACGTGGCGTGGTCATAATTAATATTCTCGTCGCCGAAATATTTAATAAATTCGCCGCCAGCAAATTGTGGATGCCAGCGATAAATAGCGCGTAGATTATTGGTTTCACGTTGGCGAGCAGGTTTTGCCATTGGATTAATAGATACACCGTTATAAATCCAACATGAGGTATCACGCGTAAATAAATGATTCGGTAACGGCTTCATAATGAAATCATTAATATCGTGGGTATCAACCACCATATTTTTAATTGAGGCGGGAATTTCACCATAAGTCAGCCCACCACTTAAATGACGAGCAAGGTCCCGGTGTGACATCTCTGCAAGCCAGGCGCGAACGTCAGTAGCAAACGTAGGGCCGAGTCGGTAATCTGAGATTTGCGTTTCCAGTAACCAGTTTTTGGCTTCCGTGATATCTAATGTTTGTGTTAGTAAATCAGTGAGTAAAAGAACTTCTATCCCTTGCTGGCGCAGCGTGTTGGCGAAAATATCATGCTCTTCACCTGCCCGCTCAACGGACAATACATCGTCAAATAACAACTCCTGGCAATTGGATGGTGTTAGACGTTTCAGACTGAGATTTGGGCGATGCAACATAACGCTGCGTAGTTGTCCAATTTCAGAACCAACATAATGCTTTTCCATCATTATTCCTTTAACACTTTTTCAAAAATAAAGAGGAGATGGCTGCAAACAAATTAAATGCTTGTAGTCAGGTCTGTTCAGTAATTTTCAGATGCAATGATTCAGTTTATTTCTTCCAGGAAATGTGACGACTTTCACACCAGCGGGGATATTAACAATCGAAGTTAATAATATTTGATGCGGTTCGGATAAATGATAAAAAGACAAAATACGATAATGCATTAATACGCAAATATACGCAGAGTTATTCTTCGTTGTTAATTGATTGTTTTATTTTGAGGAAATGTGTTTGAGTATAACGCATTGATATTTATGTATATTTTAATATTTATTGCATATCTATGCGAAAGGATAAGGTGATTATTTTTCACAGCAAGATTTTCACGGGATAACTATGACAGCACGGACATTAAAAGCTAAGAAAATGAACTGTGATCTGACTGAGAGTTTTCTTTTAACGTATGCAATAACAAGGTATTAGGACCAAAACACATAGCTAAGTTATAAGATTTATGCAGCAAAATTGCATACAAAATTACTCATGCTTAACATCAGTACAACATCTCCAGCAATAAACATGCGCAAGGGCAAAACCTGATGATTTTGCTGTGGTGAGAGGTGGCTTTTTTTCGTATAAGGAAAGAAGTGAAACACTGTTTTAATAAAGGAAGATATTATGATTGTTGGCAACATCCATCACTTACAATCCTGGCTGCCGGAAGAACTTCGCGAAGCAATTGAGTACATCAAATCACATGTCAGCGATGAGACAGCAAAAGGTAAGCACGCTATTGACGGCGACCGTCTGTTTTATCTGATTTCTGAGGATACGACTGAACCAGGTGAACTGCGTCGTGCTGAGTATCATGCTCGTTATCTCGATATCCAGATTGTGTTGAAAGGTCAGGAAGGGATGACATTTAGCACGCAACCAGCAGGCGCACCAGAGACTGACTGGCTGGCAGATAAAGATATTGCTTTTATCGCGCAGGGAATCGATGAAAAAACAGTGATTCTTAATGAAGGGGATTTTGTCGTTTTCTATCCTGGCGAAGTTCACAAACCGCTTTGTGCGGTGGGAGCTCCCGCTCAGGTACGGAAAGCAGTAGTTAAGCTATTAAAAGCGTAAGTGATCACTGCCGGGGGCGACCAATGCCGCCGCCCGGCAAAATGTTATTTTGCTAAAGTAGCGACCATAATAGCTTTTATGGTGTGCATCCGGTTTTCTGCCTGGTCAAAGACAATACTTGCCGGAGATTCAAAGACTTCATCGGTGACTTCCATTCCACCATACAGACCAAATTCTGCGGCCATTTTTTTACCCAGCGTGGTTTGATCATCATGAAATGCAGGCAGACAGTGGAGGAACTTAACCTGCGAATTACCGGTCAGGGCCATCATTTTGCTATTCACCTGGTAGTCACGCAGCAGGGCAATACGCTCCGCCCATTTCTCTTTGGGCTCACCCATAGATACCCAGACATCGGTATAGATAAAGTCTGCGCCTTTAACCCCAGAGGCGATATCTTCCGTCAAGGTGATTTTACCCCCGTGTTTTTGTGCCAAAGCACTGCATTCGGCGACCAGCGATGCTTCCGGCCAGCAGGCTTTTGGCGCGACTAAACGCAGATCCAGCCCGGTCAACGCCGCAGCTTCCAGCATTGAGTTCCCCATGTTGTTACGAGCATCTCCGGCGTATACCAGCGTCATTTCATTGAACGCTTTACCTGGCAGATGTTCCTGCATCGTGAGGAGATCTGCCAGCAGCTGTGTCGGGTGAAACTCATCCGTCAGGCCATTCCACACAGGTACTCCCGCATATTCAGCCAGTGTTTCGACAATTTCCTGACCGTAGCCGCGATACTGAATCCCATCGTACATCCGACCAAGAACACGAGCCGTATCTTTAATCGATTCTTTATGCCCGATCTGGCTACCGCTTGAACCGAGATAAGTGACACGTGCCCCTTGATCATATGCGGCAACTTCGAAAGAGCATCGTGTACGAGTCGAGTCTTTTTCGAAGATGAGCGCGATATTTTTACCCGTTAATTTGGCTTCTTCAGTGCCGTTTTTCTTCGCGGATTTTAGTGTTGCGGCAAGTTGCAGCAGGGTAGTGAGTTCTGAAGAGGTAAAATCGAGTAACTTCAAAAAATGCTTCTGATAAAAACTGGACATACTTCCCTCCCATGGCATACGCCTTTGATGAATTAAAATTCAATCTATATGAATGATTATTCATTTGCAAGCTTGATAAATAAAACTTTGTGACAAAGGTGGAGGCATTGTCAGGGGTGTGTGACAATAAGAGTATCGGCAGGACATTAAGAGGAAAGAGCCATGGCAAACCTGGAACTACTGGAAGAGCAGCGTGAAGAGACGCGTCTGATTATTGAAGAATTACTGGAAGATGGCAGCGATCCAGATGCGCTGTACACCATTGAGCACCATCTTTCCGCAGACGACCTTGAAACGCTGGAGAAAGCAGCGGTAGAGGCGTTTAAACTCGGATACGAAGTCACCGATCCGGAAGAACTGGAAGTAGAAGATGGTGATGTGGTGATTTGCTGCGACATCCTCAGCGAATGCGCCCTGAATGCCGACCTGATTGATGCTCAGGTGGAACAACTGATGACGCTGGCGGAGAAATTCGACGTCGAGTACGACGGTTGGGGCACCTACTTTGAAGATCCAAATGGTGAAGATGGCGACGATGAAGAGTACATCGACGATGACGATGACGGTGTTCGCCACTAATTAATGGATTGAAATGCCCGATAGCTCACACTGTCGGGCATTTTTTTTAGAGATCACGTAGCATCCGTACTTCACAGTCGACATGTCCCGTGCAGCCAAGTGCGTAGTCGATATGTTGAAAGCCTAAATGCTCATACAGAGCAATTGCTTCTGTCAGAAAAGCCGTTGTCTCCAGGTAACAGCGTTTGAAGCCCATCTCCCGCGCGTGATCCATCGCCATTAAAGCAAGTTTTTTTGCCAGACCTTTGCCGCGAATAGCAGAAAGAAAATACATCTTTTGTAATTCGCAAATATCCGAGTCACTACTTGTTAATGGTGCAATCCCGCCACCGCCGACTACTTCGCCATTGTAATCCACCACCCAGTAAGCATGGCCTGGCTGGCTGTAAACCTGATATAGCTCATCGAGATTAGGATCTGCCACGGTATAGCCTTTGTCCGCTGTCAGACCATATTCTGCAGATACCTGGCGGATAACGTGGGCGATGGCTGCGTTATCCTCAGCGGATATCCGTCGCAGGTTAATGGATTGCACAACTTTTGAACTCATGATAATTCTCAATATAAAATGCTAAACCATAATATTGATTAATATCACTCTTTTTTCCCTATCGCAATTGATTTAATTGGATTGTGATAATCGCTATTTCTGGGGTATTGTGTTCGGGCAAGGAATTGTTTTTTTATTCAGATTGTCAATTAATTTAAAGGATACAAATATAATGAGTGATGTTATTCATCACAAGGATAAATTACGCCATCCATTTACCTTTCATGGCGAGGGCGCTAGTTATTTTATTATTTGCCTGGTGAATTTATTCTTGTCAGTTATTACGTTGGGGATTTACGCACCATGGGCAATGGTTCGTTGTCGCCGTTATATTTATGAAAATACAGAGTTGCATGGGGTCAGGTTTAATTATCACGCAACGGGTGGTGCGTTAATTATTAGCTGAATGTTAATGACGTTGTTATATTTATTGGTGGCATTTATCGCGAGTGTTTCTTCTGAAATTGTCTCAGTGGTAATATTCATCATGTTATTAATGGTAATCCCATTTTTTATTGTAAAAAGTCTGCAATATCAAGCCATAATGACGTCACTGAATAATGTTCGATTTGCATTCCGTGGTTCCATGGGTGAGGGGTGGCGAGTAATTGCTGGATTGCCAATAGTGTTAATCATTGCACAATTTATAGTGTTGATGATTTTCGCATTTTTACCAGCAAATTCACTTGAGGGATTGATTTTCAAATTAGGTACAATAATTGTCCTTTCAATGTTTATGGGGGCGGTTATGAATGGCGTCCTGTACTCCCGTTGGATGCAGTTTATCGGAAATAATGCCAGCTTTGGTATTCATCGTTTCAATAGCGAAGCGAACAGAATGTTTTGTGTGAAGGCATTTTTGATCGCGATATGCATCATGATTCCATTCGCTGCGGTGATGTTTTATATCATGTCCTCCTCAATGTTTGGTCTTATCTTTAGCCGTTCTTTATCGAGCGGAATCTCGTCTGATGCTGTGATGGGTATTCTGACAGGGTATTTTGTTTATCTGCTGGGGGCTTTGGTTGCTGCAGCTTATATCTGGATGTCCATGCGTAACCATTTCATGAATACACTTAGCCTGGCTGATGGGAAAATTCGCTTCCAGTCGACAATCAGTTTTCATGCCATGGTGTTGCAGTTCATGGCAGTATTTTTCGTATCGTTGATAACCCTGGGGCTGGCTTATCCATGGATGAAAATGCGTTATCTGCGCTTTATGGCGAATAACTCGTTCGTGATTGGCGATCTTGATGAGATTACCCTGGCTGATCATGATGATCAGGTTGATACCGGTGCTTTTGCTGTTATCGCACGCGGTGCTTTACCTGTCACTCCATTTATCTAAGTGCGTAAAAAAGCCGAAGCGTGTGCTTCGGCTTTTGTCTTTCTGACTGGCTGAGAAATTACAGCGCAGCGATCACAGCCTGCTGTTCAATCAGTTTCGCTTTCGCTTCCGCATAACCTTCAAGCTTCTCACGCTCTTTCGCGATGACCGCTTCTGGTGCGCGCGCTACAAAGCCTTCGTTCGCCAGTTTGTTCTCGATGCGGCTAATTTCGCCTTCGATCTTCGCCACTTCTTTTGCCAGACGCGCCAGCTCATCTTCTTTGTTAATGAGGCCTGCCATCGGGATCAGCAGTTCTGCACCATCGACGATCTTAGTAACAGAAACCGGACCTTTGTCATCGGCAGGCAGCACGGTGATGCTTTCCAGACGCGCCAGCGTTTGCAGGAAGCCACGGTTTTCATTTACGCGACGTTCTGCATCCGCGCTGCAACCACGCAGCAGCAGCTCCAGCGGTTTACCCGGTGCGATGTTCATTTCTGCACGGATGTTACGTACCGCAACGATCGCCTGCTTCAGCCACTCGGTGTCAGCCAGCGCCGCTTCATCAACCTGAGACGCATCGTACTGCGGGAACGGCTGCAGCATGATGGTGTCAGCAGTGATACCGCAAAGTACTTTCACACGCTGCCAGATGGTTTCGGTGATGAACGGAATGATCGGATGCGCCAGGCGCAGCAGACCTTCCAGCACGGTTACCAGCGTATGGCGAGTACCGCGCAGTTCGGCTTCGGTGCCACCGTTCATTACCGGCTTGGTCAGCTCCAGATACCAGTCACAGAACTGGTTCCAGGTGAACTCATACAGAATGCCTGCGGCGATATCGAAGCGGAAGCTGTCCAGCGCTTCGCGGTACGCTTTGATGGTCTGGTTGAACTCCGCCAGAATCCAGCGGTCCGCCAGCGACAGCGTCATTTCGCCGCCGTTGAAGCCACAATCCTGACCTTCTGTGTTCATCAGCACAAAGCGGCTGGCGTTCCACAGCTTGTTACAGAAGTTACGGTAACCTTCCAGACGCTTCATATCCCAGTTGATGTCACGACCGGTAGAGGCCAGCGCCGCCAGAGTGAAGCGCAGCGCGTCAGTACCGTGCGGCTCAATGCCGTTCGGGAACTGCTTCTCGGTGCGCTTACGGATTTTATCCGCCAGCTGCGGCTGCATCATATTGCCGGTACGTTTTTCCAGCAGTTCTGGCAGTGAAATACCGTCAACCATATCCAGCGGGTCAATAACGTTACCCTTGGATTTAGACATCTTCTGGCCTTCGTCATCACGAATCAGGCCGGTCATGTAAACGGTGTGGAACGGCACCTGAGGTTTGCCATTTTCATCTTTGATGAAGTGCATGGTCATCATGATCATGCGGGCAATCCAGAAGAAGATGATGTCGAAGCCGGATACCATCACGCTGGTTGGGTGGAACTGGCGCAGTGCGTCGGTGTTTTCCGGCCAGCCGAGCGTGGAGAAGGTCCACAGCGCGGAGGAGAACCAGGTGTCGAGAACGTCTTCGTCCTGACGCAGGGCAACATCAGCACCGAGGTTATTTTCTTTACGCACTTCGTCTTCGTTGCGGCCAACATAAACGTTACCCGCGTCGTCATACCATGCCGGGATACGGTGACCCCACCACAGCTGACGAGAGATACACCAGTCCTGAATATCGCGCATCCAGGAGAAGTACATGTTTTCGTACTGCTTCGGTACGAACTGAATGTCGCCGTTCTCAACCGCTTCAACCGCCGGTTTCGCCAGTACGTCGGCACGTACGTACCACTGGTCGGTCAGCATCGGTTCGATAACCACGCCGCCACGGTCGCCGTAAGGAACGGTCAGGTCGTGCGGTTTAATTTCTTCCAGCAGGCCGAGTGCGTCAACCGCGGCAACGACCGCTTTACGCGCAGCAAAACGCTCCAGTTTCTGGAACTCTGCTGGGATCTCGCTGGAATAAACGTCAGATTCGTTACCTTTGGTATCGAACACCTGGGCGCTTTCACGGATATCGCCGTCAAAGGTCAGGATGTTGATCATCGGCAGGGCGTGACGTTTACCGACTTCATAGTCGTTAAAGTCGTGCGCTGGGGTGATCTTCACGCAGCCGGTGCCTTTTTCCATGTCGGCGTGTTCGTCGCCAACGATTGGAATACGACGGTTAACCAGCGGCAGAATGACATATTTGCCAATCAGATCTTTGTAACGCGGATCTTCCGGGTTAACGGCCACGCCGGTATCGCCCAGCAGGGTTTCCGGACGGGTAGTCGCAACCACCAGATAATCTTTACCGTCTGCGGTTTTCGCGCCATCAGCCAGCGGATAGCGGATGTGCCACATCGAACCTTTCGATTCGCGGTTTTCCACTTCCAGGTCGGAGATAGCGGTGCGCAGTTTCGGGTCCCAGTTTACCAGGCGTTTGCCACGGTAAATCAGGTCTTCTTTATACAGACGAACGAAAACTTCTTTCACCGCATTGGACAGGCCTTCGTCCATCGTGAAGCGTTCACGCTCCCAGTCGACGGAGTTACCGAGACGACGCATCTGACGGGTAATGGTGCCGCCGGATTCCGCTTTCCATTCCCAGATTTTGTCGATGAAAGCTTCGCGGCCGTAGTCGTGACGGGTTTTACCTTCTTCTGCGGCAATCTTGCGCTCAACGACCATCTGGGTAGCGATCCCGGCGTGGTCAGTACCGACCTGCCACAGGGTGTTTTTGCCCTGCATGCGCTGATAGCGGATCATGGTATCCATGATGGTTTGCTGGAAGGCGTGACCCATATGCAAACTGCCGGTGACGTTCGGCGGCGGGATCATGATGCAGAAACTTTCCTGGCTTTCATCGCCATTAGGCTTAAAGTAGCCCTGCTTTTCCCAGTGCTCGTAAAGCGGCTGTTCGATATCTTGTGGGTTGTATGTCTTTTCCATTATTTCCAGGTTGCCGTATTCAGGTTGAAACCAGCCACGCGGTAGGCTTTATAGCGTTCGCGCGCCAGTTGTTTCAGAGAATCTTCATAAGGAACGAAGTCTACCACTTCTGTGAAAGCGGTGGCAAAATCTGCAAAGCTTGTTCGCAGACTAATCAATATATCGCGCGGGCTGCTGCTACGCTTTTGCGGCCAGGCGATCTCCACCGGCGCACCGCCGCGCGGTCCTTCTCCCGCTAAATTATGCGGAACAAAGCTTTCTGCCGGACGCGCCCACAGGGCTTCATCCAGCCGGTAAGCCTGCTTTTCATCTTCACAGGCGATGAGCACGCGCTTACCGCTGCGCCAACGTTCTGCGGCAATTTCACACACCAGCTGCTCAACGGCGCTTAAGCCATCGACGGTTGTGTCATTGTCCAGAAGGTAGAACGTTGCGTTTTTCATATATGGGGCTTCTTGTGGTGGATTTAAATATTGCTGCATTCCTCACCCTGAAAGATGAGCAATGAATTTCTATTGCACTCGATCGGTTCCCTCTCCCTTAGGGAGAGGGTTAGGGTGAGGGTAAAACGCAAACCTACTCTTCGCCGTTATACCCGGCGCGGTTGAGCAGGAACTGTGCCAGCAACGCCACCGGGCGACCGGTTGCGCCTTTCGCCTTACCAGAACGCCAGGCGGTACCGGCGATATCCAGGTGTGCCCAGTTGTACTTACGGGTAAAGCGCGACAGGAAGCAACCTGCGGTAATCGCTCCACCAGGACGACCGCCAATGTTCGCCATATCGGCAAAATTGGACTCCAGTTGTTCCTGATACTCGTCACCCAGCGGTAAACGCCATGCGCGGTCACCGGATTGTTCAGACGCGGCAATCAGCTCATGGGCCAGTGGGTTATGGTTCGCCATCAGACCGGTAATGTGATGGCCTAGCGCGATCACGCAGGCACCAGTCAACGTCGCCACGTCAATAACCGCTTCCGGCTCAAAACGCTCAACGTAAGTTAACACGTCGCACAGTACCAGACGGCCTTCGGCGTCGGTGTTCAGCACTTCAACGGTTTGACCGGACATGGTGGTTAACACATCGCCCGGACGATAGGCACGTCCGCCAGGCATGTTTTCGCAGCCTGCCAGCACGCCGATAACGTTAATCGGCAGTTGCAGCTCTGCGACCATACGCATCACGCCGTAAACCGCCGCCGCACCGCACATATCGTACTTCATCTCATCCATGCCTTCTGAAGGCTTGATGGAGATACCGCCGGAGTCGAAGGTCAAACCTTTACCCACCAGCACGATTGGGCGTGCATCTTCCGACGCGTTGCCTTTGTACTCAATCACCGACATCAGCGATTCGTTTTGCGAACCCTGACCAACCGCCAGATAGGAATGCATCCCCAGCTCTTTCATCTGCTGTTCGCCGATAACGCGGGTAATGACATTCTTGCTGTAGCTGTCAGCCAACTGGCGCGCCTGAGAGGCGAGGTAAGCGGCATTACAAATATTCGGCGGCATATTGCCGAGATCTTTCGCTGCTTTAATCCCGGCGGCAATCGCCAGACCGTGCTGGATCGCGCGCTCGCCGCTGGTCAGTTCACGGCGGGTCGGCACGTTGAAGACCATCTTACGCAGCGGACGACGCGGCTCGCTCTTGTTCGTTTTCAGCTGATCGAAACTGTAGAGCGTCTCTTTTGCCGTCTCGACAGCCTGACGCACTTTCCAGTAGTTGTTGCGGCCTTTAACGTGCAGTTCGGTCAGGAAACAGACCGCTTCCATTGAGCCAGTATCATTCAGCGTGTTAATGGTTTTCTGAATGACTTGTTTGTACTGGCGCTCATCGAGTTCACGTTCTTTACCGCAACCGATGAGGAGAATTCGCTCGGAAAGTACATTTGGAACATGGTGCAGCAACAGTGTCTGCCCCGGTTTTCCTTCCAGTTCGCCCCGACGTAGCAGGGCGCTGATGTACCCATCGCTGATTTTATCGAGCTGTTCTGCAATCGGAGAAAGGCGACGTGGTTCGAAGACGCCCACGACGATGCAGGCACTCCGCTGTTTCTCCGGGCTACCGCTTTTTACACTAAACTCCATGCACTACGCTCCTGAATCTTAAAGACAACAGCAGTGGCTACGGATAGAATTGCAAGCTTTCGTAACTCATATCCGCTGTTGCGGTGACTTCGTGTTAATCTTAACGTTATTACGGTACTGGCACGTCAGAATAAATTCTGCGAGCGCAATCCGCTGAGTATAAATATCTTAGCGATGATTTCGACGACTCAAGAGAATAAATGACGTTTAAGCCATGAAACAAGCTAAATTCGTACAAAAGACGGGTTTTTACGGGCGTATTAAAAGTGATAATCATAAGATATCTGGTGCGGGAGACGCTCAAAAGCCAGCTGGCGATACTCTTCATCTTGCTTTTGATCTTCTTTTGTCAAAAGTTAGTGAGGATCCTCGGCGCGGCGGTTGATGGCGACATTCCGGCAAATCTGGTGCTTTCCCTGCTGGGATTAGGCGTGCCCGAAATGGCGCAGCTCATTTTGCCTCTCAGTCTGTTCCTTGGGCTGCTGATGACGCTGGGCAAACTTTATACCGAAAGTGAAATAACGGTAATGCATGCCTGTGGACTGAGCAAAGGCGTGCTGGTTAAAGCTGCAATGATCCTGGCGTTATTTACTGGCATCGTTGCGGCAATCAACGTGATGTGGGCTGGCCCATGGTCGTCCCGACATCAGGATGAAGTTCTCGCAGAAGCCAAAGCCAATCCCGGAATGGCAGCTCTGGCGCAAGGGCAATTCCAACAGGCGACGAACGGCAGTGCTGTTTTGTTTATTGAAAGCGTTGACGGTAGCGATTTCAAAGATGTTTTTCTGGCGCAGATTCGCCCGAAAGGCAACGCGCGCCCTTCTGTAGTCGTAGCGGATTCCGGACATTTAACTCAACTACGTGACGGCTCTCAGGTCGTTACCCTCAATCAGGGTACGCGCTTCGAAGGTACGGCATTACTGCGCGATTTCCGCATTACCGACTTCCAGGATTACCAGGCGATTATTGGTCACCAGGCAGTGGCGTTAGATCCAAACGATACTGATCAAATGGACATGACCACGCTGTGGAACACGGACAGTGATCGTGCCCGCGCGGAACTGAACTGGCGGCTTACGTTGATATTCACCGTGTTTATGATGGCGTTGATGGTTGTGCCGCTGAGTGTGGTAAACCCGCGTCAGGGGCGTGTGTTATCAATGTTGCCAGCGATGCTGTTGTATCTGCTGTTCTTCCTGATCCAAACTTCGCTGAAATCTAATGGCGGCAAGGGCAAGCTGGATCCGACGCTATGGATGTGGACCGTTAACCTGATTTATCTGGCCCTGGCGATTGCTCTTAACCTTTGGGATACGGTGCCAGTACGCCGTCTGCGTGCCAGTTTTACGCGTAAAGGAGCGGTGTGATGCAACCTTTTGGTGTACTTGACCGCTATATCGGTAAAACCATTTTCACCACCATCATGATGACGCTGTTCATGCTGGTGTCGCTGTCGGGCATTATCAAGTTTGTTGATCAGCTGAAAAAGGCCGGGCAGGGGAGCTACGATGCGTTAGGCGCAGGAATGTATACCCTGCTTAGCGTGCCGAAAGATATCCAGATCTTCTTCCCGATGGCGGCCCTGCTGGGCGCATTGTTGGGGCTGGGGATGCTGGCGCAGCGCAGCGAGCTGGTGGTGATGCAGGCTTCTGGCTTCACCCGTATGCAAGTCGCGTTGTCGGTAATGAAAACCGCGATACCGCTGGTATTACTGACTATGGCGATTGGTGAATGGGTCGCACCGCAAGGTGAGCAGATGGCACGTAACTACCGTGCGCAGGCGATGTACGGCGGATCGCTGCTGTCTACTCAGGAAGGTCTTTGGGCGAAAGACGGCAAAAACTTTGTCTATATCGAACGTGTTAAAGGTGAAAAAGAGTTAGGCGGTATTAGCATTTATGCCTTTAACGATCAGCGTCGCCTGCAATCTATTCGTTATGCCGCTTCTGCGACGTTTGATCCTGACAACAAAGTCTGGCGTCTGTCGCAGGTTGATGAATCTGACCTGACCAATCCAAAACAGATCACCGGCTCACAGACCGTGAGCGGTACCTGGAAAACCAACCTCACGCCGGACAAACTGGGCGTGGTGGCGCTGGACCCGGATGCACTCTCCATCAGTGGTTTGCACAACTACGTGAAGTATCTGAAGTCGAGCGGTCAGGACGCCGGACGTTATCAGCTCAATATGTGGAGCAAAATCTTCCAGCCGCTTTCTGTGGCGGTGATGATGCTGATGGCATTGTCGTTTATCTTCGGCCCACTGCGTAGTGTACCGATGGGCGTGCGCGTGGTCACCGGTATCAGCTTCGGTTTTGTCTTCTATGTACTGGACCAGATCTTCGGTCCATTGACGCTGGTTTATGGCATCCCGCCGATTATCGGCGCGTTGCTGCCAAGCGCCAGCTTCTTCTTAATCAGCTTGTGGTTGTTGATGCGTAGAGCGTAACCGGACCAATAAATAAAGGGAGCGAAAGCTCCCTTTTGGATCGTTGATAAAGTGCGCTTTGTTTATGTCTGATGCGGTGTGAACGCCTTATGTTTACCCTTGCACAGGTCTGATAAGACGCGGCAAGCGTCGCATCAGGCAAGCTATTTAATAAACGTAAACGCCGTGGTTACCCGCTTCACGCCGCTCACCCGGCTGGCAATATCTGCCGCCGCTTTCGCTTCACGTTCAGTCACCAGCCCCATCAGGAACACTTCACCGTTTTCGGTGGTCACTTTCACGTTGGACGATTTCACCAGATCGCTGGTTAAGAGCTGCGAACGCACTTTGGTGGTGATCCACGTATCGTTAGACGCTTCGCCCAGACCAATCGGCTGGCCCTGACGAATCTCGTTATACACTTCGTTGGCACCGTCTACGCCCATCGCAATTTGTTTAGCGCGAGCCGAAAGTTCAGAGTTTGGTGACTGCCCTACCAACAGCACTTTGCCCTGATATGCCGTGACATTAATACGGGTTTCTTTCTTAATCTGTTCGTCTTTCGACAATGCACTGTTTACGCGCACTTCCAGGGTCCCATCGTCCACCTGGGTGCCGACACTGCGTGGGTCAGTTGCGGCTTTGGTACCCACAGCAGCGGTACCCACTACGGCAGCGGCAACACAACCTTGCAACAGCAGCGCGGAAAGAAGGACTGCGATTGGCGATAATGCCTTCATGTATTCTCCTTAATCATCCTGGTGAGGGAAAAGCGTGTTATCGATCAGATCGCACAGGCAATTTACCGTCAGCATATGCATTTCCTGAATGCGAGCACTACGATGCGAAGGAATGCGGATTTCCACGTCCTGTGGCCCTAACAAACCTGCAAGTTCGCCGCCGTCATAACCGGTCAATGCCACAATGGTCATATCACGCGTAACGGCGGCTTCAACTGCTTTAACAATATCGCGGCTGTTGCCACGGGTGGAAATGGCTAATAACACATCTCCCGCATGACCCAGCGCCCGCACTTGTTTTGCATACACTTCATCATGCAAACGATCGTTGGCAATCGCCGTTAAGACAACATTATCAGTATTTAGTGCAATGGCAGGTAAGCTGGGCCGCTCCGTTTCGAAACGGTTGATCATGCTGGCAGCAAAATGCTGTGCATTGGCAGCGGAAGTTCCATTACCACAACAGAGGATTTTGTTGCCATTGAGCAGAGACTGAACCAGCGTCATGGCTGCACGGGAGATGGCATCCGGAAGCGCCTCTGCCGCCGCAATTTGAGTTTGAATGCTTTCAGTGAAGCAAGCTTTAATTCTTTCTTGCACGCTAATCCTTAAACCTTAATTATGAGTGGTCATTAAAGGCATCCTTAATCCACTCAACCTCATTCCCGGTGAAGGCTACCACATCGAACCGGCAATCCACAGTATCAAAACTCCCATTATGACGCGCGAGCCACAAGCGGGCAGTCTGTAATAATTTGTGTTGTTTGCTGCGGGTCACACTGGCCGCCGCACCGCCGTAAAGGGCAGATCGGCGGTAACGCACCTCGACAAAAACGGTGGTCTGGCCTTCACGCATTATCAGATCGATCTCGCCGCCACGCTCGTTCACGTTAGCGGCGACAAACCGCAGTCCTTTGCCTTCCAGCCAGCGACGCGCTTGTACTTCCCACGCATCGCCGGTTTGTTTAGTGGTTAACTGGCGGGGACTACCTGACCTTGTTGGTACTGTAGCCATGATAACTTCCTGTTAATCACGCAATCCGGGTTCGCCGTCAGGCTGCCGGTATTGCCGTTGATTTCAAAACCCTGAACCTGGCGCATTTGTGAGAAATGATTTGCCAGCGACCAGGCATCGACGCCCATCGCATACATGCGAGCCAGTGAATAATCGTTATTCACCGCGCTGAGTGCCTGCTGCATTAACGGCAGATTACCGCCTGCCAGCATCGGGATTTCGCTGTACTGCAGACCTTCCATCTCCAGTCGGAAATCCGGGCCAGCGGTGCCTTGTGCGCTACGGGAACTGGCGTACAGCGTCGCACCGCTGTGACTGCCGTTACGCATGGCGATCATCGGTTTGATAAAGGCGATTTCGCCCGGCGTTGCCACAATGTAGACCGCATCGACACGACCGCCATTGTTAGTGAATTGAGCGTCGGTGGGTGTCGTTTGCAGGGTTGGGTTACCCGTTGCCGCGCCAGAATCGACAGTCATGCTGGTGGCTACCGGACTACCCGTTAACGCAATCCCTGAACCACCATTCACGCCCGCGCGTAATTCATTGGTGGAACCAAATTTCTGCTGTAAAACCGTGCCGCCGCCCAGTTTCTGCCACTCCTGCGCAAACGCATTAGCTACGCGATCGCCCAACGAACTGCGTGGGATCAGCACCAGCGGCGCTTGTTTACCCTGGTCACGAATATGACGCGCCGCATCGCGCGCTTCATCTTCTGGCGACAGCGCGAAGTAACAGATATTGGCGCGGTTTTCGATATTTTCCGGCTGATTCAGTGCCAGCACGTTCAGTGGAGTGTTGCTCTTAAGCAACTCTTCAACGTTATTTTTCAGCAGCGGACCGACCACAATGCTCGCGCCATCCTGCTGGACCTGGCTTAAGATCTGGCTAAGCGGTTGTGATGAGGTATCGTAGATTTTCAGTTCTGCGGATGGATTCGCTGGCGCGCTTACCGCTGCGGTGGTTGCTGCCGGGGTGCTTACAGGCACTGGCTGTGCCGCAGGCTGTTCACCAGTCAGATCGCTAACTGAGGCTTGTGCCGGGCTGGCAACGCCGTCTACGGTTTGCGGCTGAGGTTGTTCTGCTACGTCTGCGGCAGCTACCGGAGCCGCTACTGGCTGAGTGCCGATATTTTTCGCCGCTTCAAAGCCTTGCTGAATAGTGCGACCAAATACCGCAGCCTGACCATTGAGTGGAATCAACAGGGCTATTCTATTGGTTGACGCGGGTTTAAATGCTTTTACGTTTACCAACTGCGTTGGCAGCATTTTCGCGCCCGGATTGTGCGGATAACGTTTCTGCCAGTCGGCAATCCCGGCTTTCATCATGTCGGGATCGTTACGGTTATCAAACCAGACACGCTGCAGATCCAGCCAGCCTTGCAGAATATTTTCGTCGGCGTTGATCACCAGCGTATTCGCCTGATCCTGCGTCATGGAGGAGAGCGCTTGCCAGGTGGCGTCGATATTTTTCTGTTTTTCTTTTGCACCGAGCAGGGGTTCCTGAGCAATTAACGCGCGCAGTAAATCAATGGAAGGACGCCCCTGACTGGCATCGATTTTTGCCTGCCAGTAACGCGCCTGCTGGTTTTGTTCTAAATCGGCAGGTGTCATTTTAGCCAGCAAGTTTTGCGCGCCAGCAAAATCTTTCTGCGCCAGTTTAATCTCTGCCGCCAGCAGTGTTTTCTCGCGACGCTGAGAATCGTTCAGTTCTTGCGGTAGTTGGTTAAACAGCTCCACCGCCTGCCCGGTTTTACCTTCTTTCACCAGTGCACGAATGGCGAGTAATTGCCAGTTGATCCTGGTATCATCAGAGCTTTGCTGCATCTGTTGCAGGTAAAAGGCAGAATCAGCCTGCGCCGTTCCCTGCATATAAGCAGTGGACTGATCGGGAGTATGGGTGCCACAACCGGCGAAAATCAGGGCTGCCAGAACAACAGGCAGACAACGCGCGGCTTTCAAACGAGAAAATGTTGAGGGTACCATAATGTATCCAGTGATATTTTTTTTACGCAATGCTCAATATTAAATCGGCAATACGGACGACACAATGAAACAACACCAATCGGCGGATAATTCTCAGGGCCAGCTTTACATCGTACCAACACCGATCGGCAATCTGGCGGATATCACCCAGCGTGCGCTGGAGGTGTTACAGGCTGTAGATCTGATTGCCGCCGAGGATACTCGTCACACCGGTTTATTGCTGCAACATTTTGGGATTAATGCCCGGTTGTTTGCGCTGCACGACCATAACGAACAACAAAAAGCCGAAACGCTGCTGGCGAAGCTGCAAGAGGGGCAAAACATTGCGCTGGTTTCCGATGCCGGAACGCCGCTAATTAACGATCCTGGCTACCATCTGGTGCGTACCTGCCGTGAAGCGGGGATTCGCGTGGTGCCGCTACCCGGGCCGTGTGCTGCTATCACTGCGTTAAGCGCCGCAGGTTTACCCTCTGACCGTTTCTGTTACGAAGGCTTTTTACCTGCCAAATCAAAAGGCCGCCGTGATGCGCTAAAAGCCATTGAAGCGGAGCCGCGCACGCTGATTTTTTATGAATCTACCCATCGTCTGTTAGATAGCATGGAAGATATCGTTGCGGTATTAGGCGAATCCCGCTACGTGGTTCTGGCGCGTGAGCTCACCAAAACCTGGGAAACCATTCACGGCGCGCCCGTTGGCGAGCTGCTGGCGTGGGTCAAAGAAGATGAAAACCGCCGCAAAGGTGAAATGGTGCTGATTGTTGAAGGCCATAAAGCACAGGAAGAAGACTTACCTGCCGATGCCCTGCGCACGTTGGCGCTGTTGCAGGCAGAACTGCCACTGAAAAAAGCGGCGGCGCTGGCCGCAGAAATTCACGGCGTGAAGAAAAATGCGCTGTATAAGTATGCGCTGGAACAGCAGGGGGAGTGATTACAGGCGTCGCAGCAAGAATAGAGCTGCAACGCCTACACCGGGCGATTTAACGACGACACATCTCATCAATCATGCATGTGAAATAGTTATGCAGCCATAAAAACGAAGCCGGGATAGCGGTAGAGACTTTAGCCGTGAGAAAACGTTCTGTCGCATCCTGCTTTCCTTCGCCAGTTATCAGTAACAAAACTTCGCGGGCATTGAGAATATCCTTCAGGCCTAAAGTGATCCCACGAGTCACGGGACGGCCCGCGGTTTTTAACATCTCATGTTGTTGCGTTCTGGTATCAAGCTGGCTGATATGGCTTGCTGGTTGCAGACTTTCTCCCGGTTCGTTCAGCCCAAGATGGCCGTTTTTTCCCAATCCGAGAACGCATAAATCCAGACCGCCTTTGCGCGCAATCAGGTTCGTTACCCGTTCGCACTCTGTCTCATTTATCTCTTCAGAGCGAAAGCTGATGAGCTGGTCTTCACGTAGCCCCAGCGGCTGCACGATATGCTGTTGAAGGAAAGTTTCGCAGGTGCCAGGCATCGTTAATGGCAGATCCACCCATTCGTCGAGCTTCACGAAGGTCAGTTGGCTGACATCAACCTGCTGCTGGTGGATTTTTTCTACCAGATAATGATACGTCAGTAATGGCGTGGCTCCGGTCGCCAGGCAAATCACAGCATCCGGTTTGCTACGGATCACGGCCAATAAATATTCGCTGGCACGTTCACTTAACGCCGTATAGTTTTCAACTTGTTGAAGGGTTTGCACAGGATGAAATTCCTTTAGTAAAGAGGCACCACCAGACGCAGTGCCTCGTTCCATTTACAAAATGCCGAATGCGGAACAAACAATAGAGAGCACAAAAGTCACGCCGATTAACAGCACCGGATGCGCTTTTTTCACCCGCAGGAAGTAATACATCAACAGGGTGTAGGCCATCGGTAAAATGTTCGGGAAGACTTTATCGAAGAAATCCTGCTGCAGCGCGACGCTGTGGGTACTGTCGATGGCAAACGATGTCACCACGTTAATATGCACATACGAAGCGATCAGCCCGCCGATTACCGTGATCCCGAGGATGGTTGCCGAACGAGCAATCATCTGCGAGTTCTCTCGCACTTTATCGATCGCCTTCACGCCGACTGAATAACCGACGTGGGTCCAGCCGACGCGCAGGAAGAAGATAAGCAGGTAAACGGCGAAAAATAGAATCGGCCCCAGCAAGTTTCCCTGGCTGGCAAATGATGAGCAAATTCCCGCCATAATCGGCAATAAGGTAAACCAGAAAATCGCATCGCCAATCCCGGCGATTGGGCCAAACAGTGCCACTTTGAGGCCTTTAATGGTGTCGCGGTTTTCTCCTTTTTCTTCCATCGAAATTAATAACCCCATCAGGAATCCGACCAGATTCGGGTGAGTATTAATAAATTCGAGGTTATCTTTCATCGCCGCGCTTAGGCCCGGTTTGTCGTCCTTATAAATCTTTTTCAGGAGCGGCAACATCGCCCAGGTAAAACCGCCCGCCTGCATCCTTTCGTAGTTAAAGCTCGCTTGCAGGAGTGACGAACGAAAGCCCAGACAGGTGATATCTTTTTTACTGATTTCAGATCCCATTGCTGTAGTCCTCTTCTTCATTTTTACTGGCAACGGGCTGCGGTTGCGCTTGCTGCCGGGATTTCGCATTGAAAAACTCATACACCGCAAAGCCTGCGCCCAGTACGGCAACCGGCAACAGGTTGCTGACCTGGATGTAGCAAACAAACAGGAAACCGGCGATCAGGTAAGGGATATATTGCGCTTTGAACATTACGCGCAGCAGCAAGCCAAAACCAACGGCAGGCAGAATACCGCCAGCCACTTCAAAGCCGTGGGTCAGCCAGGCGGGCATCGCTTTCACCAGCGCCTGCATCGCCCCCTGTGCCAGGTAAGTACAGAGGAAAGCAATCACCGCATACGCTGAAGCGACGATGAGCATCGTTGTCCAGTTAAGTCGGGAAAACGCTGCCGTATCCGCATCTTTCGCGCATTTATCGGCTTTGGTCATAAATAATGAGAAAGCGGAATAGAAGAACAGAATGACGTACTGCATTAACAAACTAAACGGCAGACCAAGACCAATTGCCGTTTTGGCATCGACGCCCGTAGACCATGCAATGACGGTGGTCATCAGACCCGCCATAATTGGGTTGGGCGGCTGAACACCACCTGCGGGGGTTAATCCGGCGAAAGCCAGTTCTGTCAGGCCACCGGTAATTAAGCCAGTCTGAATATCACCGAGAATAGCACCTGTAAGGGTACAAACGATTATCGGGCGGAATAAAAATAAGGCTTCCAGCCAAAAATCAATCCCCAGAACGAAAACTAACGCCGCCAGGGATAATCCCTGAATTAGGGTTATTTCATGCATTTTTATTACCTCAAACCAGTATTAAGGCGATTTTTGAATTTAGTCAGGGATTTGTTCTTTTTGATCGCCGGGGACGTCCTGAATAAAAATATTCACACCGCGTTGTTTAATAAAGCGTAAGTCCGCGAGATCTTGATCGTCGATATAAACTTTACTGCTGATTTGCTTTTTACCTTCCGAGAAATGCATATTGCCGACGTTGACATCTTTCAGGTCAATGCCACCTTCTATCAATTTACGTACCGTTTGCGGCGTACGGCAAATCAAGAAGATTTTCTGATGCGGTGCAGCTTTGCCGATGACGTTAATGGTTTTTTCGATAGTAAAGAAACGAATGCCAAAGCCGTAGGTTTCCGCGGTAATACCCATTAATTTCTGTTGAATATCATCGTTAGCGACAACATCATCCACGACTACCAGCAGATTTGCACCGATGGTAGATGTCCAGGTCACACCAACCTGACCGTGAACCAGACGGTTATCAATACGGGTTAAGAGAATATTTGGACTGCTCATTGTGTAATCCTCACCATAAAGTTGAATAATATAATTTTTTTAAATATATTATTGTTGCGATATTTTACTGATGTATTTATTAAGGTTTAGTTATCTCCTTTACCATTAAGGCACTCCCCGATATTAATCGGGAAGTACATTGGGATAAATCATAAAAAACTAATGATTATGCTGAAATTCGATTTGCTGAACCACAGACATTAATTTTATTTCTGACAACTTCTTTCATCGCATCCATACCGACGCGCATATAATAACGAGGATCATTACCCTGCGGATTTTCCGCAAACCAGGCTTTAACCGCGCCAGCGAAGGCTATTTTTAATTCTGTGGCAACGTTCACTTTTGTGACGCCAAGTTCAATAGTGCGACGGACAAATTCATCTGGAACATCGCTGGCACCATGCAGCACCAGAGGAACATCCACCACTTCACGAATTTCCGCCAGCCGCTGGAAATCAATCTTCGGCGTTTTGCTGTATAAGCCGTGCGCCGTACCAATCGCTACCGCCAGGCTGTCGACGCCAGTCAGTTCGACAAAGCGTTTAGCTTCTTGTGGATCGGTCAGGAATGCACTTTCGGCGTCAACGCTCATGTCATCTTCAACACCGCCCAGGCGGCCCAGTTCTGCTTCCACGCTGCAATCCTGTGAGTGGCAGAAGTCGACAACCGATTTCACCAGCTTCACGTTCTCAGCAAACGGGAAGTGGCTGCCGTCGATCATCGCACTGCGCACGCCTGCGTGGACTTTACGGCGAATATCATCCAGCGATTCGTGGTGGTCGAGATGCAGCGCCAGTGGCATGTTGTAGGTTGTGGAATAGGCACTACACAGGGCGTAGATCTCTTCCAGCGCGATATGTTTAAAGGTCCCCGGCGTCCCGGCGAGGATCACCGGCGATCGCATTTCACTGCACACTTCGAGGATCGCCTGGATCGTCTCGGCGTTATGAATGTTAAAAGCAGGCACCGCGTAGCCATTGGCCTGGGCGTCCTGTAACAGATATTTGGTGGAGATAATGCTCATAATGCGATCCTCTTATGCCTGCCACGGATGAATGATTACGCCTTGCACCACACGGTTAACGGTACCGCTGGCTGATGGGGTATCCGGCGTATTGCCCATGTGCAGCGACTGCATCAGTGCAAACGTCTGGGCGTACATCAGGAAGCAAAATGCCTGCTCAACGTCGATAAAGTGACGTGACGGCGGCAGGATGATATGTGGACCGGCGGTAATAACGTCGTTGCCTTCCGCGGCGATGGCGATTACGCGCATTGCCTGGTTGTCACGGCGGAGTTCTGCCAGCAGATCAAGATCATACTGACGCGTATAGGGGTGGCTGGAGACAAACACCACCACCAGCGTTTCGTCATCGACCAGTGATTTAGGCCCATGACGGAATCCGGTCGGGGAATCATAAAAGGCCGCCAGTTTACCCGCCGTTAGTTCAAGCACTTTCAGCGCCGACTCGCGTGCTGCACCCTGTAATCCACCACTGCCGAGATAAACGATCCGTTTCCACGGTGCGTAACCAAACACACCTTCGCTGAAATCGCCCAGTGAGGTCAGGATTGCCTGGCAACGATCCGCTACGTCGCGGAAGGTCTGGCTATTGATTGTCTCAGGTGCGAAAACCGCGAGGCAGCTGGCCATCATAGTGGTAATGCTGCTTGTCATCGCAAAGCCGCGATCGTGCGTTTCTGCGGGCATCAGCAGGGCAAACGCGTTGTCGCTGTTGATCGCGTTTTGGTAAAGAGCGCCCGCTTCGTTGCAGGTGATCGGCAGGTGATAGCATTCCGGTACAAACTGATTCGCCAGTTCCACGGCGGCGACGCTTTCCGGGCTGTTGCCGGATCGACCGAAGGAGATCAACAGCAGTGGATGCGCTGGGTTCAGGTATTCCATTGGATTGGTGACCAGATCGGTGGTCGGTACGGCGCTGACGTTTTTGCCGGTATGGCTGGCAAGCCACGGCGCGATGATGTCACCGATAAATGCCGAGGTTCCGGCTCCGGTCAGGATGATCCGCAGATTCTCTTTGCGCAGTAACGGTTCAAGGAAGTTATTGAGCGCTGTACGTAACGCGTCGATGTTGGTGAGTGAACGGAGCCATGCGCGAGGCTGATGGCGGATCTCTTCTTCAGTCCATGTGCCGGTGGTGGCGGCCGCTGGGGTGTAATTTTCTGGCATAACTCAATCCTTAGTCTGATGAACTTGACTTCCGGCATTGCAGGCTTTGCTTGCCTTTCGTTTCATTTCACTTGGTGATTCGTTTCGTTGATTAAAATCTATAGAAAAGAAATCGAAAGTTCAATGGAGAAAAAAGAAATAAAACGAAATTTGTGATCATTGAAAGAAAAGACAAGGGAAGATTAAAGGATTGCGTGATGACGTCGCTATGTGTACCGATTGCTGGAAGCGGCGTACCGTAGAGCGGATAAGACGCGCCAGCGTCGCATTCGACACCACTGCACAGATTAAAACGAAAGAAAAAGAAAGGCCTTACGGGGGAAGTGAAGGCCCAATAAAGGAGCAAACCATCAAAACGAAGCTAATTGACCCTGAATCCAGATTTGTTGCACATGCAGTCCGCTATCCAGCGCAACGACGCTGGCGCGTTTGCCCGGTTTAAGTGATCCCAAAACACCATCAACACCCAGCATTCGCGCCGGATGCAGCGACGCCATATGGATGGCTTCCGCTGGCGTTACGCCCGTCAGCTCGACCATATTGCGAACAGCCGCATCAACAGACAGCGTACTGCCCGCCAGTCCACCGGACGCGGTACGGACAACGCCGTCGTGCATCTGCACCTCTTCACCACATAACGTATATTGACCATCCGGCATCCCGGCTGCCTGCATCGCGTCGGTGATCAGCACGATTCTCTCTTTCGCACAGCAACAACACAGCGACATCGCCGCCGGATGTACATGATGCCCATCGGCTATCAATTCCAGCCAGGCGCGCTTGTCCGTTAAACCCGCGCCAACCATTCCCGGTTCGCGGTGATGTAATCCTGTCATCCCGTTATAGCAATGCACCAGGCCGTCGGCACCAACATCAAATGCGGCGCGGGTTTGTTGCCAGGTTGCTGCGCTATGTCCCAGCATTACCCGCACGTTCTGCTGTTTAAGATGACGAATGGCTTGTAACGCGCCCGTTTTTTCCGGTGCCAGCGCCACCACGCGCAAGGTATGCCGTGAAACAGCAATCAATTGATCCAGCTCGGCAATTTCCAGCTCGCGAAACAGCTCCGGCGGATGTGCGCCTTTATTCTGCGGCGTGAAGTACGGTCCTTCGAGGTAACTCCCCAGCACTTGCGCACCAGGTCCACCGCGCTGGCAGCGTAGAGCAATACGTTCCAGCGCCGCATGAATGGTATTAAGCGGCGCGGTTACGGTAGTCGGCAACCAACTGCCGACACCTTCCCGTGCCTTGTGCATTGCCAGCTTGTCGAGCACATCCGGCGCGTCATCCATAACATCAACGCCCGCACCACCGTGTACATGGGTATCGATATAAGCGGGGCAGAGCAGTTCCGCATCGCGTTCAGCCACGCCCACTGGAATCGGTTCGATTGCTGCAATTACACCGTCAGCAATATGCAACTGATGATCATCAAGCCAGCCCTCCTCAGTCAGCAGTCTTCTGGCGCGCAGAACGTGTGTCATATTCCTTCCTCGACCGGACATTCTTCATGGCAGCGGCCTAATTCATCCACCAGACTGGTCAGCCCACGGTGTCCACACTCCAGCGCCTGTACACGGAATTCTTCACCGCTTAACCCTTCGCGCTCCAGCACCATTTCCAGCAACAGTTGCAAATTGGTGCCGGTGATCACTTCATAGCCCGGTTTTTGCATCGCCAGCGTTGAAGCCACGCGAAACGGTGTGCCGCCCAGCAAATCTGTCAGAAAAACAATGCCGTCTTCACAATCCAGTTGGGCGATGGCCTCTTCAAGCTGCGATGTAAGCAGCGCAGTGCTTGAGGTTTCCGGAAAATCAATGGCGATAAACTGCGACTGCTCGCCGAGGATTTGCTTCATTGCTTTTTCCATGCCGCTGGCAAATCCGCCATGCCCTGTCAAAATAATACTTAACATCTAATACCTCATTGTATTTAAAGGAAATGACAGAATTTACCGACGATGCCAAGAACCACGGTAACCGCAATCAGGCGCAGCGGACTCCAGCCGCGGCGTACCAGCCAGAACATGGTCAGGGTGTAGACCAGCGGTAAGAAGGCAGGCATCAGTTTGTCGATAACGTCAGCCTGCAGCTTAACCACTGCGTCGCCCGCCGTGATTTCCAGCGTGGTGCTTAAACGAACATAGGTTGCCACCAGCGCGCCGATCACCGTCATCCCAACGATAGACGCTGCATGGCCGACTTTTTTGGTATTCGCTTTAATGAGTGGGATCGCCGCCACGCCCATGCGGTAAGCATAATGCGCCAGACCAAAACGCAGCCCCAGGTGTACCACGTTAAACAGCACAATAAACACGACTGCGCCAAGAATAGAGCCTTGCAATGCCAGACTGGCACCAATCCCGCCACAAATCGGCAGTAAAGTTAGCCAGAACATGGCATCGCCAATCCCGCCGAGCGGCGCACCGACGGCAATTTTGGTGCTCTGAATACTGTTAACGTCCTGCTTAGAACGCTCCATCGCGAGGATAATGCCAATAACAAACGTCACCAGAAACGGATGGGTATTGAAGAAACCCATATGCCCCTTCATGGCGCGCGCCAGGTCGCGTTTATTAGTGTGGATCTTTTTCAGAGCAGGCAGCAGACCGTACAACCAGCCGGAAGCCTGCATACGCTCGTAGTTAAAAGAAGCTTGTAACAGCATGGAACGCCAGGCGACGCGGTTGATATCTTTTTTTGTTAGCTCCGCGCCAATGCTCTGATCTTCGTATACGTTTTCATTGACGCCTGTCAGTAGTGTCTCTTCATTTTCGCTGACGTTCGGCAGGGTGGTTTGATTAGATGCCATCTTCAAATTCCTCTTTCTGTGCCGCAGGTTGAGTCGGTTCAGGAGATTTACGCAGCAGGTCGATCAGCGCCATCGCCAGCGCGGCGGCAGCAATAGCCAGCACCGGTAACTTGAGCCAGGCGGCGGCAACGAAGCCCAGGATGAAGTAGGGGATGTAGACGTTTTTCATCATGATTTTCAGCAGCACGGCAAAACCGATTGCTGGCATGATGCCGCCCGCGACGCCAAGGCCGTCGATTAACCGTTGCGGCAGGACATCAATGATGGTTTTTGCATGTTCCGCGCCGAAGTAGATAGGCAGGAAAGCGCAGAGAAAATAGAACGTGCCGAGTGCCAGCAATGCCAGATAGTTCACGCGTTCAATGCCGCGAGTATCGGCGTTCTCCGCCATCCGGTCGCAGCGGGACATCACGCCAGACATCACCGAGAACAGGAAGGTAATCCCCATCTGTACTGCGACAGCGAAAGGTACGGCGACACCGACCGCGACATCCGGTTTCACGCCAGTAGTAATGGCAAACGCCGTGCCGACGATAGTTCCGATAATCACGTTAGGCGGCTGTGCGCCCGCCAGCGGTGCCAGCCCCATCCACACCAGTTCCAGCGTACCGCCGGTTAAAATACCGGTATGCAGATCGCCAAGCACCAACCCAACTAACGGGCCTAGGACCACCGGGCGGTGCATATGGGTCAAGCCGTTAAACATATCCAGGCCAGCGATAAAGGCGATAATGCCCAACGCAAATGCCTGCAACAGACTGATTTCCATAATGAATCCCTCAAAGTAATTTAAAGAGGTCCACAGCAGGTTCTGTCGGAACGCCCTGAACGAAGCATTCCACCCCAGCGGCTTTCAGGTCGTTAAATGCCGCGATATCGCTCGCATCCACAGAAACCGTTTTGGCAATTTGCTGCTTGCCATTGGCATAGTGCATGTTGCCAACGTTAATGCGACTCACCGGGACCCCACCTTTAACCAGCGTCAGGAAATCGGCAGGTGTTTTACAAACCAGCAGAATTTTCTGCCGATCGGCGGCGCGGTGGATGTTGTCGATCACTTTTTGCAGCGTCCAGAAACGTACGGCGATCCCTTCTGCCAGTACCATTTCCATCAGGTTTTGTTGTACCGGATCTTCGGCAACCTCATCATTGGCTACCAGCACCAGATTTGCCCCCGCAAATCCGACCCACTGAACGCCGACCTGACCGTGAATCAAGCGTTCATCAATCCGGCTTAAAACAATATTTGGCATAGCGTGTTCCTCTTTGTTTTGGTTATTGGCCTTCACAGGCTGTGTGGTACTGCGCCAGGATGTCCTGAATATGGTTGATAATGAGTTCCCGTGGCGTTGGCTGCAGCTCGCCGGAGCGAACTTTCACGTATTGCAGCGGCAGGTACTGACTGATGAGCGGCAGCGGAATTGGTGCATCCGCCAGGTTACGAACCAGATGGGCGAAAGCGTCATCAATCTGGCTGTCCGGCCAGTAGTAGCGCACGCGATCCGAGTAGCTATAACCACGCGCCAGGCGTCGCGCGTTGCCATCACCGTGGTAGTGGCTTTGCCAGTATTCCGGGCGGTCGAGCATCACGTTTTCCAGCACCTGACGCAGACCGGAACAGGCTTTTGCTGGCACCAGTTCTTCTTCAATCGCCGCCAGAGAGAACAGAGCTTCACGCAGGGCGAAGGTGAGCGCCGGACCAACTTTCAGAATGGCAAAGTGGTCAATCACCAGCTGGCGCAGCGATTGCGGCGTTTGGTAATCGGTAGAGTGCGCTTCGAAAATCAGCGTTTCGTAGTTTTCGACCATCTGGCTTAAGGCGGTCGCTTTAGCTGGCTGATAATCAATAACGTTGGTGTGATCGAATTCGACGCCGGGTTGTACCACCAGAGCAATGATGCGTGGCCAAATGGCATTCAGACCTTGCTTTTCAAAGGCGTGACGATGGGCTTCCAGCGTGGCGCGGGCGGCATCCGGCGTAGTGACCGCCAGCTCGCTTAAGGTTTCATGCGCGCCGCCAGGTACCGGCACTTCGGTACCAATGACATACACCAGATCGGCTTCGCCAAAGTGTTCACGGCAGGTTTCTTCCGCGACTTTAGCCAGTCGGGCGGCGCGTTCAGCCACGATGTCATCGGTTAAGGGAACCGGATCGTCCTGACAGGACATGCTGCAATCAAGGTGAATTTTTTTGAATCCTGCCGCCACGTAGCTTTTAATCAAATCATCGGCATTGGCCATTGCCTGAGCGGCAGGCAGATTTTGCCAGCGGTTTGGCCCCAGATGGTCGCCTCCCAAAATCAACGCATCCTGTGGGAAATTCAACGAGTCGGCGAGCTGACAAACAAAACCGCGAAAATCGGCGGGCGTCATTCCGGTATAACCGCCGAACTGGTCCACCTGATTGGAGGTTGCTTCAATCAGTAACGGCGTTTGGTTTGCACTGGCGTAGCGGATTGCAGCTTCCAGCACCAGCGGATGTGCGGAACAAACGGCATAAATCCCATTTGTTTTGCCCTCTTTGTGCTGTCTCACCATTTCTGTCAAATGTTTCACTTTCCTCTCCAGTTCAGATTACTGCGATATTAATCTTTCGTTTTGTTTCAGTTGATACTGCGTCATGGTGAGATAAAAATAAAACGAAAGATAATAGTTTTCTGATCTGATTCACAAAAGAAACATAATGAAAGTCACTGAAACGAGAGTAGCTTGCGTCAATGGGCAAGGTGGGCTTGCATTTGCTCAATAGAAAGGCGTTAATAGGCAAAACGAAATGAAACGAAAGTTTTACGAAAGGACTTACTATGAGTAATACCGACGCTTCAGGCGAGAAGCGAGTGACAGGCACCAGCGAGCGACGAGAACAAATCATTCAGCGCCTGCGACAGCAAGGGAGTGTGCAGGTTAACGATCTGTCGGCATTGTATGGCGTATCTACTGTGACGATCCGCAACGATCTGGCGTTTCTGGAAAAGCAGGGGATCGCTGTGCGGGCCTATGGCGGCGCGTTGATCTGCGATAGCACGACGCCGTCAGTCGAGCCATCAGTGGAAGATAAAAGCGCGCTGAACACGGCGATGAAACGCAGCGTTGCGAAAGCTGCCGTTGAGTTGATTCAGCCAGGTCATCGGGTGATCCTCGATTCCGGGACCACCACTTTTGAGATTGCTCGTCTGATGCGCAAGCACACTGACGTAATTGCGATGACCAACGGTATGAACGTGGCCAATGCCTTGCTGGAAGCGGAAGGCGTTGAGCTGCTGATGACCGGCGGGCATCTGCGGCGTCAGTCACAATCTTTTTATGGCGATCAGGCTGAACAATCGCTGCAAAATTACCACTTCGACATGCTGTTTCTCGGGGTAGATGCTATTGATCTGGAGCGCGGCGTCAGCACGCATAATGAAGATGAAGCTCGTTTAAATCGCCGGATGTGCGAAGTTGCGGAACGGATCATCGTGGTCACCGATTCCAGTAAGTTCAACCGTTCCAGTTTACATAAGATCATTGATACTCAACGTATCGACATGATCATTGTTGATGAAGGCATTCCTGCGGATAGTCTGGAAGGCCTGCGAAAGGCTGGGGTTGAAGTGATTCTGGTCGGGGAGTGAGAAAGGGTGCCCGCTGGTCAACACGAATGCGTTCGGCGGGCATTGTGAATATTATCAATGGGCTTCTTCTGTCTCTCGGGTGAGGGTTTCCCAGTCGGCAGGAGGATGTCCTCTTTTTAACATTTTGCTGAATACGGTATAGGCATCTGTTTTTTTACCGTAGGTGCGCAGAGTGTTTTCATCGTTCATCCATCCCAGAATGATGACTTTCTCTTTTTCGCTGTAACGAAAGAAGAGACGATAACGACCAGCACCAAATTTTACCCGTGACCAGTCTTTATTTTTCCCAGAGCCTAACGACTTGCCATGACGGAATGCCGGTGATGATGGATTGACCGTGATATGCTCCTCAATCACTTTATGGACTACCGCCAATAACTTTGTGGCGGCTTTTCTCTGATAATTTTCAGGATCTTTTCCCTTTAATGTCTCGACTTCGGCAACTAAAGCGTCGTAGGTTTCCTGAAAACAGGGATGAGCATATAGCGCCCAACCATTAACCCTTTGTGGAAAATCCATTATTCGTCGTCGCCAATCTCATCATCAATGTTGACGTCCATGCCAGCGACAAGTTTCCTTCCTTGTTGAATGTCGAATGGACGAGTTTTTTGCGGGTTGTTCTGGATATCTGCATCCAGAAAACGCAAAAATGCATTCATAGTATGATCCTCCTGTTCATCTCCCAGTCGGCACATAAATACTTGCCCACCAGGCAGAATTTCGTAATGAATGCTGTCCAGCCCTGGCTTCAGTTTTAAGGCCTCACGCACTGGCGCGGGGATAGTTGTTTGTCCGCGTATCGTGACCTTTGATTCAGTGGTCAGTACAGCGTTAGAGCGAGCATTAGCGGGCATTATTCACTGTCCTTTTACAGCCTGTTTTCTGCTCAAATTATAAGCTTGAACTACGGTAATGCAAATGCATTATTAATGGATGTGGGGACTTTAAACAATAAAAACATGGCACTAAGGCCATGTTTTGCGAGGCGCTTTCCAGAAAAGATCAGGTCACAGGTGCCGGGTTAAACACTGCCAGTTGGTTATGCAATCCCCATTGATCCGAGAAGGTTTTTTTCTTTCCACTGGCGACATCCAGAATAAAATGGAACAGCTTCCAGCCTACCTCTTCTATGGTTTCTTCGCCGGTGGCGATGGTGCCCGCGTTGATATCCATTAAGTCAAACCAACGATTTGCCAGCTCAGTACGTGTTGCCATTTTAATGACCGGTACTGCCATCAGGCCATATGGCGTGCCGCGTCCGGTAGTGAAAACCTGTATGGTAATACCCGAAGCCACCTGTTGTGTGCCACAGACAAAATCGCTGGCTGGCGTCGCGGCGTAAATTAATCCACGTTTGGTCGGACGTTGACCCGGTGACAGCACTTCAACAATCGCACTTTTACCCGATTTCGCAATGGAACCCAGCGCTTTTTCTACGACGTTCGCCAGGCCACCTTTTTTGTTGCCAGGAGAAGGATTCGCACTGCGATCTGTTTTCCCCATATCGAGATAATTATCGTACCATTCCATCTCTTCGAGCAGCCGTTTACCAACCTCTTCATTAATTGCGCGTGGTGTCAGTAAATGGATGGCATCGCGTACTTCGGTCACTTCAGAGAACATCACCGTAGCACCACAACGTACTAAAAGATCTGAAGCGTAGCCTACAGCCGGGTTTGCCGTTACTCCAGAAAACGCATCGCTGCCACCGCATTGCATCCCAACCACCAGTTCCGAAGCCGGGCAAGTTTCCCGCTGACGCTGATTCAGTTTTTGCAGATGGCGTTCAGCAACCTGCAAAATATCATCCACCATGGATTTAAAACCAACGTGCTGTTCATCCTGCAATCTCACGATGCTGGCATTTTCAAGGGCTATTCCCTGAACATCCGTAGTGCCTTCCAGCAGACGCTCAGGTTGCAGTTTTTCGCATCCAAGGCCAATGACCATCACTTCACCACCAAAATTGGGGTTCAGAGAGATGTTATGGATAGTGCGAATTGGCACCATCGCTGCCGGAGCGTTGATGGCTACACCACAGCCGTAGAGATGATTTAAGCCGACTACTCCATCAACATTCGGGTATTTTGGCAGTAGATCGCGCTCAATAATTTTAACAACGTAATCAACCACGCCCGCCACACAATGAACGCTGGTGGTGATGCCGAGCAGGTTTTTACTGCCAACGCTGCCATCAGCATTGCGATAACCCTCAAAGGTATAACCTTCGAGAGGCGGCAGTGGTTCTGGTACTTTGGTTGCCAGAGGCAGCGTATGCAAAGGTGGTGCTTCTGGCAGAATAACCATAGATTCATCTATCCAGCTCCCACGCAGGATTGCGCGTGCGGCATAACCAATTACTTCACCATAACGAATAATTTCGCCATCAGCAGGTATATCTACTAATGCGACTTTATGCCCCTGAGGAATATGTTCAATTAATTCCAGTCCGTCCGGGAAACATGTTCCTGCTTTCAGACCATTGTCATTAACAATAATTGCTACATTATCTGTGTCATGCACTTTAATATAAAAGGCCGTTGGTGATTCATTTTTTATTGTGATGTTGACCATTGTCTTGTTATCTCTAACTGGTATTTGGTTTATGCTGATGGATGGGCAATATATACTCGTTATATTGAAATAAGAATGGCAGGAGATTACCTATCAGTTTGTGATCAAAATCACTGATTAATGTGCTGACAGGCCCGGCGTGACGGGCAATACATAAATATGTGCATTAGCGCGCAGGCCACCGGGCATATGCTCAAAAAAATATGGATATATTGGCGTGGATAATGAGCAATTGCACAATGCCTGTTGTTTATCGACTGATTATACTAATTAACGTAATTATAATTATTATGCATTGGCAAAAGTTTAATTATCAAGAAAATATTTAAGGGGAGGAGCGATTTATTCTCGTTAAATATATAAAAGGATACTCACTGTTTTTATTTTGAACCTATTTTAATAATTGAACCGGGATGGTGGTTGGCGACATCAACTATATGGAATTGCAGAAATAAGCAAAGGTAAAAGCGATGAATAACGAGGTTTTTCCAAACAAATTCAAGGCCGCACTGGCTGCTCATCAGGTACAGATTGGTTGCTGGTCTGCTCTGGCAAATCCCATTAGCACGGAAGTGCTGGGACTTGCAGGTTTCGACTGGTTGGTACTGGATGGCGAACATGCGCCAAATGATGTCACAACACTTATCCCACAACTGATGGCACTAAAAGGAAGTATCAGTGCTCCTGTGGTACGTGTACCCACGAATGAACCTGTGATCATCAAACGGATGCTGGATATTGGATTTTATAACTTCCTGATTCCATTTGTGGAAACGAAAGAACAGGCCATTAATGCTGTGGCAGCAACGCGCTATCCACCAGAAGGTATTCGCGGCGTCTCTGTTTCTCATCGCGCCAATATGTTTGGCACCGTGCCGGACTACTTCGTTCAGTCAAACAAAAACATCACCATTCTGGTGCAAATTGAAAGCCAGTTGGGGGTTGATAACGTCGATGCCATTGCAGCTACCGAAGGCGTCGATGGCATTTTTGTCGGGCCGAGTGATCTGGCGGCGGCGTTAGGCCATTTGGGGAACGCCTCACATCCACAGGTACAGAAAGCGATTCAACACATTTTTGCCAGAGCTAAAGCGAACGGCAAGCCGAGCGGCATCCTTGCCCCAGTGGAAGCGGATGCCCGTCGCTACCTGGAATGGGGAGCTACATTTGTTGCTGTAGGTAGCGACCTTGGGGTTTTCCGCACGGGTACTCAACGTTTGGCTGATTCCTTTAAAAAATAACCACGAGTGAAGAGAGAAAACGATATGACGATGAAAGTTGGTTTTATTGGCCTTGGGATTATGGGTAAACCAATGAGTAAAAACCTCATTAAAGCAGGTTACTCACTGGTGGTTGCTGATCGTAACCCGCAAGCCATTGCCGAAGTTATAGAAGCTGGAGCAGAAACGGCGGCTACTGCCAAAGCAATCGCTGAACAGTGTGATGTGATTATTACCATGCTGCCTAACTCCCCACATGTGAAAGAAGTTGCGCTCGGGGAAGGCGGCATAATTGAAGGTGCAAAACCGGGTACAGTCCTGATCGACATGAGTTCTATTGCACCGCTGGCAAGCCGTGAAATTAGCGAAGCACTTAAAGCGAAAGGTATCGAAATGCTGGATGCGCCGGTTAGTGGCGGAGAACCAAAAGCCATCGACGGAACGCTTTCGGTGATGGTGGGGGGCGACAAGGCGATTTTCGATAAATATTACGATCTGATGAAAGCGATGGCGGGATCTGTGGTGCATACCGGGGAAATCGGCGCGGGTAATGTCACCAAACTGGCAAATCAGGTGATTGTAGCACTGAACATTGCCGCGATGTCAGAAGCATTAACACTGGCGACCAAAGCGGGTGTTAATCCTGATTTGGTCTATCAGGCAATCCGGGGTGGTCTGGCAGGTAGCACCGTACTGGATGCGAAAGCGCCAATGGTCATGGATCGCAACTTCAAGCCAGGTTTCCGTATTGATCTGCACATTAAAGATCTGGCGAATGCTCTGGATACTTCTCATGGTGTGGGGGCACAGCTGCCATTAACGGCAGCGGTGATGGAAATGATGCAAGCGCTGCGCGCAGATGGTCTTGGAACTGCGGATCACAGTGCTCTGGCCTGCTATTACGAAAAACTGGCGAAAGTGGAAGTGGCTCGCTAATGATGTTACGCCTGGCGGCTCGCAAAAGCGGCTAAGTAAAACGCCATCGGCATTGGGTGGTAACATATTTACCGGACTTTGTGCAATATTGCCGTCACGTTGGCAACAGGAATGCGTAACGCGGGGTGACAAAGGCGCACGAACCTTCTATACTGCGCGCCGAAGCTGACCAGACAGTCGCCGCTTCGTCGTCGTCCTCTTCGGGGGAGACGGGCGGAGGGGAGGAAAGTCCGGGCTCCATAGGGCAGGGTGCCAGGTAACGCCTGGGGGGGAAACCCACGACCAGTGCAACAGAGAGCAAACCGCCGATGGCCCACGCAAGTGGGATCAGGTAAGGGTGAAAGGGTGCGGTAAGAGCGCACCGCGCGGCTGGTAACAGTCCGTGGCACGGTAAACTCCACCCGGAGCAAGGCCAAATAGGGGTTCACAAGGTACGGCCCGTACTGAACCCGGGTAGGCTGCTTGAGCCAGTGAGTGATTGCTGGCCTAGATGAATGACTGTCCACGACAGAACCCGGCTTATCGGTCAGCTTCACCTGATTTATGTAAAAACCCGCTTCGGCGGGTTTTTGCTTTTGAATACTGCCTGCTGCGCTGCACTTATCAGACTTGCATAATATCTGCAATATAATGAATTTCCATGCTTTTATAGGCGGAATAAGGCGTTCACCTGCATCCAGCATAAAGCAATATCAACACTATCTAAGTGATGACATCACACTGGCAAATCAATCAACAAAGCCCGAAGTGGCGTATCGGCAGTTAACGTCAAATTACTCTCTTCCTGAATAAATGCACCATCACCACAGGTTAATGCCACGTTATCCGTACTGGGTGCCGTTGCGTGAAACGTACCGTGAATCGATTGCAAATAAGCACGTGGGCCATGCAAGTGAACGTTAACACTTTCCCCTTGCTCCAGTTGAATATGGTGTAGCCACACCTGCTGTCTTAACTGCAAACTGCCATGTTCACCATCAGGTGACGCCAAAAGCTGCTCGTTAACGTTACGCAACTCCATTTTCTGAATCAGCGGATTTTCGCGCTCAGGGCAGGCATCCAGCCAAAGTTGCATCCGGGTTAGCGGCTTATCCTTACTGATATTTGCCTCGCTATAACTAATACCCGGCTGAGTGGCCAGAAGCACAGCTTCTCCCGCTTTAGCCAGAATATTATGACCTTCGCTGTCGCGGTATTCCGCCTCACCGTCAAGAATCAGATTGAGAATATCTACTTTCGGGTAAGTGCGTGGCTGGAAGGATGCGCCAGCTGCCAGCACTTCCTGGTTGAGCACGCGCAAAGAGGCATAGCCGAGAAGTTTCGGATCGAAATAGTGTCCAAAGGAAAAGGTGTAACGTGCCTGCAACCATCCGTAGTCGGCCTTACCGCACTGTTTGGCTGTTCGGGTAATAATCATAATAGTGAACCTCTTTTTACCTGCTTTTATGGTAAGAGACTGGACGCTGCATTGTTAGCCAGATATTCTGCCCGGTATGTTCAAATTTACTGAATGAGAACGAGATGGCCAAAGAAAGAGCGTTGACGCTTGAGGCATTACGCGTGATGGACGCAATTGACAGGCGCGGTAGTTTTGCGGCGGCGGCAGATGAGCTGGGGCGAGTACCTTCTGCGCTCAGTTACACTATGCAAAAACTGGAAGAAGAACTGGATGTGGTACTGTTTGACCGTTCAGGACATCGCACAAAATTCACTAACGTGGGGCGGATGTTACTTGAGCGCGGGCGAGTGCTGCTGGAAGCTGCTGATAAACTGACCACGGACGCCGAGGCGCTGGCGCGGGGCTGGGAAACCCATTTAACCATTGTTACTGAAGCGTTGGTGCCAACCGCAGCATTTTTTCCACTCATCGATAAACTGGCAGCAAAAGCGAATACCCAACTGGCGGTAATGACGGAAGTACTGGCCGGCGCATGGGAACGGCTGGAGCAGGGGCGAGCAGATATTGTCATTGCCCCGGATATGCATTTTCGTTCGTCGTCAGAAATTAACTCCCGCAAGTTGTATACCTTATTGAACGTTTATGTTGCTGCACCGAATCATCCGATTCACCAGGAGCCAGAGCCGTTGTCAGAAGTGACACGAGTGAAATACCGTGGCATCGCCGTTGCAGACACCGCCAGAGAACGACCGGTATTAACGGTGCAGCTGCTCGACAAACAGCCGCGTTTAACGGTCAGTACTATTGAGGATAAACGGCAGGCATTATTGGCGGGGCTGGGTGTTGCCACTATGCCTTATCCTCTGGTGGAAAAAGATATTGCTGAAGGGCGATTGCGTGTCGTCAGCCCGGAATCGACCAGCGAGATCGACATTATTATGGCGTGGCGTCGTGATAGCATGGGGGAGGCGAAATCCTGGTGTCTACGGGAAATTCCTAAACTGTTTGCGTCAAAATAACCGAACAAGCACCTTTTGCAAGGTGCTTGCTAATTATTCCTGTTCCAGTTTTGGATCTGGTCCGAAACGGTTATCACCAGGTGTACCCGCCTGGCAATTAAAGATGATAATGATCAGCCAGCCGATGAACGGAATTAAAAATAACAACGCCCACCATGCTGAACGATCGGTATCGTGAAGACGGCGAAATTGCACTGCCCACCAGGGTAAGAAGACCAGAATTCCGTAAATGGTGGTCAGTATCCCCTCTCCACCAGCTCGCTGCCAGCCTAACATTTTATCCAACACCCCCAGCACAAAAGTAAAGATGATGTTGACCAGAATAAACATCCAGTACTCTTTACGCCGGGCGCGCCCTTTAAATCCAATGTAGTTTTTGATGACTTTTAAATACCAATCCATTTTCGCCTCGATTGAGTTCAATCACTTGTTTTTAAAGCAATCAAATTAATAATAGGCGTGAATGAAATTGTGGTAAATATTTATCAGTTCAATAAAAAAGGCACCATTCCTGGTGCCAGTAAACTAACCAAAACGTTCGTCGCGGCCGTGAGGTTCATCGAGGTCTTGCCAGGGGCCAATGGAGATAATTCCCGTTGGGTTAATGGTCTTATGGCTGCGGAAATAGTGGTTACGAATATGCGCAAAGTTTACGGTTTCAGCGATGCCGGGTATCTGGTAGATATCGCGCAGGAAACCATAAAGATTAAGGTAATCGCTGATGCGATGCTTATCGCATTTAAAATGCGTGACATATACCGGATCAAAACGTATCAGCGTGGTCCACAAACGAATGTCCGCTTCAGTTAATTGATTTCCGGTCAGATAACGCTGCTGGCCAAGGATTTGTTCCAGGCGAGTCAGAGATTTAAAGACGTTCTCAACCGCTTCATCATAGGCTTGCTGACTGGTCGCGAAACCTGCTTTGTAGACGCCGTTATTTACAGTGTCATAAATCCAGTCATTAAGTTCGTCGATTTTGCTTTGCAATGCAGGGGGATAATAGTCACCGGCCTTAGCGCCCAACGCATCAAAGGCAGTATTGAACATACGGATGATTTCCGCCGATTCATTGCTGACGATGGTGTGATTTTTTTTATCCCACAACACAGGCACGGTGACGCGACCGCTGTAATGAGGATCAGCATGAAGGTAAAGCTGATAGAGAAATTCGTGCTGGTAGAGTGTATCGCCTGTTGCGCCAGGGAAGTTGTCATCAAAGGTCCAACCGTTTTCCAGCATCAACGGATTCACTACGGAAACGGAAATAAACGGTTCCAGTCCTTTGAGTTTACGCATGATCAGTGTGCGGTGCGCCCACGGGCAGGCCAGCGAAACATACAGGTGATAGCGATCTTTTTCAGCGGCAAATCCGCCTTTACCGGAAGGACCAGGCGTGCCATCGGCGGTGAGCCAGTTACGAAAGGCCGATACCGAACGTTGAAATTTACCCCCGGTGGATTTGGTATCATACCAGGTGTCGTGCCAGACGCCGTTAATCAATTGCCCCATTTTTTCTCCTCCAGATAGCAAAAACGAGGAGTTTTCCCCCTCGTTTTTAGTAGTAAGTATAGCGTCTGCTTACCATTTTTTATTCAGCAGACGGTCGATGCTATATGCGCCTGGACCTGTGATACCCAACAGCAGAAAACCGCCTGCAATGGTCAGGTTTTTCATAAACATTAGTGAGTTCATACCTTCAGCAAAATTGCTATGGAACAAAAACGCAGTTAGCAGGGTAAAGCCCGCAGTAAAAAGCGCTGTGGTACGTGTCAGGAAACCAAACAGAATCGCCAGACCACCACCAAATTCAAGCAAAATAACCAGCGGCAACATAAAGCCCGGAACGCCCATTGCTTCCATGTACTGCTGGGTTCCTGCATAAGCGCTGATTTTCCCCCAGCCAGCCGAAATAAATAAAATTGGCATTAAAATACGCGCTACCAATACACCAACATCTTCTAATTTTTTCATCTTTCTCTCCAGGATGCCTGTCAAGCTAATGCTTGTTTTTTTCAGCAATGACGCGGTATTCACGTCATTGCTTTCGATGGAGAGAATCATAAACTTGGTGGATAACTATTGTTAGCAAGGAAAACTGTCAAAAATTTTCAAATTTTTTGAGTAATAAGGCCGGAAGATATCCGGCCCTGGAAGAGATTAACCGCGCAGCTGCTGTTGCCTGAGCGTACTTTTCACCAGTCGCCATGCACTCCATGCACCAAAACCGCGTCTGGCCCAGCGTACAAGCATGTTCGGATGACGAATAGTCCAGATTGCCATCACACTGCTGCCCACCAGTGCCCAGGAGCGCAGACTCAACAGCATATTCCAGCGGCGATCATATGCGCCTGTGGCCTCCAGCCAGTCTCTGCGACTGGCTGAAAGATCCAGCCGTTGTTGTTGGATCTGGCTAAGCAGTTGCGCCTTACGTTTTTCTCGTTCGGCTTTACCGCTCACGGCTATCCTCCTCAAGAAGTTGCCTGTCGTTCGCCAGTTCATGCCGGGTATGGCGTAATAAAGTAGACTTACGCGCTTTGCGTAACGTCCATATGCCGCCAATCAATGCCAGAACCAGTAGCACGACTGTGGTCGCGATCATCGCATTCAGACGATATTGCGGATCAACTGCCCAGATGATCAGCACCATCAGGCTCATGAGTCCAAATGCAGCGAAAAGCATCGTGAGGCCAAGCATCAATAACAACTGAAAGAGATTTGCTTTTTCTTCTTCCAGTTCCACCACTGCCAGGCGCAGTCGTGTTTCAACCATCTCAACGATAATCGTGACAATTCGCTGCCCGATACCCAGAACGCTTTTACCGGGTCCTTGTGCGTGTTGAGTGTCCGCCATAATTAACGACGCGACAGTAGAACGCCCAGCACAAGGCCTACGGCCGCGCCAATACCTACGCCAGTCCATGGATTTTCACGGACATATTCGTCCGCTCGCGCTGCCGCTTCCCGGGTCTGTTTAGCAATGGCATCGCCAGTTTCGCCCAGGCGATAACGGCTCTCTTTTAGTGCCTGTTCAGCTTTGCTACGAATCTTACTCAACTCTTCTTTCGACTTCTCGCCAGAGGAGCTAAGCACCTCTTCCAGCGTATCGGCCAGGGATTTCAACTCAGCACGCAGATGTTCCGTAGTGTGTTCTTTCGACATAGTATTCTCCAGGTGAGTATGTAGTGATGGTTGATAATCAGTAGCTACGCGCTTCCAGTTCCTTCAGCTCTTTTTCCGCTTCGGCCAGTTTATGCTCGCGTTTCTTAATTTTATCCGCATCGCCTTTTTGTTTTGCCTCACGCAGATCACGCTGGCGTTCGGTGATCTCTTCTTTCTGCTCAGCAATTTTTTCCTGATGGTCTGCACGCAGTTTGCTGTCTGTACAATTTGCCCGCACTTCACTGAGCGCTCTTTTCAGACCATTAATGCGGTTCTGATTATTGTGCTTCTCGGCGTAGCTGATTTCCTTTTGGATATCCTGCTCTTTTTGCTGGCACAGCGTGTTGGCATAGCTGCCTGCACTGAGTGTGAAAAGGGATAAAACTAAAGCAATACGGTATTTCATTCCTGAACTTTCCATTGTGGTTCGTCCCCGGAAACGGGGTGCGATGATCCAGACCAATAAGGCGGTTAAGTTAACAACCGCCTTATTAATCATAGTCAGTAAACGGGGAATCACCAAAGCGGGTGATATGATTCGGATTTTTGGAGGTTATCCGAAGCGGTGAGACGTGTCTCGCAACAGTGAAAGCCACTGAGATGCCTGATTATCTTCATCTTGCTGAGCAATGATATAACCGTGCGGGAAGGTACGGTCTAAAACTACTTTTGCGGCGGCGCTTTGGGCGCTGGAGTCGAAGGTAATCAGGAGGGTGTCGTTTTTAGGCGTGATACTTTTGAAGCGAATACCATTGGCATCCAGATGATGCCAGACCGAAAATCCGTCTGGCATTGTCGTGCCCTGGTTAATGGCGCGAATCGCCAATGTTGACTCCTGATGGCGAAAAGCAGACCAGAGCAAAAGCGTTATACCAAGCAGTACAATCGCGGAGGTTGTCCATGTCATTTGGCGAAGCGTTACGCGTGGTAGCTGCATCCTTTATCCCCGATTTCCGTATTTCTTTTTCCATAGAACAACCAGAGAACCTGCTAACCCAAACAGCAACAACACCACGGGTAACAGCATCAGACATGACATGAGCTGGTCTTCATATTTCAGGAAGACCGGCGTTTTACCTAACAAATAACCCAGCGTCGTGAGGATCAACACCCATAACAGCCCACTCATCCAGTTAAAGAACTGGAAACGTGCGTTATTGAGGCCCGATAAACCGGCGATGGTGGGTAGCAACGTACGGACAAAAGCAATAAAACGACCGATCAGTAATGCGGAAAGCCCATGCTTGTGGAAGAGATGATGCGCACGCTGGTGATAATGCGCAGGAAGATGCGACAACCAGTTCTGCACTGTTCGGGTATTCCCTAACCAGCGTCCCTGGATATAACTCAACCAACAGCCAAGGCTTGCTGCGGCGGTCAGTAGCATAATGGTTTGCGGATAGCCCATTGCGCCTTTGGCAATCAACACGCCAACTAAAATAAGCAAACTGTCGCCGGGTAAAAAGGCTGCGGGGAGCAGGCCATTTTCCAGGAACAAAATAACAAATAATACAAAGTAGAGCATGCCAATCATGGAAGGATTGGCCAGGGTTTCAAAATCCTGAGCCCACAAGGCGTTCAGCAATTGAGTCAAAAGTTCCATTCAGTATTCCTGGTAAATCGGTTAACGTCATGCCGGTTTCTGTACAATGTTTAGCCGCGACATTATTGATATTGTTGTCTTTTGCGGTCCGAAACATATAAGCGGCCTGAACTAATCCTTGTTAAATGGTTAAGTAAGTAAACACTCAAAATCATCGCGTCGAATTGCATCTGATTGTAACAAAGGTCAAGGAAGTCCGTTACAGAAATTACATGTCCGTGGAGTCTGATTTTGCTCATCACAAGGGAGTGAGGCGAGAGGATTTACACAGGCTGACACTTTATACTTAACGCTTACTGAATCAGACCAACAGGCGCATTGCTACGCCTGTTCACTGCACTGTAGTTACTTGCTGGTGCTGGTGGCGGGATCGAGATGTACCACTGGGTTTTCCGCAAAAAGATAGCGGTCAGCATTGAACTCAAAATCATCGCTGGTTTCGTTAAATAACATCACTTTGGTGTTTTCAAGGTGCTGCCACATTGCCAGTTTGGCGGCGTTAGGATCTTTACGGATGAGCGCCTTGAGGATCTTGTCATGATCGTCACACCAGTTATCTACGGTACGGGTATCGATATGCTCGTGTAATTTTTTCCAGTACGGGTTATGAGTACGCTGGATCCACATTTTTTCGACAATTGCCGCCAGTGCTGAGTTTTGTGTTGCTAATGCCACCTGGACATGAAACTTGAGATCCCACTCAGAATCACGGAAGCATTGCTCGTTACGCGCATTCTCCTGAATCGCCATCAGTTTCATGATGTCTTGCTTCGTCACCTGAGTCGCCGCGAACTCAGCAATATTGCTTTCAATTAACTGACGGGCTTGCAGTAACTCGAAGGGGCCGTAGTTAGCAAACTCAAGCGATTCATCGGTTGGTTGATGATGGCGAGGATGATTAGACACGACATGAATGCCGGAGCCTTTACGCACTTCAACGTAGCCTTCCACTTCCAGCATAATGATGGCTTCGCGCACCACTGTGCGGCTAACGTTTTTCTCTTCAGCAATAAAGCGTTCAGCGGGAAGTTTATCACCCACCAAATAAACGCCTTGCTCAATGCGCTCTTTCAGATCAGCAGCAAGTTGTTGATACAAACGACGTGGTTCGGTGATTTCCATATGCGCTCCAGGCAGGGTATGGCAGACTACATTTGTTATACCACTTTTGCCAGATAGTCTCTACATATCAGAATAAAAAGCCGCCTCTAAAAGGCGGCTTCGTCATTACAGCTTACATCTGGCGTTAATGTTGCGGTGCGGGATCGTTATGTGTTTCCTGCGCCACCTCAATCGCCGGTTTGTTCTGCAATACCGTCCAGATAACCAGTGCCCCCAGTAGGTCGAATACCGCAAGTACTGCGAACAGCGGGCTAAAGCCGATGGTGTCAGCCAGTGCACCAACCACCAGAGCAAACAGCGTACTTGCCAGCCATGCAGACATCCCGGTCAGACCATTTGCCGTTGCCACTTCGTTACGACCGAATACATCAGAAGAGAGGGTAATCAGCGCGCCAGACAGAGCCTGGTGAGCAAAACCACCGACACACAGCAGCATAATTGCTACATACGGGTTGGTGAACAGGCCGATCATACCCGGGCCAATCATCAGTACCGCACCCATGGTCACAACCAGTTTACGGGAAACAATCAGGTTCACACCAAACCAACGCTGGAACAGTGGCGGCAGGTAACCACCGAGGATACAGCCAAGGTCAGCAAACAGCATTGGCATCCAGGCGAACATCGCGATCTCTTTCAGGTTAAAGCCGTAAACTTTAAACATGAACAGCGGGATCCACGCGTTAAAAGTACCCCAGGCCGGTTCTGCCAGGAAACGCGGCAGCGCGATACCCCAGAACTGACGGTTACGCAGGATCTGACCAACGGACATTTTCTTCGCCGTGCTCACCTGGTGCTGGGCTTCCTGACCATTAATAATGTAGTCGCGTTCTTCATCAGTCAGATGCTTCTGGTCGCGCGGATGCTTGTAGAAAATCAGCCATGCCATCGCCCAGATAAAGCTCAGCGCACCGGAGAGAATGAACGCCATCTGCCAGCTGTGCATTACAATGGCCCAAACGACCAGCGGCGGAGCAATCATCGCACCAATGGAAGATCCCACGTTAAAGTAACCGACCGCGATAGAACGCTCTTTTGCCGGGAACCATTCAGAGCTGGCTTTCAGACCCGCCGGGATCATTGCTGCTTCTGCGGCACCAACGGCACCACGTGCAATTGCCAGACCACCCCAGCTGCCAGCCAGCGCCGTGGCACCACAGAAAACCGCCCACAATACCGCAAACATTGCATAACCGATCTTCGTACCAAGCACGTCCAGTACGTAGCCAGCAACAGGTTGCATGACCGTATAAGCCGCAGAATACGCTGCGATGATATAGGAATACTGTTGGGTGGAGATGTTTAACTCTTCCATCAGAGTTGGTGCAGCTGCCGCCACAGTGTTACGCGTCAGGTAGCCAAGCACGGTGCCAAGCGTCACCAGTGCAATCATGTACCAACGTAACCCTTTAATTTTACGCATGTAAAACCTCATCGTGAATTATTGCCGCCATGTGTGCGGTCATCTTCCTGCGCGAAGCAGTGGATTCTGTTACAACCGGGTAACCTAAAAAAAACCGGTACCCCCCGAACGTTGCCTTAGGTGTCAGTGCTAATTCGGCGTCCGTACCGGTGAAATTCGATTCATGAATGAATCAGCAATTTGCATTCAGTCGGTGTATATATCGCGACGGCAGAAAGATAACTTGTCATACAACTTTAAAAGGTGAGTGCCATCACAAATGTGTGAATCTTTGTGTGGACATTGTCAGGCTGCGTCAATGCCAGAACTGGCGCGGCCTGCGGCGTGATTTACTACTTTGAGGGTAATTTTTTTGTTCAGGTTTATTGATCTAACTCACGAAAATAGCTTCGGACTATGGAAATTGGTGTGATAACTTTGTCAGCATCGCTATATAAGCAAGCTGACTCACTCGTGAGAGGAAGACGATAATGACTCCGTTTATGACTGAAGATTTCCTGTTAGATACCGAATTTGCCCGCCGCCTGTACCATGAATACGCCAAAGATCAGCCGATTTTTGACTACCACTGCCATTTGCCACCGCAGCAAATCGCGGAAGACTACCGTTTCAAAAACCTGTATGACATTTGGCTGAAAGGCGATCACTATAAATGGCGTGCAATGCGTACTAACGGTGTGGCAGAGCGTCTGTGTACTGGCGACGCATCTGACCGTGAGAAATTTGACGCATGGGCGGCAACGGTTCCTCACACTATCGGCAACCCGTTATACCACTGGACGCACCTGGAGCTGCGTCGCCCATTTGGTATTACAGGTAAACTGCTTTCTCCTTCTACTGCTGATGAAATCTGGAATCAGTGTAACGAACTGCTGGCACAGGATAACTTCTCTGCGCGCGGCATCATGCAGCAGATGAACGTGAAAATGGTCGGCACCACCGACGATCCGATCGATTCTCTGGAGCATCACGCAGAGATCGCCAAAGACGGCTCTTTCACCATTAAAGTGCTGCCGAGCTGGCGTCCGGACAAAGCCTTCAACATCGAACAGGCGACCTTTAACGACTACATGGCGAAGCTGGGTGAAGTTTCCGATACGGACATTCGCCGCTTTGCTGATCTGCAAACTGCCCTGACCAAACGTCTGGATCACTTCGCCGCTCACGGCTGTAAAGTGTCTGACCACGCGCTGGACGTGGTGATGTTTGCAGAAGCGAACGAAGCGGAACTGGACAGCATCCTGGCGCGCCGTCTGGCTGGCGAAACCCTGAGCGAGCACGAAGTGGCACAGTTCAAAACTGCGGTGCTGGTGTTCCTTGGTGCCGAATACGCGCGTCGCGGTTGGGTGCAGCAGTACCACATTGGTGCGCTGCGTAATAACAACCTGCGTCAGTTCAAACTGCTGGGGCCGGATGTAGGCTTTGACTCCATTAATGACCGTCCGATGGCGGAAGAGTTGTCTAAGCTGCTGAGCAAACAGAACGAAGAAAACCTGCTACCGAAAACTATTCTCTACTGCCTGAACCCGCGCGATAACGAAGTGCTGGGCACCATGATCGGTAACTTCCAGGGCGAAGGTATGCCGGGCAAAATGCAGTTCGGTTCCGGCTGGTGGTTTAACGACCAGAAAGACGGTATGGAACGTCAGATGACTCAACTGGCGCAGCTCGGTCTGCTGAGCCGCTTTGTCGGTATGCTGACTGACAGCCGTAGCTTCCTGTCATACACCCGTCACGAATACTTCCGCCGTATTCTGTGCCAGATGATCGGTCGCTGGGTGGAAGCGGGCGAAGCACCAGCGGACATCAACCTGCTGGGCGAGATGGTGAAAAATATTTGCTTTAACAATGCGCGTGACTACTTCGCCATTGAACTGAACTAAGGTCTGGGGTTGATATGCAATACATCAAGATCCATGCGCTGGATAACGTCGCGGTCGCTTTAGCTGATTTGGCTGAAGGCACAGAAGTCAGTGTCGATAACCAGACTGTTACGCTGCGCCAGGATGTTGCTCGTGGACATAAATTTGCGTTAACGGATATCGCAAAAGGGGCCAACGTCATTAAATATGGCCTGCCGATTGGTTATGCATTGGCGGATATTGCGGCGGGGGAACACGTTCACGCCCACAATACGCGCACGAATCTGAGCGATCTGGATCAGTATCGCTATCAACCTGATTTTCAGGATCTGCCTGCGCAAGCGGCAGATCGTGAAGTGCAGATCTATCGTCGCGCGAACGGCGATGTCGGGGTGCGTAACGAGCTGTGGATCCTGCCAACCGTAGGCTGTGTCAACGGCATCGCACGACAGATCCAGAACCGTTTTCTGAAAGAGACCAACAACGCCGAAGGCACTGACGGCGTGTTCCTCTTCAGCCACACCTACGGCTGCTCGCAGCTGGGCGACGATCACATCAATACCCGCACCATGCTGCAAAACATGGTGCGCCACCCGAACGCAGGCGCGGTGCTGGTAATTGGTCTGGGCTGTGAAAACAACCAGGTTGCCGCATTCCGTGAAACGCTGGGTGATATCGATCCTGAACGCGTTCATTTCATGATTTGCCAACAGCAGGATGATGAGATCGAAGCCGGGATCGAGCATTTGCATCAGTTGTATAACGTGATGCGCAACGACAAGCGCGAGCCGGGCAAACTCAGCGAACTGAAGTTTGGTCTGGAATGTGGTGGTTCTGACGGTCTTTCTGGTATTACCGCTAACCCAATGCTGGGGCGTTTCTCTGACTACGTAATTGCTAACGGCGGTACTACCGTACTAACCGAAGTGCCGGAGATGTTTGGCGCAGAGCAGTTACTGATGAGTCATTGCCGCGACGAAGCAACGTTTGAAAAACTGGTCACCATGGTCAATGACTTCAAGCAGTACTTTATTGCGCATGACCAGCCGATATACGAAAACCCATCACCGGGGAACAAAGCGGGCGGTATTACCACACTGGAAGACAAATCCCTCGGCTGTACACAAAAAGCGGGTTCCAGCAAAGTGGTTGACGTGCTGCGTTACGGCGAGCGTCTGAAAACGCCGGGGCTAAACTTGTTAAGTGCGCCGGGTAACGATGCCGTAGCGACCAGCGCCCTGGCGGGTGCGGGCTGCCATATGGTGCTGTTCAGTACTGGTCGTGGTACGCCGTATGGTGGATTTGTGCCAACGGTGAAAATTGCCACCAACAGTGAACTGGCGGCGAAGAAAAAACACTGGATCGACTTTGACGCTGGTCAGCTGATCCACGGTAAAGCGATGCCGCAGTTGCTGGAAGACTTTATCGACACTATTGTTGAGTTTGCCAACGGTAAGCAAACCTGCAACGAGCGTAATGACTTCCGAGAACTGGCAATTTTTAAAAGCGGCGTAACGCTATAAACCTGATATATTTTAATAAACGGCGTTTCATTTATTGAATCGCCGTTTATTTTTCCATTACTGACAAGGATCTTCCATGACCGTCTACTGGTTGGCCCAGGGGGTTGGCGTCATAGCCTTTCTGATTGGGATCACCACCTTCTTCAACCGCGATGAGCGTCGCTTCAAAGTACAGCTTTCCATCTACAGTGTATTTATTGGCATACATTTTTTTCTGCTGGGGGTATTTCCTGCTGGAGCCAGTTCTATTCTTAATGCTATTCGTACGTTAATTACTTTACGTACGCGTAGTCTGTGGGTTATGGCGATATTTATCGTTTTGACAGGTGGCTTTGGTCTGGCGAAGTTTCAGCACCCAATGGAATTACTACCCGTAGTCGGTACTGTCATCAGTACCTGGGCATTATTTCGCTTTAAAGGCCTGACTATGCGCTGTGTGATGTGGTTCTCCACCTGTTGCTGGTTAACTCACAATATTTGGGCTGGATCGATTGGTGGCACGATGATTGAAGGAAGCTTTCTGCTGATGAACGGCCTGAACATTATTCGTTTCTGGCGTATGCAGAAGAGAGGAATTGACCCGTTTATCGTCGAGAAAAACAAGCAAGAAAAAGCCCCTTCCGCCGTAGACGAAAGGGGCTAAGATTTAGTTACGTAGCGCGTTGTTTGACAGACGTTCGTCTTCCGCCATGCAGGCCGCAGCAGTGAACAGTACGTCAGTGGAGGAGTTCAGGGCGGTTTCACAGGAGTCCTGCAATACGCCGATAATAAAGCCAACGGCAACCACTTGCATGGCAATATCGTTCGGAATACCGAACATATTGCAGGCCAGCGGGATCAGTAACAGCGAGCCGCCCGCGACGCCGGAAGCACCACAAGCACACAGCGAAGCCACTACACTCAATAATAATGCTGTCGGCAGATCCACCGGAACACCCAGAGTATGTACCGCTGCCAGTGTTAATACGGTGATGGTGATTGCCGCACCTGCCATATTGATGGTAGCGCCCAGTGGAATAGAAACGGAATAGGTATCGCGATCCAGATTCAGTTTTTCACATAACGCCATATTCACCGGAATATTGGCCGCAGAGCTGCGGGTAAAGAAGGCGTATACGCCACTTTCGCGCAGGCAGGTCAGCACCAGCGGGAACGGATTACGACGAATTTTCCACCATACCAGTAACGGGTTTATCACCAGTGCAACCAGCAGCATACAGCCAACCAACACCATTAGCAGTTGCGCGTACCCCCACAGTGCATCAAACCCGGTAGTTGCCAGTGTGGAAGAGACCAGGCCGAAAATACCAATGGGAGCGAAGCGAATCACCAGTTTCACCATAAAGGTGACGGCACTGGACATATCATTAATCAGGTTTTTTGTTGTCTCGTTACCGTGGCGCAGTGCAAAGCCGAGGCCAATTGCCCATACCAGAATGCCGATATAATTACCTTTCAGCAGAGCATCAATTGGGTTAGATACCATGCTCATCAGCAGGCCGCGCATGACTTCCACAATGCCGGATGGCGGTGTGATATCGCCTGCACCAGTGGTGAGTTGTAGTGTTGAAGGGAAGGCGAAGCTGAAAACTACCGCCGTCAGTGCAGCAGTAAAAGTACCTAACAGATAGAGAAACAGAATCGGGCGAATACTGGTTTTTTGCCCGTGCTGGTGGTTAGCAATAGAAGCCATAACCAGCATCAGCACCAGAACCGGAGCAACCGCTTTCAGTGCGCCAACGAATAAGGTGCCTAACAGACCGACAGCTTCAGCTGCAGGTTTTGAAACCCATGCCAGAATGATCCCGAGAACGAGACCGACCAATATTTGTTTTACCAGGCTTCCCTGAGCCAAACGCTGAAGCAGCCCCGGCGAACGTTGCGTAGTCATTTTTGTGATCCTTGGTGTGATGTTGCTCATCCAATGTGCGCTTTGTTAGTGCATCTTTCTGGATGTAATAAGGTGTTTACCTGAGTGAGTATAAGGAAAGATTACGTTCGGGGAAGCGTAAAATGCTGGAAATTACGCGGCGCGTCATAGTTTTTAACTAAATTATTACATTTGTGCCGGGAAGCGTTGCACTTCCCGGCGCTTTGGTTACTGCATCTGTTGTTTTTTATCGTGCTGATAATTCACCCAGGCATTGACGATAAGAGTCAGTACCAGAATGCCAAACACCACACCCAGCGAAACGGCGATCGGAATATGGTAGAAGTCGACAATCAGCATCTTGATACCGATAAACACCAGAATCACCGCCAGACCATATTTGAGCATCGAGAAACGTTCTGCTACGCCCGCCAGCAGGAAATACATCGCACGCAGGCCGAGGATCGCAAACAGGTTTGAGGTCAGCACAATAAACGGATCGGTGGTCACGGCGAAGATAGCCGGAATGCTATCCACGGCGAAAATCACGTCGCTCAACTCCACCAGAATCAGTACCAGCATCAGCGGCGTGGCATACAACAAACCATTCTTACGCACAAAGAAATGCTCGTTGTCGATGGTGTCGGTCATGCGCAAATGACCGCGCAGCCAGCGCACCAGCGGCTTGTCGCCAATGCCTGATTCATCTTCATGGGCGAGCGCCATCTTCACACCGGTAAACAGGAGGAAGGCACCGAAGATATACAGGATCCAGTCGAACTGCGAAATCAGCCAACTGCCAGTGAAGATCATGATGGTACGCAGAACAATCGCCCCGAGTACGCCATACACCAGCACGCGCCGTTGTAACGCCGCCGGGACAGAGAAATAGCTGAACAACATCAGCCAGACAAAGACGTTATCGACCGCCAGCGATTTCTCAATCAGATAACCGGTGAGAAAGGCTAGTGCCTGTGGATCGGCAACGGCGCGACCTTCGGTTTGCACCAGATACCACCAGAAAGCGGCGTTAAACAGTAATGACAGCGTCACCCAGACCAGCGACCAGGCCGCAGCCTGTTTCATGGTCATGGCATGTGCCCCACGACGCCCCTGTAACAACAGGTCGATAGCCAGCATAATGGCGACAACAACAGCGAATCCGCCCCATAACAATGGCGTGCCGACAGTATTCATAGAAGTTCCTTACACATAAAAAAAACGGCCAACGTCGGAAGACGTCAGCCGCTGCTTTTTATGCATAGACCTCGCCTTCCGGCAAGGTCTCACTTACAACAAAAAAGGAATACGTCTGCGTATTCCTTTCGGGTTGCCCGGTGACCGGATGTGGTTTTTCACACATCGTAATGACGATCGACCGACAATGAAGTTACTCCCCTTTGCAGGTAACAAAGTATGACAGACCATTCACCCAGTCAATGGTCTGTTACATGCCTTTTACACTGCTTTACGGTAACCATTATTGTTTTACGCTATCTGCCGGAAAAATCACCCCCGTCTGGCGGCGGATCTCGGTCAGCAGTTTGGCGGTGATGCGACTGACCGCCAACCCTGGATGATCCACCAGATGTTCATCCACCAGTTCAGCAAACAGCTCTGCTTCGTAGAGCATGGTATTAATATGCTGCGGCTGAGTGAGATCCTGCATCTGGCTGCCGCGCGGCACAAAACACACTTTCTGGCATTCAGACAGTTTTTCAATCACCAGCGATCCCGCTTCGCCCTGAATCTCGCTTGCCAGGACAGAATCGCTCACTTTTGAGTGCTGCAACGTAACGCTGAAATCACCGTAATCCATCACCACCACGCCGTGGGCATCCACACCGCTTGCCAGCAAACTGGCGGTCGCTTGCACGCTTTTCGGCTCACCAAATAACGCCACCGCCGACGCCAGACAGTAAAAGCCGATATCCATAATTGAACCGTTGGAGAATGCCGGATTGAAGGTGTTGGGATTCTCGCCGTCCAGATAACGCTGATATCGCGAGGAATACTGGCAATAGTTGAAAAAGACTTTACGCAATTTGCCGACTTTCGGCAGCGCCTGGCGCAACAAATGAAAATTCGGCAGGCTGGCGGTTTTAAATGCCTCAAACAGCACCACCTGATTTTCCCGCGCACAGGTAATGGCTGCATCCACTTCCGCCAGATTCGACGCCAGCGGTTTCTCGCAAATCACATGTATCTTGTGGCTAAGGAAAAGTTGTGTCTGGGAAAAGTGCAGGGCATTCGGGCTGGCAATATACACCGCGTCAATGGCATCGCTTTTCGCCATCGCTTCCAGCGACGTAAACAGATGCTCGACAGAAAAATCATTGGCGAAGTGCTGGGCCTGTTCAAGGCTGCGGGAATAGACGGTGGTTAACTTGTATTTACCGCTCTCATGGGCGGCCTCGACGAACTGGCGGGTGATCCAGTTCGTGCCAATCACAGCGAAACGTATCATAACGCGTGGATACTCCATAAAGGGATTCTGCCGTCAATGTAGCACGCCTTTTTCATCTTCGACGTGCGCAGATACGCATTATTTCTGCGCCGGACAGCCATGCTGGCTAAACGGCCCAATCATGACCGACGGCCCGAGATATTTCGGCTGTCGATGGAGGATTTTCGCATCAATCACCGCGCTGACTCTGGCAAGTTTTTCCCGCAGTTGAGTATATAAACCGTGCTTCATATTCAGGTCCGGCGCGTTAAAGCCGATGGCATCAATGCCGTATTGCTTTGCCAGCCAGATGGCGCGTTGGTTATGAAATTCTTGCGAAATAATGGTGATATGGTTTTCCCCAAACACTTTTTTGGCACGCACTACCGAATCAAGCGTTGAGAATCCGGCATAGTCGCAGAAGATCACTTTTGCTGGTACGCCTTTAGCGATCAAAGCCTGCTGCATGCCTGACGCTTCATCGTAATTTTTACGTCCGTTATCGCCACTGACCAGCAGCCATTTCACTTTTCCGGCGTGGTACAACTCTGCTGCGGTATCAATACGTCGGGTAAAGTAGCGATTACCCGGCCTCGCCCCCAACAATAAACCCACGTTACGCGCCGGAACGGCGTTAACATCGCTCCAGGTCAGCTGTTTGCTGGCGTTGACCATTGCGCGATCGGCGATAAAAATTGTCGCTCCTGCCACAAGTAACAGTAAGCAGGCAATCTTTAGAGTCCGGCGAGAAAAACAAACGCGGCGAAGAAGGCGGGCAAATGCGCGCAGCATGGTCGTTATCCTTAACGAAAGGGGGGAGGTCGATTTTAGGCGCTAAAGGAGGAAAAGATAACGCCTGAAATTATTTTCAGATTTTGTCCTGCCCAAGCGACAACTGCGTTAGCCACAGCCGGGTGTCGAACTCAAGCTGGTGGTACTGCGGTTCCATATGACCGCACAACTGGTAAAACGCTTTGTTGTGCTCTTTCTCCTTCAGGTGCGCCAATTCGTGCACCACGATCATGCGCAAAAACGGTTCCGGCGCGTTACGAAACACAGTAGCGACGCGGATCTCTGCTTTTGCTTTCAGCTTGCCGCCCTGCACACGCGAAACAGCGGTATGTAACCCGAGCGCGTTTTTCAGCACATGAATCTTATTGTCATACATCACCTTATTGATCGGCGGGGCATTGCGCAGAAACTGATTTTTTAGATCCTGGGTATATTGCCAGAGGGCTTTATCGGTGGCGTAGTCGTGTGTTCCCGGATAGCGTTTTGCCAGCACATCGCCCAGACGCTGTTCGTTAATCAGCGTTCGCACCTGGGAAAGCAGCTGCTCGGGATAACCCTGAAGATAAGTAAGATTGCTCATAACCGCCCACGAAAAAGAGAAAAAGGGTATACTCACGCACCCTTTTCAGGGGCAATGTCAAAATTTTACCATTCAGGAGGGCCGATGAGCCACTTAGACAACGGTTTCCGTTCACTGACACTAAAACGTTTTCCGGCGACGGATGACGTTAACCCGCTACAGGCGTGGGAAGCGGCAGATGAATATTTGCTGCAACAGTTGGACGACACAGAAATCCGCGGCCCGGTGTTGATCCTGAATGATGCCTTTGGTGCGTTAAGCTGTGCGCTGGCGGAACATAAGCCGTACAGCATTGGCGACTCATACATCAGCGAACTGGCAACGCGTGAGAATTTACGCCTCAACGGGATTGATGAATCGAGCGTGAAGTTTCTCGACAGCACCGCCGACTACCCGCAACAGCCGGGAGTGGTGCTAATCAAAGTACCGAAAACACTGGCATTGCTGGAACAGCAACTGCGTGCGCTGCGCAAAGTGGTCACGTCGGATACACGTATTATTGCCGGTGCCAAAGCCCGTGACATTCACACCTCCACGCTGGAGCTGTTCGAAAAAGTGCTCGGCCCGACCACCACCACGCTGGCATGGAAGAAAGCGCGCCTGATTAACTGCACTTTCAACGAGCCGCCGCTGGCTGATGCGCCGCAGACCGTTAGCTGGAAGCTGGAAGGTACTGACTGGACTATCCACAACCATGCGAATGTCTTCTCTCGCACCGGGCTGGATATTGGCGCGCGCTTCTTTATGCAACATCTGCCAGAGAATCTCGAAGGTGAGATTGTCGATCTCGGTTGCGGTAATGGCGTTATTGGCCTGACGCTGCTTGATAAAAACCCGCAGGCGAAAGTGGTGTTTGTCGATGAATCACCGATGGCGGTTGCTTCCAGCCGTTTGAACGTAGAAACCAACATGCCAGAGGCGTTGGATCGCTGTGAGTTTATGATCAACAACGCGCTCTCCGGCGTGGAGCCTTTCCGCTTTAATGCTGTGCTCTGCAACCCGCCGTTTCATCAGCAACATGCGCTGACTGATAACGTCGCCTGGGAGATGTTCCACCATGCCCGCCGCTGCCTGAAAATCAACGGCGAGCTGTATATCGTTGCCAACCGTCACCTGGATTACTTCCATAAACTGAAGAAGATTTTCGGCAACTGCACCACTATTGCGACGAATAAAAAATTTGTGGTGCTGAAAGCGGTGAAGCTGGGGCGTCGTCGGTAAGTCTTGTTTGTAATGCCGGATCAGGTGTCAGTTCCTGGTCCGGTAAATATTGGTTTACTTCTTGCTTGCCGGGTACTGGTCATTGGTGACGTTGCGTGAAAGTAATTAAAGCGTATTATTCCACAAGAAATAATGCACTTTAATTATAGGTCGTGTGAATATATGAAGGGATTCTTTAAAGCAAAAGGAATTAATGGCGCAATTAATATTGGTGCGTTCATTAGTTTTATTACCTCTTTTATGACCTTTCTCCCCTTTTTTTTACCGTCAAGTTTAGTTTCGAATAACATTTTCTACACGGTGATAAATATATTTATCGCCATAATGTGGTTAATTATTTCCGTTGGGATTTATAAAAAAATACAGATTTGTGCCTGGCTGTCCATATTTTTTTATATTGTAAATCAATGTGCTATTATTTTTGATACGGGATACACACGGTTCAATCTGCTGTGGCCTTTGGGTATTTATTTTTTTTGCTGCACCGTTGTGGCTGTTCGACTTTCTTCTCGGGAGAGAAAAGAAGGAATTAGTCTTGAATACCGACTGAGGAAAGATGCTTTTAAACTCTTCATCGCTATGGTGTTGGTTTTTGGGGCCGGAGTGTTTATCTCGATGAAAATAAATGATTACTTAGTCCAGAATCTTTGGGGAGAGTATGTCAAAGCTATTGAGGTCGAAAGAGAAAGATCTAAACTACCGATTAAAATTGACAATAATGTAACGTTAATGAATTTTTATATTGAAGATAAATCATTGGTTATGGAATATGACACAAAGAATTTAAAAACATTAAATGCTACAGAATGGTACGATAAAACAAAAAGCGACTTTAAGCGTTTTTGTTGGGTAAACGTTATTCAGGTAAAAGGGTTTCAGGTAATATATCGTTTTACCCAGGGATATGAAAAAAGAGAGTTTAAATATAACGTTCTTGATTGTCGTAATTAAAAATTAATAGAAACAGCATGAGCGCGTTATCTGCCAGCGGTGGCGTACAAGTACTTGCACGCCACCGCTGGCACTCAAGCTCGCTAACCTTCACGCTCAACAACTTTGATTTCAACCATACCAATCCCCAGTTTTCGTGGTGAATGCCCCAGGATATTCCCCTCGTTGGTGGCGATGGGTTCCGGCGGCACAATTACTACGGTACTGGCGCTGTTGGGGTTATCAAAATGCAGCGTGGTAGTAGTGACTTCATTACCCAGCACCATTGTCTGTTCTTCATTACCAATGCGAACGGGTATCGGTTTGCTGGCGTTCGTGCCGTAGGCTTTGGCAGTAATCACCAAATCAAATTTCTTCGGCAGCGGTGCGTTGTATTCAATTTTCACTTCATCACCCAGTTGGGCGTTGGACCAACGTCCCCACGACTCCGGGCGGGAAATGCCACTGAATTGTTTTACCTCTTCCGGCGCGCCTGCGACATTAAAGATAAAACTGTCGGCTTTATAACGGATATCGTTATCAACAATTTTCAGCGTATCGACGTTATCTTTATAGCGCTCCATATCGATAACCGTATCTTTGAAAGCGGTTTTACCCTGCCATTGTGGTTTATCAACATGCTGTACACGTTGTTCTCCGCCCAGTTGCCCTTGAGAAACACACCAGTCGGTAGAGAGCGATAATTCAGGTGCCCACAGCCGCGCCATTTTGTAGCAGCGATCGACCCAGACAAAGTTATCGCGTGGGGCGAAGTCTGCCAGCTGGAAGCGCAGTGGGGCGGAATATTCACTTTCAGGCAGTGGTTCTACACGTTTATCGGAAACACGTAGCAGCAGCGGTAAGCGGAAATGGCTGCCAGAAAACGCAATGGTGTTTTTATCCTGATCGATTGTGAAAGACTTTATCTCTTTCGGGAATTTCCACAGGCGAATTATATCTGGCTTCCAGGCCAGTGTTTTCTCTTTGATATTCAGGAAAATTTCTGACATCGACTGCCCGGACAGACTGCTACGGCCAAGACCAAGAAAATTATCGCCACCAAGAATATCCAGTACGGTTGCGCCGTTATCCATTGTATTACGCTTCACCGCCAGCGTTTCCTGTTGTGGTTTATCACCGCGCAGTACAAAAAACAGGTTATTACGATCCTGTTTGTTCAGGTATTTCCACGCCGTGTTATTCATTGCCAGATGATCTGACGAAACCACAATCACCGTGTTTTTAAACCACGGCGATGCTTTGATTTTATTAATGAAAGTAGCAATGTTTTCCTGGCTGCAGCTCACTGCGCTAAACGATTGATTTTGTTTACCATCAAAGTCATACCGTTTGCGATTGCAGGTACGGGAGATAAAACCGTCAGGGTGGTGAGTGTCCACCGTCAGTGTGAATAATGAAAACCGCTGACCAGACCGGGAAAGCTCTTCAAATTTTTTCCAGGCTTCATCAAGCACCGTATCGTCGTAAAAGCCCCAGTCATTGCGGTAGGTTGGATCGGCTACGACACCTTTTAACTCTTCTGCACCGTACAGATGATCAAAACCGTGAGATTTCAGGAACACATCTTTGCCCGCAAAGCGCAAATTGGCCCCCTGGACAAAATAATTCTGATAACCGGAGTTTTTCAGGATATCGCCAAGACAGATATTTTGTGGAAAGAAGCTGGAAACTGACGCCGAGGCGTTACCCTCAAAAGGCGCAAACAGAGGAATTCCACACTGCGAGGCAACCATTCCGGCAATGGTGTAATCCGTACCAGGTAGCTGCATCGTGTGGCTGAAATCCATGCTTTCATTTTTAATTGCCCCCAGCTCTGGCGTCAGATCCGGGAAGGCCTCGTTATCAAAATAGGTGCGCTCAAGACTTTCGCCATAGATATACACCAGATTCAGTTTCGGATTCGGGATCGTTTTTGCCGGTTCTTTGTAGTAAATAGCAAAATCGGGATCGCCATCGCGAGTCTGCGACTTAACCAGTTCCGTAATCTGCCGAAATGCCGGACTGGCATCTACAGAGCCCAGCGCTAAGAGCAGAGCCAGTAAGCTATAACCAAAATGGTGCGGGTGATGACGACGACGGCGCAGGATCCAACCCAGCGAAACAAAAACTGCAGTCAGCGCCAGCACAATACCAACGCCTGGCAGAATATACTTGCCAATGCCCGCGCCAGTCAGGCTATTTGTCAGCGTGTAAAGCACTGCATCATTGATGCCGTCACCAGTAAAATAATCGCTGGCATATAGGGTGATATTGAGCACAACAAATAACCCAAGCACCGTCAGCGTGGCGGCAAACCACCAGGTGTTACGACCTGCTTTCCAGGCATAAATCAGCACGGAAGCGAGGAAAAGGGCAAAGGAGAGTAACTCTGACAACTGACGATCCTCTTTCAATCCAGCGGGCAACTGGCAGACAATCTTTTTACTGGTTGCACAATGTAACGACGATGTCACATTGCCGCAATTGTAGTGTCAAAAAAATCAATTTTTGTTCAGATTTGGTTTATAAATAAACTTTTTTGATCACCGTCACTGCTTGTGAGCGAGTGGCTGAAAGGACCTGGAGATAAGAAAAAATGCGGTTAACGCCACGTTACTCCTCAAAAGGTTAAAACGTGGCGTTGAATTATCAGGAAATAAAGTTCAGCCCTTGTTTTAAGACCAAATCGCAGGCCTTAGTTTTCACTTTTTCCGCCAGTGGTGTTGAGCCAATATTGTCGAGATTCAGTTGCTGACCATCTTTGGTTTTCAACAAACCAGCGATGCCATCCAGATAGTTGCTATCCTCTTTTTGCTTTTCGCTACTGAGTCCCAGTTTTTCCAGCACCTGATTTTTGACATTTTCAGCATCGGTAACGGAAGCCAGTTTTTGCTTCACGCAGTATTGCAGAATACCCGCTACGTTATTCATATTGCCTGAGCTGAGTGCCTGATTGTCGCCATTAAGCAGGCCCGTTAGCGTGGCAAGAGAAAGCCCGCCTTGTTGTCCAGACGAGGTGTTTTGCTTATTCAGTTCACTGGCGGCGCTGGCAAGAGAATCTTTCCATGACGCAGCAAAAGTACTGGTGCTTAATAATGCACTGGCGGCAAACGCGCAGCACAGCAGATATTTTGTTGTTTTCATCCTGATGACTCTTTGTGTTGTTGCTTCTGGCGCAACGGCGCGCCAGAGAATTAATATTCTTTACCGGTCACACGGCTGCGGTAACTTTCCCAGTTGAAGATCACCCATAAGCTATTGCCCAGGCGCATACGATCCATCACGCGTTCGCCAAGTAGCTTTGTCATCTCTTCCATATTGCTGTTGGTTAACATTCCGGTTGGACGCTTGGAGGATGAGCGGCGATCCACGATCTGGTTAATGATCACTTTTTCATAGCGCGATTCAGTTTGTACCCCGATCTCGTCGATCACGAGTAGATCGACATTACTGAGATCATTAAGCAGTTGTTCTTCCGTTGTTTCACGATTTGTGAAGGTGTCTTTCATAGCAGACATAATGTCTGCAACGGTAATGATTAATACCGATTTCCCACGTAGCAGCAGTTCATTACAGATTGCCGCCGCCAGGTGGTTTTTACCTGTTCCCGGTTTGCCAGAGAAGATAAAGCTGGCGATGTTACCGTCAAACTCTTCCACATACTGTCGTGCTTTGCTCAGAGCGTTCATTTGCCCTTCGCACTCCACAACGTAGTTTTCAAACGAACAGTTTTGATGCAAAGGACGAATACCTGAACGGTTGAAGGTACGCTGCATTTTCATCGCCCGGTTTTCTCGAGCCAGGGCGGCGGCACGGATCGCGCCCTGTTCTTTCTGCCAGGCCAGCAGTTCTTCACCTGTGGTAAAAGCAGGCTTGATATGCTCAGGCATCATCTTTTGCAGACGTTTCATCAGATCGCCAACGTTTTTCATGGTCATCCTCTAAAACCGGGTGGAATTTGATTGTCAGGTTCACTGACCGTGTTTACATCTCGTTTCGGCATACCGCCATTGCTGGCCCGGCTGATTTGGACACTGCGTGCCAGCTTTTGTTGCCACTGTACATGATGAAAAACTTTCCCTTCCGCCTGCCAGTAAGCAACAAAAGAAGCCAGTTCTGCCGCTGTGACGGGTTCTCTTAATGCAACACCCCATAGTGCCGCCAGTCGCTGAAAATCAGCATCTGGCTGCCAGTCGGCATACATGGCAAATTTCCCCATCGGCACTGCAACAGGAGTAGATTGTGGTTCTTCAAACAACTGCGCATCCAACGCGACATCACTACCTGGTTGCGATAATTTTTCTTCAAGTGCCAGCAATGCCGCCAGACGATCCGGGGTGATGGCGTAAAAGGCGGGAGCATTATTGGCAAATACCGCTACCGTACCACTCGCAGATTTGGCCAGCACGGCAGCATGATCCTGTACCAGGGCGTCAATGCCGATAACGTCCGGGGTCAAAATTCTGGAAGACATACTATTTCTCAAAAGTGGAATAACACACGAGAAGGGAGATCTACTAATAGTATCACACAGAAGACAGAGATCGGCAGGATGCTGCGCCGATCTCCAACATCACGTCGTTATACCCGTGGGCGTTTGCGATACAACCATAGCCCTGGTACAGAGAGGCCAATAGAAAGCGCCCCGACGATAGAAGAGGCTTTCAGGAAATTGGTCAACAGGGTAATCATTAATGTTTCGCTGTACCCAAAATGGCTAATTTGTACTGCCGATATCATCGCTGTATACGCCGGAATACCTGGAAACATCGGAATCACTGCTGCCACAGTAAAAACCTTTGGATGCGCGAGATACCAGCGCGACCACTGAATACCGATACTGCCAACCAACAGTGAGGCCATAAATGTTGACCATTCAATATTGAAATCAGCAGCCATCATAATCATCCGCGAACCATGACCAATGGCACCGAGGAGCCCACACCATGGCAGTGCCCGATGCGGCACATTAAACACCATGGCAAAGCCGATGGCAGGAATTGCCGCCAGAATCATGTCTTGCATTAGTGCAAGCAGAAAATCAATCACACCCATCCGCGAAGTCCCCATGCAGTTAATGCCATGACTACCCCCACACACGTTGCCAGCGTTAGCAAACTGGCGATTGCCCAACGCGCAAGACCTGTATTGATATGCCCTTTAAACATATCAGCGACAGAGTTGATTAACGGAAAGCCCGGCACCAGGAGCAACACACTGGCTGCCATCGCAATATTGGGCGTGTGGCTGAACATGGGGAGATTTAATAACAAACCCGAAATAGTGGTGGCGATAAAAGCTGTAATACAAAAGGTAATTTGGGGATGAAGGTGTCGTTGTGCCAGTGTCAGTCGTATATACATCGCTATCAGGCTGGCAAAAAATGTTACGACTGCGCCATCCCAACCCCCATTATTCAATTTACAAAAGCAGGCGCAGGAAAGACCGACCATGAATGCAACCAGCCATCGTGGATAGCGTAATGGTTTTATTTGACTGAAACGTCTCTCCACCCCTTTGTAATCCAGCAGCTTGTGTTCTGCGAGGATGACGATGTGTTGTACCTCTGTCACCACGTGCATATTTATACCGTGATCCTGGTTTTTACGGGTGGTGGTCAGGCAGTGCCCATCTTTAATGGTCGTCAGGACGATTGCGTTAGATGAGATTGCGCTTTCCACGCTGTCCATACCCAGCGCCCGACCAAGGCGGGTAGAGAGCTCCTCAACCAGTGCGCTTTCCGCACCATGTTGCAGCAAAAAAAGCCCGCACTGAATACATAATCGTGTGATCGACCGTTGTAACGATTGCTCTGTTTGCATGACTCACTCTGTTGTAAATCGCGATGACGTCTCGCCGGGTAGCAAAAGGCTTCTTTGTATCATGAAGCGTAACGACGGAGCCCACGTAAAAGATCAAATTTGCGGCGGAAAAATAAGCGTTCTGTGCAAAATCAGAACATGACCTGTGCCACAAAACGTACAAATTGGTGAAAAGTCCAAAAACTGTCGTCGATTTGCCCTTCTTTTTTTCTCCAGCTTCTCAAAAATGCAACATGAAACTTCCATTAAACATTATTGATACAAATAATTAACCATATGTGGAGGATTGATGAAAACTCAGGTGACTATTATAGGCGCAGGGCCTTCCGGGCTGTTATTGGGGCAGTTGTTGCATAAAGCGGGTATCCGCACCCTGATTATTGAGCGGCAAACACCAGAATATGTGCTTGGGCGGATTCGGGCCGGGATTCTGGAAAGTGGAACGGTAGATTTGTTGCGGGAAGCGGGTGTCGCGAAACGTATGGATCGGGAAGGGCTGATACATCATGGCGTGGAATTTATTTTTGATGGTAAACGCATTCCAGTTCCGCTCAGTGAATTGACCGATGGCAAAAACGTGATGGTCTACGGGCAAACGGAAGTCACTCGCGATTTGATGCAAGCGCGAAATGAGAGTGATGCGCCCACCATTTATGGCGTCAGTCAGGTCATGATTCACGATGCCAAAAGTGACCGACCCTCTGTCACCTTTGAAAAAGATGGCGAGCACTGCCGTGTAGAGTGTGACTTTATTGCCGGATGCGATGGTTTTCATGGCGTATCCCGGCAAAGTATTCCCCGTGATGTGATTCGTGAATACGAAAGTGTGTGGCCGTTCGGTTGGCTTGGTTTGTTGGCGGATACACCCCCGGTCAACCCGGAACTGATTTACGCGCATCATCAGCGTGGTTTTGTACTTTGTAGTCAGCGCTCACTAACCAGGAGCCGTTACTATTTGCAGGTGCCCCTCAGCGAGCAGGTCGAGGCATGGAGTGATGAACGTTTCTGGGCGGAGTTAAAGAGCCGTTTACCTCATGAGTTGGCAGAAAAGTTAGTGACTGGTCACTCACTGGAGAAAAGTATTGCGCCTTTGCGTAGTTATGTGGTGGAACCCATGCAATATGGCAAATTATTTCTGGTGGGGGATGCCGCACATATCGTGCCACCAACGGGAGCAAAAGGGTTAAATCTGGCTGCGTCTGATGTGAATTATCTCTGGCGTATCCTGACACAGTATTACCATGCCGGGCGGACCGATTTGCTGGCGCGTTATTCGCAACTGGCTTTGAATCGTGTCTGGAAGGGGGAACGTTTTAGCTGGTTTATGACGCATCTTCTGCATGACTTTCAGGACAAAAGTGAATTTGATCGCAAAATGCAGGAAGCAGATCGCCATTACTACCTGGAATCCGTTGCCGGACTGACCACTATTGCCGAGAACTATGTCGGTTTACCCTTTGAAAATGTTGGATAAAAAAGAAAATATGCAAAGTGTGGCAACAGTTCCGGTTTTTAAGCTCTATGGCGAACGGCAAGGCTGGCCCACGCCTGAGCTGCTGCATTGTGAATCTATTCATCAACGCAGCAGTCAGTATGAGTGGCATATTCGCGTGCATCAACATGCGGAACTGGTGCAGTTGCTCTATCTTCATCATGGGCAAGCGGAAATTGAAATTGAAGGTAAAACTACGGTCATGCAAGAGGCTTGCCTGCAAGTCGTTCCCGCATTATGCGTACATGGTTTTCGCTTTTCACCTTGCACTGAGGGTTATGTTCTCTCACTGGCCCCGCCACTGTTAAGTCATATGGAATCGCAATTTCCACGCCCGCTTTCGTTGTTAAACACTGCACAATGTTTTCCGGTCGGGCGGTCTCACGAGTACATCCGTACATTATTTGCGGCGTTACAACAGGAATATCATGAAGATAATGATGCCCGGGAAATGATGATGTTCTCTCTGTTGAGTGCACTGTTGGTATGGTTAACCAGGCAGGAACAGCCTCTTCGGCCACGTTCAGGGAGCAGTGAACGTAAGCGCAGTGTGATGCGCTTGTTCGCAAGGCAAATCGAAAGCCAGTATCGGGAACATTTACCGTTAAAAGAATATGCCCGGCGGACTGGTGTCTCGGTTACGCATTTAAATCAATTATGTCGTGAATTTCATAACTGTAGTGCATTAATGGTATTACACGAACGGTTGATTCTGGAGGCTAAACGCTGTCTGCAATACACCCAAATGACCATCAGCCAAATCGCAGATTATTTGGGTTTTAGCGATGTTGCTTATTTCTCGCGATTTTTTAAACGTCACACGTTGCTGTCACCTAAAGCATATCGTGGAATTATGAATAATTCAGATGACATTAGTGAAACTAACAATTTAATTAAGTTATTTTAAATGTGTTAGCGCTATAGCATAAGGTATTATGTGATACTACTCTCTTGATTTATACAATGAGGATTGTAGTATTATCGGCGAGTAAAAGGTATATTACGGACGAATTATTCACGGAGTCTATTAATTCATTATTTCCATCATTTTGATGTATATATTTATGGAACATGATTAACGACAAAACCAGTGAGACCAGGGAGGAAATATGTTGCCAGGATGCTGCACAAATGGAATTATTATCAGCAAAATACCTGTTATTCAAAGCGGGTTAAAAGGAATAATGAACACTCATTTTCCTGATTGTGATCTCTCATTCAGTTCGACGCCAGAAGAGGTCACGTTGTTGCAACTGCGTCGTTCTGATATCGCCATCGCAGATTTAACGGGTGAATGTAAAAATCCCCGGGTCATTTGCGAACAATTTTATACCTTAATTTCACAATATCGCGAGATCCACTGGATATTTCTGGTATCACGCTCTTATTACGCGCAGGCGGTCGAGTTTCTGATGTGTCCGACTGCGACGCTGCTATCGGATGTTGAACCTATCGATAGCCTGGTCAAAACCATTCGTACCGGTAATCTCCGTGGCGACAGAATCAGCAAAGCGTTGCTTTCTCCGGTTATTGACGAACCTCATGATTACAGTTTCCGTCCCGTTATTTTAACGCTCTCAGAGCGGAAGGTATTAAGGCTCCTTGGAAAAGGTTGGGGAATCAATCAGATCGCCTCCTTATTAAAGAAGAGTAATAAAACCATTAGCGCCCAGAAAAACAGTGCCATGCGTCGATTAGCAATTCATAGTAATGCTGAAATGTACGCATGGATCAATAGTTCTCAGGGAGCCAGAGAGCTGAACTTGCCTTCAGTCTACGGAGAAGCCACGGAATGGAAATCAACAGGAATTCAAAGAGAAATGTCGCACTTGTAGAAAAGTGTGTCATGAGCAGTGTGGGTATTAAAAGTTTATTTGATACTTTCCCTGGTTATCCTTACAGGTTATATACCTACTCGACACAAGATGCTTTTCGCATGGCGATGATGACAACAAGTTTTTCGGCTGTCATTTTTTCACTCTCAGCTATTCGTAAAGAACGCAGAGTGGGGTTGTCTTGCCTGAATGAACTGGCAAATAAAAATCCGCGTATGCGGCGGTTGGTTATTGCCGATGATGATATGGAAGCGCGCTTAATTAATTCATTATCACCATCACCGCTCGATGGGGTTTTAAGTAAGGCTTCAACATTACGGGTATTGCAAGAGGATCTTTATAACTCGTTAACCTGTATACGGCAGAAAAAAGATAGCGCGGGAAATCCGTGGTATCTCGACATGTTAAGCCCTACAGAGCGTGAAATATTACATTACATGTCGCGTGGATATTCAATGATGCAAATCGCTGCACAATTGAAACGTAATATTAAAACAATTCGGGCGCATAAATTTAACGTAATGGCGAAGTTGGGTGTCAATTCTGATGCTGGCCTACTTGATGCCGCCGATATTCTTCTTTATATGCACGGCACGCAATCCGAAAGTGCATTACCAACTGCAGTCTAAACGATAATGCCGGGTAAGTTGACCCGGCAGCGCGATTACTGGCAAATATTCACCCTCAGTTATTTCAGCGTACAGTCACCACATTGCTGCACATCCGGTAAGCGATAACGCTGGCAGCAAGTGCGGCGCACCAGCAGGCCGTCGCGCAGCACCACGGTACGCCAGAGTGGATTATCTTCACTGGTAGTGAGCGTTTTCTCAAAAAAGAGGGCATGGCGCAGCGATTCAACCGTCGCCTCGCCGAGCAACTGTTTCATCTCAGTCAGATACCAGTTGATCAAATAACCGGTATTACTCCAGATAAGTTTACCGTTAATTTCTCCAGTCGGTTCTAATGCTTGCACAACCGGAACAAGCGCCTTGCTAATTAACGTTTCCATTCGCTGCTGCGGTGAATGTGGTGTTGCGTTTTTATCTTCATACACATCGACCCAGAAACAGGCGGCGCGTCCGGTTTCGTGAAACTCAACGTGGAAATGTTCCGGCGACACATCTAATGCTTTTTCCTGCGTCAGCAGCGCCAGCATTAATGGCGGCACCATCAGGCCGATATACCATTGTGCCCATAGTGAGATCAGCGGTTTGTTCTCGCGGATCATCATCGGTTGATTGCGGTAGATATGATCGGAATAGACCGCCAGTAGAGAACTTAGCGTATTCGGTGATGACCATTGCGCCAGCGTCATGGCGTTAAGCGGAGCGGGTTCATCCAGACGGATAAACTCGAGCAAATGTTCACGATGTTCGGCGATCGTCGCCCGTACGGCTTGTGCAAGCCCAGCATCCTGCGGCTGGAGATGCGTTCGCCAGATAACATCTTCATAGAGCGGTGCGGAACGATAGGCCATAATCGGGATAGTAATCTAAATGATAATGATTGCTAATCCTAACGATAGGTTTATCCGATAGCAAGGGATTTCTCTGGCTTGCAAATGATAAAAATTATCATATGATATTGGTTATCATTATCAATGAAAGAGATGAAACCATGTTGCAACGTATGCTGGGCAGTGGTTGGGGAGTGTTGCTGCCGGGATTGCTGATTGCAGGGCTGATGTATGCGGATTTATCGCCGGATCAGTGGCGGATTGTCATTCTGATGGGATTGGTGTTGACGCCGGTGATGTTGTATCACAAACAGTTACGGCATTACATTTTGCTACCATCGTGCCTGGTGCTTATTGCTGGCGTCATGCTGATGATAATGAACGGGAATCAGGGATGATAAATCAAGGAAGAAACAAGAGAGGAAGTAAAGATAATTGGTGCGAGGGGGGGGACTTGAACCCCCACGTCCGTAAGGACACTAACACCTGAAGCTAGCGCGTCTACCAATTCCGCCACCTTCGCACAGTCATCTTACTTTTTTGGATATCGCCTCGTTTGGTGCGAGGGGGGGGACTTGAACCCCCACGTCCGAAAGGACACTAACACCTGAAGCTAGCGCGTCTACCAATTCCGCCACCTTCGCCCAGTGCGAGCAATATCAACGTGGTTTTTGGTGCGAGGGGGGGGACTTGAACCCCCACGTCCGTAAGGACACTAACACCTGAAGCTAGCGCGTCTACCAATTCCGCCACCTTCGCATACCATCAATTCTTAAAAAGAATTGCTACCACGGAGGCGCATTCTAGTGGTTTTCAGCTTTTCGTCAATAGTTAATTATCGCCAGATGTGTAATTGCTGGAAAAATGGCCATCGGCGGATTGTGGATAATTCGTTTGTCGGTCGGATAAGGCGTGTACGCCGCATCCGACACAGTATGCGGCGACAGATATCAGATACTTAACCTTTCTTCGCCTGGCGGGTCATAATGGCGCGATACACCTTGAATCGCCCGGTTTGCGCGATCACTTCGTGGAAGCCAAATGTCTCATCCAGCACGTCCGGGTAAGGCAGGAAGGCATTCGCCACAATTCTCAGCTCGCCGCCGCTGTTAAGATGACGCACCGCGCCGCGAATCAGCGTTTGCGCCGCATCCAGGCTGGTTTGCATCCCATCGTGGAACGGCGGGTTGGAGATGATCATATCAAAGCGACCTTTCACCTCGGAAAAGACGTTGCTTGCAAAGACTTCACCTTCAATACCGTTGGCCGCAAGTGTTGCACGGCTGGCTTCAACTGCTGGCGCAGAAACATCGCACAACGTGAGACGAATCTTCGGTGAGTGGCGTGCAAAGGCAACTGAAAGAACGCCTGCACCGCAGCCGACATCCAGCACTTTACCTTTCGTGTGCGGAGTTAACGTCGAGAGCAGCAACTGGCTACCGACATCCAGACCGTCGCGGCTAAACACGCCAGGCAGCGTTTTCACCGTCAGGCCATCGACGCTGTATTCGCCCCAGAATTTATCGGCATCAAACATCGGCTGCTTTTCCAGACGACCAAAATAGAGGCCACAGCGACGGGCGCTGTCGACTTTATTCAACGGCGCATAATCTGCCAGCATCTGCTCGGCGCTGCGCACGCCGCTGCGGTTCTCGCCAACGACAAAAATATCCGTCCCCACCGGCAGCAGAGAAAGTAAATTCATCAACTGGAACTGGGCTTCCGGTTTGTTCTTCGGCCAGTAGTAAATCAGCGTATCGCAATCTGCGACGTCATCCGCCGTTGCCACCAGGCTAAAACGGGCGTTATCCCCCATCTGGCGGCTTAACACCTGCCAGTGGTGGAACTGCTGGGTATGAGCACGGCTGGCCGCGGTATCTAAACGCGCGGGCAGGTCATCCTGTAAGTCTCCGGCAAACAGAATACGGCTTTGTTCGAAATCATCACTGTGACGCAGCAAGACTTCACTTGCCGGGGTAAATGCAGACATGGAATGCTCCTCAATTGATACTGGCGGCGATTATAGCCATATGTTGGCGCGGTATCGACGAATTTGCTATATTTGCGCCCCTGACAACAGGAGCGATTCGCTATGACATCCCGACGAGACTGGCAGTTACAGCAACTGGGCATTACCCAGTGGTCGCTGCGTCGCCCTGGCACGTTGCAGGGGGAGATTGCCATTGCGATCCCGGCACACGTCCGTCTGGTGATGGTGGCAAACGATCTTCCCGCCCTGACCGATCCTCTGGTGAGCGATGTTCTGCGCGCATTAACCGTCAGCCCCGATCAAGTGCTGCAACTGACGCCAGAAAAAATCGCGATGCTGCCGCAAGGCAGTCGCTGCAACAGCTGGCGGTTGGGTACTGACGAACCGCTATCACTGGAAGGCGCTCAGGTGGCATCACCGGCGCTCACCGAATTACGGGCAAACCCAACGGCACGCGCCGCGTTATGGCAACAAATTTGCACATATGAACACGATTTCTTCCCTCGAAACGACTGATTTACCAGCGGCTTTCCACATTGAACAACGCGCCCACGCCTTTCCGTGGAGTGAAAAAACCTTTGCCAGTAATCAGGGCGGGCGTTATCTCAACTTTCAGTTAACGCAAAACGGCAAAATGGCGGCGTTTGCGATTACGCAAGTGGTGCTGGATGAAGCTACATTGTTCAATATTGCGGTCGATCCCGACTATCAGCGTCAGGGGCTGGGAAGGGCGCTGCTGGAACATCTGATCGACGAACTGGAAAAACGCGGCGTGGCGACACTATGGCTGGAAGTCCGTGCCTCAAACGCTGCCGCCATTGCCCTGTACGAAAGTTTAGGCTTTAACGAGGCGACGATTCGCCGCAATTACTACCCCACCAAGGACGGTCGCGAAGACGCCATCATCATGGCGTTGCCAATCAGTATGTAAGACAAGGTGGAATAATGAAGTGGGACTGGATTTTCTTTGATGCCGATGAAACGCTGTTTACCTTTGACTCGTTCACCGGCCTGCAGCGGATGTTTCTTGATTACAGCGTCACTTTTACCGCTGAAGATTTTCAGGACTATCAGGCCGTTAACAAGCCCCTGTGGGTAGATTATCAAAACGGTGCGATCACTTCATTACAGCTTCAGCACGGGCGTTTTGAGAGCTGGGCCGAACGGCTGAACGTCGAGCCAGGTAAACTCAACGAGGCCTTCATTAATGCGATGGCGGAAATTTGCACACCGCTGCCGGGCGCGGTTTCCCTGCTTAATGCCATTCGCGGCAACGCCAAAATCGGCATCATCACCAACGGCTTTAGCGCCTTGCAGCAAGTGCGTCTGGAACGCACGGGCCTGCGTGATTATTTCGATTTGTTGGTGATTTCCGAAGAAGTTGGCGTAGCCAAACCGAATAAGAAAATTTTCGATTATGCGCTGGAACAGGCGGGCAATCCTGACCGTTCACGCGTGCTGATGGTTGGCGACACTGCCGAGTCCGATATTCTCGGTGGCATCAACGCCGGGCTTGCGACCTGCTGGCTGAATGCTCACAATCGCGAGCAACCAGAAGGCATCGCGCCTACCTGGACCGTTTCTTCGTTGCACGAACTGGAGCAGCTCCTGTGTAAACACTGATTGCCTCCCCCCCATTGATGGGTAAAATAGCCGCAATTTTTCGTTTTCAACAAGCGCGGCGCGATGCCGCTTACTCAAGAAGAAAGAATTATGACGTTGTCTCCTTATTTGCAAGAGGTGGCGAAGCGCCGCACTTTTGCCATTATTTCTCACCCCAATAATTAACCCCAAATTAAAGCTCTTTTACTCTTTCAAAATCCTTTCAGTTAATTGAGGTTGAGCTATATAAATCATTTAAATACATTTAGTTATGTGGCTTCTTTAATTGAAAGTTCTTTCATGTAACTTTAAATCGATCAGCTTGCTTTCATCAAAAATCTGTACATATGCTTGTACATAATGTACAAAGCAGCAGAGGTGTTTTGCGATTTGTACAAGGTGAGTAATGGCGCTGTCTGATGCGTGGTTGCGTTCAGTCGTTGGAAAGGAACGTGATAAGGTTTTGGTTAAATCCGATCGTGATGGTCTGTCTGTTAGAGTATCACCGAAAGGTCGCGTAGTGTTCCAATATCGTTATCAGTGGGCGGGGAAAGGTGAGCGTCTTGATATCGGAACTTACCCGGCAACTGGACTAAAAGAGGCCAGAGAAGAAGTTATCCGTCTTCGTGGTGAACTCGAGTCAAACCGCAATCCACGATTGGTCAAGCAGGCTGAAAAACGAAAAGCTACTGAAGCCATGACGGTAGAGTCTGTGATCCGTGCTTGGTATGAAGCATATTGTGTAAAAAATAAAAAAGGTTCTGAACAGATACTCCGCTCGTTTGAGCTGCACCTGTTCTCTAAAATCGGGAATATCCCTCACGATGCAGCTACATTGCATGATTGGTTAGAAGTCCTGGAGCCTCTTAGCACTAAGACTCCTGCAATAGCAGACCGATTGCTAATTAACGCAAAGCAGGCCCACGTCTGGGCGTATAAGAGAAAGCTTATTGAAACTCGCCCGCTGTCGGATATCACGGGTAAAGATATGGATATCCGTAAAGGTCAGAAGAAACGGTTTCTGACACATGATGAAATTAAAATCCTTTATGCTGCGATCGATGGTTCTCGAATGGTTCCTAAATACCGGGCCTTCATTAAACTATTGCTGCATTTTGGCTGCCGTAGTTCAGAGCTAATTACCGCTAGGGTGGATGATTTTGATTTCATTAATAAGGTATGGACTGTACCGCCAGAACGACATAAGACAGGGGATATAACAGGTGAACCGCTAAAGCGCCCCATTATTGAACCGGTTGAAGAGCTTATAAAGTACGTTATCTCTATGAACAATGGTTCCGATATGCTTTTTACTAAGGAAGGATGTAGGGAACCCGTTGGTCGGACATCATTGCAGTCGCTGCCTTACAATTTAATGCAGTACGCATGGCGGCGTTTAGGGTATCAATTCCCCCATTGGTCTCTTCATGATTTGAGACGAACAGCACGAACAAACTTTTCTGATCTTACTGCGCCTCATATTGCAGAAATAATGCTCGGTCATAAACTGCCAGGGGTATGGCAGGTTTATGACAAGAGCGATTATTTAGAAGAACAGCGTAAAGCTTACCAGGCATGGTGGGAGAGAGTTGAATCGATCGTTACTTGTACTGGTTCAGACAGCAACTGACAGTCCGCTTTGAGCAAGAAGCGGAAGTTGGCAGTTTTGTGGACTGTCCCCACAAAAGTGACTACAGAAATAGTTGCAATTCATAATTGATCATGGGTTGTCAGTTAAACTCGTGGCGATTTAAATAGACTAATTGGGAGTGCGTCCATTACTTATATCTTGTAATGTTAACTATCAGAAATGATACAAAGATAATATGTCTTTAAAGAAAAGGCTGATGGCGAAAAGTGGCCCGATGAGGGCCACAATACGGCTGTCACTTAGACGTAAATATCAATGGTGCCAGCGGTATTTGTATCGTCTTTTTTCTCTTCTTTTTTATCAGGCTGAACTGTCGCGTCTTTATTCTTTTTCTCTGCCTGCTGCCTTAACAACTGCTCCAGTTGAGCCCTGAGGCTTTCAATTTGCTTCTGTACCAATGCAGCCATTTCTTTTTTCTGCTGTGTCGTCATCCCCTCTTCCGATGGGATTTTCCCAAGCTTTTCAGTCAGCACCTGAATTTGTCTTGTGATTTTGGCTATTTCTGATGTTCCTTCCGGGGCGGAGTTGTTTGAAATAACGGTTGAGGTATTCCCCTGAATTGTGACAGACATAGATTTCTCCTTTTAAAAAAGCACTATCGGCATGCACAAAAAAATCTTTAATCGTATTTCTTGTGTCATTAATTATTTGATGTTCAGATTGTTTTCCTCGCGGGCTGGCGCGCCTCAAAAAGTAAAGCTTGTTGACAGGGGTAAACGTTCGGCAATAATTTTCTGCCGCATGCGGGTGTTGCATAAAACGTGCTACGTTCCTTTATCGACAGGTCAGGTCACCGCTCACCCGCCGACGAGAAAGCAACACTGACATGCTAAAGCAAAAAATAGATGAATAAGTTGAGTTGTGCATATGTAGCCTGACCGTCACAAAGTATATGGTGTCTGTACCAGTAAGATGATGGCCGGACTCTTTAAAAACGAGCTGACCTGCACAATACAGGATGGACTTAGCAATGGCTGCTCCTGGCACAGAGCAGACAGTCAGATTTGTTTGGTCTGTGCCATATCTGTGCCAGCTCTCATTTGAGCTAATGTTTGTTACTCTATTACTCCAGCAAACCTATATATCTTGCGTGATGCCCATTTATTTGGGCAGGATTTAATATCAGGATCTGGAAAATCTGGTCTGTATTTCTGGCCAGTCCTCCTGTTTACGCTGTTCCAGCGAAGCACCGTCGATATTGAAACGCCACAGAATTCGGCGACTTGTTTTGTTGTCATTAAGTTGTTCATTGCTGCCCCTCCAGTGATTGTTCGGTTGAAAGACTCATGCACATGTGCGTAACTCCGATAACTCGTTAAAGCGCTCCATAAACATCCCGTAGGCATGGCTCGGAGCCAGTGGAATAACTTTGAACATCTCTGTTGCCGGGATGCCTTCCAGTACAGGCCAGAAAGAGCCATCATCAAGTCCGAGATCGCGGCGTTCGGTTGCCAGCATGATGAGATCGGCATATTTCACAGGTGTGCTCATAACCGGGGGTAACCCGTATTTCTCACGGATTACGGCGTCTATTTTTTCTTCCATCCGTTTATAATCAGGAAGAAGGCGTTTCAGTGTAGCCGGGATGTCCTGGCAATACGCTTCTGTTGCATCATGCATTAACGCTTCAAAAGCAAATTCCTGCGGTACCAGCTGGCTGCAAAGCACCGCATGCTGGGCGACGCTGTAGAAGTGTGAAAGATGTCCTGCAAAGCGACAGATATTTGAAAGGGAAACCGCGATATCGTTAATCACGATGTCGTCTTTATTTATCCTGTCATAATAAAAATGCTTCCCAGAAAAAGTTTTAATAAATGACATTTTGTTCTCCACGTTATTTGCGCTGCACCGCACTGAATTCTGGTAAAAGGAAGCCCTCACCATCCGGCGATTATTGAGTTAATTACGTTTCCATAAATGCCCCCGCAGGGGCATTTGCAGTAATCAAATCAGGCGGTGAAAGTACCAATAAAGGTTTCTACTTTGCTGTCTTTGAATTTCTCAACAAGCAGATCGCGAAATTCGTTAGCCATTTCTTCCTGCACAGCCTCCAGCTGAATAATGCGCAGAACAAGTACAGGACGATCGCCAGTGATAATGCTGAGGCGTAATTTAAAAGAACGTTCTTTCAGACCTTCAAACGGAACGCATTTAAATTCAAATGCCACTGGCATAATGTCTTTGGTCTTCGCTTCGACAGACTCCATCAGGGAGCGTTTGCCGCTGAAGTCATTATCTTCAAAATCAGCGGTCTGGTTTGCTTCAATCGTGATTTTACGGACAGCCGCAGCCGATTTTGTTGCCTGGATAGCGTCACCATTAGCATCAAAACCCACAAGGTAGTCGGCCCAGTCTTCAATCCATTCTGCCAGTGACTTCTGGGAGTTACGCTCGCTGTTAACAGACAACAGTGCAGAGAACGGTGCTGTCTTTTTCAGTTTGAGAGTGGCGGTGTTATCTGCGTGACCTGGTTCATCAATAGTACCTAGGTTAAGCACACTGACGGCTCGCATATTATCAGCATCGATAAAGCAGCGGGTGCCTTCATCTGCAAGATCTTTAGAATAACGGGTAAAGTCATCGATGCTGGCAGTGGAAAGCGCACCACGGAAACGGAAGCGATTTAAATTAAATTTTTCCAGATCATGAATGCGGAAATTCTCAGGCAATGCCACAGCATCGGCACCAATCTTACTGATAATTTCATTAACACCCTGAGCAGAAATAAGGGCATGGATTTGATTAATTGCGGTTGCGTCTAAGTTCTGAGACATAATAAGTCCTCACTATATAAAGATATTCAGTGATGAGATAAATAATCAGTTAATTAAGAACGATATTAATGACCTGCTGCGCGGAGTTTTCCGTCAGGTTCACCGGCAAGAGTCAGTAATTGTCCCTGGTCTTCCTGCAGAATAGTCAGGCGACCACCGCGATTGACATACATCGGCGTTTCGGTGGTGTCTTCTTCGGAAATTTTCCCGCGGTTAGTCGGGCGAACATATGATAGTTTGTGTTTGATTTTCACACGGTTCTCATCAAATGGTTCGATTTCCAGGTTGAGTGAGACCTTCCCTTTGGTTTTCGTGTTCATCACACCGGAAGCGACTTCACTGAGAACAGCGCCGATTTTGGTTTCAAATACGCCGCCGTCCAGCTCCCCGATAAATGCCTGCACATCAGTACTGCGTTCGCTAGCCATTTTGCTGCTCCTCATCATATCGACCCTGCAAGGTCGGTTGGTTTCTCCACAAAACAGAGAAGAACACCTGCGGTGACAGCCGCCCGGATGGATTGGGTTATGAGCCCGTCGTCCGGTGATGCTCTTCTCTGTTTTGTAAAAAGAGCGGTACCAGCCGGAAGCAAGTGTACAAACTGGTACCGCCAAAGCAGTGGCTGTTGTGGTGACCGGTGCTGATCTCCGGCTTGCGGTTATTTCAGACTCTCACGGGCGTTTAATTGCCCCGCCGAACAGCTCTTTTCCGCAATAGCTGCAATGTCTTTCGCGCATCAGCCTGCGCATTCACCACAACGCTGAGAGCACTTAGCCAGTTACGGCACCACACTTTGTCGCGGTTCCATAAATGCCCTCATCGTTGCACCCTGGTCTCTTCCCAGGCGTCAAACCGAATCGCCACGCTGGTTAGGCGTCTTATCAGCATCATCATTGACTTGCACATTCCGGCTACCTGGTTTGTTTGCCCGAGCAAGGAGTGGATTGTCCCCTTTAACGTCACCAGACCGCTAACGACGCATGTGCCATACGCCGTGTTACAACCAAATTTTGTTAGTACCTTGTTTGTTGGTCTGGAAAGAAAGATAAAATGAAGTTGCGCATTATGCAAGTGTTTTTATTGCGAGATATGCAATTTTGTGGGTAATGAAAAGCCACCTTCGGGTGGCTAATTGATGAGGAGGTAAGGGTTAATTGTGTCGCTTAAGGGTTTGTGACTGGCTGATTAAGACCTTTCCAAAGACCATAAACCGGTGTTCATTTTCGCTGGTAATTCCCCATTCACGGTAAATCTGGTTATCAGAAATCACCAGTAGTTTGTCAGGTATCATTTGCAGTCGTTTGACATAAATTTTATCATCAAAACCAAATACATAGATACCATCTCCATCAAACTGATTGATACTGACATCAACGAAGATGAGATCTCCTGGCTCAATGGTTGGACACATACTGTCCCCACGAACGTTGATAACTTTGATGTGATTGGCTGGTCGTCCGCCGAACATTGATACAGCATTATCAGTTCTGTATTCGATGGCATGAATCACATCAATGACATCACCGCCCTGGATAAGGCCATTTCCCGCACTGGCACTGACATCCAGCATTTCAATACGGAATACATCCTTCACCTGCGCAATATCCTCACTAATACTGTTTTTACATACAGTATTACTTTTGAAGTCTGAGGTAAAGAGATCAGCAATATCAACACCTAAGCTCCTGGCAATATTACTCAGGGCTTGTTCAGTGAATTGTTTCTGCTTACCTGTTTCCAGGCGTGAGATATTCGCCGCATCCACTCCTATTGCTTCAGCGAGATCGGCGATTTTCATGTTCTTCGCCTGGCGAAGTTGTCTGACTCGATTTCCTATGTTCATGCGTTTATTACATTTCTTTATTGCGCGTTAAGCAAATCAACTTGCGCAAAATATTTGCGTGAAATAATATGCTTATCACGCAATATGTGGAGGTTATATGCAATCACCATTACGGAATGTGCGTAAAGCGCACGGATTTACTTTGCAGCATGTTGCTGCGGGCGTTCAGGTCAATCCAGCGACGCTGAGTCGTATTGAAAGACTGGAACAAATTCCATCTATCGACCTTGCAGAACGTCTGGCCAATTTTTTTAAGGGTGAAATCAGCGAAATGCAGATTCTTTATCCGGCACGTTTTCAATCTAGCCAAAACCAGAATGGGTTTAAACCACAGGAACAGGAGGTAAGCCGTGGGTAAGCATCACTGGAAAGTGGAAAAACAACCTGACTGGTACGTGAAAGCTGTCAGAAAAACTATCGCGGCATTGCCGGGTGGTTACGCTGAAGCGGCTGACTGGCTCGATGTAACAGAAAACGCTTTATTCAACCGCCTTCGTGCCGATGGTGATCAGTTTTTTCCGTTGGGATGGGCAATGGTTTTACAGCGCGCGGCTGGCACTCACTACATTGCGGATGCTGTCGCACAGTCTGCTGGTGGGGTGTTCGTATCGCTTCCTGAAATTGAGGAAGTAGAGAACGCCGATATAAACCAGCGCCTGCTGGAGGTCATCGAACAGATCGGGAGTTACTCAAAGCAGATTCGTTCGGCAATCGAAGATGGGGTCGTGGAGCCACACGAGCAGACAGCAATTAATGATGAGTTGTATCTGTCAATTTCGAAGCTCCAGGAGCATGCAGCACTGGTCTACAAAATCTTTTGCGCTCCAGAAAAGAGTGACGCCCGCGAGTGTGCAGCTCCGGGCGCCGTGGCGTTTTGTGTCTGTGGAGAAACTAACGCATGAACAGTTTAACGGCAAATAACCGTTTGCCGCAACAGCTGGTGGTCAGCGTGGCTGAACACCTGTTGTTACGGCATGAATGCAGATTATCAAATCACCTGGCTGTAAGTAACCACAGAGAACTTTACCTGACTGTGGGGGGCGAGTTGTGCAGGAACTTAACCGCTGGTTTCGTGACGGAAGAGGGCTTTATGTCCATGTTATTCGTTGGGAGCCAGAAACACAGCGCGTTATCTATCTTCGCAAAGACTACCCGCATGAGTGCTTTAGTCCTTTGTGGAAATTCAGGCGTGATTTTGTTGAGTGCGAAGAACCACCAGCACATTGATTCTGTCATTCCGGGACGTTACACTGTTCAGGCACCTTATAAAGCGGGTGCCGGGATTGGCGTCCTGGAAATGTTATCGGCGATATATGACGCGCCAGCGTCTTTTTTATCGTCTGCGTCTGCGCACACCCAAATTATGGTGGGCTGGACGGGGGCACCGAAAGGTGCGCCGGTTTCCGATAACGCCGGTTACGCCAACCCCGTTCAGTTCACCACCAGCGAAATTGGCGTTTCCGGTGGTGAAGGTAATTCACTGTTATCGGAGGCTGCCATCATGGCTACGATCCCTGCCTTAGTACAACCTGAACTTTGCATTATTGCAGGCAAAGTTGTTACTTCTTCTCTGGCTGTTGCTAGTTATTTCGGCAAACAACACAAAAACGTCATTCAAAAAATTGCGTCTCTTGAATGCTCTGCCGAATTTACAGAGCTGAATTTTCAGCCCAGTGAGTACATCGACGCATCAGGCCGCAAACTACCTTGCTATCAAATAACCCGCGACGGCTTTGCGTTTCTTGCTATGGGTTTCACGGGTAAACGTGCTGCCCAGTTCAAAGAGGCATATATCAATGCCTTTAACCAGATGGAGAAACAGCTTTCAAAGCCCTCTGTACCGAGCGACGTTGCACATAACGCCAGCGTTCTCTGTTCCTACATTTCATCAATTCATCAGGTCTGGCTGCAGCAGCTTTATCCTATGTTGGCAAAAGCCGAATCTCCGCTGGCTGTTAGCTTATATGACTATATTAATGATGCTTCGGCGCTGGCCTGCCTCATAAATTTGTCGCTGAACCCTTCAGAGGTAAGGGGGCGCAAATGATCCGGAATATTTTCAAACGGTTTACCAATCAGACCTTCCGTTGTCCTCGTCCGGGTCAGTGGTACACCACGCCTGCAGGGCATGTTCTACGTGTTAGCCTGGTTGACCGTGAATGTCAGAAAGTGATTTGTGAACCGCTGGGCCGTAATTACCGCGTCAGTATGCCGCTTATAGCCTTTCGCTCTGGAAAAAACATGAAGCATCTCGGAGGTGCAGCATGAGTATGGAGCTGATGGTTAAAGCGATGAAAATTCGAGTGGGTAATCCATTGCGAAAACTGGTTCTGATCAAGCTGGCTGATAATGCCAGCGATCAGGGTGAGTGCTGGCCCAGCTACCAGCATATTGCTGACCAGTGCGAGATTAGCAAACGTTCTGTGATGAATCATATTGCGGCTCTTTGTGATTCCGGGCTGGTAAAAAAAGTCACCCGGAAAGGTGAAAAAGGTAACTCAAGTAATATCTATCTCCTTCATCTTGATGGTGCAGGAGATTCACTAGGGGGTAGTGCAAATAATTCACTATCTGGTGCAGCAAATTCACCAGGTAGTGCAGGAGTTGCACCAGGGGGTAGTGCAGGAGATTCACCCAGAACCAGTCACTCTTTTGAACCAGTCAATGAACCAGTCAATGAACCAATAGCTGTTGGTGCATCTGCTGATGAGTCTGTGCGAGTTCGTTCAAACCGACCGGAATACTCTCCGGAGTTTGAGCAGGCATGGCTGGCATATCCCAAACGTGCTGGTGGCAATTCAAAATCAGCGGCCTTCAAAGCCTGGAAAGCCCGTTTGAACGAGGGGGTAAACCCCGAAACCATGCTGGAAGGTGTGAAACGCTATGCGGGCTGGGTATCTGCGATGGGTAACAGCGGCACACAATTTGTGAAACAGGCTGTCACGTTCTTTGGTCCGGATCGTCATTTCGAAGAATCCTGGGAAGTTCCTGCGGTATCGGCAGCCAGATGCGAAGACCCGTACTTCAAAGCCAGTTACAACAATGTGGACTATAGCCAGATCCCGGCAGGGTTCAGGGGTTGATCATGAGCCTGATGAGTGAGATTCAAAAATTCATTGAAAGCAATCCTGGATGTACGACCGGTGATATTGCGAATGCGTTTGCATACTTTCCACGTCCCCGTGTACTGAATACGACCAGTAAGTTACGCCAGTGCAGACGTGTCGCTTATCGCAGTGAAGGCAAAACACACAAGCATTTTTCTCGCAAGGCTGTGTTGCCACCTGAGCCGGTGCTGAAGCATATGAGTGTGGCCAGTAAAAGCTACGTCGGCACTAATGATCAGCGGGTGATTTTGCGCCTGATTCAGCAGGCAGAAGATCTGGAGTCCAGAGGTTTATTCCGTCGTGCTGCAACGGTGTGGATGGAGGCATTCCGTGAAAGCCACTCCCAGTCAGAACGAAACAATTTTCTGGCGCGCCGTGAGCGGTGCTTACGGAAAAGCAGCAAGCGCGCTGTATCTGGTGATGAGTGGTATCTGTCAGGGAATTACGTGGGGGCTTAATGAGTAATAAATATTGCCAGGCGCTGGTGGAGCTGCGAAACAAACCAGCCCATGAACTGAAGGAAGTGGGCGATCAGTGGCGCACGCCGGACAACATTTTCTGGGGAATTAACACCCTGTTTGGCCCGTTTGTTCTGGATCTGTTCACTGACGGTGATAACGCCAAATGTGCCGCGTATTACACGGCGGAAGACAACGCGCTGGCGCATGACTGGTCAGAACGCCTTGCGGAGCTTAAAGGTGCTGCCTTTGGTAATCCCCCATACAGCCGCGCCAGTCAGCATGAGGGGCAATACATCACCGGCATGCGTTACATCATGAAACATGCCAGTGCCATGCGTGATAAGGGCGGGCGCTATGTTTTCCTGATCAAAGCTGCCACCAGCGAAGTGTGGTGGCCGGAAGATGCGGACCATATTGCTTTTATTCGCGGGCGTATTGGTTTTGAACTGCCTGCCTGGTTTATCCCGAAGGACGAGAAGCAGGTGCCGACAGGAGCGTTCTTCGCTGGTGCTATTGCTGTTTTCGATAAGACCTGGAAGGGACCGGCAATCAGCTACATCGGGCGCGATGAACTTGAGGCATGTGGTGAGGCGTTTCTGGCGCAGGTTCGCCAGCAGGCAGAAAAACTGGTCAGGGAGATGGCGGCATGACGACGTTAACTCAATGCCAGCAGCAGGTGCTGGATATGCTGATTTCTTACCAGAAAGAACGTGGCTTCCCGCCAACCAATCAGGAGGTGGCAACCATGCTGGGATACCGTTCGGTGAATGCAGCGGTGGAGCATCTTCGCGCACTGGAGAAAAAAGGCGTCATCACAATAAAGCGTGGCGTGGCCCGGGGGATAACGCTTCATACCGCAGTGAAGGACGACGACAGCGAGGCGGTCGGGATTATCCGCGCACTGCTTGCCGGTGAGGAAAACGCCAGGCTGCGTGCAACTCACTGGTTACATGAGAGGGGCCTGAAAGTATGAAGCTTATCCTGCCTTTCCCGCCCAGCGTGAACACGTACTGGCGACACCCTAACAAAGGGGCGTTTGCAGGTAAGAGCCTGATAAGCGCGGCGGGGCGAAAATTCCAGAGCGCGGCGTGCGCAGCAATAGTTGAGCAGTTACGTCGTCTGCCGAAACCAACGTCGGCACCTGCTTCAGTGGAGATCGTGTTGTTTCCTCCGGATAACAGGATCCGCGATCTGGATAACTATAACAAGGCGCTGTTTGACGCCCTGACCCACGCGGGTGTGTGGGAAGACGACAGCCAGGTGAAAAGAATGCTGGTGGAGTGGGGACCGGTTATCCCGGAAGGGAAGGTCGAGATCACTATCAGTAAGTACGAGAAAACGGCGGGTGCAGCCGCCTGAGCAAGAGGAGAAACGAAGTATGAATAATCTGATGGTCATTGATGGTATTGAAGTTCGTCGTGATGCTTATGGGCGTTACAGCCTGAACGATCTGCATCGCGCAGCAGTAGCATCTGGTGCAAATGCCAGAACCAAGGAGCCAGGAAAGTTTCTTTCCAGCCAACAAACTGTTGAACTTGTTCATGAATTGACCAACACCCAGAATTTGGGTGTTGACCCGGTGAGTGTGATTCATGGGGGAAATGAACGGGGAACGTATGTCTGCAAAGAACTGGTGTATGCCTATGCAATGTGGATCAGCCCGTCATTCCATCTGAAGGTGATCCGCACTTTCGACATGGTAACCAGCGCACCGGAAAAATTATCCGGGCAGGCTGCTGACAAGATGCAGGCTGGCGTGATTCTGCTGGATTTTATGCGTCGGGAGTTAAATCTGTCTAACTCATCAGTGCTTGGTGCCTGTCAGAAACTTCAGGAGGCTGTTGGCTTACCGAATCTGGCACCGCGCTATGCCATTGATGCTCCTGCTGATGCACACGATGGCTCAAGTCGCCCGACACTGTCACTGAGTGCACTGCTGAAACAGTATGGTATACGCCTGACGGCTAATCAGGCATATCACCAGATGGTGAAACTGGGGATCGTCGAGCAGCGCGAACGATACAGCCGTACCGCGATTAACAACATCAAAAAATTCTGGTCGCTGACGGCGAAAGGCTGCATGTTCGGCAAGAACATCACCAGTCCTGCAAATCCGCGCGAGACGCAGCCGCATTTCTTCGAATCCCGATTCCCTGAGCTGTTAAAGCTGCTCGATACCGTTCATTGAGGTGACCGTGAGAGCACTACTGACCCCTGAAATTGCCCCGCGTATGGGGATCGTATTGTTCAGGCCAGGTTCAGAGCTGATGCCCCTGTTTATGCAGGGGCGTGTTCTGCTGGAGCCTGAGCCGGAACGTTATTCATCTTTCGCCAGTGGTGCCGTTCCGGCGGCATCACAACCGCTGGCGGATGATCCTGCCGTTCGGGCCGTGTTCCGCAATGAGGCAGTGATCCGTCGTGCTGGTGGCGTGGAATGTCTTGAAAGCTGGTTACTTCGTGAAAAAGGCTGCCAGTGGCCTCATTCCGACTGGCACAGCGAGAACATGACCACAATGCGACACGCTCCGGGCGCAATCCGTCTGTGCTGGCACTGCGATAACCAGCTGCGCGATCAGTTCACGGAACGGCTGGAATCAATGGCAACGGATAACTGTGCCCGCTGGGTGTTGTCTGTTGTGCGTCGGGATCTCGGTTTTGATGATAGTCACGTTGTGACAATGCCGGAACTGTGCTGGTGGCTGATTCGTAATGACCTGGCGGATGCCTTACCGGAAAGTGCAGCCCGTAAGGCACTGAGATTACCGAAGCCTGTTGTGCCGTCTGTCACCCGGGAAAGTGACCTTGTGCCTTCGGTTCCTGCCACCAGCATCATCCAGGATAAGGCAAAAAAGGTGCTGGCGCTGAAAGTGGATCCGGAGTCGCCGGAGTCTTTTATGTTACGCCCAAAACGCCGCCGCTGGGTTAATGAAAAGTACACGCGCTGGGTTAAGACACAGCCGTGTGCATGTTGTGGAAAGCCTGCTGATGATCCCCACCACCTGATAGGCCACGGTCAGGGTGGAATGGGTACAAAAGCGCATGACCTCTTTGTGTTGCCTTTGTGCAGAAAGCATCACGACGAGCTGCATGCGGATACCGTGGCATTTGAAGAGAAGTATGGCTCCCAGCTGGAGCTGATATTTCGTTTTATCGATCGTGCGCTGGCAATTGGCGTATTGGCGTAAGTGGAGAACGAGCATGAACCTTGAAGCCTTACCAAAATATTACTCCCCAAAATCTCCAAAATTGAGCGATGACGCACCGGCGACAGGCTCAGGTGGTTTAACGATTACGGATGTGATGGCTGCGCAGGGGATGGTGCAGTCGAAAGCACCGCTTGGGTTTGCCTTATTCCTGGCAAAAGTTGGTGTTCAGGATCCTCAATTTGCGATTGAAGGTCTGCTCAATTACGCGATGGCACTGGATAACCCGACATTGAACAAATTGAGTGAAGAAACCCGGTTACAGATCATCCCTTACCTTGTGAATTTTGCCTTTGCTGATTATTCCAGGTCTGCGGCAAGTAAGGCTCGCTGTGAGCATTGTGCTGGTACTGGATTTCATAATGTATTGCGCGAAGTGGTGAAACACTCCAGAAGCGGGGAATCTGTTATCAAGGAAGAGTGGGTGAAGGAACTATGTCAGCATTGCCATGGTAAGGGAGAAGTCAGCACAGCGTGCAGAGGGTGTAAGGGTAAAGGTATTGTCCTGGATGAAAAAAGAACCCGGCTTCATGGTGTGCCTGTTTATAAGATTTGTGGGCGTTGCAATGGCAACCGGTTTAGCCGTTTACCAACCACACTGGCGCGGCATCATGTCCAGAAACTGGTACCGGACCTGACGGATTATCAGTGGTACAAAGGATATGCAGACGTTATTAATAAACTGGTTACAAAGTGCTGGCAGGAAGAAGCGTATGCTGAATCGCAATTGAGAAAAGTGACAAGATAGATAATTTTCGCCGAAGATGTCGACGTGATACTTGCATTTTTCAAAAAATATGGATAAGATTTTCTCAACGATGGGCCTTGTATGTCTACCGTTGGTAAATGTCAAAAACCCGCCGCTGAGCGGGTTTTTTTGTGCCTGATGTCTCATGAAACTATGAAATGGATTGGTGCGTTAAACATTTTTTCTTATTATCTTTTAGATTTTGGAGAGATGGTTAACGTCTGTATTCCAGAAACTCGATGGTTATTTAATAAATTAGTTTCAATGATGCTTCTAGGTTATGACTGTAATGAAAAAGGTATTAATAGCAGCGATAGGTTTTTGTTTAGTTGGTTGTGCAGGTATGAAATTACCTGAGTATTCGCAAGTTAAAGCAAGTCCGTATTATACAGATTGCCGTGCGTTTGCCATGGATGTTTATAAAAATGATGGATACAGCAAAATTGCGAAAACTACTATCCTTAGCATGGATGATGTGAAAGCTAGATATATTGTGACAGGGTGTGTAGTTGCTATGGGGAAAAACACTGTAGAGGAAATCAAAGCTGATCTCTCTGCTAAAGGGAGTTCTTTTGGGCTTATCAGTGGAGCTTGTTCTAGTGCGGCATGTCGGGTTGATGTAGAGCAGCAAATGAACGCTTATGTACTTGGTAGTTATTATGCTGCAAATAAAAAATTCCCGGATAAAATGAAGGCAGAGTTTTAAGCAAACCTTGTTTTCGATTATATGTCGAAGATAAATGTTAGTAACGGCATAATAAGTAAATATATAGCTGTGATAGCAACCCGCCACTGAGCGGGTTTTTTGTACCCGTAAACTTGGTGCAGTACAGTAAACACGCTGGTGGTCGTGAATACTGACTTTTTATCTTGCTGGCTTTTTAGACAAGAGTTATTGGTATGTCATGTTAACCAGAAGGGAAAAAGACATGCTAAAACAGCAAGATATGACAGAAACCGCCGCCGCAGTCCTTCATTTCTTACCTGCTGACAAGTGGGTAACGCCACGCATGATGACGAGAACTACCGGAGTAAGCGAAGCCCGGTGCCAGTTAATACTGACTCAGTTAGTTCTGGCGGGGCTGGCGAAGGATAACGGCGGGTACGGGAATAAATTCAGACGCTGCCAGTAATGGCGGTTTCCTGCTGTGAAAATGGGCGGCTGGTGGGTGTTGGTAGCACCTGCCAGCCATTCGCTCATGCTTACTGGTCACAAGCGAACCACGGCCCACTGCTTTAGCGCAAAAGCAGAGTGAGCCTACCAGAGTTACGCTTACTGATCCATGAAAAATACTGTAAAAATAAACAGTGTTGATTTAATCAACGCTGATTGCCTGCATTTTATTCAGTCCCTGCCTGATGATTCCATTGACCTGATTGTTACCGATCCGCCGTACTTCAAGGTGAAACCCAACGGCTGGGACAATCAGTGGAAAGGGGACGAAGATTACCTTAAGTGGCTGGACCACTGTCTGGCCCAGTTCTGGCGGGTGTTAAAACCTGCCGGAAGCCTTTACCTGTTCTGTGGGCATCGCCTGGCATCTGATATTGAGATCATGATGCGTGAACGTTTCAACGTGCTTAACCATATCATCTGGGCGAAGCCGTCCGGACGTTGGAATGGGTGTAATAAAGAAAGTCTGCGCGCATATTTTCCTGCCACAGAGCGCGTTCTGTTTGCTGAACATTACCAGGGGCCATATCGCGGCAAAAGTGACGGCTATGCAGCAAAAGAAAGGGAACTCAAACAGCACATAATGGCACCGCTGATATCGTATTTCAGGGATGCTCGTGCCGAACTGGGTATAACGGCAAAACAAATTGCCGAAGCCACAGGTAAGAAAAATATGGTTTCCCACTGGTTTGGTGCCAGTCAGTGGCAGTTGCCGAATGAGGCTGACTATCGGAAGTTACAGGCACTGTTTTCCCGTATAGCGGCAGAGAAGTTTCAGGAACAACAACTGGAACAACCACACCACCAGCTGGTGGCATCTTATGATTCACTGAATCGCAAATATTCTGAATTGCTGGATGAGTTTAAATCTCTCCGGCGCTATTTCTCCGTATCAGTCTCCGTGCCTTATACCGATGTCTGGATGCATAAACCCGTTCAGTTCTACCCGGGGAAACATCCGTGTGAGAAACCGGCGGATATGCTCAGGCAAATAATCAATGCCAGTAGTCGACCTGGTGATCTGGTTGCTGATTTTTTTATGGGATCCGGTTCCACAATAAAAGCAGCAATGGCGCTGGGGCGTCGGGCCTTAGGTGTTGAGCTTGAGTCAGAGCGGTTTAACCAGACAGTGAAAGAGATAAACGAGCTGGTGGGGAAATAATCTGGTGGCCACGCAGGTGGCCTTTTTATTTCCATTACACAGCACCCGCATCTGCGAGGTGGGGTTATGAAATCCATGGATAAGTTAACAACGGGTGTCGCCTATGGCACCTCAGCAGGTAGTGCCGGTTACTGGTTTTTACAGCTGCTCGATAAAGTCACGCCCTCACAGTGGGCAGCAATAGGTGTGCTGGGTAGCCTGGTATTTGGCCTGCTGACGTACCTGACAAACCTTTATTTCAAGATTAAAGAAGATAAGCGCAAGGCTGCGAGAGG
>NZ_JAEOHX010000049.1:0-812 GCF_019366485.1 Escherichia sp. GZ89 | reverse complement strand
GATGGCGGCGGCAGGCGCGACGCTGTATACGCTGGCAGACTGGGAAGAGACGCAGGGCCAGGCTATCGCCAGGTAGCGGAGCAGGTATCGTATCCGGTCAATACATCACGCAACGGTGAGACCATTGCATAGATCTTTGGGCCGGATACGTCACGTCAGCGTCGCTACCAGGCAAAGCTCAACGCAGGCTGGAGAGCGCTTCTAACGAAACAGATTAAAAAGCGCGGGCTGGCCGGCGCAATGTTCTGGGAATAGGCCGCCAATGACAATAATCAGTTAGCGAAACAGTTGGCGGACTCGCTGGACATTAAGCGTAATGGGTAAAAATATGGCGGGCCTGTGCCTGACAGCAATGAGCAGGCCCGGTAAGCACAACGCATTGGCAATTAAACCACCGGATGGCGACTACCTCTTATCCGGCTGCCGTTACTGCATTTTCAATGTCGCAATCGGCTTTGACGTAATACCGAAATCCGCTTTGAGCTGCTGCTTGCTTTTCATCACCATCTGACCGTGAGTATCGATCGTCATATGTTGCGCTTCGGTATTGTGCCGCGCCTGCCATAGCATCACCAGTTGCAGGCTGTTTTCTTTCTGTTCCGGCGTCAACGCCACGCCATCCGGCCATTTACCCAGCTCAACGGCGGTGGATAAACGTTGATACACTTCCGGCGTCATGCTGTTAATGATCTCATCAAGATTCATGATGTGTCCGCTCCTGTGGAATAATTTGCTGAATCGTTTTTTCAGCCTTTCAGTTGATCGCCGTTTTTCTCGTCAGAAAAGGCCAGCGAGGCCGAGTTAACGCAATA
>NZ_JAEOHX010000048.1:0-888 GCF_019366485.1 Escherichia sp. GZ89 | reverse complement strand
TGCTCACGTAACGACACGGCCCCGTACTGGCTTAACTGGTCGGCAGTTCGGTTTTCCCGCCGGGCTTTGTGTGTCCGTGTCGTTTTTACGGCCTCATAAGCCTGGATCACCGCACGGGAACGCAGCCTTGCCGCTTTCCATCCTGGTGAAAAAACGCCAATCACATCATCAAGAATTGCCATCAGAACCTCGCCAGCCGGTACCCAGGATGCCCCCGTCGTCGTGTAATCAGAGCCGCAAGGCGGCGCTCCCACTCCTGCCGTCCCTGCCGGATCTCAGATAAGTTTTCCATGGTCATCTGCTGACCATTAAAGGTGACGGATTTTCCGTCCAGCACCGCCATTTCAGCTTCCATATAACACTGAATCATGGCTTCGATATCATTCTGGTTCATAACCATCCTCCGGAAGTCAGCCAGGGGTTAACATCGTCAGTTACTGTTTTCTTCCGTTTTTGTTTTTTAACAGGCGTGGATACCGGTTCCGGTGAGGATGACGGTTCGGTACTGTCCTGGACACACTCCAGCCAGGTTTCCCGGCTCGCCCACTCCGGTGCATCCGGCCAGCGGATCTTTTCGTATCCATGCAGAATGACCAGAGCCTCGGCATACACCATCAGGTCAAAAGCTTCGTTGGCACCGCGACCCGGCTTACTCCATTTCCCGTCACTGCTCCGCTCTTCATACGTCAGTTCGTCGTAAAACCAGCTCCCCAGCCAGTCAGGGAAATGCACATAGCCGGGACCTGGCGAGTCACGCCATAACGCGTTATTCACCCGGTCTTTCAGTACATCCGTCTGAAGAAGCCAGAGCGGCACATCACCTGCGGCCTGCGCCCGTCGGCCCGTTCGTCCGGTGTTATCAGGGAATGTACGGGTGATCAGTTTTGC
>NZ_JAEOHX010000047.1:0-973 GCF_019366485.1 Escherichia sp. GZ89 | reverse complement strand
TCAGCGTGGGTGCCGAAGGGCTTCGCCATGTACCGGGCGATGTCATTGAAATCTGCGATGATGACTATGCCGGTATCCGCACCGGCGGGCGCGTGCTGGCGGTAAACAGCCAGACCCGGACGCTGACGCTCGACCGTGAAATCACGCTGCCATCTTCCGGCACCACGCTGATAAGCCTGGTTGACGGGCAGGGGAGTCCGGTCAGCGTGGAGGTTCAGTCCGTCACCGACGGCGTGAAGGTGAAAGTGAGCCGTGTTCCTGACGGCGTTGCTGAATACAGCGTATGGGGGCTGAAGCTGCCGACGTTGCGCCAGCGCCTGTTCCGCTGCGTGAGTATCCGTGAGAACGACGACGGCACGTATGCCATCACCGCCGTGCAGCATGTACCGGAAAAAGAGGCCATCGTGGATAACGGGGCGCACTTTGACGGCGACCAGAGCGGCACGGTAAATGGTGTCACGCCGCCAGCGGTGCAGCACCTGACCGCAGAAGTCACCGCAGACAGCGGGGAATACCAGGTGCTGGCCCGCTGGGACACGCCGAAGGTGGTGAAGGGCGTGAGCTTCCTGCTTCGCCTGACCGTAACAGCGGATGACAGCAGTGAGCGGCTGGTCAGCACGGCCCGGACGACGGAAACCACATACCGCTTCACGCAACTGGCGCTGGGGAACTACAGGCTGACAGTCCGGGCGGTAAATGCCCGGGGGCAGCAGGGCGATCCGGCGTCGGTATCGTTCCGGATTGCCGCACCGGCAGCACCGTCGCGGATTGAGCTGACGCCGGGCTATTTTCAGATAACCGCCACGCCGCATCTTGCCGTTTATGACCCGACGGTACAGTTTGAGTTCTGGTTCTCGGAAAAGCGGATTACCGATATCAGGCAGGTTGAAACCACAGCGCGTTATCTTGGTACGGCGCAGTGCTGGATAGCTGCCAGTATCAATATCAGGCCGGGCCATGATTATTATTTTTA
>NZ_JAEOHX010000045.1:0-982 GCF_019366485.1 Escherichia sp. GZ89 | reverse complement strand
TGCCATATTACGCAGGGCAGTAAAGTCATCATTCAGGATGATAGCCGCCTTGTCGCCGGGCCTGGCGAGTTAATTATTATTCCGGCGAACACGCCGCTGGAGATTATTGTCTATGGAAAACCCCCAGCTAGGCTGGGGGTTCCGGAAAGCTTTCAGCTTTAAGCCAGTTATTAAAACCCCTTTTGATTTGTTAAAACATCTTGCGGTCTGGCAACTGCAAAAGTTCAACAAGAAATCAAAAGGGGGTCCCAATGGGGGACGAAAAGAGCTTAGCGCACACCCGATGGAACTGTAAATATCACATAGTTTTCGCGCCCAAATACCGAAGACAAGCGTTCTATGGAGAGAAGCGTAGGGCAGTAGGCAGCATATTAAGAAAATTGTGTGAATGGAAAAACGTACGAATTCTGGAAGCGGAATGTTGTGCAGATCATATTCACATGCTTCTGGAGATCCCGCCGAAGATGAGTGTGTCGAGTTTCATGGGATATCTGAAGGGTAAAAGTAGTCTGATGCTTTACGAGCAGTTTGGGGATCTAAAATTCAAATACAGGAACAGGGAGTTCTGGTGCAGAGGGTACTATGTCGATACGGTGGGTAAGAATACGGCGAAGATACAGGACTACATAAAGCACCAGCTTGAAGAGGATAAAATGGGTGAGCAATTATCGATCCCGTATCCGGGCAGCCCGTTTACGGGCCGTAAGTAACGAAGTTTGATGCAAATGTCAGATCGTATGCGCCTGTTAGGGCGCGGCTGGTAAGAGAGCCTTACAGGCGCATCAGAAAAACCTCCGGCTATGCCGGAGGATATTTATTTATATCAGGCAAAAATCGTCATCAGATAGGCGGCAAATAAAGCCAGATACGCCGCGCCGTTTAGCACGTTGGTGCGTCCGGTAGAGAACGAAATATGGCACAGCACTAACGAGGCCACCATCACTACCATTTCCGGCGCGCCTAAACCAAACACCAGATCATT
>NZ_JAEOHX010000044.1:0-1089 GCF_019366485.1 Escherichia sp. GZ89 | reverse complement strand
CCTGATAACACCGGATGCCACAGCCTGTTTCAGCCAGGCACGATACATCGGGCGGGTGACGGCACCAATAAACCAGTCCTGCAGGATCAGGTAGCCATCAGTAGACTCAACCAGTTCCTGACGCTGGGCGCTGTAAGTGCCGTTATAGTTGCGTGCCGTACTGGAAAAACTCAGACGACTGCCCGCCGCCACGGCACGCAACTGACCATTACGAAAAGTTTCAAGGTTAGGATTGGGACGATCCGACTTCACCATTCCGATTTCTTCGCCGGGTTTCAGATCGTCGTAAATAATGCCTGGCTGAATGGTAAGCTCGCGTTCATTCTCCTTGCTGCCATTACCATCCGGTTCATAGCTCTGCCCGTCGCCTTTCCGGATGTACATCCCCAGAGCAGCGGCGATCCTTGCTGCAGTCAGCTCAGAATCTTCATACTCTTTCAGGGCACTGAGGCGGATCAGCACACCGGACAACAAAGACGTCCCGCGCATCTGGTGCAGACGGCGAACAAATTTAAGATGCAGCATTCGCTCTGCATCCACTTCTTTGGTTTCCATCTGCCGCCCGGATACGGGACGGCTTTTATACACCAGATATTTTTCGGGACGCCCCCAGTCATCAACAAACACGCCCTGATTCAGCCTGTTGCTCTCATCACTGGTCATGGGAATAAAGTCCGGCTCGAGCGCCTCCAGCCAGAAATGAACACCGGCAGAAGGCGTCAGGCTGTTTATGCGCCCGGAAACCATCTGGGCAAACACCTCACCATCGCGCAGCCAGGTACGCAGCATCAGACGTTCCAGCATCGGACGGGTAAACTGCCCGGTGACTTCCGGACTGACAGACCATTCACTCCATCGGGTGCGTATCTCCGCTGCCAGATCACGGGCAATGGCCCCATTGCGTAATACCGGATGTGGCTCGACAATAATCCCGTTTTTCCCCACCACCCGTTCTTCCAGCTTGTCAAATACACCAATAACCAGATCGTGGTTGTTATCAAGGTAACGGGCCTGCTCACGTAACGACACGGCCCCGTACTGGCTTAACTGGTCGGCAGTTCGGTTTTCCCGCCGGGCTTTGTGTGTCCG
>NZ_JAEOHX010000043.1:0-1274 GCF_019366485.1 Escherichia sp. GZ89 | reverse complement strand
CGCCAGTCACCACTGCCGGAGCCTTCATAAGCAATATCAATGGCCACGGATTCGGTCGGGTTAAACTGCACGCCAGCTCCCCACGCCAGAGACGTGTTGCTGTGGCGACCGTCATCACTTCCGGTCAGCACATCGTGCGTTTTCCCCTTGCTGTCGGTCACCTGCAGATAATCCCCGGAGAAGGTCGAAACACGGCTGTAAGCCACCCCCGCCATCGCATACGCGCTGAACCATTCATTCACGCGCACAGACGGCCCCGCCATCACGCTGAACCAGCGGTTACGCACGGAATCTTCATGCCAGCGGGTATCGCTGTAATGCGTTTTTTGTTCATCTTCTGCGTCGGCATAACTGAAAGACGTAATCAGCCCCAGCGTGTCCGTAAATTCATAACGGTATTTCACGTTAATCCCGTTCAGATTATCGCTGCCGGGTGCGTTCGTACGGGCATGAAGATACCCTGCGCTCAGTGTGGACTGATGTTCAGACGCCCATGCAGGCGCACCGGATACGGCCAGACAGATGGCTGCGGAAAAAATGGCTGCACAAACTTTACGCATAATTACCTCTCGCTTTTCTGCAATAAAAAAGGCGCCATTTCTGGCGCCCGTATTGGGGTTATAAAAATTTCAACTGATACTGATACCGGATGCGGCTTTTTTCGTTACCGAGACCATTAAATCACTGATCCATGTTCTGGGATCTCCACTGCCGCTCGACTGAACTTCAAATGTTAATATTACATCTCCGTCCCCCACTGGCATATCAATGATATTGCTGTACACGACTGTTGTCCTTTTCGAACCACTAGTGGATTTGTCATAGATTACATTGCCATTTTTGCGCACAATTAATCTGCAGGTATCGTAGATATTAGCGCCATCATTTTTACTAAAATATGGTGGTGCACCGTACATGATTGGTTGAATTATAATCTGCCTGTCAAAGGCATGATCGTCCTTAATATGAACGGTAAGTGAACCCTGTGGGTATTCTCCGGGGTGCGGAAATCGATGCCCTGTCGTTTTTACAAAATCACCACGCACCTGGTTAGCATCAAGCATCCCCTTAATAGTACAGCTCTCATTAATCGTGACGTTGTTGAGCGTCCCGGCGTTCGCATTCACACTGCCACTGATATCCGCATTTTTAGCAGTCAGCTTGCCGTCAGGTGTCAGGGAGAATGCCGGAGGATTGCCACCACTGGTAATCGTGGGAGCAATAAGGAACTTGATCAGCGCCTCATTAATAAACGTCTGTCCGCCCTGTGTGAC
>NZ_JAEOHX010000042.1:0-1284 GCF_019366485.1 Escherichia sp. GZ89 | reverse complement strand
GTCACACAGGGCGGACAGACGTTTATTAATGAGGCGCTGATCAAGTTCCTTATTGCTCCCACGATTACCAGTGGTGGCAATCCTCCGGCATTCTCCCTGACACCTGACGGAAAGCTGACTGCTAAAAATGCGGATATCAGTGGCAGTGTGAATGCGAACGCCGGGACGCTCAACAATGTCACGATTAATGAGAACTGTCTGATAAAAGGAAAACTGTCTGCCAGTCAGATTGAGGGCGATATTGTCAAAGCGGTGGGAAAGGCTTTTCCACATGATCCGCGCGAATCAGAATTTAAACCGTGGCCGTCAGGTACGATTACTGTGAGGATAGATGATGATCAAAAATATGACAGACAAATTGTCATTCCTGCTGTTGCGTTTCGTGGGGCGAAGCACCGGCAGGCATCCACAAACAGTGAATATTATTCATCCTGTCGTCTTGTTGTAAAAAAGAATGGTTCTGTAATTTATGACAAATCGACCAACGATGTTACAGCCATTTACACAGGTATCATGGATATGCCAGCCGGTTCTGGAGGAATAACTCTTGAGTTTTCAGTTTCTGCGTCAAACGGGAATTATTATCCTTCAGCGACTATCAGCGATTTGCTTGTGGTCATTATGAAAAAATCCACAGCTGGTATCAGTATCAGCTGAATGTTTAAAACCCAAACCGGGCGCCAGAAATGGCGCCTTTTTTATTGCAGAAAAGTGAGAGGTAATTATGCGTAAAGTATGTGCAATTCTTTTGTCCGCAGCAGTATTCCTGACCGTATCGGGTACGACAGTGAGTGCAGCAGAACACCAGAGCACATTAAGCGCAGGATATATTCATGCTCATACGAAAATGCCAGGCGGTGATGATCTGAATGGTATTAACGTGAAATACCGTTATGAATTTACGGACACGCTTGGGATGGTGACGTCATTCAGTTATGCCAACGCCGAAGATGAGCAAAAAACGCATTACAGCGATACCCGCTGGCATGAAGATTCCGTTCGTAACCGCTGGTTCAGCGTGATGGCGGGGCCGTCTGTACGCGTGAATGAATGGTTCAGCGCATATGCGATGGCGGGTGTGGCTTACAGCCGTGTTTCGACTTTCTCCGGGGATTATCTCCGCGTAACTGACAACAAGGGGAAAACGCACGATGTGCTGACCGGAAGTGATGATGGTCGCCACAGTAACACGTCTCTGGCGTGGGGGGCTGGCGTGCAGTTTAACCCGACCGAATCCGTGGCCATTGATATTGCTTATGAAGGCTCCGGCAGTGGTGACTGGCG
>NZ_JAEOHX010000041.1:0-1329 GCF_019366485.1 Escherichia sp. GZ89 | reverse complement strand
CTGAGAGATCCCCTCATAATTTCCCCAAAGCGTAACCATGTGTGAATAAATTTTGAGCTAGTAGGGTTGCAGCCACGAGTAAGTCTTCCCTTGTTATTGTGTAGCCAGAATGCCGCAAAACTTCCATGCCTAAGCGAACTGTTGAGAGTACGTTTCGATTTCTGACTGTGTTAGCCTGGAAGTGCTTGTCCCAACCTTGTTTCTGAGCATGAACGCCCGCAAGCCAACATGTTAGTTGAAGCATCAGGGCGATTAGCAGCATGATATCAAAACGCTCTGAGCTGCTCGTTCGGCTATGGCGTAGGCCTAGTCCGTAGGCAGGACTTTTCAAGTCTCGGAAGGTTTCTTCAATCTGCATTCGCTTCGAATAGATATTAACAAGTTGTTTGGGTGTTCGAATTTCAACAGGTAAGTTAGTTGCTAGAACCCATGGCTCCTTTGCCGACGCTGAGTAGATTTTAGGTGACGGGTGGTGACAATGAGTCCGTGTCGAGCGCTGATTTTTTCGGCCTTTAGAGCGAGATTTATACAATAGAATTTGGCATGAGATTGGATTGCTTTTAGTCAGCCTCTTATAGCCTAAAGTCTTTGAGTGACTAGATGACATATCATGTAAGTTGCTGATAGGTTTCCAGTTTTCCGCTCCTAGGTCTGCATATTGTACTTTTCCTCTTACTCGACTTAACCAGTACCAACCCAGCTTCTCAACGGATTTATACCATGGCACTTTAAAGCCAGCATCACTGACAATGAGCGGTGTGGTGTTACTCGGTAGAATGCTCGCAAGGTCGGCTAGAAATTGGTCATGAGCTTTCTTTGAACATTGCTCTGAAAGCGGGAACGCTTTCTCATAAAGAGTAACAGAACGACCGTGTAGTGCGACTGAAGCTCGCAATACCATAAGTCGTTTTTGCTCACGAATATCAGACCAGTCAACAAGTACAATGGGCATCGTATTGCCCGAACAGATAAAGCTAGCATGCCAACGGTATACAGCGAGTCGCTCTTTGTGGAGGTGACGATTACCTAACAATCGGTCGATTCGTTTGATGTTATGTTTTGTTCTCGCTTTGGTTGGCAGGTTACGGCCAAGTTCGGTAAGAGTGAGAGTTTTACAGTCAAGTAATGCGTGGCAAGCCAACGTTAAGCTGTTGAGTCGTTTTAAGTGTAATTCGGGGCAGAATTGGTAAAGAGAGTCGTGTAAAATATCGAGTTCGCACATCTTGTTGTCTGATTATTGATTTTTCGCGAAACCATTTGATCATATGACAAGATGTGTATCCACCTTAACTTAATGATTTTTACCAAAATCATTAGGGGATTCATCAG
>NZ_JAEOHX010000040.1:0-1351 GCF_019366485.1 Escherichia sp. GZ89 | reverse complement strand
CGGGTCGGGCGCGAGGTAACATATATGGACGCTCCCGGAATGCAATGCTTTCTTCAGTTATGTAATAAAACGGGTAGGTGCAGCCATATATCCGGTTTCTGATGGGATTTTTATCCCGAACCATGATGAAATCCGCCAGGCAGGTACCAATCATCCTCTACGGGCTAACTTGCCCTTGTTACCTCTCGGTGTGTCCTGCCTGCGGTCTTACCTGTTTTGCCATCTTCTGAAGTCACCTGCACCTACCAGGACGTTAACTTTTTTTCAGCACCTCGTCAGATTGACTGACCTTGTGTCAGGCGAGCTGCCGAGGTTGATATTCAGTATTGTGTGACAACATTGACCACATGATCCTCGCTGTTTTTGCCGCCATGGCGACAACAGCTACATTGTAGTGCTTCCGCTCAAGGAGTCCCTGAAGCCAGGAATTCTCCTCAACCGCGCCGTTTCGGTTGACCCAGGCGGTAAGTGCGCGTGCGCCGTGAACCAGCAGGTATCGGAAATATCCATCTCCACGTTTGCTGATCCCTCCCAGTTGCTGTTTCCCGCCGCTGGAATGTTCCTTTGGTGTCAGCCCCAGCCATGAAGCGAACTGCTTTGCGGTACTGAATTGTCGGGCATTACCCACTGCTGCTACCACATAAGTGGCCGTTAGCATGCCAACCCCCGGGATCTTGGCCATTCTCTGGCAGGCTTCCTGCGTTCTATACCAGGAGGCCAGAGCTTCTTCTACCTGTTTAACTTGTTCTTCAAGTTCCCGGATATGTTTAGACTGTCTGTAGATGCTGGTTCTGACAAAGGGAGATAAACCATTTTCGCCATCCTCCAGAATGGCTGGCAGCTCACGTGTTAAATGGCTTTGTCCGGCCGCAATCGTAATACCAAACTCAGCAAGTGTGGCTCTTAAACTATTGGCACAGGCAATCCGCTCACGGATAAGTATTCCCCGTTCAGTGTGTAACGCTAAAACGGCCTGCTGCTCTTCGGTTTTTATCTGAACAAAACGCATATTCGGGCGGGTTACCGCTTCGCAGATTGCTTCAGCATCTGCTGCATCCGTCTTGTTCGTTTTCACATAAGGCTTCACATACTGCGGAGGTATGAGTTTTACCTCATGACCATAGCGGGTGAATAATCGCGCAAAATAATGACTGGATGAGCAGGCTTCCATGCCAATCAGACAAGGTTCCAGTTGAATCACAAACTGAACAAACTTAGCCCGGGTGAGCTTTTTACGCAAAATAGTATGGCCTTCATGATCGACACCATGAAGCTGAAAAACGTTCTTTGCCAGGTCGATACCAAGAGTTGATACTTTCATGTGGACGCTCCTAATTTTTCAGGACGTATT